>SHVQ01000043.1 GCA_009694195.1 Rhodospirillales bacterium
CGGGGGTCGAAAGGCAGCCTCAAAGGCTGGTTCACGGATTCACCCGTCGGGTTCCTCATCAGAATCGTCCCCAGCGCATCCAAATCATTGATTCTTATATCAGAATCATGGCTCCGATGCAGCCATCAACGAACCTATCCGGGGAATGCCGGATCACATACCTCATCAGAAATGGTCCTTTAGAGTTAAATTCCGGGTCCGACTAGAGTCCCGGCAATCAGAACAAGCTGACGATCGTGCCGGCAGCGTAGAGGACTCCGACCGACACCACGGCCGCCCATTTGAGCACCTTCGGATTCGCCTCCCGGAAGATGTGCCGCGCGAGTCGATACGCGCCGGCGGCGACTCCGGCCGGCAGCACAACTCCGCCGACGAACCAGGCTTGGTTAACGGCCATGAACCAGCCGACCGGATTGCCCTGCACGAAGGCTTCGACGGCGGCGGGATTTTGTGGGTCGTAGTCGTCGGGCGGATCGGGGGGCTCGGGCCCCCACAGCGAATGAAAGAACATGAACGCCGTGGGATAGAGGAGGACGACGAGAATGAAAATGAAGACGACGCCGAACCAGGTATCGACGAGGCGTCGGTCGGTCTTCGCGCCGAGGGGTTCGGTCATGTCAACCGAAAGCTGAAGTGATAGCTCAGAATTAACTATGTAATGCGTTGACTTTGAAGGATCGTCACCCCCGCGAAAGTGGGGGTCCAGCACTTGAGCAGGACTGGGTTCCCGCTTCCGCGGGAACGACGACACTCCAGGCTAAAACCACGGTTTCACGCCCACGAGGCCGTTTTCGCCCACGCGCAAATTGAAAGAGTATCCGGCATCTTCCGGCCGGTTCGAGCCGTATACGTCGAACGGCGTGAGCGAGCGAGGCTGGTTCACGGGGACTCCCGTCGGATCCCAGGCAAACAAGAGGCGCGAGAACTGCGCCTTTTCGAATTGTTCGGAGGGCCAGAGATAGGCGTTGAAGTTGAAGGCGCCCGCGCGGCACGCCGCGACCGTCCAGTAAAATCCCTCGGACGGCAACTCGAGGCCCACCGGCGGACGGTCAAACACCCCGGCTTCTCCCATCAGACGCTGCAACAGCACGAGATCGCCGTCCCGAAGCCGAACGTCGGCCGTGGCGCCGCGCCAGGGACCAAAGATGTCGTCCGGCCGCGAGATGCCGAACTGACTGAGATCGGGGCGGCCGAGAACGCGAACCTTGAGTACCGGCCCGGCCGCGTCGCGGACGACGTCGTAAGTCCGGACTTGCTGGACGTAGACGGCGTTGTGAACGAACCGGGAGCGGTCGGCTGTCCCGGCGACACAGTCCTTGCGGATGTCGTCGCCGTTGACATAGCTGAACCACGCCGCCCGCCGCACGATCGGATTGTCGTTCCCCGTGTACGTGCAGGCGGCGGCGACCAGCGCGATGGCGATCGACGCCCGGCGGAGCGAGGCCTTAAGGCTCATGCGCGCCAGCAGAGCCCCGCCGGCGCGCGCCGTCAAGGGATCGCGTCCCTCAGGGCACGAACCAGGTGACCATTTTTCCAAAATCCCGCCAGAAGAACACGAGCGTTCCGGCCGAGCAGAGAGCGACGGTCGACCAGATGAGCGGGCTGTCCCAGATCGCAGACTGTTCCGTCTGCACGATCGCGCGAGTGGTGGCTTTCATGGCGTTTCTCCCATGAGGTTGCTCAAGAACCTTAAAGCCTAGGTAAAGATTCTTTACGAAACGTTAACGCGCCCGCAGCCGGACATGAAAATCGGTTGACCCGGGCGGCGCCGCTGGCGACCCTAGACGGCGATGCCGGTTTCAGCCCAAGTCGCGCCGCCCTTGCTTGAAGTCGACGGTCTCCACGTCCACTTCGTCACGTCCCGGGGCGTGGTGCGGGCGGTCGAGGACATTTCCTACAAGGTCGGCGCCGGCGAGGTGGTCGCCATCGTCGGCGAATCGGGCTGCGGCAAATCGGTCTCCGCGCTCGCGGTGATGCGCCTGGTGGCCCAACCGGCGGGTCGCATCGTGGGCGGCCGGATCCTGTTCGAAGGCCGCGACCTTCTCACGGTCTCCGAAGACGCGATGCGCGAAGTCCGCGGCCGCGACATCTCCATGATCTTCCAGGAGCCGATGACCTCGCTCAACCCGGTCCTCCCGATCGGGCTGCAGATCATGGAGCCCCTCGTCATCCACCTCGGCATGGATGAAAAGGCCGCGCGGGCCCGCGCCGAGGAGCTGATGGGGCTGGTCGGCATTCCCGACGGCACCCGGCGTCTCGATCAATATCCGCACCAGTTCTCCGGCGGCATGCGCCAGCGCGTGATGATCGCCATCGGGCTCGCATGCAATCCGAAGCTCATCATCGCGGACGAGCCGACGACCGCCCTCGACGTCACCATCCAGGCGCAAATCCTCCACTTGATGAAGGACCTCTCGCAGCGGCTGGGGATCGCGATGGTCATCATCACCCACAACCTGGGCATCGTCGCGCGCTACGCCGACCGCGTGAACGTCATGTACGCGGCGCGCATGGTCGAGCAGGGAACGGCCGCCGAGGTGTTCCGGGAACCCAAGCACCCCTACACGATCGGGCTCCTCCGTTCCGTCCCCAGGCTCGACCGCCCGCGCGGCCAAATGCTCGAAACCATCGAGGGCCTGCCGCCCAACCTTCTCGATCCGCCCGAGGGCTGTCGGTTCCATCCGCGCTGCGCGCTCGCGATCGACGCCTGCCGGGCGGACGTGCCGCCCCTCGTCGCGGCCGCGCCCGATCACCTCTCGGCGTGCATTCGCACCTCCGAAGTCGGCCGCCTCGCGCGGCCGGCCGAAGCCATCCGGGCGGAGGCGGCAACGCGCGCGTCCGACGCCTCCCCCGGCCCCTTGCTCGAAGTGCGCGGCCTCGCAAAGCATTTTGCCGCTGGCCGCGCGGCCGGTTCCTGGCGCAGCGATCACGCCGAGATCCGGGCGGTGCAAGACGTGTCCTTCACGGTCGCGGCGGGCGAGACGCTCGGCCTCGTCGGCGAATCCGGTTGCGGCAAGACGACGGTCGGCCGGGTCATCCTGCGCCTCGAGGACGCGACGAAGGGTCAGATTCTTTTCGAAGGCGCCGATGTCACCAACGCTCGGTCGGGCGACCTCAAAGCGCTGCGCCGGCGCGTCCAGGTGATTTTCCAGGACCCGTACAGCTCGCTCAATCCGCGCATGACCATCGGGCAGATCCTGTCGGAGCCGCTCACCGTGTACGGCTTGGCCCGGAGCCGCACCGCCGCGGGCGAGCGCGTCGCCGAAATTCTGACCCAGGTCGGTCTGTTCCCGTACATGGCGCAGCGCTATCCGCACGAGCTCTCGGGCGGGCAGCGCCAGCGCGTCGGCATCGCGCGCGCCCTCGCCATGCAGCCGCGCTTCATCGTCTGCGACGAGCCCGTCTCCGCGCTCGACGTCTCCATCCAGGCGCAGATCATCAACTTGCTGGAAGAGCTCCAGCGTTCCCTCGGCCTCGCGTACCTTTTCATCGCGCACGACCTGGCGGTCGTCCGGCACATCTCGAAGCGGGTCGCCGTCATGTACCTCGGCCGCGTCATGGAAATGGCGGGCCGCGACGAGCTTTACGCAAACCCGCGCCATCCCTATACGCAGGCGCTGCTGGAGGCAGTCCCGGTTCCGGACCCGGTGGCCGAGGGGCGTCGGGCCCATAAGGTTCTCGCAGGCGAAGTGCCGAGCCCGTTGAACCCGCCGTCCGGCTGCGTGTTTCGCACCCGTTGCCCGAAAGCGACCGAGGACTGTAAAGTCGTCGTCCCCGAGCTCCGGGAGGTCGACGCGGGCCATCACGCGGCCTGCATTCATCTTTGATGCCCGATGCGGACTGGGACCGCATCGCAACTTAAAGGGAGGCTTTCAATGAGAATGAAGCACGGCTACCCCATAGCGCTTGCCCTGTTGGCGGCGTTCGCCCTCACCTCCGCCACCGCCGAAGCGCAGACGCCGAAAAAGGGGGGAACGCTCAAGTTCGCCGTCCTCGACGAGCCGCCGAGCTACGACTGTCACCGGGTCTCGACGTTCGCCTTCATTCACCCCGTACGGCCGCATTACTCGACGCTGTTGGAGTTCGACCCCGACAAGTATCCGACCATCCGGGGCGATCTCGCCCAGTCGTGGGACATCTCCAAGGACGGGCTCACGTACACCTTCAAGCTCCGCTCCGGCGTCAAGTTCCATGACGGCAGCGCGCTCACGTCCGCCGACGTAAAAGCGACCTACGAGCGGATCTCCAATCCACCCCAGGGCGTGGTCTCGCTCCGCAAGGCATCCTACGGCGACATCACGTCGATCGAGACGCCGGACGCGCTCACCGTCGTGTTCAAGCTCCGGGCACCCAACGCCTCCATGCTCGCCAACTTCGCCTCGCCCTGGGACTGCATCTACAGCGCGGCGAAGATCAAGACCGATCCCAAGTTCCCGGAGAAGAACGTCCTCGGCACCGGCCCCTTCAAGTTCGTCGAGCACGTTTCCGGCTCCCATTGGGTCGGCGAGCGGTTCAACGATTACTTCGAGCCGGGCAAGCCCTACCTCGACAACTACCGGGCGATCTTCATCAAATCCAGCGCCGCCATCGTGAATGCGCTGCAAGGCGGCGAGATCCATACGGAATTCCGGGGCTTCACGCCGGCCGACCGCGACAAGCTCGTGGGCGCGCTCGGCAACAAGGTCGTGGTCCAGGAAAGCCCCTGGGTCTGCAATCTGGTGTTGGCGTTCAACACGGAGAAGAAGCCGTTCGACGACGCCCGCGTCCGCCGCGCGCTCTCCCTCGCCCTCGACCGCTGGAAGGGCTCGGAAGCGCTTTCCAAGATCGCCATCGTGAAGCCGGTCGGCGGCATCCTCCGCCCGGGCTACGAGCTCGCCGCCAGCCCCGCCGATCTCGAAAAGATTCCCGGCATGTCGAAGAACATCGAGAAATCGCGAGCGGAGGCGAAGCGCCTCCTCAAGGAAGCCGGCGTCTCGAACCTTAAATTCAAGCTCACCAACCGCAACGTGCCGATGCCGTACACCCCGGTCGCCGTTTGGATGCTGGACCAGTGGCGGCAGCTCGGCATCACGGCCGAGCACGAGCAGCTCGATTCCAAGCTCTACTTCGATGCGCTCCGCAGCGGGAACTATCAGGCCGGCGTCGACTTCAACTGCGACCACACGGACGACCCGAGCCTGCAGTTCATCAAGTATCTTTCGTCCGACAAGTCGACCATCAACTACGGGCGCTACAGCGACCGCACACTCGATCATTTGTACGAGATGCAGGCTCGCACCACGGACCCGGAGCAACGGAAGACCTTTGTCCGCGAGTTCGAGTTCCGCGCCCTCTCCGAGGCCTATACGGTGCCGACCATCTGGTACAACCGCATCATCGTGCACGCGGCGCAAATGAAGGGCTGGAAGATCACGCCGAGCCACTACATCAATCAGGACCTGGCCGACGTTTGGCTCGATCAATAATGGCCTATGGACTGACCCTCTCCGCCAGTGGGGCGGAAAGGGACTCGCCGTATTGTCGTCATTCCCGCGTCCAGCCTTCGCAGCCGAAGCGGCTGCTTCGGCGGAGTAGGCAAAGCGGGAATCCAGTCTTCGTCAAAGTCTGGACCCCCGCTTCCGCGGGGGTGACGACCCCTCTTTGAACGTGCGCTAATGCTGCGCTACACGGTTCACCGCATCCTCCTGATGATCCCGACGCTGTTGGGCGTCGCGGTCCTCATTTTCTTTCTGCTCCGGATCATGCCGGGCGACATCGTCGAGCTGAAACTCTTGGGCGAAGGGGCGAGCGTGACGCCGGACGTGCTCGCCGCCGAGCGGGCGCGGCTCGGCCTCGACAAGACGCTCATCTGGCAATTCGTCGACTGGATGGGCGGGCTCTTCACCGGCGATCTCGGCGTTTCCATGTGGACCGAGCGTCCGGTCGCCCATGAGATCGGTATCCGGCTCGAGCTCTCCCTCCAGGTCGCGATCATGGCGACCATCCTTGCGACTGCAATCGCCCTTCCCTTAGGCACCCTTGCCGCACTTTTCAGGGATACATGGATCGATCACACGATCCGCGTGTTCGCCATCGCCGGGCTCGCGGTCCCCTCGTTCTGGCTCGGCATGGTGCTGATCTTGGGACTGCTCCTCGTCTTCAACTGGATCCCGCCCCTCACGTTCACGCCTCTCTACGAGGACCCGTGGGCCAACCTCTCCCAGCTCATCTGGCCCGCCATCGCCGTCGGGTACCGCTATTCCGCGGTGGCGACGCGGATGACGCGCTCCTCGCTCCTCGAGGTTCTGAAGGAGGACTACATCCGGACGGCACGCGCCAAGGGCGTGTACGAGCGCCTGGTGGTCGCGCGCCACGCCATGCGGAATGCCCTCCTCCCGGTCATCACCGTGATCGGGCTCGAGTTCGCCTTTCTCATCGGCGGCCTTGTCGTCACCGAGCAGGTGTTCAATCTGAACGGCATCGGGAAGTTGTTCGTACAGGCCGTCGCGCACGGCGACTATACGCTCGTGCAGGCGCTCGTCATGCTGGTCGCGTCGTTTTTCATCATCATCAACTTCGTGGTCGACATGCTGTATGCCTGGCTCGACCCGCGCATCCGGTACGGCTGATGGCCGTCACCATCACCTACGCGCAGCCGAAGCGCCGCCATCCGGTGGTGGCGTTCGTGCGCACCCAGCCGACCGGTTCGGCCGGTCTTGCGATCATCGTGATCATGATCGCGGCGGCGGCGTTTGCCGATGTCGTGGCGCCTTACGATCCGGTCGCGGTCGATTTCGAATCCATGCTGTCGGCCCCGGCGCTTGCCCATCCCCTCGGGACCGACGCATTCGGGCGCGACGTCCTCTCGCGCGTCATCTACGGCGCCCGCACGGCGCTCTTCGTCGGCTTCCTGGCGTCCTTCCTCGGTTCCAGCCTCGGCGCGGTCATCGGCGTCGCCTCGGCCTACTTCGGCGGGCGCATCGACATGGCCGTCCAGGGCGTCATGGACGTGCTGCTCTCGTTCCCGATCATCGTGCTGGCCCTCGCCGTGGTCGCCGTGCTCCCCAAGGCCGATCTACTCGGCCTCGACGTCAACCTGGTCCTCGCGATCGCGATCCCGATGGTGCCCAGGGTCGAGCGCGTGGTGCGCTCGTCGGCCCTCGCCATCCGCGAAATGCCGTACATCGACGCCGCCCGCGCGGCCGGCTATTCCCACAGCCGCATCATCTTCCGCCACATCCTGCCGAACATCGCCGCCCCCTATCTCATCATGCTGACGGCGTTCGTCGCCCAGGCGATCCTGCTCGAAGCCTCCCTCTCCTTCCTCGGCCTCGGCGTCAACGAGCCGACGCCGTCGTGGGGGCTCATGCTGTCCGGCCACGCGGTCGATTTCTACCACGCGGCGCCCTGGATGATCGTCTTCCCCGGGCTTGCCATCAGCCTCGCCGTCTTCGCCTTCAACCTGTTCGGCGACGCGCTCCGCGACTGGCTCGACCCGAAGCTGAAGATCTGAGGCGAGGATGGGGAGCCGCCGCGCGCCAGAGGTCACTCGACCGGCTGCTCGATGACCGCATAGGAATAGACGTCCGGGGGCGGCGTCACCAATTCGATGAACAGCCGGCCCGCCATCCCCAGCACGAGAGCCGCCATCAGGAGACGCGTGTAGACGGCTGGCAATCGTCCCGCGTACCGGGCTCCGAACTGTGCCCCGATCACGCCGCTGACCAAGAGAAATATCATGAGGAAAACGTCGACGCTCTGGACGGTGACGGCCTGGAGGAACGTGACGTTCGACGTGACGACCGTCGTCTGCAGAAGCGAGGTGCCGACCGCAATGCCCGTCGGCATGCCGATCAGATAGATCATGGCCGGCACCATGATGAACCCGCCGCCGACGCCCATGATGGCCGAGAGAAACCCGACCAGGAACCCGACGCCGAGCGGCAGCAGCAGGCTCACATACAGCATGGATTTGCGGAAGCGCACCCGCCACGGCAAAGCTTGGATCCAGGTGCGCCGCCGCCGGGATTGGATCGGGGCCGGCTGCCGACGCCATTGCCGGAGCAGCGACTTGCCGGCCTCCGCCACCATCAATGAGCCGACCCCGCCCAGCATGACGACGTAGACGGCCGAGACTGCCAAGTCCACCTGGCCGACCTGCTTCAACAGCTTGAACAGGAGCGTGCCGCTGCCGGAGCCGGCGAAACCGCCCGCCAGCATGTAGAGGCCCATCTTGAGATCGACATTCCCGCGCCGCCAGTGGGAGAGCACCCCGGAGATGGAGACGCCGACGACCTGATTGGCGCCGGAGGCGACGGCGACGGGCGGCGGCACGCCCAAGCCGATCAGCAGCGGGGTCAGCAGAAACCCGCCGCCGATGCCGAGAATGCCGGAAAGCACCCCTACCCCACCGCCAAGAACCACGAGCAACAACGCGTTCACCGAGACGTCCGCGATGGGAAGGTAAATGCTCATGGAACGCTTTCTTCCATCATACGTTTATGTCCGATTGATGGCAGCGCCGCCATTGGGTGCGAGAGAGTCGTTTTGACTGGCGGCTTCTTCGATGCGAGAATTAGCGTCGCGCCGCACACCCAGCGACGGCGTCAGACCGCGACGAGAGGAGAACGAGCCCATGCGTTACGTGGGATTGGCTGCTGCTTTGCTTGTATTAGCATCGTGCTCGGAGGGTCGGTATGAGCCCGGCGGGTCATTTTTCGATCCGCTTTGCATGCCGGATGGATCGGTTGTCTATTACGAATATCCGAACAAGGATGGCAAGTACGACGAAGTGAGAGCCAATAAGCAAAACTGCCCCTGGTACAAGAAGCCATAGGGGAAAATTCCGCGCGCGGGTTGGCGATTCGCGCGCGGCGCACGACCCAAAGCATCCTGCCGGGGCTGGCCCGGCGGGATTTTTTCGTCCGAATTACATCGGGCGCACCGGCACCAAAACGACTGTTACCCCGGCAGATCGCCGCCGGTCGCGTCGCGGCGATGGCCGCGGCTCAGCACGTCTTCTACGACGCCGACAACCCGGCGGCTTATAACGCCAAAGAGTTCCTTGAAGCCGTTTGATCGAGCGCGCAGCAGGGCTTTGGCCCCAACGTCAACATCGCGACCGCAGAGGCGTCGGGATATCTCTCCAACGAGACGGCGGTATCCCTCGCGCTGATCCTCCACGATCCTGACCAACGCGGCGAAGCACGCCGCGAACGGAACCAACGCGTGCTCTGTTCGCGTCGGATCATCGCACTCGGCTCAGGAGATGGCCTTGTACGTCCACGATGACGGCCCCGGGTTCGAGCCCCAAGACACGGCGAGGCGTGCCTCCGGATCGGGCTGATCAACGGGCTCACCCGGCAGCTTGGCGGAACGTTCAGGGTCGAGCGGACAGACGGCGCCCGCTACGTCGTGCAATTTCCTCGGCCCAGATCCTGATCCGGGCCGACCCGCCAACCGTGTAGGCGCGGATCAAACGGCTTTGAGGTTTTCCGCCGACGTCTTCCCGCGTTTCGGGTCGGTGTGCTCCTCGTAGGAGACCTTTTGGCCTTCGGCCAAATTGCTCATCCCGGCACGCTCTACGGCCGAGATGTGGACGAACACGTCCTTCCCCCCGCTGTCCGGTGCGATGAACCCGTAACCCTTCGTGCTGTTAAACCACTTGACCGTACCGATAGGCATGTCTTTCTCCCAGACCAGATGATATGAAGACTTCGCATGCCTGCACGTGGGATGCAAGAAGCTGTTGCCCTCCCCCGCCCGAGACCGGCACGCCCCTAAATCCAGCATCTTCTAGGGGGCATGCAACCTAGTGATGGGGACCCTATATTTATTAAAGACATGACCCAAACCCATCCGTATGTCGATGCGTCCTACCGCATCATTCGCCAGCCAGACATGAGCTTCGCGGTCGAGGTCACCGTCCTCGGGTCATCGCCGACCCTCGTCAAGAGCTTCGCCACCGAAAGCGGCGCCAACCAGTGGATTACGGGGCACAAAGCCCGGGTCGCCGGAAGCCCTTCCTTGAAACGATTCGGCTTTAATTTCCGCCGGCGCTAGACAAGCCGCGCGAGCAACAGCGGCAGCCGCTTTCTTTCCATGACCTGAGACAGCGCCCGGGTTTCGAGTGTAAGGTCCGCGGTACCCCCTCCACCGTACGACGGATTGGGACAAGCCCTCGATGGCGGGCAACGATAAGAACGTTTAGGGAATCGCTTCACACACAAAAACCGAAAGGTGGAGACACAATGAAAATGACAATTCCGGCGTGGGTAAAACCCGGCTTCTGGGGCGCCTTCTGGGGCGCCGTGGCGTTCACAATTCTTGGCTTCTGGCAGCTCGGCTGGGTCACCGGCGGCACGGCCACGGACATGGCCAAGAAAAGCTCCGAATCTGCGGTCGTCGCCGCGCTGGCTCCCATCTGCGTCGACACCTTTCAGAAACAGCCGGGAGCGCCCGAGAAACTGGCCGAGCTGAAGAAAGTGTCGTCCTGGCAGCGCAGCGACTTCGTCGAAAAGGGTGGCTGGGCAACGATGCCGGGGACCAAGGCGCCAAGCTCGGGCGTCGCCGCCGCCTGCGGCGTCATGCTGGACAAGCTCGAACTGTAAGCGCGGTCGATCGAGCTTAACCGCGAGCGTTCCGGCGGCTGCGGATTCGCGGACATCGGTCTCCATCGGCGTCGGCACGGTGTTCGGGCCGTCGAACGGCCATTACCGGCCCCATGTCCAGCCGGGGTCGGTCACTACTACCATCGGCCCCCTGTCTACTATTCGACGCCGCAGACCGTCAGACGTGGAGCCCCGTCGGAGCGGCGGGGCTTTTTCTTTTGCGAGTTAACACTCGTCAACGGCGTCGAGGCGCGTGATCTGTTGCCGTTTTGAAAGAGCACGCCGCGGCTGTACGATAACCTCGGTCAGAGCCCGAGGAGAACCGCGATGCCCGCAAGGCTTCTTGTTCCCGTTCTCTGCCTGGCGCTCACAATCCTCGCGCTGACGCAAGGCGAGGCACGGGCAGATGTCATCGACGGCCGCTGGTGCTTCACCGACGGGCGGGGCATGACCATCTCCGGCCCCATCATCGTCACGCCCTCCGGGACGCGAACGACCGGCGACTACACCCGGCACTCGTTCCGTTACAAGGTTCCCGAGGCCGAGCCGGGAGCGGGCTCGGTCGTTTCGATGGTTCTGGCGAACGAGGAAACCGTTTACCTTTGGGACGGCGATAAGGTCGCGGGCTCCGGCCGGGCGCCGGATCAAGTCTGGCGCCGGTGCTCGCCGATAAGCTGAGATTCAGGGCGTCGTCGCGGTCGATAAAAAATGGCTCGGCACACGCTTCTCACATGGCTGGCTCCGGTCGCTCTCCTGGCGGCGTGCGGCGATTCGGAGCCGAGTTACGTGCTCGACGACGCGAAATTAAAGAGCAACAAGGATAGCTATTTCAAGGGCGCGACAAATTCAGCGTGGCGCAGGTCTGCGATCTGCGCAGCAAGGCGTTCAGTGAGTTCGTTCTGTTCATTGCCGGCGACGAGATCCGATGGGAGGAACGCGAGGCGATAAAGGCCAGGGAAAAAAAGGTCGCCGCCAGCAAGATCGTCGACGGCCTGTTCACGATCCCCGAGACCGTATCGGTCGTGAAAATCGTCAGTCCTTATAAGGTCGTCGACGACACCGCCGGAAAATCCATTCACCTCGCCGATTCGAAGCCGTCGAGCGGGACGACCTGCATCTACCCGCTCAAGAAACGGTAAGAGCGTCGCCGACCCCCTCGAAACAACGACCGCCATGCAGTAACCTGTCGATCCGCAGACACGTGGAGAGACGTCCCGGTGGTCGCTCGAGATCTTACGCAAATGCAGCCACGCTATGCACTCGACGCGGCGTTCTACGATCGCGTGCGGGCGGCGAAACCCTCGTACACGATGGCGGAGAGCTTCGTCATCCCGCCGTACAGCGGGCGCGGCTTCATCGCCAAAAAGGGCCAGACGTTCCGGGTTGTCGAAGAAACGGGCCCGCAGATCGCCGACGTCGCGATTTGGAACGCCGATGACGTTCGCGAGCAATTTTCCGCCATGCGGACATGGCTTCTCGACGGCTGGATCATCCGGAAGAACTCGCGGATGTGGTCCGAGTTGCCGTGGCTGCGCCCGATGGCGACCTGCATCGACGACACGGTCGTCGCTCCGGCGGGCTGCGACTATCATCATCACTTCGTCGGGACGCACTGCGGCCCGGAGACCGTCGAGAAGCGCTTCGGGATTCCCGGGCTGAACGGATGCCGCGTGAACCTGCTGCAGGGGATCGAGCCGTTCGGCCTGACGGAGGACGATCTGCGCGAGAACATCAACCTGCATGAGCTGAATCGCATGGACCCGGTCACGGGCCGCCGCGCGATCGCGCGGGGGGACGCGAAGACGGGAGATTATGTGGAGTTCTACGCAGAGATGGACTTGCTGGTCTCCGTGTCGGTCTGTCCCTTCGGCGACGGCTCCCACAATCCGACGATGTGGCGCGAGAACGTCGTGCGACCGCTGAGAGTCGAGGTCTACGAGACCGGCATCCAGCCGAAGGCGTTTCCGGCGCGGATGGAACCGCGAGCCGCCGAGCCGAACCCAAGGCCGGCGCGCCGATAGGAGGTCCCTGAGTGCAGGAATGGCAAAACCTGACCGAGAAGAACCCTCGCTACAAGCTCGACGAGGCCTTCTACGAGCGCGTGCGAACGGCGAAGGCTCGGTACAAGCAACTCGACAGCGTTGTCGTGCCGCCGGGCGAGGGCCGCGGTTTCGTCGTCAGGAAGGGCTGCACGTTTCGCGTCATCGAAGAAAGCGGCCCCCAGATCGGAAGCATCGCCTTCTGGAACGCGCACGACCGCCGGGAGACGTTCAAGGCGGCGCGCACTTGGGCACACGAGGGGGCGTATGTCCGGCCCTTCGCGCAGATGCTCTCGGGCGAGCCGTGGGTTCGGCCGATGATCACCTGCGTGGAGCAAACGAGCGTGCCGGAGCCGGGGGCGGAGGCCTATCGCCCCCATACGATCGGGACGCACTGCAGCCACGAAATCATCGAAATGTGGTTCGGCCGCCGGGCGCGCAACTCCTGCCGCCGGAACCTCCTCAGCGCGGTCGAGCCGCATGGCCTCAAGGAGGCGGACCTTCACGACAACGTCAATGTCCACCAAAAGGTGAACGTGGGCGATCCCGTGCATGGGCGGATCGCGCTCGCGGCCAGCGAGGCCAGAGCCGGCGACTACATCGAGTTCTTTGCGGAAATGGATCTGTTGGTGGCGGTTTCGGTCTGCCCGCTCGGCGACGGCACGGCGGACCCGACCCGCGGTCTCGCCGGCGTTCGGCCGCTCCGCATCGAGACCTTCGAGACCGGTTTCGAGCCGAAGCCGTGGCCTCCGACCCACGACTGGCGCCCCGCCTGGAAGGGACGTTGGGCCCGGCCGGAAACGGAAGACGGCGCGGCCCCGAAGAAATAGAGTGGTGAGCCCGGATGGGATCGAACCATCGACCCTCTGATTAAAAGTCAGGACTCCGCCCTAAACCTGGGCTAACACTAGACCACATCCTCGTTGCAAACAAGCGAAAACCGGCCTATTCTAAGCCTCACGTTACGGCATGTTGTTTGGTGTTATAAGCACCAATTGTTAGCCAGCCGTTAGCCTGGAGGCTCCCATGAAGGCGGTCAATACGGATACGCAGGTCGAAGAACTCCCGGTGAAGAAGACGAAGCGCTACGCGGTCGCAGTCAAGAACCAACCCGGTCTCTATGTGAGAGTGACCCCGAAGGGTGTCAAAAGTTTCGTGGCCGTCGCTCGCGATCCTCATGGCAAGCAAGTATGGGCAACGCTGAACGAGACCAAGATCGATGGCGCTCGCGATGCAGCGCGGGAAGCGATGAAACGAATCCGGGATGGCCTTCCTGCATTCGAGCCCCCCGCTCCCAAGCCCGACGCGTTCAAGGCGGTGGCGGAGAACTATCTCAAGCGCGAAGTGAGAGGGAAGCTCCGCTCCGCCGATGAAATCGAACGGTGCTTGAAGGTGTACGTCTACCCATCATGGGAGAAACGAGTATTCGAGGAGATCAGACGCAGCGACGTTGCCAAACTCCTGGATGATATCGAGGACAACCATAAGGCCCCCCGCCAAGCGGACCTCGTTCTCGCCATTCTGCGGAAACTCTGCAACTGGCACGCTGCCCGTGTAGATGATTACGTGTCGCCGATCGTGAAGGGCATGGCTCGCCAGAAGCCGAGCGAACACGCCCGCGAACGTATCCTTTCCGACGATGAAATCCGGGCAGTATGGCCTTTGCTTAACGATACGTTCGGGGCGGCGGTAAAGCTCATGCTTCTCTCAGGGCAACGTCGCGCGAAGGTCGCGTCCATGAAGCGGGCGGACGTGGCGCTAGACGGCACCTGGACCATTCCGACCGAGGACCGCGAGAAGGGTAACGCTGAGAAGATCAAGCTGCCCGAGTTGGCGCTCGCCGTGCTCCGCGACCAGAAGGAGGTCGATAAAAATCCCTACTACTTCGGCGGCCGTGGCGAGGGTCATATAAACGGCTTCTCCAGGTGCAAGGATGCGCTGGACGAAAAGCTATTAGCTGCGCTCAAGGCGGAAGCCGAAAAGCGCGGCGAAGAGCCCGAGAGGGTCACGATCGAGGATTGGGTTCTCCATGATCTGCGGAGGACGGCCCGCAGCCTTATGAGCCGTGCTCGTGTTCCGCGAGAGGTTGCGGAGATCACCCTAGGCCACGTTATCAAAGGCGTTGAAGGCACCTATGACCGGCACGATTACGCGCAAGAGAAGGCCGACGCTCTCAAGCTGCTTGCGGACCAAGTCTGGAAAATTCTGAACCCGCAGGATGCAACCCTTGTGCCTACCGTTAACTCAAACCCGGACATAGTGATGGTGTAGTCCGGCCAGAATCGGCTGCGATACGATGCGACCAACGGCATGAATCGGGCGAGAAACGGGCGTATCCTTGTTCAAGGAAAGATGCGTACGGAGGTTGTTGTAATAGGCCGTGTAAGACTCAAGAATGCGGCGCAGGTGCCGCTCGCCGAACACGACGATATGGTCCAGGCACTCGCGACGGATCGAGCCGATAAGCCTTTCTGCATATGCGTTTTGCCATGGCGATCGAGGTGAGGTCGGACGGTCCCGAATTCCCATCGCCCGCAGGCGACGGGTGAAGACCTGGCCGTAGACACCGTCACGGTCGCGGATGATATGGCATGGTGACCGCTCCCAACCGCAGGCTTCCGTAATCTGACGAGCGATCCATTCCGCCGTCGGGTGCGCAGTGACCCCGAGCGCCAATATTTGCCGCCGGCCGTGTCGAAGCATTAAGAACCCATACAGCAATCGAAACGACGCCGTCGGCACGACGAAGAGGTCAATCGATGCAATCCCGTCAGCATGGTTGCGAAGAAACGTCTGCCAGCCCTGTGACGGCGGCCGTCGATGCCGAACCATGTACTTGGCGACCGTCGTTTGGCCAACATCGATCCCCAGCTTCAGCAGTTCCCCATGGATCCGCGGTGCGCCCCAGAGCGGATTTGCAAGGCTCATCTCGCGAATAAGCCGACAGATCTCGACCGCTGTCTTCGGTCGGCCACCACACGATCGTGACTTCCAGCGCCAGTACACTCGGAAGCCGGCGCGATGCCACCGAACCACGGTCTCCGGCTTGACGATCGCCAGGGCATCACGGATTGTCGGGACCAGCCGATAGAGCGACACGAAAATCAGTCGATCGACACTGGTCAACAATACTCGTCGCGGTGCTTTGCGCCGAAGGATATTGATCTGGTGACGAAGGGCCAGTATCTCCACTCCAAGGCGGGCCCTGCACTTGAACAGGGACGCCAGAGCGCTACACAACAAAATCAGAAAATCGACCATCCCGCCGGAGCATCACCCGATTCGCGCCCGCTGACCAGTCCGGATAGAGTTTACGACAGGGACAGCTGGCGGACGTTTCTTCGGAACCATGCCGACGGGGTTGCATCGATCGACCTCTTC
>SHVQ01000003.1 GCA_009694195.1 Rhodospirillales bacterium
ATTCCGGGCATCAAGCTCGTCGCCGACCCGTTCGAGACCAATCTCGTGTTCTTCGACACCTCCGGCACCAAGATCAAGGCGCGCGACTTCCACCAGCGCCTGCTTGCCAAGGGCGTGCGCATCGGGATCTCCAGCGAGTGGAAGATGCGGGCGGTCACCCACCTGGACGTGGACCGCAAGGGCGCCGAGACGGCGCTCGCCGCCGTGCGCGCGGCCGCCAAGGGCGAACGGTAAGCTACCGCCCGACCTCGACCTGGATGTCGGTCGGATGGCCGCCGCAGGTGAGGTTCTGATCCTGCGGGCAGGCCGACACGACGACGAGGGCATCCATTTCGGCCCGGAGCACGATGTTGTCGCCGGCCTTGGTCTCCGGGGACTTGATCGTGAAGGTGCCGTCCGGGTTGATGAAGAAGTTGGTGAACAGGTTCCACGGCTGCGGCGTGAACGGGATCTCGATCCCGTGTTTGGCGAGCGCCGCGTGCAGGTTCTCGTGGCAGCTCGCGTGGTAGCCCGTGACGCCGAGATCGCGGTAGCGGGCGGGATCGCAGGCCGCGTACTCCATGTCGTGCTGGCCGGGCGAGTTGTCCTCGACGACCGTCACGATCGCGCGGCGCCGGTTCGTGTAGGCGGCGTCGCCGACGCGCGGGAACAGCTTCTCGATCGACGGCTTCGTGTGCTCGGGCGACAGGAACTCGAGCCCGCCATCCCTAGCGAACGCCCAGAAATCGACCGGCTGCGCGCCCTCCAAGTCGGTGATGCGGATGAGGTCGCCCTTCACGGCTTCGAACGCCCGGCCGGTGCGCGCGGGCACGTGGTATTTTTGCGCGATTGATTTGAGCATGTCCCTCCCCCGTCAACGCGGCAACGCCGCTTCGATCGCCCCGATGAGCTCCGGCGCATCGGGCGGCATGCGCGTCGGAAAGAACCTGACCAGGCGGCCGTCGGGCGCGATCAGGTATTTGTGGAAGTTCCACTTGGGCACCGACTCGCCGCCCAGCTCCTTCGCCGCCCATGAATAGAAGGGATGCGCGTTCGCGCCGATCACTTTCTCCTTCGTCGTCATCGGGAAATCGATGCCGAAGGCCGTATCGCAGAACTGCTTGATCTCCTTCTCCGTGCCCGGCTCCTGGCCGCCGAAATCGTTGGACGGCACGCCCAGCACCACGAGCCCGCGCTCGCGGTAGCGCGCCCAAAGATTTTGCAGCCCGGCGTACTGGGGCGTGTAGCCGCACATGGAGGCCGTGTTGACGACGAGGACCGCCTTGCCCTTGAACCGCGCGAGGGAGAGCTCGCCGCCTTCGATGGCGGTGAAGCGGAAGTCATGGGCTGAGCCGGCGGCGCCGACATCGCGTAAAGGTGCGAGCAACACCCACGCCACCGCAAGCAGGATCACGAGAAGTCTCCTCACCCTCCCGCTTCCGCGGGTCCCTCCCTCTCCCCGCTCGCCGGGGAGAGGGTCGGGGTGAGGGGAAACGCGAGCCTTAGCCATAGCGCTCCTCCTTCCAGGGATCGCCGGTGTTGTGATAGCCGCGCACCTCCCAATAGCCGGGCGCGTCCTTCTCGAGGAAGACCACGTGGCGCACCCACTTGGCGCTCTTCCAGAAATAGAGCTTGGGGATGACGACGCGGACCGGGCCGCCGTGCTCGCGCGCCAACGGCGCGCCGTTCCACGTGTGGGCGAGCAGCGCGTCGTCGGCATCGAAGGACGCGAGGGGAACGTTCGTCGTGTAGGCGTCGTGGCTGTGGAAGACGAGGAAGCGCGCGTTCGCCTTCGGCCGCACGAGGGAGAGGACGTGCTTCGCGGAGACTCCTTTCCAGCGGCTGTCGTAGAGGGACCACTGGGTCACGCAATGGATGTCCGTCGTGATCTCCGTCTGCGGCTGGGCCATGAACGCATCCCAGTCCCAGCGGACGGGGTTCTCGACCAGGCCGGCGACGGTGAACGCCCACTGCTCCTTCGGCACGTTCGGCTTGAGGCCCAAGTCGAGCACCGGCCAATCCCTGGTGATTTCCTGGCCCGGCGGCAGGCGGCGCTCCTGGGGCGCACTCGGGGCCTCGCCGGTGAGGAGACGGCCGTCCTTCGCCCACTGCTGCTTGGTGCGGATCAGCTTCTCTTTGAGCTTGCCCTCGACAGGGGCGGGCGCGGTCTCCTTGTGGGCGCCGAGCACGCTGCCCTCCTCACCTTTGAAGAGCCTGTCGAAGCGGTCGTTCTTGTCGTTGCCCGTCATGTGTCACGCTCACCTTGCGTCACCCCGGCCCTTCTTGAGCCGGGGTCCAGACTGGGTTCCCGCTTTGCCTACTCCGCCGAAGCAGCCGCTTCGGCTGCGAAGGCTGGACGCGGGAACGACGAAGAAAGAGTTCACCCCTTGCTCCGCATGAGGCGCTGTTTTTCGCGGTTCCAGTCGCGTTCCGCGATCGTTCGGCGCTTGTCGTGTTGAGTCTTGCCGCGCGCGAGCGCCAGCTCCACCTTCGCTATTCCCCGTTTGTTGAAATAGATCGAGAGCGGGACGATCGTCATCCCCTCGCGATCGGCCAAGCCCAGGAATTTGTTCATCTGGCGCTTGTGCAGGAGAAGCTTCCGGGCCTGCTTCGGCTCGTGGTTGAAGCGCGACGCACCCGGGTACTCGGGAATGTGGGCGTTGAAGAGAAAAAGCTCGCCCTTCCGCTCGGCCGCGTAGGCGTCGACCAGGCTCGCGCGCCCCATGCGCAGCGACTTGACCTCGCTCCCCTGCAGCATGACGCCCGCCTCGACCGTGTCCTCGATGAAATAGTCGTGGCGCGCCTTGCGGTTCTGGGCGACGAGCCGGAAGCGCTCCTTCTCGGCGTTCATCGTCTGCCCGATGCGTCGCGGATTGGGCTCAGTTGAGCAGCCCGGCCCCCACGAGCGCGGTCCGCACCTTCTGCTTGCTCGCGGCGGCGATCTCGCAGAGGGGAAGCCGGAGCTCGTCCGAGCACTTGCCGAGCAGGCTGGCGGCGTACTTCACCGGGCCCGGGCTCGTCTCGCAGAACATCGCCATGTGGACCGGGAAAAGGCGGTCCTGGAGCGCGATCGCCTTTTTCGCGTCGCCCGCGTCCCAGGCGTCGTGCATCTGGCGGCACATGCGCGGCGCCACGTTGGCGGTGACCGAGATGCAGCCGTGGCCGCCTCCCGCCCGGAAGGCGAGCGCGGTCCCGTCCTCGCCCGAGAGCATCGAGAATTCCTTCTTGATGTGAAGGCGGGTCGAGAACGGGCGCGTCAAATCGTTGGTCGCGTCCTTGACGCCGACGATATTGGGGAGCTGGGCCAAGCGCGCCATGGTCTCGACCGACATGTCGACGATCGAGCGGCCGGGGATGTTGTAGATGATGATCGGGATATCGGCCGCCTCGTGGAGCGCCTTGTAGTGGCGATAGAGCCCCTCTTGCGTCGGCTTGTTGTAGTAGGGCGTGACCACGAGCACCGCGTCGGCGCCGGCCTTTTTCGCGTGCTTGGTGAGGCTGATGGCCTCGTCCGTTGAATTCGACCCGGTCCCGGCGATCACCGGCACGCGGCCCTTGGCGACCTCGACGCACATTTCCGTCACCCGCTCGTGTTCGGGGTGGCTGAGCGTCGGCGATTCGCCCGTGGTGCCGCAGGGGACGAGCCCGTTGGTGCCCTCGGCGATGTGCCATTCGACCAGGGCTTTGAACGCGGCCTCGTCCACCTTGTCGTTCTTGAACGGGGTGATGATGGCGACGTAGGAACCCTTGAACATGGCTCTCTCCCTCGGGTCTAAACGTGTCGTATTTCCGCGACCTTACCCCCAAAAAGCCCGATGCGGCAAGCGGAGGGGGTGTCGACGCGGCGCGGGTATGTTTTCCCGTGTGAAGTGTGGTAGGAAAAAACGCACGCCACGTTCCGGGGAGAACAGGAACCCGTGAAGACGCCGAGATCGGGCACAAGGCTGGCTGCGGTAGCCGCCGTCGTTGTTTCGGCTGCCGCGTGTGCCGTTGACGTGCCCCCCACCGTCCCCCCGCTGGATGCCGACACGCCGCATTCGATCGTTCTCGCGAATGGCGAGCGTGTGTGCAATCTCGCCGGGGAATGGGACGCAAACGTCGATGGCCACGCTGATATTTTCCAGATCACGCAAGATCAGCGCGAGTTTACCGGCAGGTCTTTGAAAGGCACTATTTACTTCGGTCGAGGATCGAAGGTGATCGAGGGAAAATTGGCGGGTGCAGGCCTATACGGGGTGATCGCGATGACTATTCATGGCTGGCTGCAGATACCTATTCCGAAACTAACTGACAAGTGTACCCGATTGGATCTGCGTCGTAGCACCCACTCGATCGTGCTTACAAGAAGGTAAACGAGTGATCCCGGTAGGCCGCCCCGCGCAATGCCGGTGCAGCTGTTCGCGCTCAGCAGAGACGCGGGCAGGTTCAATTATTGGGAGTCACCAAATTCCCCGAAAGATTGCCCCTTTTGCCACCCGACACAAAATCTAACGGCGCCTAACCCCAATCGGGCGCTTGTGGTCGCCGCATCGCCCCGTTAAGATTTCGAATCGGAAGAAGAATTTGCGCCCCTGGGGGGTCTGAAAGCAGCATGCTTTTCACGCGCGGCGGCAGAAGCTGTCTAATTCCGGCGGTCATCGCCGGGGCTGTCCTTTTCATCGCGACCGGCGCCCGCGCGAGCGAGCTTTCGCCCGATGAAGCCCGCGTCATGGGCGCGCTGGTCAAGGCCGTCGAGGCCGACCAGTGGAAGAAGTCGCGCGAGCTCGCGGGCCAGCTTCGCGATCCGGTCGCGGTCAAGCTCGCCCAGTGGCTGCACATCGTGGAAGCGAGCCCGGACGTGGGCTTCGGCGAGATCAACCGCTTCATCGCCGAGAACCCGACGTGGCCGAACCGCAGCTCGCTGCAGCTCCGGGCCGAAGAATCCATGCCCGAGGGCCTGCCCTCCGACGCCGTGCTCGCCTTCTTCAAGGAGCGGGAGCCGAAGGGGCCGGCCGGCAAGGTCAAGCTCGGCCAAGCGCTGATCCAGGCCGGCCGGGCGCCGGAAGGCATGTCGGTCATCCGCAACGCCTGGATCGAGGCCAACTTCGCCAACCAGCAGGAAATCGATTTCTACAAGCGCCACAAGCAGACCCTGCGGACGGAGGACCACCAGCGCCGGCTCGACCGCCTGCTGTGGGAGGGCAAGCACGACGCCGCCCGGCGCATGCTGATGCGCGTTCCGCCCGACTGGCGCGCGCTCGCGGAAGCCCGGGTCGCGCTCCGGGCGATGCGCGGCGGCGCCGACCGCGCCGTCTCCCGGGTGCCGGCGAGCTTGCAGAACGACCCCGGCCTTCAGTTCGAGCGCGCCCGCTGGCGCCGGGTCAAAGGCAAGGACGCGGACGCGCGCCAGCTTCTCTCGTCGCTGCCGCCGCCCACCCAGCATGCCGCGAAGTGGTGGAACGAGCGGGCGATCGTCGCCCGCCGGGCGCTGCAGAAGGGCTACATCTCGGACGCCTATTTCATCGCCAAATCGCACGGAATGCAGGACGGCGCCGACTTCGCCGAGGCCGAGTGGCTCGCCGGCTGGATCGCGCTCCGCTTCCTCAACGAGCCCAAGTGGGCCGAGGGGCACTTCCAGGCCATGATGCGGGGCGTTGCCCACCCCATCGGCCAGGCGCGCGCCGCCTATTGGGGGGGACGCACCGCGGAAGTTTTGAACGACAAGGCCAAGGCCGACGAGCTGTACCGCCAGGCCGCCCGCTTCCCGACCGTCTATTACGGCCAGCTCGCCGCCAACCGGCTGAAGCCGGGCGCCAGGCTCAACGTCGCGCCCGAACCGGAAGCCTCGAACGAGGACCTCAAAGCCTTCGCCAAGCACGAGCTCGTGCGGGCCGTCCGCATTCTCGCTCAGGCCGACGAAAGCGATCGCATCCGGCCGTTCATCATGGCGCTGCTCGAGGATCGGCCGTCGCACGGATGGCGGGCGCTCACGGCGCGCCTCGCCCGCAGCTCCGGCCGCCTCGATCTCGCGATCGGCGTGGCGAAGAAGTCGGCGCAAGCGGGCGCCGAGCTCATCGAATCGGGCTACCCGGAGCTCGATCCGCCGGCGCTGCCGAAGCGCGACGGGATCGCGACCGTCGAAGTGCCGCTCGTGCTCGCGGTCGTCCGCCAGGAAAGCGCCTTCCACGTGAAAGCGGTGAGCAGCGCGGGCGCGCTCGGCTTGATGCAGCTCCTGCCGAGCACCGCGAAAGGAGTGGCCAAGGCCCTGGACGAGCCGTTCGCGCAAGCCCGCCTCACCGCCGATCCGCAATACAATTTGAAGCTCGGCCAGGCGTACCTGCGCGACATGGTGCGCGATTTCAGCGGCTCCTACGTGCTCGCCCTCGCCGCCTATAACGCGGGCCCGGCGCGGGCGCGCGAGTGGATCAAGCTCAACGGCGATCCGCGCGCGAAGGACATCGACGCGATCGACTGGATCGAGGCGATCCCCTTCGAGGAGACCCGCGGCTACGTGCAGCGCGTGCTCGAATCGCTGCAAATTTATCGTCTGCGGCGCGCGCGCTCCGAGCTTATCGCCACGCTGGAGAGCGATCTCCGGCGCTGAACACCTTGTCGTTCCCGCGTCCAGCCTTCGCAGCCGAAGCGGCTGCTTCGGCGGAGTAGGCAAAGCGGGAACCCAGTCTATTCAGGAGTCCTAAGGTTGCGCTGGACCCCCGCTTTCGCGGGGGTGACAAAAAGGCCTGAAGCCCATGGCCGATTCGGACGCCCCGCCGTTCGCCGAGCGCCATTACACGTCGCAGGACGGGCTTCGGCTTTATTTCCGCGACTACGGAGACGCGCGCGCCCGCGCCGTGCCCGTTCTCTGCCTCTGCGGCATCACGCGCAATTCAAAGGATTTCCACCGGCTCGCTTCGACGCTCGCTTCCGAGCGCCGCGTGATCTGCCCGGATTACCGGGGGCGCGGCCGGTCGGCGTACGATCCGGACTGGCGCAACTATCATCCGCGCACGTATCTCGATGACGTCCGCCACCTGCTCGTCTCCCTCAACGTGCACGGCGTGGCGGTGATCGGCGTGTCCTTGGGCGGCGTCCTCGCCATGGCGATGGGCGCCGCGATGCCGACGGTGCTGAAGGGCGCCCTTCTCGACGATATCGGACCGGCCGTTCCCGCGGCCGCGCTGGCTCCCATCATCGCCCACATGCGGGATGCGAAGCCGCTGCCGTCGCTCGCGGCCGCCGCCGATCGTCTCAGGACGATGTTTCCCCATCTGCCGGCGAAGACGGATGCGGACTGGCTCGGGATCGCGGCCGCCACCTACCGCGAGGAGGCGGACGGGACCTTTCGCTGCGACTGGGACCCGGCGATCGTGAGGCCCCTCCTTCAACGTCTGCCGCGGGCGACCCTTTGGCCGCTCTTCCGTTCGTTGAGGCGGATTCCCGTGCTCGCCGTGCGGGGCGCGCTTTCGGAGATTCTCACGGAGGAGACGTTCCGGCGCATGGCCGACGAGATGCCCGGGCTCATGCGCGTCACCGTGCCGGGCGTCGGCCACGTGCCGTCGTTGAACGAGCCCGAATCGACGGACGCGATCCGGCGCTGGCTCCGCGCGGTGGACGAAACGGCAAAGAACGTCACCCCTGCGAACGCAGGGGTCCAGACGAGTTGAAAGCTGGGTCCCCGCGCCTCATCCTGAGCCGCACGCCTCTCCTTCGACTGGCTCAGGATGAGGCGCACGAGTCGAAGGACGCGGGGACGACGCTACGCGACGGTGATCTTCTTGTCGTCGTCGCGCTTGAAGAGCGCCTGCGGGGCCTTGCCGACCGGCGCGAGCGACAGGGTGCCCTTCGCGCCGGCCGCATCCATATCCTTGCCCGCGACCTGTTCCTTGGCGGCCGAATCGAGGCGGCGGCAATGACCTTCGAGGAACGCGCCGGCTTCGATCGACAGATCCTCGTGGAGCACGTCGCCCATCATCTTCGCCGACTTCGCGAGATGGACCGAGCGTGCCTTGATCTGGCCGGTGACGCGTCCGTGGACCGTGATCGTGTCGGCGACGATCTCGCCCTTGATATCCGCGCTCTCGCCAACGAGGAGAACCTTGGCGCGGATGTCGCCGACAACCCCGCCATCGACGTGGATTTCGCCGTCGCTGGTGAGATCGCCCGTGATCCGGAGGTCCTTGCTGAAAATCGAGGGGGCCACCGGTTTTGCCAACGCAGACAAGCTATTCGCGCCCATAGTTTTGCTATTCCTGGTGCTGCTCCTGGAAAACATATCGTCCTGCCCTGATGAAACGCATGGGATCCTTGGCTTTATCGTTGAAGAGCACTTCGTAATGAAGATGGGGTCCGGTGCTTCGCCCTGTGTTCCCCAAGTGCCCGATTTGTTCGTGAAAACGGACTTCTTGTCCCTTTTTCACGTTGGTCTTGTTGAGGTGCCCGTAGCGGGTGACCAACCCCGCGCCGTGATCGATTTCGATGAGGCGGCCGTATTGTCCGTCCCATCCGACGTAGCGCACCACGCCCGGCGCCGTCGCCAGCACCAGCGTGTTGAGGGCGCCGCCGAGATCGACGCCGTAGTGCGCGGCGAGCTTCTTGTTGATCGGGTCGCGCCGCTTGCCGAACGTGCTCGACACGTAATAGGTCTCGAGCGGCGCCGCCAACGGAAGCTTCTGCATGATGTCCTGCAACGCTTCCATATGTCCGATGTGGGAATCGAGCACGTTCAGGTTCGTCTTCAAGCGGTCGGCGGGCAGGCCGTCCGGCTTCCCCTGCACCGCCGGAATGAACGGGCCGCCTTGGCCTTTCGGAACTTTTTTGTCCGCGGCCAGCATGCGCTTCACGTCGAGGCCCGCGATCTCGACCACCTTTTCCATGGTCTCGATGTTGCGCTGGGTGCGGCCGGTGAGCCGCTGAACCGACTCCTCCTCGTTGTCCTGCAGGTCGACCAGCTTGCCTTCCAGCTCCTTGATGTGGCGGCGCATGCGCGTCGTTTCGAACAGCGCCTGATTGCGCTCGCCGAGCGCCGAATGCAGGTCGGTCTCCAGCGTCGAGAGATTGCTCTGCAACGAATGGGTCCGGCTCGAAGCCGCCCGGATGTCGATTTCGACCGCCGAGAGCTGGGCCTTCAGGTGATCGCGCGCCTGCAGGATCTCCTCGCGCTCGGCCTTGGTCGCCTTGAGCGCGCTCTCGACGTGGTTCAGATTCTGTTGAAGGGTCGCGTTGCGCTCGACGAGGCCGAGCATCAGGCCCTGATTCTCCTCGATGTCGCGCGCGATCGTCGTGAATTTCTTCTGATACTCGGCGACTTCGCGGAGCAGGCTCCGGTACGCCAGCCGGACGCTCGCGATCTGCCCGTCCTTCGCCGTCAGCACGCGGTCGTGAAACACGTAGCTGACGGAGGAATACGCGACCCACGTGCCGAACAGCACCAGCGCCGCCGCAGCATAGGACTGCGCGCGGGACGACACCCTCAAATAGGAAATCCGGCCGCCCGTGCGCACCATCACCTGGCGTTCGGGAAAGTAGCGTCTGATTCGTTCTTTGAGACGTGGCTTTCTGGATGAACCTTGTTGCTGCCCCCGCATCGGCCCCCTCGACTATGACGGATCTGCTGCCGGAGCCTCGTTCGTGTCTTCGCGAGGCTCAGCCTCCGGCCTCATTGGCGTCGCGGACTTAAGTCCCTGCGCTTGGGACCTGTACCGTTCAAGGTTATTGTCTTGGTTCGCGCGAAAACCGTAGCCGCAACGCACTGTCCTTGGCAAGCCCCGATTGCCCACGGCAAGATTGACTTTATAAAGGAAGAGCCACAATGGCGATTCTGACGCCGCTGCCGGCCGGGGTTAACATGTGGCGGCCGTCCGTGCTGCTGGCCACGTGGTTCGGCGCGGGCCTGCTGCCGAAGGCGCCGGGAACATGGGGCTCGCTCGCGGCGCTGCCCTTCGCGTGGGTTCTCGCGGCCGTCGCGGGACCGGCCGGCCTCGGAATCGCTTTGGCCGCCGTCGTGATCGCCGGTCTGTGGAGCGCCTCCGTCTTCGCGCGCGCGAGCGGCGAGAAGGACTGCCGGCAAATCGTGATCGACGAGGTCGCGGGCCAGTGGCTGACCCTCCTCGCGACACCGCCCGACGTCCTTTCTTACGCGCTCGGGTTCGCGCTCTTCCGCATCGCCGACGTGTTCAAGCCGTGGCCGGTGTCGTGGGCCGATCGGGCCTTCAAGGGCGGGCTCGGGGTCATGCTCGACGACCTCCTGGCGGGGGCCTATGCTTTTCTCGTCCTCTTCGTCCTTTCCCACTGGATCGGATTGTGAGCGTGCTCCCGGAACCCCTGGTCGGCCTGGCGAAAGACGTGCTCGCCCAGTGCGAGCGGCAGGGCCTCATGCTCGCCGCGGCGGAGTCCTGCACGGGCGGCCTCGTGATGGCCTGCCTCACCGCCGTGCCGGGATCTTCGAGCGTCGTCGACCGCGGCTTCGTGACGTACACCAACGAGGCCAAGATCGAAAATCTCGGCGTCTCGAAGGCCCTGCTCGCCGAGCAGGGCGCGGTCAGCGAGGACGTCGCGCGCGCGATGGCCGAGGGCGTGCTCAGGCGCTCGCGCGCCCACATCGGCGTCGCGGTGACCGGGATCGCCGGCCCGACCGGCGCCACGCCCGAAAAGCCCGTCGGCCTCGTCCACATCGCGGTCGCGCGGAAGGGCCGGACGACGGAGCACGAGCGCCACGTGATCGACGGCGACCGCGACGGGGTGCGCCTGAAGGCCGCCGGCATCGCGCTCCGCATGCTGCAACGGATGGCCGGCGCGTGAGCGGCGCCGCGGGGACGGCGGAAGCGTCCATCGTTCACGGACGGCCGGACGGCCGCGACGTCGCCTGGATCATGGCGGGCGTGCTCCTGGGTTACGCCCTGGGTGCGATCGTCTTTCTCGGCGCTCTCGCGCTCGTGCAGGGACGATTCCCGGCCGGCTGGAAGGAGTCGACCGCCTTCACCGCCGGCGCCTACCTCGCGCAGACCGCGATCCTGACGTTGCCGGTCGCGCTCATCGGCGGGCGATGGCGCGCCATCCCGTGGCCCGCGCTCGGCTTCCGGCTGCCGGAGCGGCGCTGGTGGTGGGTCGGCGCCCTCGGCTGCCTCGGGTTGATCGTGCTCGCCGAAACGGTGGATCGCCATCTCGGCAACCCGCTCTCGGAAAAGCTGACCAGCGCGCTCGCACCCGAGGGCTTTTCGTGGAGCGGCTTCGTCACGATGCTCCTCGTCGCCGGCGTCATCGCCCCGTTCGGCGAGGAGCTCGTGTTCCGCGGCGTTCTCTATCCGTGGCTCCGCCATCGCTGGGGCCCGGCCGCCGGCATGGCCGTGAGCGCGCTTCTCTTCGGCGCCGTCCACCTCGATCCCTACTGGGCCGCGCAGGCCGCGGTGTTCGGCTTGTTCTTCGCGTACCTGGTCGAGCGGAGCGGCTCGATCTGGCCGGCCTATCTCGCCCACGTGATCATCAACATGACCGGCGTCGCGATGCTGTACGGGACGCTGTAAATGATTCGTCACCCCCGCGAACGCGGGGGTCCAGGAGCAACTGCGAGACGTTTGAAAAGTCTGGGTTCCCGCTTTGCCTACTCCGCCGAAGCAGCCGCTTCGGCTGCGAAGGCTGGACGCGGGAACGACAGGAGCGCGCTCACTTGGGCGGCGGGATGCGGCCGATCTCCTGGAACGTGGCGCCCGCACCGCCTTTCACGACGACGATCTCGCCTGAGTCGGGATTGGTGCCGCCGGTCAGCGCCGCGATGTTGGCGCCGTGGGTCGAGACGAGCAGCGCGCCCGGCCCTTTCCAGCTTCGGATCACGGCGCGCGCACCATCGGCGAGCTGGGCCCGCCGGTCGCTCAGGACGAACGCGTTGCTGAAGGTCGCGTCGATCTCGATCGCGCCGACGTTCATCAACGTGGCCGTATCCACGCAGCGGCACCAGGGCGAGTTCACGACCTTGCCGACGGGAACGCGCTCGGCGCGGAATTTTTCGCCGACGGTGATGGCGTCGGCCCGGCCCTTGGGGCTCAGGTTGCGCTGGGTCGCGCACTCCTCGAGCTTGAAGCCCGGGGGGGGTCGCCGGCCCCGCCAGGGGCGTCCGTGTGCCGCATGAGCGCCACGTGGCCGCCCGCGCGCAAGGCAGCCCACGCCGCGGCTTCGTCGGCGCGCGCAGTGCCGGAAGCGAGGAGGACGCAGATCACAACGAGGACGCGAAAATCGTTCATCACCATCTCTTCAATCCGGAGCCGAGAGCAACTGGACGCGCGGAATCGCGCGCAGATGGCCCATCAGGTCCCCCGCCGTGATAACGCCGGTGGGCGGCACCGGAATCCCGGCCGCCGCCAATGTGCTCGCCGTCCAGGTGTTGCACGTGTTGAACACATGAAACCGTCCGCGCGCCGGATAGAAGAAGCTCTCCGTCTGCAAGCCGGGCCCGGCGATCTGCGCACGCGCGCCCGTTCCCCTGTCGAAGCTGGCGCCGATCGCTTGGGCCAAACGATCGAGCGCCGGAGCGTCGACCGGTACGGCAATCGCCTCGATGCGATGGAACTGGTGCGGCGGCGCAGGCCAGCCCGCCATGTGCACGACGGCGCCCGAGGATGCGAACGCGGCGGTGAGCGCCATGCCTGTCGTCGGCTTGGGCGCGGGAAAATACTCCCGGTCGCCCCAGCCGAATTCGAAGAAGGCAGCACCGGGAAGATCGGCTGTTTCCGGGATGCGCGCGAGCGGGATGTCGTCGCGCGCGACCACGATGCCCGTGTGCCAGCCGTTGCTGAAGACATAGATGGTGTGAGGCCGCGGCACTTCACTGCGTTCGACTGCCGCCGGCTCAAACGCGCACGCGGCAAGCACGAGCGCGGCAAGGAGGACGCGCAGCCTTCTCACCCGTAAAGGGCCTTCGCCCGCTTCTCGAAGGCCGTCACCATGCGCTTCACCGCCTCGTTGAACACGACCTGGAAGGCCTTTTCCAAAAAACGCGAGCGGAACTCGAAGTCGACGAAAAAGTCGATCTCGCATTGGCCGTGCCCGTGCGCACTGAAGATCCAGTGGTTGTTCAGGTAGCTGAACGGCCCCTCGAAGTAGGTCACGTCGATGCGCTTCGGGTACGCGAGGTCGACCCGCGAGGTGAACCGCTCGCGGAACATCCTGTAGCCGACCGCCATGTCGGCCATGATCGAGTTGCCCTCGCGCTTCCGGATGCGCGTGCCGACGCACCAGGGAAGAAACTCGGGATACCGCTCGACGTCGGCGACGAGCTTGAACATCTGCTCGGGCGTGTGCGGGAGGACGCGCTTCTCGGCGTGGGTCGGCATGGCGCGCCCGTTCGGCGGCGGTTCAGCGCCGGGCGAGCTCGGCCGCGCGCGCGCCGCGAAGGGCCGTGAAGTCGTCGTCCGCGTGATAGGACGACCTTGTCAGCGGCGACGACGCGACCCGGAGGAACCCCTTGGCGAGGCCCAGGCGGCGGAGCTCTTCGAACTCGTCGGGCGTGACGAAGCGGTCGACCGCCGCATGGCGCGACGTCGGCTGCAGGTATTGCCCGATGGTCAGGAAATCGACGTCGGCCGCGCGCAGGTCGTCCATCACCTGGAGGACTTCGCCGCGCGTCTCGCCCAAGCCGACCATCATCCCGGACTTGGTGAACATGGCGGGCGCCAGCTCCTTCACCCGGTCGAGCAGCCGGAGCGAATGGTAGTACCGCGCCCCCGGCCGGATAGCCGGATAGAGCCGCGGCACGGTTTCCAGGTTGTGGTTGTAGACGTCGGGCCCGGCGGCGACCACGGCCTCGATCGCGCCGTCCTTGCGGAGAAAGTCCGGCGTCAGCACCTCGATGGTGGTCTCCGGTGTCAGCGCGCGCAGGCGCTCGATGCAGCGGACGAACTGGCCGGCGCCACCGTCGTCCAAGTCGTCGCGGTCGACGGACGTGATGACCATGTGCCGGAGGCCGAGCTCTTTCACGGCCTTCGCCACGTTTTCGGGCTCGTGGGGATCGAGGTCGCCGGGCTTCCCCGTGGCGACGTTGCAGAAGGCGCAGGCGCGCGTGCAGATGGCGCCCAGGATCATCACGGTCGCGTGCTTCTTCGCCCAGCACTCGCCGATGTTCGGGCAGGCGGCTTCTTCGCAGACGGTATTGAGGTTGTTCGCGCGCATCAGCCGCCTGGTCTCGCCGAAGGCGGCCGAGGTCGGCGCCTTCACGCGGATCCAGGGTGGCTTTCGGGGCGAGGGATTCTCGGGCTTCCCCGCCTTCTCCGGGTGGCGCAGCGCTTCAATCTTGCTCATCGGCTATGTCCGCACGCCCCTCACCCTCCCGCCCTGGGGTCTGCGGGGGAATCCCCCGCAAGAGTCCCCCTTGGGCGGGTCCCTCCCTCTCTCCGCCTTGGGGTCTGCGGGGGTGTCCCCCGCAAACGCCCCCTGGCGGGGAGAGGGTCGGGGTGAGGGGTCCTCCGATAAAGATGGCCGCAGATGTTCCGAGGGTCAAGGCGATGCCTCACATGTGTATCGTGCGGCCGTAGGCGTTCAGCACCGACTCGTGCATCATTTCCGAAAGCGTCGGGTGCGGGAAGATCGCGTGCATCAGCTCGGCCTCCGTCGTCTCCAGGTTCATGGCGACGACGAATCCATGGATCAGCTCGGTCACTTCGGCGCCGACCATGTGGGCGCCGAGCAATTGGCCGGTCTTTGCATCGAAGATCGTTTTGACCATGCCGTCGGTCTCGCCGAGCGCGATCGCCTTGCCGTTGCCGACGAAGGGGAAGCGCCCGACGCGCACTTCGCGCCCGCCTTCTTTCGCGCGTTTTTCGGTAAGGCCGACGCTCGCTACCTGCGGCTGACAGTAAGTGCAGCCGGGAATGCGGTCCTTCTCGATCGGGTGCGCGTCGAGACCGGCGATTTTTTCCACGCAGATCACGCCCTCGTGGCTCGCCTTGTGGGCGAGCATGGGCGGGCCGGCGACGTCGCCGATGGCATAAACGCCTGTTTCATCCGTCTGCATGTAGGGGCCGGTGACGATGCGCCCGCGGTCGACTTTCGCGCGCGTCCCTTCGAGCCCGAGGCTCTCGGTGTTGCCGACGACGCCGACGGCAGAGATGACCCGATCGACCATCAGCGTGCTCGTCTTGCCGCCGGTCTCCTCGATCGTCGCGGTCACGCTGTCCGATCCCTTTTTGAGGGCGGTGACCTTGGCGCCGGTCACGATCCTGATGCCCTGCCGCTCGAACTGCTTTCGCGCGAGGGCGGCGATCTCCTCGTCCTCGGCGGGCAAAATCTGTGGGAGGATCTCGACCACCGTGACCTCGGCGCCGAGCGTGCGGAAGAAGCTCGCGAACTCGATCCCGATGGCGCCGGAGCCGATCACCAGGAGCGATTTCGGCATGGTTTTCGGAACCATCGCCTCCATGTACGTCCAGACGAGCTTGCCGTCGGGCTCGATGCCGGGGAGCGACCGCGCGCGGGCACCCGTCGCGAGGATGATGTGCTTGGTCGTGAGATCGGCGACGCCCTTCCCGTCTTTTGTCACCGCGACCTTGCCGCGCCCCGCGAGGCGGCCCTCGCCGTCGAACACCGTGACTTTATTTTTCTTGAGCAGATGGGCGACGCCGCCGCTCAGTTGCTTCGAGACCTTGCGCGAGCGCTCGACCACCTTCGCGATGTCGAAGCCGACCTGGTCCGCGCTCAAGCCGAAGGCCGCCGCGTGGGTCATCAGGCCGTAGACCTCGGCCGAGCGGAGCAGCGCCTTGGTCGGGATGCAGCCCCAGTTGAGGCAGATGCCGCCCAAGTGCGCGCGCTCGACGACGGCCGCGCTCATTTGGAGCTGCGCCGCGCGGATGGCGGCGACGTAGCCGCCGGGCCCGCCGCCGATGACGATCAGGTCGAAATTCTGTTCCGCCATGTTCCAGTTTCTCGCGATAGATCCAATCGTCCCCTTCGTCATTCCCGCGCAAGGGGGACGTTTGCGGGGGAATCCCCCGCAGACCCCTGGGCGGGAATCCAGTTTTTTAGGAAGCCTGGACCCCCGCTTCCGCGGGGGTGACGATTTCCCTTGATGAACTAAAGCAGCATCGTCAGCGGGTCTTCGATATAGCCCTTGAAGGCGGCCATGAATGCGGCCCCGACCGCGCCGTCGACGACCCGGTGATCGGTCGAGAGCGTGCACGTCATCACGGTCGCGATGGCGAGCGCGCCGTCCTTGACGACAGGCCGCTGCGTGCCGGCGCCGACCGCGAGGATGCAGCCCTGCGGCGGGTTGATGATGGCGGCGAACTCCTTGATCCCGAACATGCCGAGGTTGGAAATGGTGAAGGTGCCGCCCTCGTACTCCTTGAACCGGAGCCTTCCTTGCCGCGCCTTCTCGGCGAGCGCCTTCATGGCGTTGGAGATCTCGGCCAGGCCCATAGCGTCGGCGCCGCGGATGACCGGCGTGATCAGGCCGCCCTCGGTCGCGACCGCGACGGAGATGTCGGCCCGCCCGAACACGCGGATCGCGGTCTCCGTCCACATGGCGTTCGCCGCCGGCACCTTTTTCAGCGCCAGCGCCGCCGCCCGGATCACGAAGTCGTTGACCGACAGCTTGTAGGAGCCCGAGCGGCCGTTCAGGTCCTGGCGGAGGCCCAAGAGCTTGTCGATCTCGCAATCGACCGTGAGATAGAAGTGGGGAATCTGCTGCTTCGCTTCGGTGAGCCGCTTCGCGATCACCTTCCGCATGGACGTGAGCGGCACCTCGTGGAACGGCGGGAGGCCGGGCTCGGAAACAAACTGCGGCGCCGTGGGTATCGCGGGCGCTTGCGGCGCGCTCGGTCGCTGGGCCGGAAGCCGCGCGCCGCCCGCTCCGGCGGTTTCCACGTCGCGCTTCACGATGCGCCCGTGCGGGCCGCTGCCCGCGATGCGGCCGAGATCAACGCCGGCGTCCCTGGCGAGGCGGCGGGCGAGCGGGCTCGCGAAAATCCTGGTTCCGGAGGGCGGCGCGGCCTGGGCCGTCGGTCGCTGCGCCGCCGGGGCCGCGGGCATCGGTGCGGGCGCAGAATCCGCTTTCGGGGTCGCCGCCTGTTTCGTGGGAGCCGACGGAACCGCCGCCTGCAAGGCGGAGGAGTCCTCGCCCTCTTCCAACAGCACGGCGATCACTTCGTTGACGGGCACGGCCGATTTTCCGGCTGGCACCACGATTCGGCCGAGCACGCCCTCGTCGGCGGCCTCGACTTCCATCGTCGCCTTGTCGGTTTCGATCTCGGCCAGCACGTCGCCGCTCTTGACCGCGTCGCCCTCGCGCTTCAGCCACTTGGCGATGGTGCCCTCGGTCATGGTCGGCGACAGCGCCGGCATCCGGATCGGGATGGTCATGCAGAACTCCAGACCTTGTCATGGCCGGGCCGGCCGCAGGCCGAGACCCGGCTATCCACGGCTTGTCTCCGCCTCGCGAAGACGTGGATGACCGGGACAAGCCCGGTCATGACGAAAAAGAAAAATCCGCGCCCCATGAATGCTTCCTATCGGTACAGGACCGACTTCGCCGCCGCGACGACGCCGGCGGGTTTCGGCAACGCAAGCGCTTCCAGATTGGCGGCGTAGGGCATCGGCACATCGGCGCCGGAGACGCGGACGACAGGCGCGTCGAGATAGTCGAAGGCGTGCTCCATCATGAGGGCCGCCATCTCCGAGCCGATGCCGGCGAACGGCCAGCCCTCCTCGACGTTGACGAGGCGGTTCGTCTTCTTGACCGACTGGACGACGGTGGCGATATCGAGCGGGCGGAGCGTGCGGAGGTTGATGACCTCGGCCTCGATCCCCTCTTTGGCCAGCGCCTCGGCCGCCTGCAGCGCCACGTCGACCATGATCGAGAACGCCGTGATGGTGACGTCCTTCCCAGGGCGCTCGATCTTCGCCTTGCCGATCGGCACGATGAGATCGGTGTTCTCGGGGATCGGGAAGCTCTTGCCGTAGAGGATCTCGTTTTCCAGCACGATCACGGGGTTCGGATCGCGGATGGCGGCCTTGAGCAAGCCCTTCGCGTCGGCTGCCGAATAGGGGGCGACCACCTTGAGGCCGGGGCAGTGGGCGTACCAGCTTGCGAAGCACTGGGAGTGCTGGGCCGCGACCCGCGCGGCCGCGCCGTTGGGCCCGCGGAAGACGATCGGGCAGCCCATCTGGCCGCCGGACATGTAAAGCGTCTTGGCGGCCGAATTGATGATCTGGTCGACCGCCTGCATGGCGAAGTTGAAGGTCATGAACTCGACGATCGGCTTCAGGCCGGAGAAGGCAGCCCCGACGCCGAGGCCGGCGAAGCCGTGTTCGGTGATCGGCGTGTCGATCACCCGCTTGTCGCCGAATTCGTCCAGCAGCCCCTGGCTCACCTTGTAGGCGCCCTGGTACTGGCCGACCTCTTCGCCCATGAGAAAGACGGTGGGGTCGCGGCGCATTTCCTCGGCCATGGCGTCGCGAAGCGCCTCGCGGACGGTGATTGTCCTGGTCGGCCCCGCGTATTCGCGCTCGGCCGGCACTGCCGGCGCAGGCGCTGCCGGGCGGGCGGCGGCGGGCTGGGGTGCCGGTCGCGCGGCGGGCGCTGCGGCCGGTCGCGGCTGGGCGCGCGGAGGCGGAGGGGACGCGCCCTCGTCGTCGCCGACGATGGTCGCGATCGGCGTGTTGACGGGAACGCCCTCGGTTCCTTCCGTCACCAGAATCTTCCCGAGCACTCCTGAGTCGACGGCCTCGACTTCCATCGTCGCTTTGTCGGTTTCGATCTCGGCGAGCACATCGCCGCTGGAGACGGGATCGCCCTCCTTCTTCAGCCATTTCGCGATCTTGCCCTCGGTCATCGTGGGCGACAGCGCGGGCATCAAAACCTGAACGGGCATGTCTTCGCCCCCCCCCCGCGCTCAGGCTTCACGCAGAATGTCGGTGTAGAGCTCGGACGGATCGGGCTCCGGGCTCTGCTGGGCGAATTCGGCCGCGTCGGTGACGACGGCCTTCACCTCGCGATCGATCTCCTTGAGCTTCGCTTCGTCGACGATCTTCTCCTCGAGAAGACGGTGGCTCAGCGTATCGATGGGATCGCTTTCCTTCCGCATCTTCGCGAGCTCTTCCTTCGGGCGGTATTTCGCCGGGTCCGACATGGAGTGTCCGCGGTAGCGGTAGGTCTTCATCTCGACGATCACCGGCCCGGCGCCCGACCGCGCATGCGCGAGCGCTTCTCCTCCCGCGCGATAGACGGCCGTCACGTCCATGCCGTTGACCTGATGTCCGGGAATGCCGAAGCTCTCGCCCCGCCGGTAGAGCTCGGCCGTGGCGCTCGCGCGCTCGACCGCGGTGCCCATGCCGTATTTGTTGTTTTCGATGATGTAAACGACCGGCAGCTTCCAGAGCGCCGCCATGTTGAAGGCCTCCGCGACCTGGCCCTGGTTGATGGCGCCGTCGCCGAGGTAGGTGTGGGAGACGCCGCCGTCGGCCTTGTACTTGTGCCCGAAGGCGAGGCCGGTGCCGATCGGCACTTGCGCGCCGACGATGCCGTGGCCGCCGAAGAAATTCTTCTCGCGGCTGAACATGTGCATCGAGCCGCCCTTGCCCTTCGAGTATCCGCCGCGGCGCCCGGTGAGCTCGGCCATCACGCCCTTCGGGTCCATGCCGCAGGCGAGCATGTGCCCGTGGTCGCGGTAGCTGGTGACGAGGGTGTCGACAGGCGCGGCGGCCGCCTGCATGCCGACGACGACCGCTTCCTGCCCGATGTAGAGATGGCAGAAGCCGCCGATCAGGCCCATGCCGTAAAGCTGGCCCGCCTTCTCCTCGAACCGCCGGATGAGCAGCATCCGGCGATACAATTCGAGCAGGCGCTCGGGCGTGAGCTCGTGCGAGTCGTCTTCCGTGGAACGCGCTTGGACGCCGACAGGCGCCTTCGCTGATTTCGCCATGAATCCTCCCTAGACTTACCGTCCATGGCGGGGGGCAGCCCTTGCGGGCCGATGAAGGTGCGTTGTGGCGGGAAGGTAGTTGAGGGTGCGGGCGAATTCAAGACACCATCACGACCGCGCGGGGGATATTAACCGGCTTTCAGTTAATGCGCGGGAAAGGGTAAAGTTACTGCAACATTCATGCAGCATGAAACGCAGCAAAACCGCACACCAGACACGCGATCAGCAACTCCGGTTAATCAGCGAATCGTGTGCTCGGCTCCGGCAACCGCCATCGCAGTTGCAGGGATCGATCGGCCTCGGCGCGCGTGTCATGCTGCGCAAAAAAGAAGCGCCCGCGCACCCTCTCTCAGGAGCACGCGGGCGCCACTCGATCCCCTGGGAAACTTGGGGTCGAGTCGTGGTGGAGACCGTCAGAACGTCCGATACGCGAAGCCGATGGCGACGACGACCAGCGCGCCCAGTTGACCCCATCCGTCGTTGACGGCGGCGTTGACGACGCGCTTCGAGGTGGCGAAGAACGGGCGCTCGCGCACGCGCACGATCTCCAGGTCATCGAGCTCTTCCCATGCGTCGGCGCCCGCGCGCCGTGCAGCCGCGCGCTCGCCTCGGTCGCGCCAGGCGTAAATCGATTCCATGTCCTTCCAATAGGAGACGACGATCCGGCGCCCGCGCCGGCTCTCGGCGGTCTTGACGCCGAGGAAGCCCGGGATGCGGCTCGCGAGCGCGACCATCTCCTGGGCCGTGCGCACGCGGCCGTCCAGGTTGCCGCTGTCGTTGCCTTGGCGGGCTTCGAACACCGCCGCGTAATAAGGGGGCTCCAGCTCTCGGGTGAACCGTTTCATGGCTTCGTCCTTACGTCGTCGATGATCACGATCTCGTCGGGGCGGCCGTAGTTGAGCATCAGCCGCGCGCGTTCTTCGAGCAGGTCGGGATCGAGGCTGCCCGGATAGAGAAGCCGGACCCGGTTCTGCAGCGCCCCGCGGTCCTCCGACAGGCGCACGAGCTCGCCCCGCGCGTCGTCGGTCCGCACCAGCAGGTCCCGGTAGGCAATAAGCCCCCGCTCGCCGTGGATGACGTGATAGCCGAAGTAGTACATGGCGGAAATGCCGAGCGCCGGGCCGATGACGTGGCGCGCCCGCTTGCGAATTTCGGCAAAGAAACTCATGGCACTGTGGATTCCCTTGTCGTGCCCACGTCCACTGTCCCCGAATCCCAAGATGATGGTTCGCCGAAACTCCTTAACAAGTGGTTACCGCGCCCCTCACCCTCCCGCAAAAGCGGGTCCCTCCCTCTCCCCGCCTTGGGGTCTGCGGGGGTGTCCCCCGCAAACGCCCCCTGGCGGGGAGAGGGTCGGGGTGAGGGGCGCGCCTTACGCCTTCTTTTTGAAGATGCCCGTGCCGGCGTAGCGGGCGGCGGTCGAGAGCCCGAGCTCGATGGCGAGCAGCCGGTTGTACTTGGCGACGCGGTCGGAGCGGGACAGCGATCCCGTCTTGATCTGCCCGGCGTTGAGCGCCACCGCGAGGTCGGCGATCGTCGTGTCCTCGGTCTCGCCCGAGCGGTGCGAGATCACGGCCCGGTACCCCGCCCGGTGCGCGGCGTCCACGGCCGCGATGGTCTCCGTCAGCGTGCCCACCTGGTTGACCTTCACCAGGATGGCGTTGGCGGCGCCCTTGGCGATGCCCTGGTTGAGCCGTTCGGTGTTGGTGACGAAGAGGTCGTCGCCGACGAGCTGCACCTTGCCGCCCAATGCGCTCGTCAATGCCTTCCAGCCCTCCCAGTCGTCCTCGGCCATGCCGTCTTCGATGCTCGCGATCGGATAGGCGCCAACCAACTCCTCGTAGTACTTGACCATCTTGCCGGCATCGAGGGTCTTGCCCTCGCCTTCGAGCGCGTATTTGCCGCCCGCGTAGAATTCGGTCGAGGCCACGTCGAGGCCGAGCACGATGTCCTTCCCGGCCTTGTAGCCGGCCGCCTCGATCGCCTTCATGACGAAGTCGAGGGCGGGCTTGGAGCCCTTGAGGTCGGGGGCGAAGCCGCCTTCGTCGCCGACGTTGGTGCTATGGCCGGCGTCCTTCAGCTTCGCCTTCAGCGCGTGGAACACTTCCGTCCCCATGCGGACCGCGTCCGCCATGGTCTTGGCGCCGACCGGCAGGATCATGAACTCCTGGAAGTCGATGGAGTTGTCGGCGTGGGCGCCGCCGTTGAGAATGTTCATCTGCGGCACCGGCAGCACGCGCGCGAACGGCCCGCCGAGATAGCGGTAGAGCGGCAAGCCGGCCGATGCGGCCGCCGCCTTGGCGACCGCCAAACTGACACCCAGAATCGCGTTGGCGCCGAGGCGCTTTTTGTTGGGCGTGCCGTCCAAGTCGATCATCGTCTTGTCGATGAGGAGCTGGTTGTCGGAATCGATGCCGGAGACGGCGTCGAAGATCTCCAGGTTCACCGACTCGCACGCCTTGGTGACGCCCTTGCCGCCGTAGCGCTTCTTGTCGCCGTCGCGGAGCTCGACCGCCTCGTGGGTGCCGACCGACGCGCCCGACGGAACCGCGGCCGTGCCCTTCACGCCGTTCGCGAGCGTGACCTCGACCTCGAGGGTCGGGTTGCCCCGGCTGTCCAAGATCTCGCGGGCAAAAATGTCGTTGATCGCAGTCATGCCTCCGGTCTCCTCCCCTTCAGTGGATTCAGATGACGATGGGCCGGGCTTTGGCGAGACGATCGATTTCCATCAACGTCTCAACTATGTCCGGCAAGTCTTTGAGTAAAATCATGTTTGGGCCGTCGCTGGGCGCGCGGTCCGGGTCCTCGTGGGTCTCCATGAAAACGGCGGCGACGCCGACCGCGACGGCGGCCCTGGCGAGCACCGGCGCGAACGCCCGCTCGCCGCCCGAGCGCTCTCCCTGCCCGCCCGGCTGCTGCACCGAATGGGTCGCGTCGAAGACGACCGGGCAGCCGGTCAGGGCCAGGATCGGCAGCGCCCGCATGTCGGAGACGAGGGTGTTGTAGCCGAAGCTCGCGCCGCGCTCGCAGACCATGACGTTGCGGTTGCCCGTGCTCTCGATCTTCTTGACCACGTTCGCCATGTCCCAGGGCGCCAGGAACTGGCCCTTTTTCACGTTGATCGGCCGGCCCGTCTCGCCCGCCGCGAGCAGGAGATCGGTCTGCCGGCAGAGGAACGCGGGGATCTGCAAAACGTCGACCGCGTCCGCGACCTCTTTGCATTGCGCCGCATCGTGAACGTCCGTGAGAACCGGGCAGCCGATCGTTTTGCGGATCTCCCGGAAGATGGCGAGCGCCGCCGCCATGCCGAGCCCGCGCGGGCTCGCGTGGCTCGTGCGGTTGGCCTTGTCGAAGGAGGTCTTGTAAATGAGCCCGATCCCGAGCTTTTTCGCCAACGCTGCGAGCGTGCCCGCGGTTTCGAGTGCGTGGTCGCGGCTTTCCATCACGCACGGGCCGGCGATGAGCGCGAGCGGCCGGTCGTTGCCGACGGTCACGTTTCCGATGCGGACGGAACGGGTCTCAGTCATGGGATACCCGGAAAAGGATAGCGCGGACGCGCCGTTTTTGCACCGGCGGGGCGAAAGTGCAAGCGTCTATCGTTCGCCGCCCCACTGCCAGCGGGGCCGCTCGCCTTTCTTCCAGCAGACCAGGATCAGCCCCGCGGTCAACGCGAGAAGAGGCAACATGCCGAGCGGATCGTGCTCGCCGTTCACCCACCAGGTGAGCCAGGCCGTGAACGCGACGACAAAGAAGATCGTCACCGCCCAGCCCTGCCACGTGGCCGGTGTCCACCCCCAGCCGTAGCGTTTCGCTTTGAACCAGAGATCGGCCACGGAAGTACCCCCGGTTAGTAATGGTAACGACATTGGGCGATCAGCACAGTGCCACCTTTCACCTTGTACACGAGGCGGTGCTCCTGATCGATCCGCCGAGACCAGTAACCTGCATATCCAAAACGGAGAGGCTCTGGCTTGCCGATTCCTTTGAAAGGTTGCCGGCGGATGTCGCGGATCAACTCATTGATGCGAGCCAGCTTGCTGCGATCCGCTTGCTGCCAATACAGGTATTCTTCCCACGCCCGTTCAGAAAACAGAACGTCCACGGGCACCCACAGCCGATTATCGGCGCGGCTTCCGACGACGCCTGGGGCGAATGCCGGGCCAACGACGATGAGCCCGTCCAGCTTCAATTTCTGCAATGGATTCAGCCAGCCGTGCAGCATTCGCTGGACTGCGGAGCAGATAGGCTGTCTCCTCCATCGCCCGATAATCTTCCAACGACAGCATGACGACGGATTGTGCGTTACGCCGTGTCAGCAGCACGGGACTGTGATCGCGACAAATCTTGTCCAGAGTCTTGGCCAGATCGTCGCGGACGGCGGTGTATGACTTCGTATCCATGGCAAATGCTCACCCAATAAAACCTGTACGTAATATCGTACAGGTCTTGCTCACGATCAAGTGGGGTGTCGTTGCCGGAAGACCCCTCCCCCTTTCTCCCCCTCCCGCAAGGGGAAGGGGATTTTAGAGAAACTTACCCCTTCCCGCCCCAGCCGGTCGGCGGCCCGCCTTTCTTCCAACAGACCACAATCAAGGCGGCCAGGATCCCGAGGATCGGCAGGGAGAGGCCGAGGGGGTCCGGCTCGCCATCAAACCGCGACGCGCGCCAGAGGAGCCAGGCCGCGATCGCGCTGGAGAAGAGGCCTATTACCGCCCAGGCCCCTGCCACGTGACCGGGGTCCACCCCCAGTAGCGCTTGGGTTTAAACCAGAGATCGGCCACGGCTACACCAACCGGCTTTGCTCGACGGCGGCGTGGATGAACGAGGTAAAGAGGGGGTGGGGCTCGAACGGACGCGATTTCAGCTCCGGGTGGAACTGGACGCCGATGAACCAGGGGTGCCCGGGAATCTCGATGATCTCCGGCAGGATACCGTCGGGCGACATGCCGGAGAACGCGATGCCGGCCTGCTCCAGCCGTTCGCGGTAATTGGTGTTCACCTCGTAGCGGTGGCGGTGGCGCTCGCTGATGCGGGTCGTGCCGTAAATCTGGTGGACCCGGCTGCCCTCCTTGAGGACGGCCGGAAAGGCCCCGAGCCGCATGGTGCCGCCGAAATTGCCGCCGACCTGGCGGCGCTCGAGCTCGTTGCCCTTCACCCACTCCGTCATCAGGCCGACGAGCGGCTCCTTGGTGGGCCCGAATTCCGACGACCCCGCCTTGGCGATGCCGGCGAGATTGCGGGCCGCCTCGATCACGGCCATCTGCATCCCGAAACAGATGCCGAAATAGGGGACCATGCGTTCGCGGGCGAATTTCGCCGCCTGGATCTTGCCCTCGGAGCCGCGCTCGCCGAAGCCGCCGGGGACGAGGATGCCGTGCACCCCTTCCAGCTGCTGGATCGCGTCGCCGTTCTCGAAAATCTGCGAGTCCATCCAGCGCATGTTGACGCGGACGTTGTTGGCGATGCCGCCGTGGGAGAGCGCTTCGGAGAGCGACTTGTAAGCGTCGAGGAGCCCTGTGTACTTGCCGACGATGGCGATGCTCACTTCGCCTTCCGGCCGGGTGATGCGGGCGACGATCTCGCGCCACCGGGTAAGATCGGGTTGCGGCGCATCGAGGCGGAAATAGCGCAACACCTGCTCGTCCAGCCCCTGCTCGTGATAGCTCAACGGCACGCTGTAGATGGTGCCGACGTCGAGCGCCGGGATCACGGCTTCCTGGCGGACGTTGCAGAAGAGCGCGATCTTGCGGCACTCGCCTTCCGGGATCGGACGGTCCGAGCGGCAGAGCAGCAGGTCCGGCTGGATCCCGACGCTCAACAGTTCCTTAACCGAGTGCTGGGTCGGCTTGGTCTTCAGCTCGCCCGCGCTCGGGATGTACGGGAGCAGCGTCAAGTGGATGTACATCGCACGCTCGCGCCCGAGCTCGTTGCCGAGCTGGCGGATGGCTTCGAGGAACGGCAGGCCCTCGATGTCGCCGACCGTGCCGCCGATCTCGCACAACACGAAGTCCTCGTCGGTCACGTCGCTGGTGATGAAATCGCGGATCGCGTCGGTCACGTGCGGAATGACCTGGATGGTGGCGCCGAGATAATCGCCCCGGCGCTCTTTCGCGATCACGTCGGAGTAGATGCGGCCCGTCGTCACGTTGTCCGAGCGGCGGCCGGCGACGCCGGTGAAACGCTCGTAGTGCCCGAGGTCGAGGTCGGTCTCGGCGCCGTCGTCGGTGACGTACACCTCGCCGTGCTGGTAGGGGCTCATGGTGCCCGGGTCGACGTTGAGGTAGGGGTCGAGCTTGCGCAGCCGGACCTTGAAGCCGCGGGCCTGCAGGAGCGCGCCCAGCGCCGCCGATGCCAAGCCCTTACCGAGTGAGGAGACCACGCCGCCGGTAATGAAAATAAACCGCGCCATGGACGTACAGTCTATACGCTCCCTTGGCCGATATAAAAGCATTGACCTTTGCCGCCGGTCGTCGGGGCCGGCGGTGTGCGATTCGGGCTGGTCACGGACCCGACGCTATTTCGCGACAGGCGCCGCGGGCGCCGCAGGTTCCGCCGGTTTTGCCGGATCGGCCGCCGCCGGAGGCTGCCGGTCGAGCAAGGATTTCCGGTCGCGCCCGTGGTCGGCCAGGATCGCCAGCAGAAGGCTCGTCCCGATGAAACAGGCGGCGAGCACCCCGGTCGTGCGGGTCAGCAGATTCGCGGTCGACCGGCCGGTCATGAAGCCGCCCATTCCGCCCCCCATTCCGAGGCCGCCGCCCTCGCTCCGCTGGAGAAGAACCGAGCCCACCATGGCAAGCGCGATGAGAATATGGATCACCAGGATGACGGTGGTCATGAGCAGGCCCTAAAACACCGCCGCACGCGGCGCAAGGGAGACACTCGCGGGGGATTCCCCCGCAGACCCCAAGGCGCGTGCGTTCGGGGTGTTATGTAGTCTCTGTTCCGCAAAATTGCTACTGGGAAAACGACGGCTTATCTCGTCGCTCCGGCCGAGCCAAGGGGCGCTTGCGGGGATTCCCCGCAGACCCTGGGCGAGAGCCGGGAGCCAGACTCTCAGCAGACTGGGTTCCCGCTTTCGCGGGAACGACGAACGTGTCACCGGCACGCTTCGGCGATCGCCCAGAACTCGTCCACATCGAGGCTGGCGCCGCCGACCAGGCCGCCGTCGACGCCGTCGACGGCGAAGATCTCCTTCGCGTTGGAGGCCTTCACCGAGCCGCCGTAGAGCAGGCGAATGCCTTCGGCGGTCGTCTTGCCGAGCGCCTGGGCGAGCTCGGAGCGGATCAGCGCGTGGACCTCGCCGATTTCCGCCGTGGTGGGCGTCCGCCCGGTGCCGATCGCCCACACCGGCTCATAGGCGACCACCGTGGTCGCCGGGGCGGCACCTTTCGGGAGCGATCCCAGGAGCTGGGTCTTGACCACCTGGAGCGTGCGGCCCGCGTCGCGCTCGGCTTCGCGCTCGCCGATGCAGACGATCGCGGTGAGCCCCGCGGCGAGGGCCGCTTCCGCCTTCGCCTTGACGAGCGCGTCGGTCTCGCCGTGGTCGGCCCGCCGCTCGGAGTGGCCGACGATCGCGAACCGGCAATCCAGGTCCTTCAGCATGGGCGCGCTCACGTCGCCCGTGTGGGCGCCCTTCGGCTTCGGGTGGCAGTCCTGCCCGCCGAGCGCGATGCCTGAGTTCGCGATCGCGTCGCCCACGGCCGCGATGAGGGTGAACGGCGGGCAGAGGGCCATCTCGAACCGCGCGTCGCCCCGATGGCGCATCCGGCCTGCAAGCGCGCGGGCGAGCGCCAGCCCGTCGGCCTTGAAACCGTTCATTTTCCAATTGCCGACGACGAGGGAACGACGGGCCATGGGGATTCCGCCTCGAAAATTGTTGCCGGGGACTTTAGGAATGAGACGGACGGGGAGGCAAGCCTCATCCAATCCCGAGGCCATCCTCAGGAAAACCCCTGCATCTATCTTGCTCTATGTGAGGCGCGTCGACAAACTTTGACAAACTTTGAACGACCCATATAGTTGCGAGAACTGAAAAGGCCCGTAGCCATGCACGTGTCACTGACTGTCACCCTTGAGGAGTTCGTGAAGGCAAAGGTCGAATCCGGCCTTTACAACAACGCGAGCGAAGTCGTCCGCGAAGCACTCCGGCTCATGCGGGAACATGACGAAGTGCGCCGTCTCAAGCTGGAACGCTTGCGCGAGACGCTTGCCAAAGGCGCGGCCGACATCGCGGCCGGCCGCTCGGTGACCATCGACGGCGACGACGAGCTTTCGGCGTTCTTCGCCCGCTTATGAAAAAGCTCGTCCTCGCGGATGCGGCAGTCGCCGATCTGGAGGACATTGCCCGACGCACCGAATCCGAATGGGGCAAGGCGCGGAAGCAAGCGTATCTCGCGGCCATGCGGGAACGGATGTCGCGGCTTTGCAAATATCCGTCGCTCGGCGTTGCCCGCGATGAGGTTGCTCCGGGACACCGCAGCACGTTGAGCGCCCGGCATGTCATTTTTTACCGCGAGCGGGCGGACGCCATCGAAATCGTCCGCGTGCTTCATGAAAACATGGACGTTCACAGCCGTCTCAGCCTCGAATCCAAGGATGCGTTATCAGACGTCCCGCAGCGTTCGCTTCGGCCTTCACGGAAGAAGCAGGGCGCGAAAAAGGGCCGGCGCCGAGGAGGTCGCGTGGGCAGCCCTCGGCAGCGCCGATAAGACCAAGCCCACACGAGCGTTGCGGCTCCCCTGCCCTCCTCCTATGATGCCGCGTTTTTCAAGGGACGGTGCGCCAACCGCTCGTCCGAATTCCGCGTTCTCGCGGGACCGCATCAGGGTCGATCATGCTCGAGGCCATCCGAAAACGCGCCGGCTCCATCGTCGTTAAAAGCCTCTTCTTTGTCCTTGTCGCGTCGTTCGTCGTGTGGGGCATCGGCGACGTGGTGCGGGTCGGCTCGCGCTCGGACGAAGTCGCCCGCGTCGGCGACGTCAGGATCACTCCGGCCGAGTACGGGAACGAGCTCCGCCGCGAGCTCAACAACCTGAAGCCGCTGCTCGGCGAGGGCATCACCATCGAGCAGGCGCGCGCCATGGGCATCTCCGACGGCGTCCTCACCCGCATGATCAGCAACGTGCTCATCGAGCTCGGCGCGAAGCAGCGCGGCGTGCTCATCAGCGATGAGCTGTTGCGCCAACGGGTCGTGGAGACGAAGCTGTTCCAAGGGCCCGTCGGATTCGACCGCGCCCGTTTCCAACAGATCCTCTACAGCGCCGGGATGAGCGAAGAGGCGTATCTGCAAAGCCTCCGGCGCGATCTCATGCGCGAGCAATACGTCGGCAGCCTGACCGCCGGGGCGCGGGCCCCCGGGCCGCTCGTCGATGCGGTCTTCGCCCACCGGGAAGAGCGGCGGATCGTCGACGTCGTCTTCATCCCGGACGCGAGCGCGACGGGGATCGTCGAGCCCGGCGCCGAGACGCTGCAGACCTATTACAAGGACAACGGCGCCCGCTTCACAGCGCCCGAGTACCGCACCGTCACGCTGCTCAAGCTGGACGCCGAGCAGATCGCCAAGGACACGCCGGTCTCCGACGACGAGATCAAGGAAGCCTACGAATCGCGGCACCAGGAGTTCAGCACGCCCGCGCGCCGGGTGATCGAACAGTTTGTCGTCGGCGACGAAGAAAGGGCGATGCGCGCCCATGCCCTCCTCAAGGAAGGCCGGCCGTTCGCCGACGTGGCGAAAGAGATCGCCGGCAAATCCGGAACCGATCTCGAGTTCGGCCCGCTGGCCCGCGACCAGATGCTGCCGGAGCTGGCCGAGCCCACCTTCGCGCTCCCGGTCGGCGGCTTCGGCGAGCCGATCCGCAGCCCGCTCGGCTGGCACCTCGTCCGCGTGGTGAAGGCCGAGCCGGCCGTCACCAAAACGATCGGCGACGTGAAGCCGCAATTGCGCCAGGACGTGGCGACGGAAAAGGCATTCGACCGCCTGTTCGAGGTCGCCAACCGGCTGGAGGACGCGCTCGGCGGCGGCGCCAACGTCGAGGAGGCGGCCCAGCGCCTGGGTCTCCCCGTCGCCAAGATGGGTCCCTTCGACGGCCAGGGCCGCGGCCCCGACGGCAAGCCCGTGGCGGGCCTGCTCGCGGCCGGCAAGTTCCTGGAAACCGCATTTGCCACCGCCAAGGGATCGGACTCGCCCGTGATTGAGGCCGGCAAGGACGGCTACTTCGTTCTCCGGGTCGACGCGGTGACCCCGGCCGCGCTCCGTCCGTTCGACACGGTCAAGGATCAGGTGCGCGACGCCTGGCTCCAGGATCAACGCGCGGAAGCGTCGAAAAAGGCGGCCGAGGACCTGGCTGCGCAAGTGAATGCCGGCGGCGATCTTCAAGCCCTCGCCCAGCCGAAAAATCTCACGCTGACCACGACCAAGCCCGTCCGCCGGTTCCGCGACCGCGACAGCGGAAACATGCCGGAGGGACTGATCGCGGGAATTTTCACGACGCCGGTCGCTCAGGCCGTCACCGCGCGCGGCGCCGACGGGTACCATGTCGCCCGCGTAAAGGCGATCCAGCCGGCCGACCCCCAGCGCGACAAGGCCGCCTATGACGCTCTCGCCCGCCAGCTCTCCGAGGGCGTGCGCAACGACCTCGCGGTCGAGCTCGCCGAAAGCCTCAAGGAGCGGTTCCCGGCGACCATCAACCGCAAGGCCCTCGAACAGGCGTTTTGATCGAACGCCGCCCCCGCGATGAAGACGCTTCCCGAGCCATCCACCTTCCAGGCGGCCTACGACAGGGGCGCGCCGCAGGTCGTCTGGACGACGCTCGTCGCCGACCTGGAGACCCCGGTCTCCGCGATGATGAAGCTCGCGCAAGGCGAGCCGAACAGCTTTCTCCTGGAATCCGTCGAGGGCGGTGCCTTTCGCGGGCGCTATTCGTTCATCGGCTTGAAGCCGGACTTGATTTGGCGCTGCTTCGGCAACCACGCCGAGATCAACCGCACGGCGGTGAAGGACGCGGCCGCCTTCCGCCCCTGCCCGGTCGGCGAGACATCGGGAACCATCGCCTCCTTGCGCGCCCTCATCAAGGAATGCCACGTGGAGTTGCCGCCCGGCTTGCCGCCGATGGCGGCCGGTCTCGTCGGCTACATGGGCTACGAGGTCGTCCGCCTGGTCGAGCGGCTGCCGGATCAAAATCCGGACGTGCTCGGTGTCCCCGACGGAATTTTTCTCCGGCCGACGGTGATGGCGGTGTTCGACAACGTGGAAGACACGGTGCGCGTGATCACGCCCGTCTGGCCGGGGGCGGGCAGCGCCGACGACGCCTATGAAGCGGCGCGGGCACGGCTCGCGGGCGTGGTCGCCGACTTCGGGCGCAACCTCCCCTACCGGCCGGCGACCAACGCGGACACGACGCCGCTCGCGCCGCCCCGCTCGAACACCGGGCGCGACGGCTATCACGCCATGGTCAAGAAGGCGAAGGAGTACATCCGCGCGGGCGACATCTTCCAGGTCGTGGTCTCGCAGCGATTCCAGGTGCCGTTCGCGCTGTCGCCGTTTTCTCTTTACCGCGCGCTCCGGCGGCTCAATCCGTCACCCTTCCTCTTCTTCCTCGATTTCGGGCCGTTCGCGGTGGTCGGGTCGAGCCCGGAGATTCTCGTCCGCGTGCGCGGCGGCAAGGTGACGATCCGCCCGATCGCCGGCACGCGCCCGCGGGGCAAGACGCCGGCCGAGGACCAGGCGCTCAGCCAGGACCTCCTCTCCGACCCGAAGGAGCTGGCCGAGCACCTGATGCTGCTCGACCTCGGGCGCAACGACGTCGGCCGCGTCGCCAAGGTCGGTAGCGTCCGCGTCACCGAGCGGAACCTGGTCGAGTACTACTCCCACGTCATGCACATCGTCTCCAACGTGGAGGGTGGGCTCGACCTCCAGTTCGATGCCGTCGACGCGCTGCTCGCCGGTTTCCCGGCCGGCACGGTTTCCGGCGCGCCCAAGGTCCGCGCCATGGAGATCATCGATGAATTGGAGAGCGAGCGGCGCGGCATCTACGCCGGCTGCATCGGCTACTTCGGGGCGAACGGCGAGATGGACACCTGCATCGCGCTCCGCACCGCGGTCGTCAAGGACGGCGCCATGTACGTGCAGGCGGGCGGCGGCATCGTCGCCGACAGCGACCCCGAGGCCGAGTACCAGGAAAGCTGCAACAAGGCCCGCGCCCTCCTGCGCGCGGCCGAGGACGCGGCGCGGTTCGCGGGCGAGCGGTAAGTCACGACCGTCACGTAGGGCTCACAGACCCTGACCTATGCGGCGCTTTGGACTTCGGCCCGCACCTTGGCGCCGAGTTCGGTCTCCACCTTGCGCAAGTCATAGGCCTGCTGCATGGCGAGCCAAAGGCGCGCTCCGGTCCCGAGCGCGGCCAGCTCCTCCTTGAGAATCCGACCGGGATGAACCTCGTGAAGCTTCTTCGTCTCACCCATTTTTCACCTCAATGCATATTTACCACCAGATTCAGAGGGCGGCGACTTCCTGTTCGTCCGGCGGAACTGAGCCCCTCACCCTCCCGCTGACGCGGGTCCCTCCCTCTCCCCGGGACCGGGGAGAGGGTCGGGGTGAGGGGCGCCCCTACCCCCCTTGCGCGTGGCGGGCGGCGATGGCCGAAAGCGGGACCAGCACGAAGCCGTCCTGCCGGGCGCGCGAAAGCCAGTCCGAGAGCACGTTGAGGGTGGCGTCGCGCGGGTGCCCGATGGCGACCGCGTAGCCGTTGCGAAGCGCGACCTTCTCGGTCTCGGCGAGGCGGGCGCGGATCGCCGGCTCGTCGTCGTCGTGGTCGAGGAACACGTTGCGCTCGGCGAAGGGCACGCCGATCTTGCGGGCGAGCTTGGCGCCGACGGTCTGGCTCGCGGTGCGCGAATCGAGGAACAAAAGCCCGCGGCGCTTCAATTCCTCCATCACCACCCGCATGGCGCCGGCGTCGCGGGTGAACTTGCTGCCCATGTGGTTGTTGATGCCGACGTAGCGGTCGAAGCGCCCGAGCGCCCACGTGAGGTGCTGGAGTATCTCCTTCGGCGAGAAGGCCGTGAGCAACACGTTCGGCCCGGCGTCGACGTCGGGGCTCTCGGGTTCCATCGGCACGTGCAACATCAACTCGTGCCCATGGGCGCGGGCCGCCGCCGTCTGCCGGTCGAGATCGTCGGCATACGTGAGAAACGAGAGCGTGAGCGGCCCCGGCAGCGTCGCCGCGCGGGTCGAGCGGCGCACGTCGATCCCCATGTCGTCGATGACGATCGCGATCATCGGGCGCTGGCCGGCCTCGGGCGGCGCCACCGCGAACCGCTGCCACGCCGGCAGGTGCGCGGGCGGCATCGCGGCGGGCTTGGCCTCGGGGGCGACGACAGAGGGGCGCGCCGGGACGACGCTCGCGGCTTGCTCGGGCGGCGCGCTCGCCGGCGGCGGCGCCGGCACGCGCGCAGCGTCGTAGACGTCCTTCGGAAGCGGCTCTTCGTAAGGCCGGAGGCGGCCGGCGGTGCCGTTGTCGTGGGGAAGCACGGGCTTCGCGGCGACGCGCGCGGGCGGCGATTCGATATCGGCGGAGACCGCGAGCGACTTTCGTTCCGCCACCAGAAGGCCGACGCCGAAGGCGATCGCAATCGCGCCGGCGACCGCGGGCGCGAGAATCCGGAGCCAGCGCGGGATCGCGTCCAAGCTGCGCGGCTTCCGCTTGACGCTCCGTTTCTTCGCGCCGGCGCCTTTTGCGGCCACGCCACCTCCGAGAGCAGAATTTAAATCGATGCCCCCTCATACAGCGGACGAGGGCGGCTCAGCAACGGTCGCCCGCCGGCCACACCGCTGGGTGACAGGATTTTGTAAGCAAAATCAGCAACTTCGGTCAAAACGCGTCAGCGACTTCCCGGAACCTTCGTGCTAACTGTGGGAGCTCAAATTTAAGGAGGCGCCGGTGACGCGATCCCTGAAAGAAGCCCTGAGCAAGGGCCGCGAATTTCCACGGCTTGTCGCGCTCCTCGAACGCGACACCCAGGAGGCCCGTCGCCTAACCCGCGAGCTCGAGGGATTCGGCTTCACCGTCCGCTACGTTCCCGACCCGGAGGCGCTGATCGACGAGGTCGTCAACGCCCCGCCCGAGGCGCTCCTCATCGGCATGAGCGGGAACGACGACGACGAGGCCGCGGCTCGCGCGGTCAATGCGGTGCGGGAAATCCTCGACTGCCCGCTCATCGCCCTCGGCGCGACCGGCGACTTCAAGACGCGCGTCGCGGCCGTGCGGGCGGGCAGCGACGGCTTCTTCGAAAAGGCCACGCCCATCGGCGATCTCGTGGACACCCTCGACCAGCTCACCCGCAGGGAGGAAGGGGAGCCGCTGCGCGTCCTCATCGTCGAAGGGAGCGCAAACGGCGCCCGGCGGACGGAGACCGTCCTGCAAGCGGCGGGAATGATCACGGCCACGCTCTCCGATCCCGGCACGATCACCGAGCGGACGCTCGCGTTCGCGCCGGAGGCTATCCTCCTCGATCTCCACATGCCCGATTGCAGCGGCCGCGACGTCGCCTCGGTCATCCGCCAGCAGCGGTCGTCGGCGAGCATCCCGATCGTCTTCCTTTCGAACGAGACGGGAGCGGACGCCCGGCTCGCCGCAACCGCGGCGGGCGGCGATGATGTGCTCAGCAAAACCGTCAGCGCAAAGCAGCTTGTCACCGCGGTGCGCGCGCACGCGCGCCGATTCCGCGGCATGCGCTCCCTCCTGGTCCACGACGGCCTCACCGGCCTTCTGACCTACAGCGCCTTCATGGAGGCGCTGGACGGCGAGATCGGGCGCTCGGTCCGGAGCGACACGCCGCTCACCGTCACGGTCGTCGATCTCGACCTTTTCCGTGACATCAACGAGTCCCACGGCCACCACGCCGCCGACGACGTCTTGAAAAGTCTCGCCCGCCTGCTGCGTCAACGGCTCCGCAAGACCGACGCCCTCGGGCGGCTCGGCAGCGACGAGTTCGGGATCGTGCTGCCCGGAAGCAAGGCCGAAGACGCGGTCGGGGTGATCGAGAACATCCGCGAAGTGTTCGCGCAAATGCGCCACACCAGCCCCGCCATTTCGTTTTCCACGACGCTCAGCGGCGGGATTGCTGCGTTCCCGGAGACCGACACCGCCCAGCACCTGATCGACGCCGCGCGGCAATCCGTCATTGCCTGCAAACAGGCCGGCCGCAACCGGGTGATCGTGGGCGGCGGCGTATAGCCCTTCGCCTTACTTCCGTCACCCCTGCGAGAAGCGGGGGTCCAGAAGACTGGGTTCCCGCGTTCGCGGGAACGACGCGCGATTCACGTCTTATCAAACCCTCGCCCGCCCGAGCCGGAGCGCGTTGGCGATCACGGATACCGACGAGAGGCTCATCGCCGCGGCGGCGATCATCGGGCTCAGGAGCAGGCCGACGAAGGGATACAGCACCCCCGCCGCGACCGGCACGCCGAGCGCGTTGTAGACGAACGCAAAGAACAAATTCTGCCGGATGTTGCGCATGGTCGCCTGGCTCAAGCGGCGGGCACGCGCGATCGCCGCGAGATCGCCTTTGACCAGCGTCACGCCGGCGCTCTCGATGGCGACGTCGGTCCCCGTTCCCATGGCGATGCCGACATCGGCTTCGGCGAGCGCGGGCGCGTCGTTGACCCCGTCGCCCGCCATCGCGACGACGCGGCCCTCCTGGCGCAGCCGCCTGACAATCTCCACTTTCCGCTCGGGCAGGACGTCGGCCTCGACCTCCGCGATCCCGAGCGCACGCGCGACGGCCTCCGCCGTCAGGCGGCTGTCGCCGGTCGCCATGACGATGCGGATCCCGTCCCGGCGCAGGCCCTCAAGGGCCGCCGGCGTCGTCTCCTTGATCGGATCGGCGACGGCGATGAGGCCCGCGACCTTGCCGTTGACGGCGACGAAGACGACGGTGGCGCCGCCGGCGCGAAGCGCGTCCGCCCGATTCGCCACGTCGCCCGCGTCGGCGCCGATCGCGGCCAGCATGGCGGCGTTGCCGATCGCGACCCGCTTGCCGGCGAGGAGGCCGAACACGCCTTTGCCCGTCTCCGACTGGAACCCGCGCGCCTTGTCGAGCGCGAGGCCGCGCTCCCCGGCCTCCCGGACGATCGCCTGGCCGAGCGGGTGCTCGCTCCCCTGCTCCAGGCTGGCGGCCATCTTCAGGACGTCCGCCTCGGTCGCCTCGCCCACGGCGACCACGGCCGTGACCTTGGGCTTGCCGAGGGTGAGGGTCCCCGTCTTGTCGACCACGAGGGTGTCGACCTTTTCCAGCCGTTCGAGGGCTTCCGCGTTCTTGATGAGCACGCCCATCCGCGCGCCGCGCCCGACGCCGACCATGATGGAGACGGGCGTGGCCAGGCCGAGCGCGCACGGGCACGCGATGATGAGCACGGAGACGGCCGCGATCATTGCGTGCGCCAGGGCCGGCGGCGGGCCGAACAGGCCCCAGACGACGAAGGCGAGCACGGCAACTGCGACCACGGCCGGAACGAAGGTGCCGGAGACCACGTCGGCTAGCCGTTGGATGGGCGCGCGGCTCCGCTGGGCTTCCGCCACCATGGCGACGATGCGGGCGAGCATGGTCTCGGCTCCGACCCGCTCCGCCGTCATCGTGAAGCCGCCGGCGCCGTTGACCGTGCCGCCGACCACCTTGGCGCCCGGGCCCTTCTCCACCGGCATCGGCTCGCCGGTGAGCATGGACTCGTCGACCGCGCTCCGGCCCTCGACCACGCGGCCGTCCACCGGCACCTTTTCGCCCGGCCGCACGCGCAGCACGTCGCCGGCCTTGACCGCTTCGAGGGGAATCTCGTCCTCGCCCGTCGCGGTGACGCGCCGCGCGGTCTTCGGCTGGAGGCCCAGCAGCGCCCGGATCGCCCGGCCCGTCCGTTCGCGCGCGCGGAGCTCCAGCACCTGGCCCAGCAGCACGAGCACGACGATGACGGCGGCCGCCTCGAAGTAGCGCTCGACCGTGCCGTCGTGGCCGCGGAATGCCTCGGGAAATAGGCCGGGCGCGACTACCGCGACGACGCTGTAGGCGAAGGCGGCGCCGACGCCGAGCGCGATCAGCGTGAACATGTTCAGGTTGCGCGAAACGAGGGAGGCCCAGCCGCGCTTGAAAAACGGCAGCCCGGCCCACACCACGACCGGCGTCGCGAGGGCGAATTCGAGCCAGGCGCGGAGGATCGGCGGGATCGCATGCGCCCAACCGCTTCCCGCGATCATATCTCCCATCGTCAGCACGACCATCGGCAGCGTGAGCACGGCGCCGATCCAGAAGCGCCGCGTCATGTCGATGAGCTCGGGGTTCGGCACCTCCTCGGCCGCCGCCATGACCGGCTCCAAAGCCATCCCGCAGACCGGGCAGTCGCCCGGGCCGTCGCGGACGATCTCCGGGTGCATGGGGCAGGTGTATTTGCTCCCGGCGGTCGCCACGGCCTTAGGCCTCTCGCCGCCGAGATACGTCCGCGGGTCGGCGCGGAATTTCTGCAGGCAGCCCGCAGAACAGAAGTAATACCTCTCGCCCGCATGGATGTGCCGATAACGTGCGGTCGCCGGGTCGACCGACATGCCGCAGACCGGGTCCTTGGCGAGACCGGCCGCGTGGACCTCATGGGCGGGGCCGTGGGCTGTCATGAATGAATATGAGGGCGCGGCACCGACCGCCGTCAAGTACGCCCCGCGTTCATTTTGAGTTCGTCATCGCCGGGCTCGTCCCGGCGATCCATGCCTTCAAAAGACGTGGATGCGCGGGTCACGCCCGCGCATGACGCGTGGTGAGGTTGGATGCGTCGCCGCTTGACGCTCAAGCGGCTCGGGCGGCATTGTTGGCCATGGCAGGCCCGACGGGGATTCTCGAAAATTCACGTCAAAGTTCAAGAACAGAGTCGAACACATTGATATGTTTCTGTTAATCGATAACTACGACAGCTTCACGTACAACCTCCGCCACTTCCTGGGCGAGCTGGGGGCGGACGTGACCGTCAGGCGCAACGACGCGCTTTCGCCCGAGGACGCCCTCGCCATGCGGCCGGAGGGGATTGTGATCTCGCCCGGCCCCTGCACCCCAGACAAAGCGGGGATTTGCCTCGACCTCGTCCGCAAGGCGGCGGGCCGCGTTCCGATGCTGGGCGTCTGTCTCGGCCACCAGGCCATCGGCCAAGCCTTCGGCGGCAAGGTGGTGCTCGCCCCCGCCCCCATGCACGGCAAGGTGAGCGAGATCACCCACCGGGGCGTCGGCGTGCTCGCGGGCATCCCGAGCCCGTTCAAGGCGACGCGCTACCACTCGCTCACGGTCGCGCGCGAGAGCTTTCCCAATACGCTCACCATCACGGCCGAGAGCGACGACGGCGTCGTCCAGGCCTTCGAGCACCGCGAGCTTCCCATCTACGGCGTGCAGTTCCACCCCGAAAGCATCGCGAGCGAGCACGGGCACGATTTGCTCCGCAACTTCATCACCCTCGCAGGGCGGAGGAAGGCCGCATGAGCGACGGAATGAAGCCGTTCCTCGCCAAGGTCGCCGAGAACTGCGCGCTCACGGAAGCCGAGTCCGAAAGCGCGTTCGAAATCATCATGTCCGGCAACGCGACACCGGCCCAGACCGGGGCCTTTCTCATGGGCCTCCGGGTGCGCGGCGAGACCGTGGACGAGATCGCGGGCGCCGTCCGCATCATGCGGGCGAAGGCCCTCACCATCGAAGCGCCCGACGGCGCGATGGACGTCGTCGGCACGGGTGGCGACCGCTCCGGCACCTTCAATGTCTCGACCGGCGCGGCGTTCGTCGTCGCCGGCTGCGGCGTTCCCGTCGCCAAGCACGGCAACCGGGCGCTCTCGTCCAAGTGCGGCGCGGGCGACGTGCTGACCGCCCTCGGCGTCGACATCAACTGCGACATGGCGCTGGTGAAAAAGGCTTTGTTCGAGGCCAAGATCGGCTTCCTGTTCGCGCCCCGCCACCACAGCGCGATGAAGTACGTCCAGCCCGCGCGGACGGAGATGGGCGTGCGCACGATCTTCAACCTGTTGGGGCCGCTCTCGAACCCGGCCGGCGTCAAGCGCCAGATGACCGGCGCCTTCTCGCGCCAGTGGATCGAGCCGATGGCGAAGGTGCTGCAAAAGCTCGGGACCGAGCAGGCCTGGGTCGTGCACGGCTCCGACGGCCTGGACGAGCTCACGACAACGGGCGCCTCCTTCGTCGCCGAGCTTCGGCAGGGGCGCGTCACCACTTTCGAAGTGAACCCGGAGGACGCAGGGCTACCCCGCGCCCAGCCGGCCGACCTCAAGGGCGGCGATCCCGCGGTCAACGCCAAGGCCGTGCGCGGCATGCTGGCGGGCGAAAAGGGCGCCTACCGCGACATCGTTGTCTATAACGCGGCAGCCGCGCTCGTCGTCGCGGGCAAGGCCGATACCCTCAAGGAGGGCGCCGAAATGGCCGCCGCGGCCATCGACAGCGGCAAGGCCAAGGCGGCCCTGGAGCGGATGGTCGCGATCACCGCCGCGGGGCCCAAGGCCGCCGGCTGACGCTCCCCTTTCGTCATGCGCGGGCTTGACCCGCGCATCCACGTCTTGCACCGCGTGGATGGCCGGGACAAGCCCGGCCATGACGCGCTATGGACGGGGTCCCCGCTTGCGCGCCCTACTCTGCATGGGGTCTATTAGACGCGCCACGAAAGGAGAAATCTGCTTCCATGAGCGACGTGCTCGCCAAGATCTGCGACGACAAACGCGCGCACGTCGCCGCCTGCAAGCAGCGCCGGCCGCTCGCGGAATTGACGGCGGCGGCGCGGGCGGCGTCACCGCCGCGCGGGTTCGCGGCACGGCTTTCGAACGCGATGTCCGCCGGCCGCTACGGCCTCATCGCCGAGTTCAAGCGCGCATCGCCCTCGCAGGGCCCGATCCGGCCAGGGGCCGGCCCGGGCGAGGTCGCGCGGGCCTATGCGCTGGGCGGCGCCGCGTGTCTTTCCGTGCTGACGGACGCGCCCTATTTTCAAGGCTCGGACGAAGACCTGATCCTCGCCCGCGCCGCGGTCAAGCTCCCGGCGCTGCGCAAGGACTTCATGCTCGACCCCTACCAGATCGTGGAGGCCCGGGCGCTCGGCGCCGACTGCGTGCTGCTGATCATGGCGGCCCTCGACGATGGCGAGGCCCGCGAGCTCGAACGCACGGCGGGAGACTGGAACATGGACGTGCTCGTCGAGGTCCACGACGCGGCCGAGCTCGACCGCGCGCTCCGGCTGAACGCGCGGCTGATCGGCATCAACAACCGCAACTTGAAGACGTTACGGGTCGACATCGCGACGACCGAAGCGCTGGCGCCGCGGGTGCCGGAGGACCGCATCCTCGTCGCCGAGAGCGGGCTTTCCAGTTCCGCCGACCTCGCCCGCATGGCGGCGGCCGGCGCGCGGTGCTTCTTGATCGGCGAGTCGCTCATGCGCGCCCCCGACATGGAAGCGGCGACGCGGGCGCTGCTCGCCTCGCCTTCGCACGCCGCCGTCGCGGCGGGAGCCTGAACCGATGGCCCGGCTCACCCACATCGACAAAAAGGGCAACGCGGTCATGGTGGACGTGTCGGGGAAGGCGGCGACGGCGCGCACCGCCACGGCCAAGGGCTCGGTCTACATGCAACGGGCGACCATGGCGCTCATCCGCAAGGGCGGCGTCAAGAAGGGCGACGTTCTCAGCGTCGCCCGGCTCGCCGGCATCATGGGGGCGAAGAAGGTCCCGGACCTGATCCCCCTCTGCCATCCGCTCGCGCTTTCCTCCGTCAGCGTCGATCTCGCGCTCGACCCCAAGCGCAACGCGGTCCACATCACGGCCACCTGCAAGCTCGAAGGAAAAACGGGCGTCGAGATGGAGGCCTTGACCGCGGTCGCCGTCGCCGCGCTCACCGTCTACGACATGTGCAAGGCGGCCGACAGGGGCATGTGGATCGGCGACATCCGCCTCGTGCACAAGGCGGGCGGCAAGTCCGGCACGTTCAAGGCACGTTAGGCCGGCAAACCCATGACCCATTGCCCCTCACCCTCCCGCTGCCGCGGGTCCCTCCCTCTCCCCGGTCCCGGGGAGAGGGTCGGGGGGCGGCATCACAAATGTTTCAAAGGACGCGCATGATCTCGGTCGCCGAAGCCCTTGAGAATGTCATCCGCGGCGTCGCGGTCGTGGCGGCCGAAGTCGTGCCGCTCGCCGACGGGCTCGGGCGGGTGCTGGCCGAGGACGTGCAGGCCCGCCTCACCCATCCGCCGGTCGCCGTCTCCGCCATGGACGGCTACGCGGTCAGGGTGGACGATGTGGCTCGGGTGCCGGCGACCCTGAAACGCATCGGCGAGTCGGCGGCCGGGCGCGGGTTCGACGGCCGCGTGGGTGCGGGCGAGGCGGTCCGCACCTTCACCGGCGCCCCGGTGCCCGACGGCGCGGACGCGATCGTCATCCAGGAGGACACGGAGGCCCAAGGCGACCGCGTCGTCGTCAAGGAGGCGCCGAAACGGGGCCGCTTCATCCGCCCGGCCGGGCTCGATTTCAAGAAAGGCGACACGCTTCTCAAGGCGGGGCGCGTGCTCGGCGCGCTCGACATCGGCCTCGCGGCGGCGATGAACGTGCCTTGGCTCCGCGTCCGCCGCCGGCCGCGCGTCGCGATCATCACCACGGGCGACGAAGTGGTGCATCCGGGCGATCCCATCGGCCCCCATCAGATCGTCGGCTCCAACTCGCTCACGCTTGCCGCCAGCGTGCGCGCCTGGGGCGGCGAACCGGTCGACTTGGGCATCGCGCCGGACACGGTCGAGGCCCTCACCCGGATGATCGACGGCGCGCGCGGGGCGGACCTGATCGTCACGTCGGGGGGCGCCTCGGTCGGCGACCACGATCTCGTGCAGAAGGCGCTCGGCAACCGGGGCTTCGAGCTTCGCTTCTACCGGGTCGCCATGCGGCCGGGAAAGCCGCTCATCTTCGGCCGCGTCGGCGAGACGCCGTTCCTCGGGCTGCCGGGCAACCCCGTCTCCGTCGGCGTCACCAGCGTGCTTTTCCTGAAGCCCGCCATCGAAACCATGCTCGGCATCGCGCGCGATCGCCAGCCGGCCCCGGCCGCGATCTTGGGCCGCGACCTCGCCGCCAACGACCAGCGCCAGGATTACCTGCGCGCGACGCTTGCGCGGAACGGCTCGGGCGTCCTCGTCGCCACGCCCTTCGACCAGCAGGACTCGTCCATGCTTGGCCTGCTCGCGGCCGCCGATTGCCTGGTCATCCGGGCGCCCCACACGCCCGCCATCAAGGCCGGCGAGCCGGTCGAGGTCATCCCGCTTCGGGGCGGCGTTCTCCTATGACGACGCGTTGACCGCGCTGCCGTCGTCTCTCTGATATTATCCCCGCATGGGACGGACAGGTCTTTTACGCACCGGCGTCATCGGCACGGCGATTGCCGCGCTTTGTTGCTTTACCCCGATCCTCGTCGTGCTGCTCACGGCAGTCGGGCTTTCGGCGGCTATTGGTTGGCTCGATTATGTATTGTTCCCGGCGCTGGCGATGTTCCTTGGTTTGGCCGTCTACGCGTTCTTGCGACGCACATGATTGAAGAGTCGGTCATCACCTGCCCCCGCTGCGGCCATCGAGCCGCTGAGCGAATGCCGGCCGACGCTTGCCTGTTTTTCTACGAATGCCCCGGGTGCAAGACGATGCTCAAGCCGAAGCCCGGCCATTGCTGTGTCTTCTGTTCCTACGGGTCGGTTCCGTGCCCGCCGATGCAAGCCAAGAATCCTCAAGTGCCCTGATCCGAACCTACGTCCCGTCTCGAATTACTGCGTTTTTTGACGGGGGTCGTCCTTGGGGTTGACGTAGGTCAAGCCCCAAGGCCCGTTGGTGCTGACCTGCAGAACCGTCTCTTCGTCGGCAAACGCGTAGTGCGCCATGCCCGTGGGCAACGCAATGAAGCTGCCGGCAGGCAGAAGCTTGGCCTTGCTCCGATCGGCCGTTTCTCCCATGCCCAAACGCAACGAACCCGAGATTACGGTGGTGATCTCCGGTTTGGGATGCGTGTGGGGCGGAACCCGATATCCGCTCGGCAGCTTGAGCCGGAGCACGAAAAGGCCTTCCTTGTCCGGATCGCCTAAGAGCACGACCGCCTGCGCCCCAGGCGGAATCGAGGCCGGCCCAGGACCCCACTTGATCTCGTTCGGCGTGAGGAGGCTGTGCCCGCCGATCGTTTGAGCCAGAGCCCCAGTGGCAATCACGCCCGCAAGGAAAGCGGCAGCGAGGACGGAATTCCGAATCTTCATGACGAGCCTCCTTTGAAAACCGTTGCAACAACGAACGGTATGCCACGTTGGCCTCCGATCTTTAAGGCAGGTTTAAGTGGACCCCGTCCCGAGGGGCCGGCCAAGCCTTAATGCTGCGATAATAATGCTATGCTCCGTTGACAAGCGGGCTCTCGGACGTCCGGCCATCGCGAGGCATTGAAGGACGGCGCTGTGCGCGTTCTCCTGATCGAGGATGAGACGCGGATCGTCGCGTTGACTCGGAGCACCGACCCCAAAGAAGGACCCGGCTGCCGCTTGTGCGCCGACAATCGCGGGTTGTATGATTTGGCCACGCGATCCGGCAGTCGCGACAACATCTGCCGCCACGTAAAAAATAACCAGGGAGAAAGTCATGGACGTCATCAACAGGCGCGCGTTTCTCGGCCAGGCCGCCGGCGCGGCCGCCGCCACGTCTCTCGTTTCGTCCCTTCCCTCGGCCGCGTGGGCGCAAAAGACGCAGCTCACCGGCATGATCTGGGGCGGCGGCTGGATCGAAGGCGCCAAGGCCGTGCAAGCCAAGCAGAACAAGGTCGACATCAACTGGGAGTGATGACCGGCGGCGCCGCCACCATGATCCCGAAGATCAAGGCCGCGTGGCCGAACACGCCCTACGACATGGTGGCTCAGTTCAGCCCGCTCTATTACACCTGGGATCAGGAAGACTGGGCCGAGCCCCTCACCTTCGACGAGATGCCGAACCTGCGCGACGTCGCACCCGACATGTTCTACCGCAACAAGAAGGGCGAGATCCTCACCGTGCCGGCCTCCATGAGCGGCGCCTTCTGGGGCTACCGGAAGGACATCTGCCCGGTCGAGATCAAGACCATGGACGATCTCTTCAATCCGAAGCTCAAGGGCAAGGTGGTCGTCCCCATCGCGACCCAGAACCTGAACAGCTCGGGCCTCAGCTTCGCGGTCGCCCAGGGCGGCAACGAGAAGAACATGGAACCCGGATGGCAGTACCTGAAGAAGCTTGCGCAGAGCGGCAACATCGGCCGCGTCGCCAACGGGGCGCAGGACTTCGCCAACTCTCTCCTTACCGGCGAGACGGTGGCGGGGTACTGGAACCTGGCCGGCTGGGCGGTGGTGGTGAAGCAGTTCCCATGCGAGTTCCTGATCCGCGACAAGAAGCAGGCGCCGGGCTTCCAGGTGTTCACGTTGAACGAGGGCTTCTTGATCCCCAAGGTTTCAAAGAAGAAGAAAGAGGCGAAGGAGTTCCTCAACTTCTTCATGAACGCCGAGAACAACGAGTCCTACAACAAGAGTTGCGGTCTCGCGCCGACCAACCTGAAATCGAAGGCGAGCGAGGTGGCGCAGGTGATCATGTTCCCCAACAAGGACGACCGCGCCAAGTTCCTCTGGGACACCGACTACGGCACGCTCTCGGCCATGCGGGACGAGATGATCCGCCGCTTCGAGACGGAGATCGTGCCGGCGATCAAGTAAGCGGCTTCGCCGTCTCTCCTCCGTCGTTCGTCCTTTGAGCCCCGCTTCCGCGGCAGGCTCCCGCCTGCGCGCGGGAAAACCCTTGACGGGAGCCGGCGAACCAAAGTAGAACATAAGTGAACGTTTGCCGTTTTGTTCCATATTTGGGGCCGCCGCCTAGAAACAAATCCCAACCCTGGTATGCGAGCGATGCGGGGCGCGGCCCCGAGCGAAGGAGCGCACATGCTGACCCGGAAACAGTACGAGCTTCTCGTTTTCATCGACGCGCGCCTCAAGGCGGGCGGCGTATCCCCCTCCTTCGACGAGATGAAGGACGCGCTCGGCCTCAAGTCCAAGTCGGGCATTCACCGCCTCATCACCGGCCTCGAGGAGCGCGGCTTCATCCGCCGGCTCCCCCACCGGGCGCGCGCGCTCGAAGTGGTGCGGCTGCCCGAAAACATGGCCGAGCTCGGCAAGCCCGCCGCCCAGCGCGGCCGCCAGCGGGGCGATACGCAGCCCTTCGCGCCCAACGTCATCGAAGGCGGCTTCCGGCTGCCGGGCGCCATCGTCGCCGCCAGGACCGAGTCCGTCCAGGTTCCGCTCTACGGCCGGATCGCGGCCGGCACGCCGATCGAGGCCGTGCGCGACCAGTCGAACATGTTCGAAGTCCCGGCCGGGCTCCTCACCTCGGGCGAGCACTACGCGCTCGAGGTCGAGGGCGACTCGATGATCGAGGCCGGCATCCACGACGGCGACGTCGCCATCATCCGCCACGCGGAGACGGCCGAGAACGGCTCGATCGTGGTCGCCCTCGTCGACAACGCGGAGGTCACGCTGAAGCGCCTTCGCCGCAAGGGCCAGTCCATCGCCCTCGAGCCCGCCAACAAGGCCCACGGCACACGCATCTTCGGCCCCGACCGGGTCAAGGTGCAGGGCAAGCTGGTGGCGCTCTACCGGAAATATTAGGGCGCCTGCGACCGTCCGGCCTTCGCGGCCCGCAGACGGATCAGCTCAAGACATCGAGCTTGACGATCTTTCCGCCCGGCACCGTTATACACCGGCGTTCGAGCTTCACGCCGTAATGAAGGTTTTCCCCCACGATCTTGTCGCTTCCTACATTCCGCGCGTTGGCGGCGAGTTCGGGCGCGATCGCTTGCGTGATCTGAGCCTTGGCCTCAGCCTTAACGCTGTCCTCGAACTTGACCGTGTAAACCAAATCCGCCCGGAAGATGGAGCGGACTTGGCAGACCGGAAGATTCGTCCTGAGGTCGGCTTCAACGGCTTTCCAGCAACTCTTATCGATGCTGTCCAGTAGGGCGATCATTTGCTGCGTGGTCGCATCGAGAATCTGTACGTTCTTAAACGTCACTTGCACGTCCCTGACGACCTCGCCGCCGACCTTGGCCTTGATCAGCTCTTTGTACCCGCCCCCAAGAGAGAAAGTTCCCGAAAGCTTGGTCGCTAACTCGTGGTCCGTCGACGGCGATTGCAGAAAGTAAGGCCGAAGGGCCTCCTCGGTCAGAGTACACGTGAGAAACAGGACGACATCGCTCCTGCCCTCCCTCTCGACCCGCACGATCGACGAAGGATAGTGAAGCTTCGACGCGGGGCGAAGCTCCAAGTATCCCGCTTCGTTGAGGATTTGAGCGGGCGTCTTGGGACCACACGCCGCAAGAACGCCGACGACGACCAACGCCGAAAGCATCTTTCTCATCCGCTATCCCCCCTTCTCCCAGCAGTTGAAAGCACGGCCCAGCGCGCGCCGGATGGACGCGTGTCACATTCGCCGGCGGAGAGCTCGCGCGCTCGTCAACAAAACGTGAAACGAAACTCGCGGCGCCGGGGGAAAAAGATGATCTATCCCGGACAGCACAGAGATCTCGTCGGTCCGCACGGCACGTACCCTTGCGGACAAGCAACCGCCGCCGCCGAGAGTGCCATCGACAGCAGAAGGCCGATCAGAAGCGCACGCATCTCCCGTCCCCTAAAACAGAGTTTTCCCTCTCCAACGTCTCACCCTCGAACGCAGCAGACAATACGGCAATGTGACTGGAGGACCAGCACTTTGCCGGTTTCCGGGAAAGATGCAGCGCAACCGGCAGCTATTGCGCCTCGTCGCGCCGCGCGTTCGGCCCCCACGGGGCAGAACCTGCGTAAGAACCGGCGGCCTAAACGAGATCGTCGATGGCAACGCCGAGCGTTTCGGCGATCGCCTTGAGGACCGTTGTCGAGCCCCGCTTCTTTCCCGCTTCGATCTCGGACACGTACCCCTTGCTCTTGCCGACGGCGGCGGCGAGCGCTTGCTGGGTCAGCCCGCGGTGCGCGCGGAAGACGCGGATCGGGCTTTCGCCTTGGACCAAGCGGCGGGCGACTTCGGCCGGAAACGACTCTTCGTTCCGCGTCCGTGCGTAGGCAAGCCGCGCCTCAAGGACTTCGAGTCGGTCGACCATGCGGTCATAGGTTTCGGCCGCAAGAACAACGGCGGCCCCGCCTGCCGGTCCCTTCAAACGCACCCGAAGCGGCGCACGAAGACGTCGCTGGCTGACGTCGGACAAGCGCACGATGTCCGACGACGTGCTGCTGCGTTGCCCGGAAAGCCGATTCGAACGCCGCGATGTCATTGTCATCGATACGCACTCCCTCGGGGCGCCACTTCAAAGACATCCATCACGTGAGCCTCGCGATCCAGCGTATAGGACGCTCGCCAGTCGCCGACGCGCACGCGAAAACCATTCTTGATGCTGCGCAACGGCTTCACATTCGGATTTTTCACCTTCGGGTCCGCGGCAATTTGGGCCAATGCCTGCACAATATCCTTCGCTTTCGCAGGCTGCATTCTGCGAAGCGCCTTAAGCACCGAGGCCCTATAGGTCGGAACGAAGGCACGCATCCGGCGCCTTTGATGTTCGCAAATAGCGAACTCGACGTCAATGGCATAGTTCGCAATCAGCGAACATCATCGTGGCCCGGCGTCCCGCCGTTCCACGCTCAAGAGTCGCCCCGGTCCTTCGCGGCCGGCCGCACGACCCACGGACGCGCTCCGCGCTCGCCGTTGACGCTCTCGATCCTGACGCCCGCGGGCGACAGCCAGAGCGCGTGGGCGCCGTTCCGCCAGAGATCGAAGCGGTCGATCACGACGCGCGGCCCCGGGCAGGATTTGCGCACCGGCACCACGCTCACCACCACCTCGGCGACGCGGCAGTCCTCGGGCAATGCCGCCGCGTGCTTCACCAGCGCGACCGTGCGACCGTGGTCGCGGTAGAGGCAGCCCTGCGCGTCGCAGGCGAGGCGGCCGTCGGCGCTGGTTCCGTCGGCGGGCCACGCGGGCGCCGGCTCTTCGAGCCCGGCGCGCCGGAGCCAGGTCTCCCGGTTGAGCCGGCGGGCTTTCGCCGACGAGAGGCTGAGCCCGCCCGCCTCCGTCCGCACGGCGAGCAGCTTGCCCTCGCCGTCGATCAGGATGTGCGGGGGCTCGACGAATGCGAGCGACGCGAGGCCGAGCGCGATCGCGGGCACGCCCGCGAGGCGCCAGCGCTGCCTCCAGAGACAGAGCCAGAGGCCGCCCAAAGTGACGACGGCGAGCGCCGCCATCGGCATCGACGGGATGACGGTTGCGGCGCCCGGCAGGCCCGCGACCCATCGCGCCGTCCAATTGACGACGTCGATGCCCCAGCCCATCGGCACCAGCGCCCATCCTTCGAGGCCGAACGGCAGGAGCACGAAGACAGGCACGACCCACGGCATCACCCAAAGCGACGTCGCCGGCACCGCGATCATGTTGGCGAGCAAGCCGTAAACCGCGAAGCGGTTGAAGTGGTAGACGGCGAACGGCGTCGTCGCCGCGCTGGCGACGAACGTGGTCAAGGCGACGGCGCCGAGATAGTAGGCGGCGGCCCTCGCCCATCCGCGCGGCGCGTCGACATCGAAGCGTCCTCGCATGCGAAAAACTTCGTAGACGGCGACGAGCGCGACCACGGCGGCGAACGACATCTGGAAGCTCGCCCCCAGCACGGTTTCCGGCGTGGTGAGAAGGATCGCCGCCGCAGCCCACGCGCAGAGGCGCATGGAAATCGCCTGCCGGTCGACGAGAACGCCGATGAGAACGAGGGTGATCATCAGGACCGCGCGCTGGGTCGGCACCGTCGCGCCCGCGATGAGCGCGTAAGCAAAAGCACCCGGGATGGCGGCGACCGCCGCCCACTTTTTGATCGGGTAGCGGAGCGCGATCGGCGGGATCAGGGCCAGCCCCGCGCGCACGCAGACGAACAGGATCCCGGCGATAAGACTGATGTTCATCCCGGAGACCGCGAGCAGGTGAGCGAGACCGGAGTCGCGCATCGCGTTCATCAGCTCTTCGGAGATCGCCGCACGCTCGCCGGTGATGAAGGCGGCCGCGATGGCGCCCCGCTCGCCGTCCAGCCCTTCGAGCACGCGCTCCGTGATGTTTTGGCGGAGCCGCTCGAGGCCGAGGGTGAAGCGATCCCAACCCTCCTCCGCGCCCTCCGCCGTGACCTGCGGGACCCCAAGCCCGAACCCGACCGCGCCCAAGCACTGAAAGAACGCCTGGCGCTGGAAATCGAAGGCGCCGGGGGCCGCCGGGGCCGGCGGCGGCAGCAGGCTCACGCGCGCCTGCACCCACTGGCCCGGCTTGAGCGGCGGCTCGTGGCCGCGGAAGGTGACGCGCACGGTTGCCGGCGTCCGCTCAGGTCCGAGCCCCGCGATGCGCGGGCGGTCGAACGTCACGCGCCGCGCGGCCGGAAACCGGTCGATGGAGACGACGCGGGCGACGAGGCTGGTGGGGCCGATCCGCTTTTCCAGGATCGGGGCGGCGACGGTGGCGGCGCGCCACTGGGTCGCCGCGAAGCCGAGCGCGAGCGCGGCGGCAGCCATCGCGGCGACGAGGACGCCCGGCCGCCTTCGCCCGAGCCAGCCGATCGACGCGGCGGCGACGAGCGCGACGAGCCCAAGCCACAGGGGCGGCTCCCGCGTGAGCGTGAAATAAGCGCCGATGCCCGCGCCGACCAGCACGGGAAGCCAGAGCGCCAGCCGGTCCCGTTCCTCGGCAACGATCGTCGCGAGCGCGCGCTCGGGGAGTGCTCTGATCAGCATGGCAGGGGATTCCCTAACCGCCCCCTTATCGTCATGCGCGGACTTGACCCGCGCATCCATCTTCCAAGGCCGTGGATGGCCGTGACGAGCACGGCCATGACGCCAGATGACGCCCCTTCGGGTCTGGCGCCAGTGGCCGAAAGACGGTATCAGATCACGCCATGTCCGTCGTGACCCGTTTCGCGCCGTCGCCGACCGGATACCTCCACATCGGCGGCGCCCGCACTGCGCTTTATAACTGGCTGTTCACCCGCCACCACGGCGGCAAATTCCTGCTGCGCATCGAGGACACCGACCGCGCGCGCTCGACCAAGGAGGCGGTGGACGCGATCCTCGCGGGGCTTACGTGGCTCGAGCTCCCGTGGGACGGCGACGCGATTTCCCAATTCTCGCGCGTCTCCCGTCACGCCGAAGCCGCCCGCCGGCTGCTCGCCGAAGGCAAGGCGTACCTCTGCTATTGCACGCCGGAGGAGCTCGCCGAGATGCGCGAGCGGGCGAAGCGCGAGGGCCGGCCCATGCGCTACGACGGGCGCTGGCGCGACCGCAACCCGAAGGACGCGCCCGCGGGCGTGAAGCCCGTGATCCGCTTGAAGGCGGCGCAGACCGGAGAGACCGTCGTCAACGATCTCGTCCAGGGCGAAGTGAAGGTCGCGAACGAGCAGCTCGACGACATGGTGCTGCTGCGGGGCGACGGCACGCCGACCTACATGCTGGCCGTCGTGGTCGACGACCGCGACATGGCGATCACCCACGTGATTCGCGGCCAGGATCATTTCACCAACACGTTCCGCCAGGTCCAGCTCTATCGCGCCTTCGGATGGGAACCGCCCGCGTTCGCCCATATTCCGCTGATCCATGGGCCCGACGGCGCCAAGCTTTCGAAGCGCCACGGCGCGCTCGGCGTCGAGGCCTACCGGGAGATGGGGTTCCTGCCGGAGGCCATGCGCAACTATCTCTTGCGTCTCGGCTGGGCCCACGGCGACGAGGAGATCATCGAGACCGAGCAGGCGATCAAGTGGTTCGACCTCGCCCAGGTCGGCCGCTCCCCCGCCCGTTTCGACGTCGCCAAGCTCACCAATCTTAACGGCCATTACATGCGGATCGCCTCCGACGAGCGGCTGACGCAGGTCGTCCTCCCGCGCATTGCCGCGCTTCTCCAGGGCAACCTTGCGCAAGGCGCTGAATTCCGGATAAAAAAGGGGATGGCGGGCTTGAAAGAGCGCGCCAAGACGCTGGCCGAGCTGGCGGAAAGTGCGACGATCTACGCCCGGCCGCGGCCGATCGCGTTGAACCCGAAGGCAAAGGAGGTCTTGACCGCGGACGCGCGCCTCAAACTCAAGGGGTCGCGGGAGCGTTTCCAAGGTCTCGGCACCTGGACAAGGACCGCCCTGGAGGGGGAAGCCCGGGCGTTCGCGGACGCAAGCTCGTTGAAACTCGCGGAGATCGCCCAGCCTCTGCGGGCGGCGGTGACCGGCTCGACCGTCTCGCCGGGCATCTTTGAAGTGATGGAGATCCTGGGCCACGAGGAGACGCTGGGACGTCTTGCCGACGTTCTCGACTCATAAAGCCGACACGCACGTCAACACGCGATGCGCGCGCGGCGATCGAGGGGCATCAACCGTTGCGCGAAGGTCGAGGGTCCTTGGGGGCCCGCCGGTCCAGTTCGAGGAGAACAAAGCCATGAACGATAAAGCTTCAGCCGCTAAAGAGACCTTCACCCTGAAGGACAACCGGACGGGCAAAACGTTCGAGCTTCCGGTCATCAAGGGCACCACCGGACCCGACGTGATCGACGTCCGCAAGCTCTATGCGGACACCGGCTGCTTCACGTACGACCCCGGCTTCACCTCGACCGGAAGCTGCGAGTCCAAGATCACCTTCATCGACGGCGACAAGGGCGTGCTGCGCTACCGCGGCTACGCCATCGAGGAGCTGGCCGAGCATTCGGATTTCATGGAGACCTGCTATCTGCTGCTGCACGGCGAGCTTCCGACCGAGAAGCAGAAGAAGGACTTCGACTGGACCATCGCGCACCACAGCATGCTGCACGAACAGTTGGTGTTCTTCTTTCGCGGGTTCCGCCGCGACGCGCACCCGATGGCGGTGATGTGCGGCGTGGTGGGGGCGCTCTCGGCCTTCTATCACGACTCGACCGACATCAGCGACGTCAAGCACCGGATGACCTCCGCCCACCGGCTGATCGCCAAGATGCCGACCATCGCGGCGATGGCCTACAAGTACTCGATCGGCCAGCCCTACATCTACCCGGACAACAACATGGGCTACGCCGAGAACTTCCTCCACATGACGTTCGGGACGCCGTGCGAGGAATACAAGGTGAACCCGGTGCTGGCGAAGGCCATGGATCGGATTCTGATCCTGCACGCCGACCACGAGCAGAACGCCTCCACCTCGACCGTGCGTCTCGCGGGATCGAGCGGCGCCAACCCGTTTGCCTGCGTCTCGGCCGGCATCGCCTGCCTGTGGGGCCCGGCCCACGGCGGCGCCAACGAAGCCGTTCTCAACATGCTGAAGACGATCGGCTCGGTCGACCGCATCCCCGAATACATCAAGCGGGCGAAGGACAAGAACGACACCTTCCGCCTGATGGGCTTCGGCCACCGGGTCTACAAGAACTTCGACCCCCGCGCCAAGATCATGCGGCGGACCTGCCACGAGGTGCTGGACGAGCTCGGCGTCAAGCGCGAGCCGCTGCTCGAGCTCGCCATGGAGCTGGAGCGGATCGCGCTCGAGGACGATTACTTCGTCCAGAAGAAGCTCTATCCGAACGTCGATTTCTATTCCGGCATCATCTTCCGCGCCATGGGCATCCCGGTCGACATGTTCACGGCCCTCTTCGCCATCGCCCGCACCGTCGGCTGGATCGCCCAGTGGAAGGAAATGATCGAGGATCCGACCCAGAAAATCGGCCGCCCGCGCCAGCTTTACAACGGCGCGGTCGAACGCAAATACGCGCCGGTGCACAAGCGGAAGTAAGCGCGCGACCGGCGCCGGCAAATTTCGGTTGAGGGGCGGGTTCGTAACCCGCCCCTACGCTTTTCAGAGGAGACTATGGCCCGCGCGGGGCCGACCGCCTTACGCCCGCTCGATCAGCTCGATCTTGTAGCCGTCCGGGTCCTCGACGAAGGCGATGACGGTCGTCCCGTGCTTCATCGGCCCGGGCGGGCGGGTGATCTTGACGCCTTCGGTCTTCAGCCGGTCGCAGGCCTTGTAAATCTCGGGCACCGCGATCGCGAGGTGGCCGAATGCGGTGCCGAGGTCGTACGGCTCCTCGCGGCCCCAGTTGTGGGTGAGCTCGACGACGGTGTTGTCGGTTTCGCTCCCGTACCCGACGAACGCGAGCGTGAATTTGCCGTCGGGATAGTCCCGCTTCCGGAGCTGCTTCATCCCGAGCAGGCGGGTGTAGAAATCGAGGGATTTGTCCAAATCCCTGACCCGGATCATCGTGTGCAGCAGGCGGTAGCGGGAGGGCCCGTTATCGTTTGCGGGTTCGTTCATGGTGCACCCTTGAACCGCGTTCGGGCGCGGTTTCTCCAGCTCTCTTTGGTTCCGTAACTCTATCGCTGGTCGGCCCCGCCGTCACTAGCGCGGCGCGGCACGAAAGACGCGATCCAGAACGCGCCCGCGGCCATGAGCCCGAAGGCGATCAACATCCACAGCACGGCACCGTATCCGCCGGCGGCGGCCCAGACCACGCCCGCGATCGCGGGGGCGAGCGCCCTCGAGACTGCGGTCGGCGGCACGAGCAGGCCGCTGATCAATCCGTAATCCTGCCGCCCGATGAGCTCCGCGGTCGCGGTTCCCTTCATGATGGTCATCGTTCCGACGACGAGGCCGTAGCAAGCCGCGAAGGCGGCGGCGAAAGCGGTTCCGCCCGTCTCCGCCACGAGGAGCGCCACCGATGCCGGGAGGGCGAGCGTCACGATCCGCCCCAGCGCGCGCGCCGAGAGCCGGCGGCCGAACGCATAGAGAGCGAGCCGGCTCAGCAGCTGCATCGGGCCGATCAGCGCCACGATACCGACGGCACCCGCCGAGGCGAAGCCGCGCTCGAGCAGGAGCGGAAGAAGATGAACCGTCATCGAGGTCGTGAGGGCCGCGCTGAGCGCGTATGCGAAAAGCAGGCCCCAGAATGCGGCATCCCTGGAGACGCGCCGGAGAACCGGCGCGATGATGATGCTGGTGCCCTTCGCCCGCGCGACCCGCCAGTAGCCGGGAACCGCCAGTGCGTGTACCGGCGCCACGATCAGAAGGTTGAGCCCTCCCATCATCAGGGCCGCAAATCGCCAGCCGCCGGCTTCGACGAGAACCTGGGTGAGCGGAATGAAGAGCGTGCTCGCGAGAGCGGCGACCATGGCGACGCGGGCGATCGCGGCGGGGGCGCCTGCTTCCAGCTCGCGGTTGAGAACCGCAAACGCCGGCTCATAGAGCGTCATCGCTTGCGCCAGCCCGAGCCCGAGCCAGACCACGTAAAACACGGGAAGCGACGAGGTCCACGCCCACAGCGCGAACATGGCCGCCGCGAGAATGCTGCCGGCGGTCATGATCCGCCGCCCGCCCTCGCGGTCGATCCGCGCGCCGACGAACGGCGCCGCCAGTCCGCCAACCAGAAGCCCGAGGGAAAACGCATTCGTGAGCTCGACCCGCGACCAGCCGAGCTCCCGCTCCATCGGCACGACAAAGACGGAGAAGCTGTAATAGATCGAGCCCCATGAGATCAGCTGCGTGAGCGCGAGCGCCCAGGTCAATCGAGCACCACGGTCGTGCAACGGCGACCTCTCCGGTGGGCGCAACCCGGCGCCCTTCACTTCAGGCGTACGCCCGCCTGCGGGCTCTCTCTTCGATGACCTTCAAAACCGTCTCGGCCGCCCGTGCGTTGGGGGACGAGCCGCCCTGCCCGAGCCGGGCGAGCGCCTCCTTGGCGGCCACCCGCTGCGCCGCGCGCTTGGCGGGATCGTCGAACAGCTCGCCGACCGCGCCGGCAAGGCGTTTGGGCGTGCATTGGTCGAGCAGGAGCTCCGGCACGGCCGGGCGGTCGAGCACGAGGTTGACGATGTTGACGTAACGCACGCGGACGAGCCGCTTCGCGATCCAGGCGCTGATCCAGTTCATGCGGTAGGCGATCACGGCGGGCGTTCCGGCCATCGCAAGCTCGAGCGCGACCGTGCCGGAGCACGCAAGCGCCACGTCGGCGGCCGCGAACGCATCGTATTTCTCGCCCTCCTCGACGACGACGGCGGGAACGGCCCAGCCGGCGGCCGCCGCCTTCACCTCCGCCGCGACCGCCCCGCCGGTCGCGACCACGGCCCGCAAGCCCGGGCGCGCGGCGGCGAGGCGCTGGAGCGCATCGGCGAACACCGGCAGCAGCCGGCTCACCTCGGTGCGGCGGCTCCCCGGCAACACGGCGAGCAGCGGCACGTCGGCCGCGAGGCCGTGCCGGCGGCGGAACGCCCGCCGGTCCCCCCGGTCGGCGCCGCTCTCCACCACGGGGTGGCCGACGAACGTGCAGCCGAGCCCTTCGCGTTCGAAGTAGGGCGGCTCGAAGGGGAGCAGCGCCAGGAGATGATCGAGGAAACCTGCAATCTTGCGCGCCCGCTTCGGGCGCCACGCCCAGACGCTCGGGGCGACATAGTGAATGAGCGGCATGCCTTCGCCCTTGAGCCGGGCGCCGACGCGAAAGGAGAAATCCGGCGAGTCGATCGTCACCACGGCGTCCGGCTTGAGCGCGCGGGCGCGCGCAACCGTCTCGCGAATGCGCGCCATCAGCTTCGGAAGCCGAGGCACGACCTCGAGTGCGCCCATGACGGTCAAGTCGGCCATCGGGAAGAGAGTCTCCAGACCGGCCTCGGCCATGCGCTCGCCGCCGACGCCGGCAAAGCGGACGCGGCCGCCGGTCTCGCGCTTCAGGCGCTCCATCAGGCCGGCGCCCAGCGCATCGCCCGAGGGCTCGCCCGCCACCAGGAAGATCAGCGGCCCCGGACGCCCGGCGGCCGGCGACCCGTCCGCCCCGCCGTCGGCGATCCCCATCACGAACAGGCCCGCCGCGTCGGCGGCCTTCACCACGCCTGCGCGATCGAGGACGAAGGAGCTTCCGGCTTCGACCGCGATGCCGGCAAGGCCGGCGCGGGCCGCGTGCTCGACCGTCGAGATCCCGATGGTCGGAAGATCCACCCGTCGTTCCTGGTCGGGCTTCTTCGCCTTGACGAGAACGCCCGCGCGCCCGCGCGCGAGCGGCGCGACCCGGCGCACGAGCAGAGCATCGGTCCCCTCCCGGCCCTCGAGGCCGATCACCTGGCCGCCGCGCGCGACCGCCGCCTGACCGCGATCCGCCACGCCGATCCGGCGGGCGGCGGCGAGCGCGACAGCCATGTCCCGCCGCGCGTCCTCATCCGGCTGCACGCGGCCCCAGACCCCCGGCGCCGCGAGCAAGTCCGGGACCAGCGAGTCGGCGCCGACGATGCGGAAGCCCTCCTCTTCGAGCGCCTTCGCGAGCGCGCTCAAGAGCGCATTGTCGCCGAGCAGCGCGGTTCCCGAGCGAAGGAAAAACCTGAGCCCCCACGCGTCCGGACGGAGCGCGGCGAGCGAAGGGCGCCGGATCGAGCCCGCCATGACGAGGTCCTGGACGTGCGCCTCGCGCAGCCGGCGTACCGCGGCGCCGCCGGCGCCGAGACGAACCCATGCGTGCGGCGTGCCTTCGACCGTCGCCTCGGGCGTCTGTCCCTTGAACGCGACGATGAAGCAATCGCGGCCGTCCGCCCTGCACTGTTCGATGATCGAGACCGGCAACTGGCCGCCGCCGGCCAGAATGCCGAGCTTAGGCGGCATCGTCGAGGTGCGGCTGACAGATCGCCCGCGAAGAGTCGGCACGGATGAAGTTGACGATCTCCATGACGGCTTCGTTGCGCTGGTAAAGGTCGGCGACGTCGGCAAGCCGCTCCGCCATGGTACCTTCCTCGGCGAAGATCAGCCGGTAAGCCCTTCTCAGCTCGTGGATGACCTCGCGCGGGAAATCGCGGCGCTTGAGGCCGACGATATTGAGGCCCGTGAGCCGCGCGCGGTTGCCCATGACCGAGCCGTAGGGAATGATGTCCTCTGCCACGCCCGTCGCGCCGCCGACCATCGCGTGGCGGCCGATGCGGACGAACTGGTGGACGGCCGAGAGACCGCCCAGGATCGCCCAGTCGCCGATCTTGACGTGGCCGGCCAGCGTCGCGTTGTTGACGAGGATCACGTGATCGGCGATCTGGCAGTCGTGCGCCACGTGCGCGTTCACCATGAACAGGCAATTGTTCCCGATGCGCGTGTGGAGGCCGCCGCCTTCGGTCCCCGGGTTCATGGTCACGTGCTCGCGGATCACGTTGTTGCAGCCGATTTCGAGGTACGACGTCTCACCCTTGAATTTCATGTCCTGGGGCGGATGGCCGATCGAGGCGAAGGGATAGATGCGGGTGTTGGCGCCGACGGTCGTATGGCCGGCGACGACGGCATGGGAAACGAGGCAGACGCCGTCACCCAACTTCACGACGGCGCCCACATGGCAGTACGGACCGATGGTCACGTCCTTGCCCAATTCGGCGCCCTCTTCCACCACTGCCGTCGGATGAATTGTCGCCATGCCGGCCCTCAACTGGAGATCATCGCGGTGTAGGTCGCCTCGGCCATCAGCACGCCGTTGACCTTCGCCGCGCCATGGAACTTCCACACGTTGCCACGGCGATGCTGGCGCTCCACGTGCAGATGGACGCAATCGCCGGGCACGATCGGCTTCCGGAAGCGCGCCTGCTCCACCGACATGAAGTAGACGAGGTGGCCGTTGGCGTTCATGCCGAGACTTTCCATGACGAGGACGGCAGCCGTCTGCGCCATCGCCTCGATGATCAGCACGCCCGGCATGATCGGGTTGCCCGGAAAGTGGCCCTGGAAGAACGGCTCGTTGATGGTCACGTTCTTGACGCCGACCGCGCTGACACCGTTGACGATGTCCTGCACCTTGTCGATCATCAGGAACGGATAGCGATGCGGCAGAAACTCCATGATCCGCTTGATATCGAGGACCTTGGCGTTCACCCCGGTATCCATGCGCTCACCCGCCTCTCTTCTTCGCGAGCCGTTCGACCGCGGCCACGCCGCGAAGCCAATCCTTCATCGGCTTCGCGGGCGAGCCGCCGACATCGTCGCCCGGACCGACATCGCGCATCACGCCGCTCTGGGCTGCGATGCGGGCGCCGTCGCCGATGGTGAGATGCCCCGTGAGGCCCGCTTGCCCCCCGATCATCACGTAATCGCCGACCCGGGTACTGCCCGAAATGCCGACCTGCGCGACCACGATACAATGGCGTCCCAGCCGGACGTTATGGGCGATTTGGACGAGATTATCAATCTTGGTCCCGGCGCCGATGACCGTGTCGGGACCGGCGCCCCGGTCGATCGTCGTATTGGCGCCAATCTCGACGTCGTCTTCGATGATCACGCGGCCGAGCTGGGGCACTTTGAGATGGCCGCCCTTGCCGGGCGCGAACCCGAAGCCGTCCTGCCCGATCCGCACGCCCGGGTGCACGATCACGCGCGCGCCGAGAACGCAAAAGAGCAACGTCGCCGAGGGCCCGATATTGCAATCGTCGCCGATCGCCACGCCATGGCCGATGACCGCGTTCGCACCGATGCGCGTGCGCCGGCCGATTTCCGCTCGCGCGCCGATCACGGCGCCGCTTTCGATGCGCGCGCCCTCGTCCACGCGGGCGCTGGGATCGACGGCCGCCGTGCCCGCCCTCTCAGGGATCGGCGCTGGAGCCGGGTAGAAGGCGGTCGCGATTTTCGCGTAGGCCCGGTAAGGCTCGCGCGTGAGCAGAAGCGCCATGCCCGGCGGCGCCCGCGGCGCGAATTCCGGGTCGGCCGCGCAGGCGCCGGCGCCACTCTCCGCGAACGCCTGCACGTAGCGCCGGTTGTCGAGAAAGCTTACGTCCCGCGCGCCCGCCTGCTGAAGGGGAGCCACGTCGGCGAACATCCGGGCCGGGTCGGCGGCGCCGCCGATTTCGGCTCCCGCGATGCCCGCCAATTGTTTGAGCGAGAACGGCCCGGCGACGGAATAGAATCGCGGGTCCGCCATCGGCCTACTTTGCGGGCTTGGCTGCTGGTTTTGCGGGCGCGGCGTCCTTCCCGGGCTCGGAGATCTTCACGCGCGGGACTTTCGTGTTCAGGCGCTCGAGCACGATGGGTGTGATCTCGAGCGCCTTGGCGACGAGGACGGTCTGGTCGCGCCGGAGGATCAACGTCAGCGACTCCTGGTTGGCGAGCTCGACGACGATATCGTTGAGGGCGTCGTTCACGACGCGCATCGCGTCGTTGTACGACTTGTCGAGATCGTCCTTCCGCTTCTGCACCATCCGCTGCACGTCGACCAGCCGGTCCTCGAACTTCTTGCGCTCGGCGGCGAACGCTTCCGGCGAGAGAATGGTGCGCTGGCGGGTGAGCTCTTGATTGGCGTTCCGGAGCTCGTCCTCCTCCTTCTGGATCGCCGTCTGAAACGAGACGCGGTACTTGTTGATCTGATCCCGAATGTCCTTGGCGGCCGCGGCATCGCGGCGGATGGTATCCACGTCGAGCACGGCGATCTTGACGAGGATTTTCTCGGCGTCCTCGGCCGGAGCCGGGGCCGCCGGTTTCGGTTGAGCGGCAGGCTGGGTCTGCGGGCGCGGCTGCTGCGTCCTCGGCTGCTGCGTCGGCGGTGCCGGAGCCGGCTGTGCCTGCGCCTGCAGGACCGGCGCCTCCGGGTTCTTTTCCTGGGCGGTGAGCGGCGCCGCCAACACGGCGACGCCGAGACATGCCGTCACCGCGATAAGAGCTGTAAGAGCTTTCAAATCATTCTCCTAGAATTTGGTGCCAAAATTCACGCGAAACAACTCTGTTTGGTCGAAGCTTTCCTTGAGCAGGGCCACGCCGATATCGATTCCGATCGGTCCCACCGGAGATACCCACAGGATACCCGTTCCCAGGGTGAGCCTCAGGCTTCCCGAATCGCCGATGTTGCCGCCTTTCGCATCGACCTGGCCGGCGCTGCCCACATCCATGAACAGGAGCCCGCTGACGCCGAGCTCGGTCGGCAGGCCGAGGGGGAACGTGAGCTCGGTGGTGCCGATGTATTTCCACTGCGAGCCGAGGGAGTCCTTCGTGCTCAAGTCGCGCGGCCCGACGCCGCCGGTCTCGAAGCCCCGGAAGTCCTCGCCGCCGACGAAGTAGCGATCAAGCAGGCGCACGTCTTCGCCGATCCCGAAAATATAAGCCGCCGTGCCGGAAACGCTGAAGACCGTTTGCTCGGCGATCGGGAAGTACTTGCTGCCGCGCACCGAGTTGCGGAGGTAGCGAACGCCGCCGAGTCCTGCGAGATCGTTCGTCATGCGGACGAAGTATCCCTTGGTCGGGTTCACGCGGCTGTCCCGCTGGTCGTAGAGAAGGCTGTGGGAGATTTCGGAAAGAAACGTGGTTCCCTCGGCTTCTCGAATGAAGCGGGACGCGCTGGCCTTGACGTCTTCCACCGTCTGCTGCTTCACCGTGTACTTGAAGCTCTGGCGCAAATCCTCCGACAGCGGGTATCCGGCCCGTAGCGCGCCGCCGGTGGTCTTGGAATCGAAAGAGGCGAAGTCCTGGTTGTCCTGCGTCACCCGGAAGATATCGACGCCGGCCGCCACTTCGCGGTCCATGAAGTAGGGCTCGGTAAACGAGAAATCGACCTCGCTTCGCTTCGCCGCGATCTTCGCGCCGGCCCTGATGTCCTGCCCCTTCCCGAGGAAGTTCTTTTCGCGCAGCGTGACATCGCCCAAGGGCCCGTGCAGGGTCGAGAACCCGGCGCCGATGCTGATGGAGCCGGTCGATTTTTCCTGCACTTCGGTTCGGAGGACCGTCTTGTCGGGCGCGCTGCCGGGCTGGCGGTCGACGATGACCTTCTCGAAGTAGTCGAGGTTTTGAATACGCGTGCGCGATCGCCTGAGTTTCGCCGCGTTAAAGGCGTCGCCCTCGACCAGCTTGAACTCGCGCCGGATGACCCTGTCGAGCGTGCGGACGTTGCCGATGATGTCGATGCGTTCGACGAAAACCCGGGGTCCCTCGTTGATCTCGAAGGTCACGTCGATCGTGCGCGTTTCGCGGTTCCGGTTGATGCGCGGGCGTACGTCGACGAACGCGTAACCGAGCGTGCCGACCTCGATCGACAGGAGGTCGACGGTTTGATCGATCTGGTCGGAGGAATAGGTCCCGCCTTTCTCGATCTCGACCTTCTTGAGCAGACCCTGCGGCTGGAGGTCGCGAAGGCGGGCCTCGATATCGATGGCCCCGAACTTGTAAACGCCGCCTTCATCGACGGTAAACGTGACGAAGAAGTCGCGGCGGTCGGGCGTGAGCTCGGCAACCGCGGAGACCACGCGGAAGTCGGCGTAGCCGCGGTTGAGATAGAACCGCCGGAGAAGCTCGCGATCGAGCGTAAGCCGGTCGGGGTCGTAAACGTCATCGGCGGTCAGGAATCGCCACCACCGCGACTCCTTCGTTCGGATGACCTCGCGCAGGCGCGAATCCTTGAAGGCCCGATTGCCGACGAACCGGATGTTGCGAATCTCGGTCTGGTCGCCTTCGTTGACCTCGAAGACCAAATCCACGCGGTTCTGCGGCAGCTGGATGACCTTCGGCTCGACGGTGGCGGCAAACCGGCCGCTCCGGCGATAGAGCGTCAGGATCCGCTTCACGTCGCTCTGAACCTTGGTGCGGGTGTAGATCACGCGTGGCTTGAGCCCGATTTCGGCCCGCAACACATCGTCTTCGAGCTTCTTGTTGCCCTCGAAGGCAACGCGATTGATCACCGGGTTTTCGACCACCGTGACCAGCAAACGGTTGCCTTGCCGCTGGATCACCACGTCGGCGAAAAGCCCGGTCGCGAAGAGGCTCTTCAGCGAACGGTCGATCCGCGCCGCGTCGAATGCGTCACCCTCCTGGACGAGCAGGTACGAGCGGATCGTCCCCGGCTCGATCCGCTGCATGCCGTCGACGGTGATTTCCTGGATGGTGCCGCCGGCCGCCGGACGCGGCGCTTGCGCCGCCGCCTCGCGGAGCGGCAACCAGGACATGACTACCACGAGGATTAGCGCCGTAAGACGAGCCATGCTCCCCAGGCGTGATTCTCGGTCAACGAGCTTACGCGACCGGTTTTTATGTGACGAGACCGCGTATGAACTCGATGATCCGAAGGTGCTTCAAATCGTTCCAAGTAGCATAAACCATTAGAAGCAGTACCAGAATCAGCCCAAACCTAAAACTGTATTCTTGTACTTTGGCGCCCACCGGCCGCCCCCGCACGAGCTCGGCGAGGTAGAAGACAAGGTGACCGCCGTCCAGCATAGGCACGGGCAAGAGGTTGATCAGGCCCAGATTTACCGACAGGGCGGCGATGAAAATCAGCAGATTGACGACCCCGCCTTGCGCCATGTCGCCCGACATCTGGGCGATGCGGATCGGGCCGCCGAGCTGATCGGCCGAGCCGGCGCCGGTCACGAGCTGGCCGAGGTAATGCACGATGTTGGCCATCATCACGAACGTCCGCTCGATACCGATCCACACCGCCATGGCCGGATTCTGGCGCTCGAACATGGCCTGATTGGGATCGGGGGCGATGCCAAGCCGGCCGACCTGGACTTCCTTGCCGGACTCGTCGGTATCCACTTTCGCTTCCGGCGTCGCGGAGACGGTGATCTCCTGACCCTGACGGCGCACGCCGAGCTTCAACGGCACGCCGGGGCTCGCGCTCACCACCCGCCGGAGGTCCTCGAACCGATGCACGGGGTCGCCGTTGATCGCAAGGATGGTGTCGCCGGATTTAAGGCCGGCAGCCTCGGCCGCGCTTCCCGGCAGAATGTGCCCGACGCCCGCAAGCGGGACGGGGATCCCGACGAAGCCGGCCACGCACGCAAAAATCACGATCGCGAACAAAAGATTGGCGATCGGACCGGCGGCAACGATCGCCGCCCGTTGACCGAGCCCCTTGTGCTGAAACGAGACGGCCTGCTCTTCGGGCGTCATCGCGACGAGCTCGGCCCCGGGCCCGCTCGTCTCGCCGAACATCTTGACGTAGCCCCCGAGCGGAATGGAGCTGATTTTCCAGCGCGTTCCCGAGCGGTCGGTCCAGCCCCAGATCTCCGGCCCGAAGCCGATCGAAAAGACCTCGACGCGAACCTTGTTCCGCCGGGCAACCCAGTAGTGGCCCCACTCGTGGACGTAGACGAGAACCGTCAGAACGACGAGGAATAGGATGATATAGTACCAGGTAAACCCAAGAAAACTCATTGGCCTCTTTCCCGTTGGGACGGATGGCAGTGATGCGGGCCTGACGCCATGACTTAAGAGAACTGAGGCGTCACGGCAACCAATTCTTCAGCGAGTCTGCGAGCAAGGACGTCGGCATCGGCGACATCATCCAGATTTCGCAAGGAAACTCTGGGCGCGCGCTCCAGGGTTCCTTCTACTACGCGCGCAATGTCAAGGAATCCGATGCGGTCTTCGAGGAATTGTTGCACAGCCACTTCGTTCGCCGCATTCAGATAGGTCGGCGCCGCGCCACCCTCTTTGAGGGCGTGCCGGGCCAGCCTGAGGGCAGGAAACCGTATGGGATCAGGGCATTCGAAGGTGAGCGTGCCGATCTCCTCCAGCGCGAGCCGGGGCGCCGGCGTAGCGATTCGGTCCGGCCACGCGAGCGCGTAGCCGATCGGCGTCCGCATGTCCGGGGCGCCCAACTGGGCCAGGACCGAACCGTCGATATAGGATACAAGACTGTGAATAACTGATTGAGGATGCACAAGAATATCGATCTGATGCTCGCCGACCGGGAACAGATGATACGCCTCGATCAACTCAAGGCCCTTGTTCATCATGGTCGCCGAATCGACCGAAATCTTGGCCCCCATGTCCCAATTCGGATGGGCCACGGCCTCGGCGGTCGTCACCCGCCGCATCTCGTCCAGGCTCTTCGTGCGGAAGGGGCCGCCCGACGCGGTCAGAATGATGCGGTCGACTTTCTCCGGGCGCTCGAAATCGAAGACCTGGAAAATGGCGCTGTGCTCGGAATCGACGGGCAGCAGCGTCGCGCCGTGGGCCCGCACCTCGGCGACCATGAGGTCGCCCGCGCAGACCAGGCACTCCTTGTTGGCAAGTCCCACCGTGGTGCCGCGCCGGACCGCCGACAAGGTCGGCTGCAAGCCGGCCGCCCCGACGATGGAGGCCATGACGAAATCCACCGGACGGCCCGCCGCTTCGACCACCGCATTGGGGCCGGCGGCGACCTCGATGCCGCTCCCGGAAAGCGCTTCGCGAAGCGCCGCATAGCGCGTCGGGTCGGCAACCACCGCCACCGCCGGGCGGAATTCCAGCGCTTGGCGCGCCAGCAATGCGACGTTTCGGTTCGCCGTTATCGCTTCGACCACGAACGCATCCCGGTGATGGCGGACGAGATCGAGCGTGTTGCAGCCGACCGATCCGGTCGACCCCAGCACCGTCACCCGTTTCGCGGCCGCCTTTGGCTTGAGTTTTGCCGGAATTACAACCATGCGAGAACGCGCTCCCTGCCAGTCCATCCTGCCGCTATCTCGACGACGGCCACGGCCAACGCCGCCGCAAAAAGCCCGTCGATGCGATCCATGAGGCCACCGTGGCCGGGGATCAGCCTGCTCGCATCCTTGACCCCGAACTTGCGTTTCGCCCATGATTCGGCGAGGTCGCCCATCTGGGAAACGGCGCCGAGCACGGCCCCGAGCGCGAAGGCCCGGTTCGCGGACCCGCCGCTCAGCAGCATCGCCGCGGCAACGCCTGCGAGGCCCGCCGCGACGATGGCGCCCAGCAGCCCCGCCCACGTCTTGGCCGGGCTGATCGACGGCGCGAGCTTGGGTCCCCCGAGCGCCCGGCCGGTCGCGTAAGCGCCCGTGTCGGCGGCCCAGACGACGAGAAAGAGCCACAGGATCGCCTCGCGGCCGCCGGGGCCTTGACGCAGCCACAGCAACGCGAGGCACGGCAACACGATCGCGAGAGCCCCGGCGAGACGCCAGATCGCACGATTGTCGGGCTTCACGCTGCAAAGCCGCCTCCATTCCCAGGCGAGCACGGCCGCGCCCGCGAGGACCATGAGCTCGAAATAGGGCGAGCCGAAGTAGACGGCCGCCAAAACCGGCGGGATCAGCACGATCGCCGAGACGAGCCTTTGGCTCAAGCCTCCCGGGCGAACGTCAACTTGCGGCGCCGCCATAACGCCTTTCACGCCCCTGGTACTCCCTGATCGCCTGATCGAAGTCCTGCTTCGCGAAATCCGGCCAATAGGTCTCGAGGAAAATGAACTCGGCATAGGCCAGCTGCCACAGGAGGAAGTTGCTGATCCGTTTTTCGCCGCTCGTGCGGATCAACAGATCGGGATCCGGAATCCCGGCCGTGAACAGGTGGTCGGCGAAGGCCTGCTCGTCGATCTCGTCCGGCCGCCGGCGGCCGTCCCGCACGTCCTCGGCCAGCTTGCGCGCCGCGGTCACGATCTCCGTCCGCCCGCCGTAGCTGAACGCGACGATGAGGTTGAGCGTCTTGTTGCCGGACGTCCGCCGCTCGGCCTGCTCGATGAGCGCCACGATATCGGGGTCGAGACGCTGGCGGTCGCCGATCACCCGGAGGCGGACGCCGGCCTCGTGGAGCGCCGCGATCTCGCTCCGCAGATAGTACCGAAGGAGCCCCATGAGATCGTTGATCTCGTCGCTCGGCCGGTTCCAGTTCTCCGACGAGAATCCGTACAGCGTGAGGTACGACACCCCCGCCTCGATCGCGCTCCGCACGGCCGTCTTCGCCGAGTCCGCGCCGCGCCGGTGGCCCGCCGTGCGGGGCAGCCCGCGCGCGTTCGCCCAGCGCCCGTTGCCGTCCATGATGATGGCGACATGGACCGGCGGCGACCGAAGGTCGGGACTTGTCAGCGACACGGTTTCCATGCGGTCAGACCTGCATGATCTCCTGTTCTTTCTTCGCCAGCACGGCGTCGATCTTCTTGATGTGGGAGTCCGTCATGTCCTGGACGGACTTCGAATGCTCCCGATGCTGATCTTCGGAGATCTCGTGGTCCTTTTCCCATTTCTTCAGTTCGTCCATGCCGTGGCGGCGCACGTTGCGCACGTGGACGCGCGCCTCTTCCGCATACTTGTGGGCGATCTTGGCGAGCTCCTTGCGGCGCTCCTCCGTCAGCGACGGGATCGGAACCCGGATCAGCTGGCCTTCCGACATCGGGTTGACTCCGAGATTGGCTTCGCGGATCGCCCGTTCGACCCCCTTGACGTTGGCCTTGTCCCAAACCTGGACCGTCAGCAGACGCGGCTCCGGCACCCCGATGGTGCCGACCTGGTTGAGCGGCAGAGTTGAGCCGTACGCCTCCACCATGATCGGCTCGAGCAGGTTCGCCGACGCCCGCCCGGTGCGGAGGCCGCCGAACTCTTTCTGCAGAACCTCAAAAGCGCCCTCCATGCGGCGCAGCAGGTCTTTTTTCAGGACGTTGATGTCGGCCTTGGCCACGTTCCCCTCTCCTCGCCTTTCTCAACCCCCGCCGACGACGGTGAAGCGACCCTTGCCACTGACGACATCGACGAAAGCTCCCGGCTTCTGAATGGAAAACACGACGATCGGAACCTTGTTCTCGCGCGCCAGCGAAATGGCGGACGCGTCCATCACCTTGAGGTCGCGGGTCAGGACCTCATGGTAGGTTAGCCTATCAAAACGCTTGGCGTTCTTCACCTTTTTCGGGTCGGCACTATAGACCCCGTCGACCTGGGTGCCCTTGAACAGCGCCTTGCACCCCATCTCCGCCGCGCGCAAGGCGGCGGCCGTGTCCGTCGTGAAGAACGGGTTGCCGGTCCCGGCCGCAAAGATCACGATCCGGCCTTTTTCCATGTGGCGAATGGCCCGCCGCCGGATGTACGGCTCGCACACGTTGGTCATCGGGATCGCGGACTGCACCCGGGTCTGCACGCCCTTGGACTCGACAACGCTTTGCAGGGCAAGCGCATTGATCACGGTCGCCAGCATGCCCATGTAGTCGCCGGTCGTCCGCTCGATTCCCGACGCCGTGCCCTCGAGGCCGCGGAAAACGTTGCCGGCGCCGATGACCAGGCAGACCTGCACGCCGAGCTTGTGGACTTTGACGATGTCGGCGGCAATGCGCTCGAGGACTTGGAAATCGAACCCGGACTCGCGCGCCCCCATCAGCGCCTCCCCCGAGAGTTTCAAGAGGACGCGCTTGTACTTGGGTGTGGACGGCATGGGCCGAGCCCCGAAATCTTATTGAATGACGCGCAATGATGACGTTTTGGCGGAAGCGGCGTCGATCATACACGATCGCCTTTTGCCACAGCCGCGATTTTTCCAGGCGTCGAAAAGAACCCTCTAACCTTCTGAAAAATAAATCGAATTGAGGAAATTCCGGAAGCGACCGGGTCGCGCAACGACGAGTCCCGGAACCGAGCGAAAACGCCTGTGAACGAATCTCAGGATCCGAGCCGCGCCGTCAGGCGCCGCGCGCCGCCGCGACCTCGGACGCGAAATCCTTTTGCGCTTTTTCGATCCCCTCGCCGAGCTTGAAGACGGCGAAGGCTTTCACGTTCACGGGCGCGCCGAGCTCCTTCGCGGCCTTCTGGAGCACGGCACCGACCTTGCTCTCGCCGTCGATGGCGTACGTCTGGTCGACCAGACAGACCTCCTCGTAAAACTTGCGGAGCCGGCCCTCCACCATCTTGGCGATGATTTCCGGGGGCTTGCCGCTGCTCCGGGCCTGTTCGGCGAGCACGTTGCGCTCCCGCTCGATGGAAGCCGGATCGAGGTCGTCCTTGGACACCGATTCGGGTCGCGCGGCCGCCACGTGCATGGCGATCTGCTTTCCGAGCGTCTCCAGTTTCTTCGGATCCGCCGCGGACTCGAGCGCCACGAGCACCCCGATCTTGCCGATGCCGGGGGCAAGCGCGCTGTGCATGTAGGACGCGATCGCGCCCTTGTCGACCGAGATCACGGACGCCCGCCGGAGGTTCATGTTCTCGCCGATGGTGGCGATCAGGTGCGTGAGCTGCTCGCCGGCGCTCCGCCCGGTCCCCGGATACGGGGCCGCCTTGATCTTGTCGACATCGGCGCCGGCCGCGAGCGCGACGTGCGCCACGTCACGGACGAACGCCTGGAAGGCTTCATTGCGGCCGACGAAATCCGTTTCGGCGTTCACTTCGACGAGGGCGCCGCGGCTCCCCTTCACGGCGACCGCGACCAAGCCTTCCGACGCTATCCGGCCCGCCTTTTTCGCCGCCGTCGCGAGGCCTTTGGTCCGCAGCCAGTCGACCGCTCTTTCGAGCGCGCCGCCGGACTCGGTCAGCGCCTTCTTGCAATCCATCATGCCGGCGCCGGTCTTGTCGCGCAGCTCTTTGACGAGGGCGGACGTGATTTCGGCCATCTTAAACCTCAACCCCAATTGTGCGGTGTAACCGCTTGTTCGACCGTTTTTTTGAGGCGGCCCATGCGAGCCGCCAATGCGTTCTAGGCCGAGGGTGTCGCCTCGGCGGCAGGCCCCTCGTCGGCGGCCTTCGGAACGTTCTCGACCGGGCCGCCGGCGGAAGCGCCGATGTCGGCGCCGGACGCCTGCATCTCGGCCTGAATGCCGTCCAGCACGGCGCCGGACATCAGATCGCAATACATGGCGATGGCGCGGAGCGCGTCGTCGTTGCCGGGGACCGGATAGGCGATGTGCTCGGGATCGCTGTTGGAATCGAGGACGGCGACCACGGGAATTCCAAGCGTGTTCGCCTCGGCGACGGCGATCGCTTCCTTGTTCGTGTCGATGACGATCAGGACGTCCGGGAGGCCGCCCATTTCCTTGATGCCGCCGAGCGCGCGCTCGAGCTTGGTGCGCTCGCGGTCGAGGCCGAGCATCTCCTTCTTGGTCAGGCCCGCGCCCTCGCCGCTCAACTGCTCCTCCAATACGCGGAGCCGCTTGATCGACTGCGAGATCGTCCGCCAGTTGGTGAGCATCCCGCCGAGCCAGCGGTGGTTGACGTAGAACTGGCCGCAGCGCTTGGCTGCGTCCGCGATCTTATCCGCGGCCTGCCGCTTGGTGCCGACGAAGAGCACGCGGCCGCCGCCCGCCACGATGTCGCGCACCGCGCGCATGGCCTGGTGCAGCAAGGGCACGGTCTTTTCGAGATCGATGATGTGGATGCCGTTGCGGATCCCGAACAGATAGGGCTGCATCTTCGGGTTCCACCGCCGGGTGTGGTGGCCGAAATGGATGCCAGCTTCCAAGAGCTGGCGCATGGTAAACGTGGGGAGCGCCATGGTTTCCTTCTCCGGTTGGTCCGCCGCGGGCCCAAAAGTCCGGTTCCCAAGGTTCAGCGAGGGGCCGGACACCGGAGCGACTCCCCGGCTCATCCCGGAAGGCCGCACGCCCGCGTGTGAATTTAGCGCGGCAGAATTAGGCCCAAGCGGCCGGAAATGCAAGGAGAATCGGGCATTCGTTAGAGTCTCGGCCCCTCCTCTTGTAAAGTGAGAGGTGATAGGTTACATCCTCAATGATCCAGACGTTTCGTCACAAGGGCCTGCGGCTCCTTTTTGAAAACGGAGATCGCAGGAAGTTGCCTGTCGCCTACGCGGACAAGATCGCGCGCATACTTGCCCGTTTGGAGGAAGCTTCGGAAGTCCGCAACATGGATTTGCCCGGTTTCCGGCTGCACCCGCTGAAAGGCGATCTTGCCGGGTATTGGGCGGTCTCGGTTTCCGGTAACTTACGCCTCGTCTTTCGATTCGAGGCCGGCAATGCGCGGGACGTGGATTTGATCGACTATCACTAGGAGAAAGGCCATGTCGATGAAAAACCCTCCGCATCCGGGACTGTCGGTTCGGCATGATTGCCTGGAGCCGCTCGGACTCAGCGTGACAGAGGGTGCCAAGGCGCTCGGTGTCAGCCGCAAACAACTTTCCGATATCGTGAACGGCCACGCCGGCATTTCGGCTGAGATGGCGATCCGGCTGGACAAAGCGTTCGGCGGGGGCGCGGAGACGTGGGTCCGGCTTCAGGCGGCCTACGATTTGGCTCAGGCGATGAAGAAGGCGGATCGGATCGCAGTAAAGCGATTGCCGAGCGCCGCGTGAAGACCCCATGAGCAAGGCCTTCACCAAGGAACGCGAGACCGAGGACGACGATGCGGACGCGCCGGAGCCGCTCCCGCCCGGGCTCAAGAACTACATCACGCCCGCGGGCCTCGCGCGCCTGCAGGAAGCGCTCGACCGGCTGATCCAGGAGCGGGCAAAGGTCGTCGAAACCGTGTCCTGGGCGGCCGGCAACGGCGACCGCTCGGAGAACGGCGACTACATCTACGGCAAGAAGCGCCTGCGCGAGATCGACCGCCGCATCCGGCACATCCGGAAGCGCCTGGAGATCGCGGTGCCCGTCGATCCCAACCGGCAGAAGAACCGCGACCAGGTGTTCTTCGGCGCCACCGTCCGCTATGCGGATTCCCGCGGGTCGGAGAAAACCGTGCGCATCGTCGGTGTCGACGAGACGCGCCTCGAACAGGGCGAGATCAGCTGGATTTCGCCGGTCGCCCGCGCCCTCCTGAAGGCCTACGAGGGCGACACCGTCGAGGTCCGCACGCCCGCCGGCCCCGAGCCGATCCAGGTGATCGAGATTTCGTATCCGGAAAGTTAGCCTTTCGCTTTGCCGTCATGCCCGGCCTCGTGCCGGGCATCCACGTCTTTGAGGCCATGGATGCGCGGGTCAAGCCCGCGCATGACGATGAAGGATCGTCAAATCTCCTGCACGTCGAGGATGCCGGGGATGCCTTTGACCGCCTTCATGACGGCGGGCGAGATGGCGTAGCCGCCGGGGAGGCCGATCTCGACCTCCGTCTGATCGGCGAGGCGGGAGACGATGCGCACGGGGCCGCTGCCGCGCCCTTGCTGCTGCAGGACCTCGCGCAACGGACGCAGCGGGTCGACGGAGCCCACGAACACGAGCAGGCCCGGCGCCGCATCGGCCGCCTTGGCGGCGAGCGGCTCCAGCCCTTGCGTCGTGAAGCGGACGCTCTCGCCCTCGAACTGCGCCGTCGCCCGGATCAGGAGCGAGTTGCCTATTTCCAAGTATTCCCGCGCTTGGGCGAGCTGTTCCGCGAACACGGTCACTTCGAACACGCCCGACGTGTCGGAGAGCTGAACGAAGGCGTAACGGCTGCCCTTCTGGGACGTGCGCTCCTTCTTGCCGATGACGGTGCCGGCGAGCTTGACCGCGCCCCCCTCGCCTTCCGCCAGCACGTCGGCGATGCGCTTCACCTTGAGGCGGCGGAGCGCCTTCGCGAACGCGTCCAGCGGGTGGGCCGAAAGATAGAAGCCGATCGCATCGAATTCCTCTTTCAGGCGGTCCATCGGCGCCCAATCCGCCACCGCCGGCAGGTTGAGCCGGACGTCGGGCGCGCTGCCGCCGCCGCCGAAAAGGCCCATCTGGCTGCTGGCGCGGTCGTGGGTCTCGGCGCTCGCGTGGCGGAGGATGCTCTCGGTGCCCTCGAAGGTTTGCCGGCGGTTGGGGTTGAGGACGTCGAAGGCGCCCGCGCGCACCAGGTTTTCGACCTGGCGCTTGTTGACGTGGTGGGGATCGATGCGGCGCGCGAAGTCGGCAAGGTTTTTGAACGGCCCGTTTTTTTCGCGCTCGGCGACGATCGCTTCCATCGCCCCTTTGCCCACGTTGCGGATGGCGGCGAGCGCGTAGCGGATCGCGCCCTTGCCGGCCTTCGGATCGCGCTCGACCGTGAACTCGGCGCCGGACGCGTTGATGTCCGGCGGCTTCAGCGCGATGCCGAGTCGACCGAGCTCCTGGCGGAAGATGTTGAGCTTGTCGGTGTTGCCGAGATCGAAGGTCATGGAGGCGGCGAAGAACTCGACCGGATAATTGGCCTTCATGTATGCGGTCTGGTAGGCGATGAGGGCGTAGCCCGTCGCGTGACTCTTGACGAAGCCGTAGCCCGCGAACTTGGCGACCAGCTCGAAGATGTCGGAGGCCTTGCTCGCGGGGACGCCGCGCGCCTTCGCGCCCTCGACGAAGGTCTCCTGCTGCTGCGCCATCTCGGACTTGATCTTCTTGCCCATGGCACGCCGGAGGATGTCGGCGCTGCCGAGCGAATAGCCGGAGAGCACCTGGGCGATCTGCATCACCTGTTCCTGGTAGATGATGATGCCGAACGTCTCCTTCAGGATGCCTTCGAGGGTGGGATACAGGTAATCCGGCTTTTCGCGGCCATGCTTGCGCCGAATGTAGCTCGGGATGTTGTCCATCGGGCCCGGCCGGTAGAGCGCGACCATGGCGATGATGTCCTCGAACTGGTCGGGCTTCATGCTGCGAAGAGAATCCCGCATGCCCGAGCTTTCCAGCTGGAACACGCCCGTGGTATCGCCGTGCCCGATCATCTCGAAAGTCGGGCGGTCGTCCAAGGGAAGCCGCGCGATGTCGAGCGGCGTGCCCCGCACCCGCACCAGCGCCTCGGCCTTGGCCAGCACCGTCAGCGTCTTCAAGCCGAGGAAGTCAAACTTCACGAGCCCTGCGAGCTCCACGTACTTCATGCTGAAGCCGGTCACCAGCATGTTGGACCGCGGGTCGCGGTAGAGCGGGATCAGCTCGTCCAGCGGCCGGTCGCCGATGACGATGCCGGCCGCGTGGGTGGAGGCGTGGCGGTAGAGCCCTTCGAGCTTGCGGGCAATGCCCATCAGGCGCTCGATCTCAGGATCGGCCTCCATCATGCTCTGGAGCTGGGGCTCGCCCTCGATCGCCTGGTCGAGAGTGACCGGATTGGCGGGATTGTTGGGGACGAGCTTGCAGATCTTGTCGACATATCCGTAAGGAATGCCCATCACCCGGCCGACGTCGCGCAACACGGCGCGTGCCTGCAGCTTTCCGAACGTGATGATCTGCGCCACCTGCGCGGCGCCGTACTTCTCCTGGACGTAGCGGATGACTTCGTCCCGCCGCTCCTGGCAGAAGTCGACGTCGAAGTCCGGCATCGAGATGCGCTCGGGGTTGAGGAAGCGCTCGAACAGGAGCCCGAACCGGAGCGGATCGAGATCGGTGATCGAGAGACCCCAGGCCACGACGGAAGCCGCGCCCGAGCCGCGTCCGGGCCCGACGGGAATGCCGTGCTGCTTCGCCCAGCGGATGAAATCGGCGACGATGAGGAAGTAGCCGGCGTAGCCCATCTTCAGGATCGTATTGAGCTCGTATTCCAGGCGCTCGCGGTAGGGCCGCGCGGCGGCATCCGTCTCCGAAGCGGTCATGCCCGCCTTGAAGACGAAGCCTTGCAAGCGCTCTTCCAGCCCGGCCCGGGCCTGGCGGCGCAGCTCCTCCTCTTCGCTCAAGCCGGACTCGCTCCGGAACGGCGGCAGGATGGGCTGGACGCTCTCGACCATGAAGGCGCATCGGCGCGCGATCACGAGGGTGTTGTCGATGGCTTCGGGGATGTCCTGGAAGAGCGCCCGCATCTCGTCCGCCGACTTGAAGCGGTGCTCGCGCGTGAGGCGCGGCCGGTCCGCTTGCGCGAGATGCGCGCCCGCCCGGATGCACATCAACGCGTCGTGCGCCTCGTGCATCTCGGCGGTCGAGAAGAACGCTTCGTTGGTGGCGACGAGCGGCACGTCGTGGGCGAAGGCGAGCGCGACGAAGCCGGGCTCCGTCGCGGCCTCTTCGGGAAGCCCGTGGCGCATCAGCTCGATGTAGAGGCGCCCCGGGAACATCCCCTTGAGATCGAGCAGGAGGGCCTTGGCCGCGTCCTTCTGCCCTTCGCGCAGGAGCCGCCCGACCGGCCCCTTCGGCCCGCCGGTGAGCGCGATCAGGCCGCCGGCGTGGCCCGCGAGCTCCATCTCCGTCACCCGCGGCTCGCCCGTCCCTTCGGCGGCCGTGTAGGCGAAACTCAAAAGCTTGAGCAGGTTGCGGTAGCCCGTCTCGCTTTGCGCGAGGAGCACGATCGGGTCGGATGCCGTCGCCCGGAGCGAGGCTCCGTTCATGGCCTTTTCCGACAGCCGGTGACCGTGGCCGGTCGCTCGCACGAGGCTCAGCTGGCAGCCCACGATCGGCTGGACGCCCGCGCTTGCCGCGTAGTCGGAGAACTCGAGGGCGCCGAACAGGTTGTCGGTGTCGGCGATGGCGACCGCCGGCATGCCGAGATCGCGGCAGAGCTTCACGAGCTCGGGGATGCGGATCGCCCCTTCGAGCAGCGAGTAGGCCGAATGGACGCGAAGGTGGACGAACGGGGCGTGGGGCATGGAGGGGAGGATTCCACAGCCGCGGGCCGGGAGTCACTCCTTCCCACACCGCCCGACGTGCGATTTCAGAGGATAATTTCCTTGCGTCAGCCCGGGACGAGGAGGCCGTCCTTGAGCCGCACGATTCGATCCATACGGGCCGCGATGTCCGGGTTGTGGGTGGCGACGAGCGCCGCCAGGCCCGCCCCGCGCGCGAGCCCGACCAGCAGGTCGAAGACCTCGGACGCCGTCGCCGGGTCGAGGTTGCCGGTCGGCTCGTCGGCAAGGATGAGACGCGGCGCGTTCGCGAGAGCGCGCGCGATCGCGACCCGCTGCTGCTCGCCGCCGGAGAGCCGCGCCGGACGGTGGTCGGCGCGCTCGGTCAAGCCCATGCAGGCCAGGAGCTCGCGCGCCCGCTTCTCCGCTTCCTTCCGGTCGAGCGCCGCGATGATCTGCGGAATCATGATGTTCTCGAGGGCGGAAAACTCGGGCAGCAGGTGGTGATATTGGTAGACGAACCCGAGCGCCTCGCAGCGGATACGCGTGCGCGCCTCGTCGTTCAGCCGCATGCCCGGCTTGCCCATGATCTCGATCTCGCCCGCATCGGCCGCTTCCAAGAGACCGGCGATGTGAAGCAGCGTCGATTTGCCGGCGCCCGAGGGTCCGACGAGGGCGACCATCTCGCCTGCGTGCAGATCGAGCTCAGCGCCCTTCAGCACCTGGAGCAGCGCGCGGCCCTGGCGAAACGTGCGCACGATGCCGCGGAGCGAGAGCACCGTCTCACTCATAGCGGAGCGCCTCCGCCGGATCGAGGCGGGCGGCCCGCCAGGCGGGATAGATGGTGGCGAGGAACGAGAGGAAGAGCCCCATGAGGACGACGGTGACGACCTCCTGGGGATCGACCTTGGCCGGCAGCTGCGAGAGGAAATAAATCTCGGCCGCGAACAGCTCGGTTCCGATGAACCACTGAATCGCCTGGCGGATGCTCTCGATGTTGAGGGAGAACGCGAGCCCGAGCACGAAGCCCGCGATGGTGCCGATCACGCCGACGCTGGCGCCGCTCAAGAAGAAGATCCGCATGATCATGCCCTTGGTCGCCCCCATGGTGCGGAGAATGGCGATATCCCGGCCCTTGTCCTTCACCAGCATGATCAGGCTGGAGACGATGTTGAAGGCGGCGACCAGGATGATGAGCGTGAGGATCAGGAACATCACGTTCCGCTCGACCTGGACCGCGTTGAAGAAGTTCGCGTTGGCGTGCTGCCAGTCGTAGATGCGGAAGCCCGGGCCAAGCGCCTGCTGGATTCGTTGGCCGACCTCGGGCGCGGCGTCCGGATGGTCGACAAACACTTCCACGTTGGTGATCGCGTTCGGCAACTTGAAGTAGAGCTGGGCGGCCTCCATCGGCATGAAAACGAAGCCGGAATCGTATTCGAACATGCCGATATGGTACGTCGCGGCGACCCGGTAGGAGCGCATGCGCGGCATCGTGCCGAACGCGGTCGCGCTTCCCTGCGGCGAGATGACGTTGATCTGGCCGCCGACGGAGACGCCCATGCGTTCCGCGAGCCGGGTTCCGATGAGGACGACGTCGTCGCCCTGGAACTCGTCGAGCGAGCCGGCGCGGATGTTGTCGCGGACGATCGGGCGCGCCAGCAGGTCTTCGCGCCGGAGACCCCGCACCACCGCGCCCCGCGCGTTGCCGGCGGCCGTGATCATCACCTGGCCTTCGACGATGGGCGTCACGCCGACGACGCCCTTCACGCCCCTGACCTTGGCCGCGACCGTATCGAAATCGTCGATCCGGTTGGCGCTCCCGTAGACGCTCAAATGCCCGTTGAGCCCGAGGATGCGGGAGAGGAGCTCGACGCGGAAGCCGTTCATCACCGCCATCACGATGATGAGCGTCGCCACCCCGAGCCCGATCCCGATCAGCGAGAACCACGCGATGACGGAGATGAATCCTTCCTGGCGGCGCGCACGCAGATAGCGCATCGCCACCATCCATTCGAAGCGGGAAAACATCGTCTGCGTGCTCGCTCGAAATGCTCTCACCCTTCGAGACGCGACCTGCGGTCGCTCCTCAGGGTGAGGAACCTTTTAACACAACCTCATGCTGAGGAGGTTGCCAAGGGGCCTCTTGCGGGGATTCCCCGCAGACCCTGGGCACCCGTCTCGAAGCATGGCTAGCCCGTGAGCTTAGCGAGCGCGGATTCGAGGCTCAATTCCTGGCGCTCCCCGCCGGCGCGGTTTTTCAGCTCGACCACGCCCGCCTTGAGCCCGCGCGGGCCGACCACGAGCTGCCATGGGAGCCCGATCAGGTCCATGTCGGCGAATTTGACTCCCGCCCGTTCGTCACGGTCGTCGTAGAGCACGTCGACGCCGTTCGCCTGCAAGTCCCGGTAGAGTCGCTCGCAGACGTCCGAGAGGGCCTTGTCGTCCGCCTTGAGGCTGATCAGGCCGACCTGAAAGGGTGCCACGGACGCGGGCCAGATGATGCCGTTGTCGTCGTGGCAGGCCTCGATGATGCCGCCGACGAGGCGGGAGACGCCGATGCCGTAAGAGCCCATTTCCGGGAAGACCTCGGCGCCGTCGGCCCCGGTGACCTTGGCGTTCATCGGCTTCGAATACTTGGTGCCGAAATAGAAGATGTGGCCGATCTCGATGCCGCGCGTCGTCACGAGCGCGTCTCCGAGCGCCTTCCCCTTCTCCGGATCGTGCAGGTCGTCGGTCGCCGCGTAGAGCGCCGTCCAGCGGTCGACGATCGGCTGCAGATCGCCTTCGTAGTCGACGTCGGCTCCCGGCGGCTGCATGGAAAGGAGATCGCGATGGCAGAAAACGGCCGTCTCCCCGGTGTCGGCGAGGATGATGAACTCGTGGCTCATGTCGCCGCCGATGGGGCCGCTTTCGGCCCGCATGGGAATCGCGCGCAAGCCCAGGCGCGCGAACGTGCGCAGGTAGGCGACGAACATCTTGTTGTAGGATCGCTTGGCGCCCGCGTAGTCGAGGTCGAACGAGTAGGCGTCCTTCATCAGGAACTCGCGCCCGCGCATGATGCCGAAGCGGGGCCGCACCTCGTCGCGGAATTTCCACTGGATGTGGTAGAGGAGCTTGGGCAGGTCCTTGTAGCTCCGGAGCGATGCACGAAAGATATCGGTGATCTGCTCCTCGTTGGTCGGCCCGTACAGCATCTCGCGCTTGTGGCGGTCGGAGATGCGCAGCATTTCCGGCCCGTAGGCGTCGTAGCGGCCGCTTTCGCGCCAGAGGTCGGCGGGCTGGATCGTCGGCATCAGCATCTGCTGGCAGCCGAGCGCGTCCTGCTCTTCTTCCACGATGCGCTGGATTTTCATCAGGACGCGGAAGCCGAGCGGAAGCCACGAATAGATGCCGGCGCTCGATTGCCGGACCATCCCCGCCCGCAGCATCAGCCGGTGCGAGACGATCTGCGCCTCGGCCGGCGTCTCCTTCAGAGTCGGCAGAAAATATTGGGAGCGTCGCATGCGGCCCTCGTCTCGTGGCTCCAAGGGCCGCCCGCGATTCGCCGAACGGCCGCCGAGACTTTATGCGAACGGCCCCGGCGCTTCAATGGCGCGCGAACGCGCAGAGACTTCTATTTCGCGCCCTTCGGGCCGTAAGTATTGCGGCAGGCTTCGGCGATGGACTGCTGGTCGCCGTTGTCGAGAGGCTTGCCGTCGTAATAGACGCGGCCGCCCTTCACCGTCGCCTTGCCGATCACCGATTCGCCGGTGAACGCGCCCGTCGTCCCGAGCCCGTACTTGTCTTTCAGGTTGAAGCCGATGTCGATGTTGACCTCGTCCGGGATTTTGATCGGCGACACGCTGCCCGGCGCATCGGCGGGCGCGACCTTGCGCCCGTAGACGTCGACGCCGGGCTTGTAGGCGACGTCGGCCGCGGGCGCATGCACGATGACCGACTGGCATTCCTTCTTGTTGAGGGTGAGCGTGGAGGCGGTCTTTTTTTGCCCCGACTGGGCGGACGCAATCCCGGGCACGGCTATGGCCGCGGCGATCAGAAGCGTGGCTATCCAGCGGGTCGGCATCGGGGCGCTCCTTCGGTCGGCGACCATTCTACTCCAGCTCGGGATGGCGGCGCAGCCTGTCCGCCCCCTGCAACAATGGCTGCTTAGGCCTTATAAAGCCTGAACAAAAATAGGTATCGTCCCACCACCCAACTCCTGGCATATATAATGCAAGTAACTTATTGTTATTCCAAGATAATATCAAGAATTCGCATGACGCATCCCCGCCCGTGCTGTATAAACTTCGCATCCTCAATCTCCTGGGGATTGCTTGTGGTCCTGTTTTGGGAGGATTTCGATAAAGCAAAAAACGCCCCGCAATGGGGGCACAACAAACGGTTCTAGAAATTCATGGCAAGACCGCCCGCTGGTCTTGCCATTTGTTTTTTGCGATCGCGGGCGCGTCTCCGGGCGGATATGAAACCCGCCCCATCGGCTACCGATAAATCTTCGGATCGACTTGCGTCCAGGGCGGGCGCAGGCGCGCGATGCGCTTGAAGACCGGGCAGTCCTCCCGGTGGGTTCCCGGCAGGTACCCGATGCTCATCAGAAACTCGTTCACCACCTCGCCCCCCACGAACACGAACGTCGCGCGGAAGAGCTTGACCCAGTCGTCCTTCGCGCGCGGGTGGTGGTGGGCGAGCCAGGCGGCGAAGCCGCCGTGGCTGTCGCGGATTGCCTTCAGCCGTTTCGCGTTCTCGATGATCGCCTCGATCTTGCGGCGATTGCGGATGATCCCGGGGTCCTTGAGCAGGCGGGCGATCTGGCGCGCCCGGTAGCCGGCGACCTGGTCGACGACGAAGCCGTCGAACGCGAGTGCCGTTGTCGGCTGCTTCTTCAGGATGATTTCCCAGGAGAGACCGGCCTGGAAAATCTCCAGCGATAGGCGTTCGAAGAGGCCCGCCTCGTCGGTGAGTGGAAATCCGTAGTGGTTGTCGTGATAGGGCCCGTGCAGCGGATGGCCGGGCGCGGAGTCGCAATACCCGCTCACGATGCCGTTCCGGCCTCGAAGTGCAGCGAGCGGCGCACCGTCCCGCCGCCGATGGTCGCGAGGTCGAACATCGCGCCCTTGGTGTTGGCCGTCACGTGGACGATCCCGAGCGTGCGATAGGGAAGCGCCGGCTCGACCAGCCGGCGGCCGTCGTTCGTGCACAGCGGCGTCGCCCGGTGGCAAAGCCAGTTGCACCAGGACGGAAGGTACGCGACGGTGAGCTCCTTCATGTACAGGATGTAGTTCAGCGCCGTCTGCTCGGAGAAGAAATGGACGGAGCGCTGGAAGGTCTCGCCCAACGTGCTCGACCAGAGATCCCAGTGGGGCGCCGACGCCTTCGCCGCGAAGACCCCGCAATTGATGACGGGAAAGGGAGAAAGCTTCCGCGCCGTCTCCGCGTCGAAGCTTTGCGAATAGTTGCGGAACTGAAGCTCCGTATAGAGACCCTGCTTGTTGAACGGGAGGTACGACCGATCGACCTCGGGCGTGATCGCGAAGCCGTGCCGGCGGGCGCCTTCCAGATAAAGCTCGATGGCGGCCCAGTCCTGCACCCAGGCGTCGGCATCCAGCCAGAGATAGACGTCATAGCCCGGGAAGTGCTTCGGCAAATGGGGCCGCGCCGTCATCGCTTTGAAGAACTGCGTCGAGGTGTCGGAGAACTTGTAGTCCCAGCCGGGATCGAGGCATTTGGCGCCGGCCTTCGTAAGCCAGCCGATCTCCTCGGGCGTGAGGCCGAGATCGAGAACGCCGATGGAAACGCCCTCCCCGTCCGGCTGCGCGTGGATCGAGCGCACGAGGTCCTTGAGATAGCCGAAGTAGGCGCTGTCGGCCCCGGAAACGACGATGATCTTTGTGGCGGCCATGGGAATCCCCCGTCCTTCGCTTCAATCCCGGAACGAGACGAGGCCCGATTCTGCGACCCAGTAGAACAGGCCGAACAGCACGGCCGCGACAAGCGTCGTGATCGCGAGCTTCAACCAGAGCCGCGGCTTCCTGGGCGCGCCCGCGTCCTGCCCCTTGGCGACGTCGGCGGCATCGAGGCCGCCCGCGACGCCCCACGGGAGCACCATGAACAGCACCAGCCACCAGATGATGACGAAAACGGCGGCGCTCGTCACCCAGCTCAATCGCCCCTCCTCACGCCTGCTCGATCTCGATCAGCGTACCGCAAAAATCCTTCGGGTGAAGAAACATGACCGGCTTCCCATGGGCGCCGATCTTCGGCTCGTTGCCGCCGAGCACGCGGGCGCCGGAGGCGACCAGCCGGTCGCGGGTCTCCAGGATGTCGTCGACCTCATAGCAGATATGATGCATGCCGCCGGCCGGGTTCTTGGCGAGGAAGCTGGCGATGGGGGACTGGGTCCCGAGCGGGTGCAGAAGCTCGATCCGGGTGTTCGGGAGCTCGACCAGCACGACCGTGACGCCGTGCTCCGGCATCGGCTTCGGCTCGGAGACCCGAGCCCCCAGCATGTCGCGGTAGGTGGCCGCCGCCGCCTGGAGATCGGGCACCGCGATCGCCACGTGATTGAGCCGTCCGATCATCCCTCGTCCCCGCCGCCGCGCACAAGATGCACGTGGGTCACCGGCTTCTTCGCCAGCCGGTTCCGGAACACCCGCCTGACGGCGACCCGCACCGCCTCGCGGAGCTGGTTGTCGTCGGCACGGACGCGCGGGGGCGCGTCGTCGACCGCGGCCCGCGCGGCTTCGATGGCGGCGTCCCGCGTCCCCTTGTCCCGGTCGTCGAGCAACCCCACCGCCGAAAGCTCCGTCTCGCCGACCCGACCGTCGGCATCGACCACAACCGTCACCACAGCGACCCCATTGTAGAAGGCGCGCACGCGGCTGCGAAGCATCTCGCCGTCGAGCGGGACGACGCGGCCGCCGTCGACCCCGAGCCGGCCCGCGTGCACGCGCTCGACGATCTCCGCCCGGCCGGGACCGAGCCGCACGAGCGCCCCGTTCTCGGCCACCACGGCCTCGGCCACCTGGCAGCCCCTGGCGAGCTCGGCGTGGGCAACCAAGTGGCGCAGCTCGCCGTGCACGGGGATCGCGATGCGCGGGCGCGCGAGCTGATACATGTGGGTCAGCTCGTCCCGCGCGGGGTGCCCGGAGACGTGCACGGGCGCATCGTTCCAGGTGACGAAGCGGACGCCCAGGCGGACCAGATCGTTTTGCAGGCGGGCGATGGCGGTCTCGTTCCCGGGAATGACGCGGGAGGAAAAAATGACCGCGTCGCCCTTTTCCAGGCGCACGTTCGGATGCTCGCCCGTGGCGATGCGCGACAGCGCCGCCCGCGGCTCGCCTTGCGAGCCCGTGCAGAGGATCAGGACGCGATCGCGGGGAAAGAAACCGGCCTCGGCCTCGTCGATGAACGGCGCCACGTCCCGCATGTAGCCGGTCGCGCGCGCCGCCTGCTCGATCCGCCGGAGCGAGCGGCCGGCGGCGACCACGTCGCGGCCGTTGGCGGCCGCGGCGGCGGCGATCGTTTCCAGACGGGCGACGTTGGAGGCAAAACAGGTCACCGCCACGCGCCCCGCGCAGCCGGCGACGATCCCCTGCAACGACTCCCGGAGGGCGGCCTCGGAACCCGACGTCCCTTCCATAAAGACGTTGGTCGAATCGCAGACGATCGCGAGCACGCCCTCGTCGCCGAGGCGTCGGAGGGCGGCCTCGTCGGCGGTCGGGCCAACCACCGGGTCGGGGTCGAACTTCCAGTCGCCGGTATGCAGCACGGTGCCGAGCGGGGTGCGGATGGCGACCGCGTTGGGCTCGGGGATCGAGTGGGTGAGCGTGATCAGCTCGATGTCGAAAGGCTCGATGCGGAACCGGCTGCCGAGAGCGACGCGCCTGACCGGCACATCCGCAAGGCCGGCTTCGCGAAGCTTGTGGCCGAGCACCTCGGCGGTGAACGGCGTCGCGTAGATCGGGCAGCGAAGGCGCTCCCAGAGGTAGGGGACGGCGCCCAGATGATCCTCGTGCGCATGCGTAAGCACGAGCCCGACCAGCTTGTCGCGCCGCTCCTCGATGAAGGCCGGGTCGGGCATGATCACGTCGACCGGCGCCGCGCCGTCGGAAAACGTGACTCCCAAGTCGACCATCAGCCAGCGATGCCGGCCCGGCGGCCCGAACCCATAGAGGTTGAGGTTCATGCCGATCTCGCCCGCGCCGCCCAGGGGCAGGAACAGAAGCTCGTCGTCGCGGGTCATGTCCGTCGATTGCGGCGGTGGATGGCGAGAAGCCCCTTGAGCGTCAGTTGGGGGTCGGAGGATGCGATGCAATCGACCGCGCCCATGAAAAGCGGTGCGAGGCCGCCCGTCGCTACCACTTGCATGTCGATTCCGGTCTCCTCGCGGATGCGCTTCACCAGGCCCTCGATCATGCCGACGTAGCCCCAGAAGACGCCGGACTGCATGGCTTCGACGGTGCTCCGGCCGACCACATGCCGCGGCCGGCCGATGGCGACGCGGGGAAGCTTGGCGGCCGCCATGTGGAGCGCTTCGAGCGAGAGATTGACGCCGGGCGCGATGATGCCGCCCGCGTAGTTGCCGCCGGAGTCCACGATGTCGAACGTGGTCGCGGTGCCGAAGTCGACGACGATCAGCGGGCCCCCGAATTGCTCGCCCGCCGCCACCGCGTTGACGAGGCGGTCGGCGCCGACTTCCTCCGGGCGGTCGATCAGCACCTTGATGCCGAGGTCGACGCCGTCCTCGCCGATGACCAGGGGCTCGGCGTGGAAATATTTCCGGCAGAGGGTCTTCAGGCTGAAGAACGTCGCCGGCACCACGCTCGCAATGATGGCGGCCGTCACGTCCTCGCGCTTCAAACCGTCGAGCTGCATGAGCTGGGTCAACCAGACGCCGTACTCGTCGGCGGTGCGGTTGGCGCTGGTGGACGAGCGCCATTCGCCGCGGATGGTGCCTGCGTCGTCGAACACGGCGAAGACGATGTTGGTGTTCCCTGAGTCGATCGCGAGAAGCATTGACCTGTCCCTTAACCCTCTCCGCCAGGGGGGAGAGGGTGGCGCGCAAAGCGCACCGGGTGAGGTGGGCTTGCGGGAACAGGCCCCCGCCTCACCCTACCCTCTCCACTCCCGGGGGTGGAGAGGGGCTTAGAGATGGCCTTTGCTGAGAGCATGCCTGCCGTTACTCCGGAAAGAACACGTCGCCGGCCGCGATGCGCCGCACGGTTCCCGGAAGACCGAGGACGAGCGCGCCCCGTTCGTCGATGTCCTCGAAGGTTCCCTCGAGCGTTTCGCGGTCGAGCCGGACGCGGATTGTCTCCCCTTTGCCGGCCGCCCGCCACAGCCAATTCTCGCGGATCGGCCGGAAGCCGTCGTCGAGCCAGCGGTTGGTCCAGACGAGGAAATGACGGGCGAAACCTTCGAGCACGTCGACCACGCCGATATGGGTGTCGCCCTCGCGGTGGAGCGCGGTCGCCGGGAACTCCGCCTGCGCGGGCGCTGACTCGACGTTGATGCCGACGCCGAGCACGAGCCAATCGAGGCCGCCGTCGGCGCGCGACTGGGATTCCAGAAGAATGCCGGACACCTTGCGCCCATTCAGCAGCACGTCGTTCGGCCACTTGCAGGCGGCGCTTTGGCCGGGGCTGCAGAGGCTGCCGATCGTGTCATAGACGGCGAGCGCGGCGACGAAGGCGAGCTCGGCCGCGCGGGCGACCGAAACCTCCGGCCTCAGGATCAGGGAGCAATAGAGATTGCCTTCAGGCGACTCCCAGCGCCGCCCGCGCCGCCCCCGCCCGGCCGTCTGCGCGAGCGCCCAGACGAGCGTCCCGTCGGGAGCGCTCTCTTCGCCCTGCGCGGCAAGGCGCTTCGCTTCCGCGTTCGTGCTGTCGATGGTCTCCAGCGCCACCAGGCGATAGGCGGGCGGCAGGCTCGGTGTCATCCGCCGAACAGGGACGCGGCCGCCGCCGCGGCGCCGGTGAGGATGGGCCCGGGGTAGGCGAAAAAGAAGAGAACGATCGTAGCTGTCAGGACCAGGACGACGCCGATCGACCTGTTGACCGGAGTGTCCAAGGGCTGCACGGGATCGTCGAAGTAGGCCACCTTGACGACGCGGATGTAATAGAACGCGGCCACCACGCTCGACAGCACGCCGATGACGGCGAGCGCATAGAGCTTCGCCTCGATCGCGGCGAGGAACACATAGAGCTTGCCGAAGAACCCGGCGAGCGGGGGAATGCCCGAGAGCGAGAACATGAAGATGGCGAGCGCCAAGGCCATCATCGGGTGCGTTTTCCCGAGGCCGGCGAGATCGGAGATTTCCTCGACCATGCGGTCGCCCCGCTTCATCGCGAGAATGCAGGCGAAGGTGCCGAGCGTCATGAACAGATAAATCGCCATGTAGATGAGAACGCCCCTCACCCCCGTCTCGTCGCCGGCGGCAAGACCGATCAGCGCGTAGCCGACGTTGCCGATCGAGCTGTAGGCCATCAGTCGCTTGATGTTGCGCTGATTGACGGCGGCGAACGCGCCCAGGATCATCGACGCAATCGAGATGAAGACGATGATCTGCTGCCATTGGGGCAGAAGGTCGCCGAACGGCCCGATCATCACGCGCACCAGAAGCGCCACGGCCGCAAGCTTCGGGGCGGCGGCGAAGAACGCCGCCACCGGCGTCGGCGCGCCTTCGTAGACATCGGGCGTCCACATGTGGAACGGCACGGCCGAGACCTTAAAGGCGAGGCCCGAGAGAATGAAGACGAGGCCGACGATGACGCCGATCGAGGGCGGCTGCGCCTGGCCGGCATAGAAGAGCTCGGCCAAGTCGTTGAAGTTGGTGGTGCCGGAGAACCCGTAGATGAGCGAGCTTCCGTAGAGCAGCATTCCCGAGGCAACGGCGCCGAGCACGAAATACTTGAGCCCCGCCTCGCTGGAGCGCGCGTCATCCCGCTGGAAGGCCGCGATGACGTAGAGCGAGAGGCTCTGCATCTCGAGGCCGAGATAGAGCGCGATGAGATCGTTGGCCGAGATCATCATCATCATGCCGAGCGTGGCGAACAGGACGAGGATGCTGTACTCGAAGCGCGCCAATCCCTTGCGGACGAGGTAATCGCCCGACATCACAAGGGTGAGCGCGGCACCGATCAGGACCAGGATCTTCCAGAAGACGGCGAAGGGGTCGGTGACGAACATGCCGCAAAACGCTTCGTCGCGGCCGCGAGCGTCGACGCCGACCAGGAAAACGGCGAGGACGAGCGTGACCACGCTCAAGCCCGTCACCAGGCGCGCGCTGTCGGCGGCGGCGGCCTCGGTTCCGCTTTTCTGAAAGACGCCGAGCATAAGCAGTGCCATCACGGCGAGGGCGAGGAAAATCTCGGGCAGCGCTGGCCGCACGAGCTCGATGTAATTGAAACTGTTCATCGCCGGCCTCCTAGCGCCCGGCCATCGAAAGCGGCATCGACGCCAGCTTCGCCTGCGTCACCTGGTCGATCAGGTTGGCGACGGAAGTGTGCATCACCTCCAGGAACGGCGGCGGATAGACGCCCATGACGACGACCAGAACGACCAGCGGCGCGAACACGGCCATCTCGCGCGGGCTTAGGTCCGCGATGTCGGCAAGCTCGCTTTTAGTGAGCTTGCCGAAGATCACGCGGCGGTAGAGATAAAGCATGTAGCAGGCTCCGAGGATGACGCCCGTCGCCGCCAGCATCGAGACCCAGGTGTTCACCTGGAAGGTGCCGAGCAGCACGAGGAACTCGCCGACGAACCCGCTGGTGCCCGGCATACCGACCGAGGCCAGCATGAACAGCATGAACACGAAGGCGTAGACGGGCATGCGGTGAACGAGGCCGCCGTAGGTCTCGATCTCGCGCGAATGCATGCGGTCGTAGACGACGCCGACGATCAAGAAGAGCGCGGCGGAGACGATCCCGTGGCTCAGCATCTGGTAGATGGCGCCTTCGATCCCCTGCACGGTCAGCGAGAACGTGCCGGCGGTGACGAATCCCATGTGGGCCACCGACGAATACGCGATCAGCTTCTTCATGTCATCTTGGGCGAGCGCCACGAACGACGTGTAAATAACCGCGACGATGCTGAGCGCGAAGATGAGCGGGGCGAACGCCACCGTCGCGTCGGGAAACATCGGGAGCGAGAAACGCAAGAACCCGTAGCCGCCGAACTTCAAGAGCACGCCCGCCAGGATGACCGAGCCGGCCGTCGGCGCCTCGACGTGGGCGTCCGGGAGCCAGGTGTGGACCGGCCACATCGGCACCTTGACGGCGAAGGAGGCGAAGAACGCGAGCCAGAGCCACGATTGCATCTGGACCGGAAACCCGTGGGCCATCAACGTCTGCATGTCGGCCGTGCCGGCGTCGAAGTACATGGCGAGAATGGCGAGCAGCATCAGCACGGAGCCGAGCAGCGTGTAGAGGAAGAACTTGAACGCCGCGTACACCCGGCGCGGGCCGCCCCAGACCCCGATGATCAGGAACATCGGGATCAGCACGCCTTCGAAGAAGACGTAGAAGACGACGATGTCGAGCGCCGCGAACATGCCGATCATCAGGCTTTCCATGACCAGGAACGCGACCATGTATTCGCGCACGCGCTGGGTGATGGACTCCCAGCTCGCCAGCACGCAGACCGGCGTCAAGAGCGTGGTCAGCAGCACGAACATCATGGAGATGCCGTCGACGCCGAGGTGGTACGAGATGCCGAGCCCCGGCATCCATTCCCTCCGCTCGACGAACTGGAAGGACGCCGTCGCCGGATCGAAGTTGATCCAGAGGTACAGCGACACGACGAACTCGATCAGCGACGTCCAGAGGGCAACGCTTCGCGTGTTGCGCGCGACGGCCTCCGCGTCGCCGCGGATGGTCAGGATGAACGCGGTGCCGACCAGCGGCAGCAGGATCAGGAGCGAAAGGACGGGAAAATGACTCATTGCTCGGTCCTCACGCCCGCAGGATCAAATACCACGTCACGAACGCGACCACGCCGATCAGCATCGCGAACGCGTAGTGGTAGAGATAGCCGGATTGAAGGGCGGCGGCGCGCCGCGCGAGCCTCAGCGTCGTCGTGGCGATGCCGTCCGGGCCGAGGCCGTCGATCAGCGTGCCGTCGCCGGTTTTCCAGAGATGGCGGCCGAGGGCGAACGCGGGACGCACGAACAGGCGGTCATAGAGCTCGTCGAAGTACCATTTGTTGAGCAGGAAGAGATAGAGGCCGTGGAACCGGCGGGCGAGCTCATTCGGCCACTCCGGCTTCGCCATGTAGAACACGTAGGCGAGCACGATGCCGGCGAGGCCCATCACGAGAGGCGCGAGCTGGACCGCGAGCGGCACGTGGTGAGCATGTTCGAGCGCCGGATGGCTCGGCAGCACGAATATCGCGTCGCCCCAGAACTGGGGTGCGGAATCGCCGACGAACGCGTCGTAGGCGATCAAGCCCGCGAGCACCGCGCCCGCCGCGAGCGGCATCAGCGGCCCGAGCATGATCCACGGGCTTTCGTGCACGTGGTCCATCACCTTCGCGTCCGCGCGCGGCGCCCCGTGGAACGTCATGAAGATCAGCCGCGTTGAATAAAATGCGGTGAGGAACGCCGTCATGATCCCGAGCGAGAACGCGTACCCCGCGATCCCCGTCCCCGCCGCATAGGCGGCTTCGAGGATGATGTCCTTCGAGTAATGGCCGGCGAAGGGCGGAATGCCGGCGCCCGCGAGGGAGCCGATCCACATGAGCACGTAGGTGACCGGGATCAGGCGCCAGATGCCGCCCATCCGGCGCATGTCCTGCTCGTTCGACATCGCGTGAATGACCGAGCCCGCGCCGAGGAACAACAGCGCCTTGAAGAACGCATGGGTCGTCAGATGAAAGATGCCCGCCGAATAGGCGGAGACGCCGCAGGCGAAGAACATGTAGCCGAGCTGGCTGCAGGTGGAATAGGCGATCACGCGCTTGATGTCGTTCTGCACGCAGCCGACCGTGGCGGCGAAAAACGCGGTCGTCGCGCCGACGACGGTCACGACGGCAAGCGCGGTGTCCGAGTATTCGAAGAGCGGCGACAGGCGCGCCACCATGAAGACGCCGGCGGTCACCATCGTCGCGGCGTGGATGAGGGCGGAGACCGGCGTCGGGCCTTCCATCGCGTCCGGGAGCCAGGTGTGGAGCCCGATCTGCGCCGACTTGCCCATGGCGCCGACGAAGAGAAGCAGGCAGATCACCGTGAGCGCGTGGAAGTCGGTCCCGAAGACGTGCAGCGTCGCCTGGCTCTTGCCCTCGGCGGCGGCAAAGATCGTGTCGTAGTCGACGGTCTGAAAGAGCATGTAAACGGCGAAAATTCCGAGTGCGAACCCGAAGTCGCCGACCCGGTTGACGACGAACGCCTTGATGGCCGCGGCGTTGGCCGACGGCCGGTCGTACCAGAACCCGATCAGCAGATAGGACGCGAGGCCGACTCCCTCCCACCCGAAGAAAAGCTGCACCAGGTTTCCCGCCGTCACCAGCATCAGCATGAAGAAGGTGAACACGCTCAAGTACGCCATGAAGCGCGGAATGCCCGGGTCGTGGTGCATGTAGCCGACGGAGTAGATGTGGATCATCGCCGAGACCGTGGTCACGACGAGAACCATGACGCCCGTGAGGGAGTCGAACTTGAGCTCCCAGGCGACCTCGAGGGAGCCCGAGTCGAACCAGGTGAAGAGCCGGGTCGTGCCCGGGTTCTGCCCGATGACGACGTCGATGAAAATGACGATGGCGAGCAGGGCGGAGAGCAGCATGGCGCCGCAGGTGACCCACTGGGCGGCCTGGTCGATCCGGTGGTGCTGATGCTCGTCGGCCGGGCGCGCGAACGCGAAGGCGCCCGCGATGATGGCCCCAACCAACGGAAGAAAGACGCACGTTGCGAACATGAATCGGTTATCAGCCCTTCATCAAACTGATGTCTTCGACCGCGATCGAGCCGCGGTTGCGGAAGTAGACCATCAGGATGGCGAGCCCGATCGCCGCCTCGGCCGCCGCCACCGTGAGAACGAACATGGCGAAGACCTGTCCCACGAGGTCGTAGAGATGGGCGGAGAACGCGACCAGGTTGATGTTCACCGCGAGCAACATCAACTCGACCGACATCAGGATGATGATGACGTTCTTGCGGTTGAGGAAGATGCCGAAGATCCCGAGGGTGAACAGGATCGCGGCGACGCTCAGATAGTGGGAAAGGCCGATGTCGAGCATTAGATCCCCTTCCCCGGCTCGACCTTCTTGAGCTCGATCGAGGCTTTGGCCGAGCGCGCGAGCTGGCGGCCGATGTCCTGGCGGCGCACGCCCTCGCGCCGGCGGTGGGTGAGCACGATGGCGCCGACCATGGAGACCAGGAGGATCATGCCTGACGCCTGGAAGAGATAAATGTAATGCGTATACAGGATCTTGCCGAGCGCGTGCGTGTTGCTGATATTCGCGATCGCCGCCCTCGGCGGAGCGCCGACGCCGGCGGCGGACGGTGCGAACGTCCACCCGCCGACGATCACGAGAAGCTCGGCCAAGAGGATGAGCCCGACCAGGGCGCCGAGCGGCAGGTATTGGAGAAAGCCCTCGCGCAAGGCGACGAAGTTGATGTCGAGCATCATGACGACGAACATGAACAGCACGGCGACCGCGCCGACGTAGACGACGACGAGGATCATGGCGAGAAACTCGGCCCCCATGAGCACGAAGAGGCCGGCCGCGTTGAAGAACGCGAGGATGAGGAACAGCACCGAGTGCACGGGGTTGCGGGACGAGATCACGAGCACGCCCGCACCGACCGCGACCAGCGAAAACATGTAGAACGCCAGCGCCTTAACGATCACGATTCCCTCTCAAGTCCCTTCCCCGCACCGCTCAATTGCGCGATCTTACCGCCCCAACTCGTCGTTCCCGCGAAAGTGGGAACCCAGACTTTTCGAATACCTTGCTGTGGCTCTGGACCCCCGCCTTCGCGGGGGTGACGATGCCTTTCATTGTCATCACCGGTACGGCGCCTTGGCTTCCAGCCGCTTGGCGATTTCCGTCTCCCACCGGTCCCCGTTCGCGAGCAGCTTGTCCTTGTCGTAGAGAAGCTCTTCGCGGGTCTCGGCCGCATATTCGAAGTTCGGGCCTTCCACGATCGCATCGACCGGGCAAGCCTCTTCGCAGAGCCCGCAGTAGATGCACTTGACCATGTCGATATCGTAGCGGGTCGTCCGCCGGCTCCCGTCCTCGCGGGGCTCCGCCTCGATCGTGATCGCGAGGGCCGGGCACACCGCTTCGCAGAGCTTGCACGCGATGCAGCGCTCCTCGCCGTTCGGGTAGCGCCGGAGCGCGTGCTCGCCGCGGAAGCGCGGGCTCAACGGCCCCTTTTCGTAGGGATAGTTGAGCGTCACCTTCGGCCGGAACATGTAGCGGAGCGTGAGCGCGAAGCCGGAGACCAGCTCCGAGAGGAACACGGTGCGGGCGGCGCGGTCCATAAAACCCATGCGTCAAGCTCCTCGCGTCAATGCCGTACCGGGGCGAGATCGAACGTCACGAGCACGCCCGCGACGACGGCGACGCCTGCCAGCGACAGCGGCAGGAACACCTTCCAGCCGAGCCGCATCAATTGATCGTAACGATAACGCGGGAAGGTCGCGCGCGCCCAGATGAAGATGAAGAGCATCGCCGCGATCTTGAGGGCAAACCACACGGGGCCCGGGATCCAGGTGAACGGCGCCATGTTGACGGGCGGCAGCCAGCCGCCGAGAAACAGGATCGACGTCATCGCCGACATCAGGATCATGTTGGCGTACTCGCCGAGGAAGAAGAGGGCGAACGTCATCGCCGAGTATTCGACGTTGTAGCCGGCCACGAGCTCGGCTTCGGCTTCCGGCAGATCGAACGGATGGCGGTTCGTCTCCGCCAGCGTCGAGACGAAGAAGATCACGGCCATCGGGAAGAGCGGCACCACAAACCAGACGGTCTCCTGCGCCTTCACGATCTGGCTCAGGTTGAGCGAGCCCGCGCAGAGCAGCACCGTGATGATGATGAAGCCCATGGAGACTTCGTAGGACACCATCTGGGCGGCCGAGCGGAGCGCGCCGAGGAACGCATACTTGGAATTGCTCGCCCATCCCGCCATCAGGATGCCGTAGACCCCGAGCGACGAGATGGCGAAGAGATAAAGGATGCCGACGTTGATGTCGGCGATCACCATCCCGGCATCGAGCGGGATCACCGCCCACGCGACGAGGGCGAGCGAGAAGGTCACGCACGGCGCCAGCATGAACACGCCGCGGTTGGCGCCGGAGGGGATGATCGTCTCCTTGAGGAAGAGCTTCACCCCGTCGGCGATCGGCTGCAGGAGCCCGAACGGGCCGACGACGTTCGGCCCGCGCCGGAGCTGCATCGCGCCGATCACCTTGCGCTCGAAATACGTGAGATAGGCGACCGCCAGCAACAGCGGCACCACGAGCGCGACGATCTGGATCGCGATCCAGGCCGCCGGCCAGACGAATCCGGTCCAAAGCTGCTCAACCATCGGTGCCGGTCTTCCGTTGCGCGGGCTTCGCCAGGATCTCCGTGCACTTGGCCATGGTGATCGAGGCCCGCCCGATGGGATCGGTCATGTAGAAGTTCTCGATCGGCGTCTGGAAGGGCGCGGGCGAAATGGGTCCTTTGCGGCCGAAGCCGCCCCAGGGCGCGGGAGACACCGTGCCGACGCTCTTGAAGACCGGATTGGCCGCGGCCATGCGCGCGCGCACGTCGGCGATCCGGTCGTAGGGAAGTTTCATCCCGAGGGCTTCCGAGAGCGCGCGGACGATCGCCCAGTCTTCGCGGGCATCGCCCGGCGGTTGCACGGCGCGATAGGCGCGCTGGACCCGTCCCTCGGTGTTGACGTAGGTCGCGTCCTTCTCCGTATAGGCGGCGCCCGGCAGGATCACATCCGCGCGATGGGCGCCGTGATCGCCGTGGTGCCCTTGGTAGACGACGAACGCCTCGCCCAGCCGGCCCATGTCGATTTCATCGGCGCCGAGCAGGTAGACGAGATCGATGTCGCCCCGGGAGCAGCCGTCGAGGATTGCGGCGACGTCGCGGCCGCCCCGTCCCGGCACGAACCCGAGATCGAGACCGCCGACCCGTGCGGCGGCCGTGTGGAGCACGTTGAAACCGTTCCAGCCGGCATCGCGCCCGACCATCCCGAAGGCCTCCGCGACCTCTCGCGCGAGCGCGAGCACTGCGGCGCCGTCGGGGCGCGCGAGAGCGCCTTGACCGACAATGAGCATCGGCCGCTTCGCCGCCTCCAGCACTTTGGCGAACGGGTGCTTGCGGGCGCCGATCGCCTCCAGCGTCTCGGGACCGTCGCCCAGGTGCTCGCAAGGGAACGTGAGGTCCGTCTTTGGCCCGATCGCGCCCACGGCAAATCCGCCGCGGAGAAAGCGCTTGCGGAGCCGCGCGTTCACGAGCGAGGCTTCGAAGCGGGGATTGGTCCCGATCAGGAGACACGCGTCGGCCGCTTCGATCCCGGCGATGGTGGTATTGAAGAGATACCCGGCCCGCGTGGCCGGATCGAGCGCCGCGCCGTCCTGCCGGCAGTCCAGGTGGGGCGAGCCGATCGCCGTCATCAGGTCCTTCAGCGCCAGCATGGATTCGCAGTCCGCGAGATCGCCCGCGACGGCCGCGATCTTCGATCCCCGGCCCTTGCCGACGCGGGCCGCGATGGCGGCGAACGCCTCGGGCCAGGTGGCCGGCCGGAGCTTACCCTCGCGCCTGACATACGGGGTATCGAGCCGCTGGCGCTTGAGGCCGTCATAGGCGAAGCGGGTCTTGTCGGAGATCCACTCCTCGTTGATGTCCTCGTGCAGGCGCGGCAGCACGCGCATGACTTCCGGTCCGCGCGCGTCCACCCGGATGTTGGAGCCGACGGCGTCGAGCACATCGATCGATTCCGTCTTCTCGAGCTCCCACGAGCGGGCCTGGAACGCGTACGGCGCCGACGTGAGCGCGCCAACCGGGCAGATGTCGATCATGTTGCCCGACAGCTCGGAGGTGACGGCCTGTTCGACGTAGGTGCCGATCTCCAGGTGCTCGCCGCGCCCGAGCGTGCCGAGCTCAGGGACCCCCGCGATCTCGGTCGCGAAACGCACACAGCGCGTGCAGTGGATGCAGCGGGTCATGATCGTCTTGATCAAGGGACCCATGTACTTGTCCTTGACCGCGCGGCGGTATTCGCGCGTGCGCCCGCGGTCGAAGCCGTAGCCGAGCGCCTGGTCTTGCAGGTCGCATTCGCCGCCCTGGTCGCAGATCGGGCAATCGAGGGGATGGTTGAGGAGGAGGAACTCCATCACGCCGTGCCGCATCTTGCGGACTTCGGGCGTGTCGGTGTGGATCACCATGCCTTCGGCGACGGGCATCGCACACGATGCGATGGGCTTCGGCGAGCGTTCCATGCCGACCAGGCACATCCGGCAATTGCCCGCGATCGAAAGACGCTCGTGGTAGCAGAAGCGCGGGATCTCCTTGCCGGCAAGCTCGCACGCCTGCAGCACGGTGAGGCCCGGCTCGACTTCGATCTGCTTGCCGTCGATCGTCAGCTTCGGCATCGCTCAGGTCTCCTCAGGCCGCCTTCGTCGTGTTGGCGCCGGTGCGTTCCTTGATCCGCCGCTCCATCTCCGGGCGGAAATGCCGGATCAGTCCTTGTATGGGCCACGCCGACGCATCGCCGTGGGCGCAGATCGTATGGCCCTCGATCTGGCGGCCGACCTGATCCAAAAGATCGATCTCGCCGAGCTCGGCGTCACCGATCGCGATGCGCTCCATCATGCGCCAGAGCCAGCCCGTGCCTTCGCGGCAGGGCGTGCACTGGCCGCAGCTCTCGTGCATGTAGAACTTCGAGAGACGCGCGATCACCTTCACGATGTCGGTCGATGTGTCCATCACGATGACGGCGGCGGTGCCGAGCCCCGATTTCACCTCGCGGAGCGAATCGAAATCCATGTTTACCGTTTCGCAGATGGCGCGCGGGATCATCGGCACCGAGGAGCCGCCGGGAATGACGGCGAGCAGGTTGTTCCACCCGCCGCGGACGCCGCTCGCGTGCTTCTCGATCAGCACCTTCAGCGGGATTCCCATCTCCTCTTCGACCGTGCACGGCTGGTTCACGTGACCGGAGACGTTGAAGAGCTTGGTCCCTGTGTTGTTGGGCTTGCCGAGGCCCGCGAACCACGCGGCGCCGCGACGGAGGATGATCGGCGCGACGGCGATCGTCTCCACGTTGTTGACGGTGGTCGGGCAGCCGTAGAGGCCGACGGCCGCCGGGAACGGCGGCTTCATCCGCGGCATCCCCTTCTTGCCTTCCAGGCTCTCGAGGAGAGCGGACTCCTCGCCGCAGATGTAGGCGCCGGCACCGAGGTGAACGTGGAACTCGAAATCCCATCCCGACCCGCAGGCGTTCTTGCCGATGAGGCCGGCGGCGCGCGCTTCGTCGGCGGCCTTTTGCAGGGCCTCGGCCTCGCGCCGGAACTCGCCGCGCACGTAGCAGTAGGTCGCGTGCGCCCCGATCGCGAAGCTCGCGATGAGCGCGCCCTCGATCAGCTTGTGCGGCTCGTGGCGGAGAATCTCGCGGTCCTTGCAGGTGCCGGGCTCGCCCTCGTCCGCGTTGATGACGAGATAGTGCGGCCGCTCGCCCAGTTCCTTCGGCATGAACGACCACTTCATGCCCGTGCTGAATCCCGCCCCGCCGCGCCCGCGGAGGCTGGACGCCTTGATCTCGGCAATGATCTTCTCGCGCCCGAGCGCCAACAGCGCTTTCGTGTCGTCCCAGTCGCCGCGCCGTCGGGCGCCGGCGAGGCCGGGATCGTTGAAGCCGTAGATGTTCGTGAAGATGCGGTCCTTGTCGTTCAGCATCACGCGCTTCCCTTGCTTGCGCCCGGCGCCGGTGCGGCCGGCTCCAGCAACGTGGTGAGGCCGCCCCGCGGCTCGCAGCTTTTGCGGCCACTTTGCGGCCCTGGCTTGGGCGTGCCGCCATTCTTCAGGGTTTCGAGGATGCGCTCCGTGTTCTCGCTGTCCAGGTCCTCGTAATAATCGTCGCCGATCCAGATCATCGGCCCGTTGACGCAGGCCCCCAGGCACTCGGTCTCGGCCAAGCTGAACTGCCCGTCCGCGCTCGTTTCGCCCAAGTCGATGCCGAGGCTTTTGCGGCAGGTCGCAAGCACGCGATCGGAGCCCGCGAGCCAGCATGGAACGTTGGTGCAAACGCGGACGTGGTGTTTGCCGATCGGCTGCAAAATGAACATCGTGTAGAAGGTCGCGACCTCGTAGACGCGGATGGGCGGCATCCCGAGCATGCCCGCGACGTAGTCCATCGCCGCGCGGGGAAGCCATCCGTCGTTCTGGCGCTGCGCCAGATCGAGCAACGGGATCACGGCGCTTGCTTTGAAGGCCGGCGGGTACTTGGCGATGATCGCCATCGCCGCCTCGGCGATCTTGGGCGTGAACTGGAACGTGTCCGGCCCGACGGTCACGGATCTGGGATCAATGGTGCTCATCGGTCGATCTCGCCGAACACGATGTCGATGGAGCCGATGTTGGCGACGATGTCCGCCAGCATGTGCCCCTTCGACAGGAACTCGAGCGCCTGCAGGTGCGCGAAGCCGGGCGCGCGGATCTTGCAGCGATAGGGCTTATTGGTGCCGTCGGCGATCAGATAGACCGCGAACTCGCCCTTCGGCGCCTCGACCGCGGTATAGGTTTCGCCGGCCGGCACGTGGTAGCCCTCAGTGTACAGCTTGAAGTGATGGATGAGCGCCTCCATCGACTTTTTCATCTCCTCGCGCGGCGGCGGCGTGACCTTGCGGTCGTCGACCTTGCAGGGGCCGCCCGGCATCTGGTCGAGGGCTTGGCGCATGATCTTCACGCTCTCGCGCATCTCGGCCATCCGCAAGAGGTAACGGTCGTAGCAGTCGCCTCGCTTGCCGACCGGGATATCGAAATCCATCTTGGCGTAGGCATCGTAGGGCTGCGATTTGCGCAAGTCCCACGCGATGCCGCAGGCGCGCAAGTTGGGACCCGTGAATCCCCAATCGAAGGCCTGCTCGGCGGTGATGATCCCGATGTCGACCGTGCGCTGCTTGAAAATGCGGTTCTCAGTGAGCAACGTCTCCATGTCGTCGATGACCTGGGGGAAATGGTCGCACCAGGAATAGATGTCGGCGGCGAGGCCGGCCGGCATGTCCAAGGAGACCCCGCCCGGCCGGAAATAGGCCATGTGCATGCGGGCGCCCGACACGCGCTCGCAGAACTCCATCAGGCGCTCGCGCTCTTCGAAGCCCCACAGCATCGGCGTCATGGCGCCGACGTCCATCGCGTAGGAGCAGACGTTGAGGATGTGATTGAGGATGCGCCCGATCTCGGCGTAGAGCACGCGGATGTACTGGCCGCGCGGAGGGACTTCGAGGCCGAGCAGCCGCTCGACGGCGAGCGCGAAGGCATGCTCCTGGTTCTGCGGCGCCACGTAATCGAGCCGGTCGAAGTACGGAACCGCCTGGAGATAGGTTTTGTATTCGATCAGCTTCTCGGTGCCGCGGTGCAGGAGCCCGATGTGCGGGTCGGCGCGCTCGACCACCTCGCCGTCCATCTCGAGCACGAGGCGGAGCACCCCGTGGGCGGATGGGTGCTGCGGCCCGAAGTTGAGATTGAAGTTCTTGATCTGGCTCTCGGCCATCAGGGCTTCCCCTTGGCCTCGGGCGGCTTGTCCGCCTTCTCGTCGCCCGGCAGGCGCACGGGAATTCCTTCCCACGGGCTCATGAAATCGAACGTGCGGAATTCCTGCGTCAGCTTCACGGGCTCGTACACCACCCGCTTCTGCGCCGCATCATAGCGGGGCTCGACGTAGCCGGTGAGCGGAAAATCCTTCCTGAGCGGGTGACCTTCGAATCCGTAGTCGGTCAGGATCCGGCGGAGGTCCGGGTGATCGGAGAAGAAAATCCCGAACAGATCCCACGTCTCGCGCTCGAACCAGTCGGCGGTGCTGAACACGCCGGTGACGGAAGGCACCGGTTCGTGCTCGTCCGTTTCCACCTTCACGCGGACGCGGAGGTTTTGGGTGAGGCTGAGCAAGTGGTAGACGACATCAAAGCGGGGCGCGCGGCCGGGCCGATCCACCCCGCAGACGTCCATCAGCTGCTTGAACTGGGCATTGTCGCGGAGGAACGTCAGCACCTTCACGATCGAGTCGCGGCGCACACGGACCGTCAGCTCGTCGCGCACGATCTCGGCCGCGAGCACGTCGCCCGGCAGCGAGGCTGCGATGGTGTCGCCGAGGCTCTTGAGGGCGAGGGTCATGCGTGCGGTGATTGTTTGTCGGGTGGGCCGCTAACGGAGAATGGTTCCCGTTCGGCGGATCTTCTTCTGCAATTGGAGAATTCCGTAGACGAGGGCTTCGGCGGTCGGCGGACAGCCGGGGACATAGACGTCCACCGGCACGATCCGGTCGCATCCGCGCACCACGGAGTAGGAATAGTGATAATAGCCGCCGCCGTTGGCGCACGATCCCATGGAGATCACGTAGCGCGGCTCCGCCATCTGGTCATAGACCTTGCGGAAGGCGGGCGCCATTTTGTTGCAGAGCGTGCCGGCAACGATGATGACGTCCGACTGGCGCGGGCTCGGCCGCGGAACCACCCCGAAGCGATCGAGATCGTAGCGGGGCATGTAGGCGTGGATCATCTCGACCGCGCAGCAGGCGAGCCCGAAGGTCATCGGCCATAGCGATCCGGTCCGCGCCCAATTGACCAGCCGGTCGAGGTTGGCGACGACGAACCCTTTCTCCATCAGCTCGCCGGTCGCCGCCTTCAGGAAACGATCCTGCTCGGCGCCTGGCGGGATGGGCTCGATGGTCCGCCGATCGAATCCGGAGTCCGGCGGTGTTGCCGTTGTCACTCCCACTCCAATGCTCCCTTCCGCCACTCGTAGATGAATCCGATGGTCAGGATCGTGAGGAATATCATCATCGACCAGAAGCCGAAAACACCGATCGACCCGAGGCTTACCGCCCACGGGAAAAGGAACGCGACCTCGATGTCGAAGATGATGAAGAGAATCGACACGAGGTAAAAACGAACGTCGAATTTGTGGCGCGCGTCGTCGAAGGCCTCGAACCCGCACTCGTACGCCGATGTCTTCTCGACGTCGGGGCGCTGCGGCGCCACAAGATAGGAGGCCGTCATGATCACGCCGCAAAGCCCGGCGGCAATCCCGAGAAAAATGAGGATCGGCAGGTACTGCTGAAGCATCACGTCCATGGCCGGGCATTCCTTCCCCGTCCAGCGCTCGCAACAGGGCGTTTGCGCTGACGCCTCGCTCGCGAAGGTCCAGGAATGGCGGGAGCGACGGGACTCGAACCCGCGGCCTCCGGCGTGACAGGCCGGCGCTCTAACCAACTGAGCTACGCCCCCGAAATGCCCGCGACGTGCGTGCGCCGGGTTCATCTAATCTTCCCCTCTTGGGGTGTCAAGGAAACTCCGCCGCCCCCTTCCCCCCGCGAATCGCCCGATTCTCTAAGGAGAAAAAGGGGTTACCACCTCAAAGGTGCACGGAGACGGTCGCGCCGTACGGCTGCGCCACGCGAAGCCCGTAAGGGCGAAGCGTGGTGGGCGATGACAGACTCGAACTGCCGACATCCACGGTGTAAACGTGGCGCTCTACCAGCTGAGCTAATCGCCCGGACGCCCAGGAACTGCCTGAAAATACAGGGATTGGCGGTCTCGCGACAAGACCTTCATCGTGCGTTCGCCGGTCCCGGGAAAGGAGCCACCCGGATTTTTAAGCGCCAGGGTGACGAAAGGCTGACGGCCGCGACGCCCGTCCTCCCAAAAAACAACCGGCTGCCCCCGCACCGGAGGCAGCCGGACCTCTAAAAACCTGACCGCAAACGGCGGTTCAGTTGACGGCCTCTTTCAATGCTTTGCCGGCCTTGAACTTCGGCTGGTTCGACGCGGCGATCTTGATCGGCTCGCCCGTCCGCGGATTGCGTCCCATGCTCGCGGAACGGCGGGTCACGTGAAACGTTCCGAATCCGACCAGGCGAACTTCCTTGCCCTTCTTGAGCGAGGCGGTGACGGAGTCGATCAAACCATCGACGGCCTTGCTCGCGTCGACTTTCGACAGACCGGCGCTGCTGGCGACGGCTGCGATGAGGTCATTCTTATTCAATGGAGGGCCCCCTTTGTTGGAGAGTGGTAAACCTGCGCCTCGGGATGTGGTCGGTCAGACGACGCTGCAGACGCGAAATCATCCAAAGACGGCCACGAGTCTAAATCGCGGTTTTCAGCGGCGTCAACCGAAGAAACCCTGTTTTCCCCAGGAATATTGCAGTTTTCCGCGGGTCCCCGCGTGAGCTTCCGATAAGTGATTGATTGAACAGAGCGATTGCAAGCACCCGCGCGCCGCTTCGCGCGCGGTAAATGCGACGCACGCGTCGATTCGCAGGGCCGAAAAAAGCGAGCGCGGCCTAGTGCTTGACGATTCCACCCGAATCGGCGGGCGTCTCTTCCTCGTCGTGTCGGCTCGCCTCGAGGGCCGCGCGGTCCGCATCCTCTTCGCGCCACTCGATCGGCGTGAGGGCGCGGACGAGGGCGTTCTCGAGAACCTCGTCGACCGTCTTCACCGGCTTGATCGTGAGGTTTCGCTTCACGTTGTCCGGAATCTCGGCGAGATCTTTTTCGTTGTCGATCGGAATAATCACGGTCTTGATGCCGCCGCGGAGCGCCGCCAGCAATTTCTCCTTGAGCCCGCCGATCGGCAGCACCCGGCCGCGAAGCGTGATCTCGCCCGTCATCGCCACCTCGCGCTTCACCGGCGTCCCGGTCAGGACCGATACGATCGAGGTGACCATGCCGACGCCGGCGGACGGGCCGTCCTTCGGGGTCGCGCCCTCCGGCACGTGAACGTGGATGTCCCGCTTGGTGAAGATCGTCGGCACGATCCCGAATTGCACGGCCCGCGATTGCACGTACGACTTGGCGGCCTGGATCGATTCGGTCATGACGTCGCCGAGCTTGCCGGTAATCGTCATCTTGCCCTTGCCCGGCACAATGACGGCTTCGATCTGCAGGAGCTCGCCGCCAACCTCGGTCCACGCCAGGCCGGTGGTCACGCCGACCAGGTTGTCGTCCTCGATCTCGCCGAAACGGAAGCGGCGCACGCCCGCGTACTTGCCAAGATTGCGCGACGTGATCGTGATCTTCTTGGTCTCGCCGATCGTGATGTCCTTCACCGCCTTGCGGGTGAGGTTGGCGAGCTCGCGCTCCAGGTTGCGGACGCCGGCTTCGCGCGTGTAGTAGCGGATGAGGCCGCGGATGGCGGAGTCGGAGATCGACCACTCGCCCTCCCGGAGCCCGTGCTGCTTCACTTGCTTCGAGATCAGGTGGATTTTTGCAATCTCCACTTTCTCGTCCTCGGTATAGCCCGCGAGCCGGATCGTCTCCATGCGGTCGAGGAGCGGGGGCGGAATATTGAGCGTGTTCGCCGTCGTCACGAACATCACGTCGGAGAGATCGTAATCGACCTCGAGGTAATGGTCGTTGAAAGTGTTGTTCTGTTCGGGGTCCAGCACTTCGAGCAGCGCCGACGCGGGATCGCCGCGCCAGTCGTGGCCCATCTTGTCGACCTCGTCCAACAGGAACAGCGGGTTCGACGTCTTGGCCTTTTTCATGCCCTGGATGACCTTGCCGGGCATCGAGCCGATGTAGGTGCGGCGGTGGCCGCGGATTTCGGCCTCGTCGCGCACGCCGCCCAGCGACATGCGGACGAAATTACGCCCCGTCGCCCGCGCGATCGATTTTCCGAGCGACGTCTTGCCGACGCCGGGAGGACCGACGAGGCAAAGGATCGGGCCCTTCACCTTGTTCGTGCGGTTCTGCACCGCGAGGTACTCGAGGATGCGCTCCTTCACCTTCTCGAGGCCGTAGTGGTCGTGGTCGAGAATCGCCTTGGCTTCCTTGAGGTCCTTTTTGACCTTGCTGCGGCGCTTCCACGGGATCGACAGCATCCAGTCGAGGTAATTGCGCACCACGGTCGCCTCGGCCGACATCGGGCTCATGGACTTGAGCTTCTTCAGCTCGGCAAGCGCCTTTTCGCGGGCCTCTTTGCTCAGCTTCGTCTTCTTGATGCGCTCTTCGAGCTCCGCCGACTCGTCGCGCCCGTCGTCGGTCTCGCCGAGCTCCTTCTGGATCGCCTTCAGCTGCTCGTTCAGGTAATACTCGCGCTGAGTCTTCTCCATCTGGCGCTTCACGCGGTTGCGAATCTTCTTCACAACCTGCAGAACGCCGATCTCGGCTTCCATGTACGAGTAGACCTTCTCGAGCCGCTCGACGATGGCGCGCGTCTCCAGCAGCTCCTGTTTCTCGGCGATCTTGAGCGCAAGATGGGATGCGACCGTGTCGCCGAGCTTGCTCGCGTCCTCGATCTGGTTGATCGAGACGAGCACTTCCGGCGGGATCTTCTTGTTGAGCTTGATGTACTGCTCGAACTGGGAGACGACCGAGCGCGAAAGCGCCTCGGTTTCCTGGCCCTCCGCGATCTCGTCGGCGAGGAGCTCGGCCTCGGCCTGGAAGAAATCGGGGTTCGGGGTGAAGTTGAGGATCTTGGCGCGCTTGACGCCTTCGACCAGCACTTTGACGGTGCCGTCCGGCAGCTTCAGGAGCTGAAGCACCGTCGCGAGGGTTCCGACAACGTAGATGTCCTGCGGCGTGGGGTCGTCCTGCGCCGCGTTCTTCTGGGCGACGAGCAGGATCTGCTTGTCGTCCTTCATGACGTCTTCGAGGGCGCGGACTGACTTTTCGCGGCCGACGAACAGCGGCACGATCATGTGCGGGAAGACGACGATGTCGCGGAGCGGGAGGACGGGAAAGGTGGGAAGGCTCGAGGTTGCCATCATGATCTCTTTGCCTGGGCTAAAGGGACCGGCAGTTTCGGGCCGGAATAGGATGCTCTACCGAACAAAATGTGGTGTCGGTCAGGCCCTTACGCAAGAGGGGCTAACCTATATTTCATGCGCTGCTCTCCATGTCGTTCCGGCGGTCCGAGTAGATATAGAGGGGCTTGCTCTTTTCCTCGGACACTTCCCGGTTGACGACCACCTCCTCGACCCCGTTGAGGCCGGGGAGATCGAACATGGTCTCCAGCAGGATGCATTCCATAATCGAGCGGAGCCCGCGGGCCCCGGTTTTGCGCTCGACCGCGCGCTCGGCGATCTTGTCGAGCGCGCTGTCGGTGAACGTGAGGCGCACGCTCTCCATCTCGAACAGGCGCTGATACTGCTTCACCAGCGCGTTCTTCGGCTTGGTCAGGATATCGATGAGCGCCTTTTGATCGAGATCGTCCAAGGTCGCTATCACCGGCAAGCGCCCGACGAATTCCGGGATCAAGCCGTACTTCAAGAGGTCCTCGGGCTCGACCTGGCGGAGAACTTCGCCCGAGCGCTGCTCATCGGGGCTGCGCACGTCGGCACCGAACCCGATGGAGGTGCCATGCGTCCGGCGCGAGATGATCTTTTCAAGGCCCGAGAACGCGCCGCCGCAGACGAACAGGATGTTGGTCGTGTCGACCTGCAGGAATTCCTGCTGCGGATGCTTGCGCCCGCCCTGCGGGGGCACGCTTGCGACCGTGCCTTCCATGATCTTGAGCAACGCCTGCTGCACGCCTTCGCCCGACACGTCGCGGGTGATGGAGGGGTTGTCGGACTTGCGTGAAATCTTGTCGACTTCGTCGATATAGACGATGCCGCGCTGCGCACGCTCGACGTTGTAGTCGGCGTTCTGCAGGAGCTTGAGGATGATGTTTTCCACGTCCTCGCCGACGTATCCGGCTTCCGTCAGCGTCGTCGCATCCGCCATCGTGAACGGAACTTCGAGGATGCGGGCCAAAGTCTGCGCCAGCAGCGTCTTCCCCGACCCGGTCGGTCCGACCAGGAGAATGTTCGACTTGGCGAGCTCCACGTCGTTGTTCTTGGCGCTGTGGTTGAGCCGCTTGTAATGATTGTGAACGGCGACGGAGAGCACGCGCTTCGCGTGGGCCTGGCCGATCACGTAGTCGTCGAGGACGGCGCAGATCTCGCGCGGCGTCGGCACCCCCTCGCCCGATTTCACGAGGTTGGTCTTGTGCTCCTCGCGGATGATGTCCATGCACAGCTCGACGCATTCATCGCAGATGAACACGGTCGGGCCCGCAATGAGCTTGCGGACCTCGTGCTGGCTCTTTCCGCAGAATGAGCAGTAGAGGGTATTTTTCGCGTCGCCGCCGGCGGATTTGCTCATCGAGGCTCCGTTCCCGGACTCCCTTTTGCCCGCAACAATGTTAGCCGTTCGCGCGGCTCCCGGACAATCCCTAAAAACGGAGTCCGGAGTCCTTTGGCGACAGCAGCGACCGAATCGTGGCGGTTATACGGGAAATACCTTATTGCTTCATTAATCCTTCTTCTTGTCATCGCCCCGCGCAGCATCTTCAGCTTCCGATTCGGTCGGCGGACGACTGAAGACCACCTCGTCGATCAGTCCGAAAGTCTTAGCTTCCTCCGGAGTCATATAACGGTCGCGCTCGACTGCCTCTTCGATCACATCGAGACTTTGGCCCGTGTGTTCTTGATAAATGCGGTTCAGGCGCGACCGCAGCAAAAGAATCTCGCGCGCTTGGATCTCGATGTCCGTCGCCTGGCCCTGAACGCCGCCTGACGGCTGGTGTACCATGATTCGCGAGTTCGGCAGCGCGTACCGCTTGCCCTTCGCACCGCAACAAAGCAGCAGCGAGCCCATGGACGCCGCCTGCCCGATGCAGACCGTCGAAACATCGGGGCGAATGTAGCGAATCGTATCGTACATCGCGAGCCCGGAGGTCACGACCCCGCCCGGCGAGTTGATGTAAAAGGCGATGTCCTTCTTCGGATTCTCCGATTCCAGGAACAAGAGCTGGGCGCACACGAGGCTGGCCACATAGTCGTCGACCGCGCCCGTGAGAAAAATGATGCGCTCCTTGAGCAGCCTGGAATAGATGTCGTAAGCCCGCTCGCCCCGGGCGGTCTGCTCCACCACCATGGGGACGAGGGTATTCATGTAGGTTTGGACAGGGTCAGCCATCGTATGCCTTTCTGCTAGTCCGCCTTTTTCTTCGCCTTTGTCTTTTTCTTCTTCGCGCTCTCGCCTTCGGCCGCCGGCGTTTCCCCTTCGTCCTGGTCGGGATCGCGCAGCAGCTCTTCGATCGTCACTTTCTTCTCGGAGACGGACGCCATCTCGACGATGAAATCGACGACCTTGTCTTCATATAAGGGGGCCGTCAGCGATTGCACGGCTTCCGGTGTCTTTCGATAGTACTCCAGAACCTTCTGCTCCTGGCCAGGGTGCCGGCGCGCCTCCTCCATCATCCCGCGGTTGATGTCTTCCTGCGAGAGCCGGATGTTGTTGAGACGCCCGACCTCCGAAAGCACGAGACCGAGCCGCACGCGGCGTTCGGCGATGGAGCGGAACTCGGCTTTCTGCTCCTCCTCCGATTTCACGTCTTTCTTTTCTGCCTCAGTCTCGCCCTCTTTTTTCTCTTCCTCTTTCCCGGCTGCGTCGTCCGCTTTGGCGGCGTCGCCTTCGGTGGGGGCCGCCCCTTCGGCCTGCGCACCGAATTGCTTCCAGATGGACTGGAACTCGTTCTCCACCATCTCCTGCGGCACGTCGAACTTGGTGGAGTCGGCAAGCCTGTCGAGGAGCAAACGCTTCAAGCGCATGCGCGACAGCGACTTGAACTCTTTCTGTTGCTGTTCGCGGATTCCGGTCTTCAGGGCGTCCAGGGTCTCGAATCCGAGCTTCTTCGCGAGCGCGGCGTCGATCTGGGCCGGCGCGGTCGCTTTGATCTCCTTCACTTTGACTTCGAACACCGCCTCCTTGCCCGCCAATTCGGCGGCCCCGTAGGCTTCCGGGAACGTCACCTTCACGTCGCGGGCCTCGCCCACCTTCACACCCTCGAGCTGGTCCTCGAATCCGGGAATGAAGCTCGCCGAGCCGAGCTCCAGCTCATAGCCTTCGGCCTTGCCGCCCGGAAATTCGGCGCCGTCGATACGCCCGACGAAATCGATCAGCACGACGTCGCCCTTCCGGCTCGCCCGAGCGTCGGCGACCGGCGTGGCCGACTTATGCTGCTCGGCCAAGCGCGCGAGTGTCTTCTCCACGTCCGCGTCCGCGACGTTGACGACCAGCCGCTCGAGCTTAAGCGCGCCGTAGTCGACGGGGGTGATCTCCGGCATGACCTCGACCGCAAACGTATATTCAAGGTCGCCGCCGGCTTTATATGAGGTGATTTCGACCTTGGGCGTGCCCGCCGGACGCAGGCCACGCTCGGTCATCGTCCGCTGGGAGGCGTCGGTCACGGTCGCGTCCAGCACTTCGCCAACCACCGACGGCCCGAAGCGCTTCCGGAGCAGCGATACCGGTACCTTTCCGGGACGGAAGCCCGGAAGACGCGCGGTTTGCGCGAGCTCGTTCAGCCGGCTTGCGATTTTTTCTTCGATCTCTTGGGCGGGGACCGCGATCTTGAATTCGCGCCGCAGCCCCTCGTTCTTCGTCTCAACGACTTGCATACAATTCCTCGATCTCAGCGTGTTGCGAACCTGCGGCCCAGGGCGCGGTCGTCAGTGCCGACCGTCGCAGTTTAGGGAATTCCGTTCCACAGGAACAACTGGTGCGGGCGGAGGGATTTGAACCCCCACGGATTGCTCCACAGGCTCCTAAGACCTGCGTGTCTACCAGTTCCACCACGCCCGCTAGGACACCGCGGACCCGGGCGGGGGCGCGACTCTATAGGATCGGTGACCTCTGTCAATCGCCGCCGGCCGCCCCACGGCAGGCTCGGTGCGGAATCGCCGCCGGCCGGGAGAAACTTGACGGCTGCCACAATATGATATCATGATATCATATTGGCGGCGGGAGCTCATGGCACAACTGATTGTCCGCAAACTCGAAGACAGCGTGAAGGCCCTGCTCACCCGGCGCGCGCGACGTCACGGCCGTAGTCTGGAAGCCGAAGTTCGCGCGATCCTGCGCGTCGCGGCACGGGACGACGATGGCCCGCCCGTGCGGCTTGGCAGCCGAATCGCTGGACGCTTCGCGGGCAAGGGTCTCGGCACGGAGATCGAAGAGTTGCGCGGACAGAGAGTCCGCCCGCCTCGTCTGCGGTGATCATCCTCGACACCAATGTGCTGTCGGCCGTGATGCAGACGGCGCCCGATCCGAGCGTCGTCTCCTGGCTCGACCGGCAACCTTGGGAATCCGTATGGACGACCGCCATCACGACGATGGAAATCCGGCTCGGGATCGAATTGCTTGGCCCCGGCAAGCGGCGCGCGGCGATCGAGGACGCTTTTGCCCGAATGGTGCATGGCGACTTGGACGGCCGCGTTCTGCCGTTCGACCAATCCGCGGCCGAGGCGGCTGCCCATCTGGCCGCCGCACGCCGGCGGAGCGGGCGAACAGTGGACATCCGCGACACCCAGATCGCCGGCATCGCGCTTGTCCGGCGAGGCACGCTCGCCACGCGCAATGCCCGCCATTTCCAGGATTTGAACGTGCCTGTCGTCGATCCCTGGTCGGCCTAAGACGTCCAATCCGTCCGCGCTGCTCATTCCGCGTTCAGCATCCGAAACGCGCCGGCGGTCGTGATCTTGCCCTCCGACGTATAGGCTTCATGGTTCGAATCGATCTCTCCGAGACGATAGAGATAATTGACCATGATGCCGGCCGACTGCTCGATCCCTTTCGGCGACCGGTCGGCCATCCAAGTCAGCCGCTCGATGCGCGCACCGTTGGTCAGATGGAAATGCGCGACCGGATCGAGCGCCCGCGCGCCCTTCGACTTCTCCTCCAGAAGATAGCGCATGCAGTTCCGCATCAAAGGGGCGCGCAGCGCGTCCCGCGAGGCCGGCTTGTCCGGCCAGCCGGGATCGGCCAGCAGCGCCTTCAAGGCGCCCTTCGAACCGAGCGTGCCCCCGGTCGCGACCTTGAGCGCCGCCCGTTCGGCCGGGAGCAGCATGTCGGCCATCCCCTCCTTCAAGGAGGACTCAAGCCATGCGCGGAACCCCGGAATCGGCGACAGGGTGGCGAACGTCTTCAGTCCCGGGAACTCCTGCCTCAACAGGTCCACCACCCGCTTGATGAGGAAATTGCCGAAGCTGATGCCGGCGAGGCCCTTTTGGGCGCTCGAAATCGAATAGAAGATCGCGGTGTCCGCCTCGTTCGGGCCGATCACCGGGGCGTTCTCGTCGAGCAGGGCCTGAACATTGCCGGCGAGGCCCTTGACGAGCGCCACTTCGACGAAGATCAGCGGCTCCTGCGGCATGCGCGGGTGAAAGTAGGCGAAGCAGCGGCGGTCGGAATCGAGCCGGTTCTTAAGATCGTCCCAGCTCTCGATCGCATGCACCGCTTCGTACGCGATCAGCTTTTCAAGCAGAGCGGCGGGCGCCGAGTTCCACTTGATGCGGCGAAGCTCGAGGAAGTCGACGTCGAACCACGTCGTCAGAAGACCGCGAAGATCGCGCTCGAGCCCTTCCAAAGCCGAATCCCCGCGCGCAAGCGCGAGCAGCTCCGCCCGCATGTCGGCGAGAAACTTGACGCCGTCCGGGAGCGCATTGAACTGCGTGAGGAGACGCACGCGCGGCGCCGTGAGCGCTTCGCGCAACACCTGTTCGGCGGCCCTTGACGCGTCGAGATCGCCGGTTTGAACCGCCGCCTCCGCCGCCGCCTTCACGGCCTGATGATCGACGTCGAACGCGCCGGCCAGGATATTGAGAAAGCCTTCCCGTCCCTTGGGATCAAGCGCCAGATAGACGTGGCCGAGCGCCGCCGCCTTGGCCCGCGCGGAAACCTCGCCGCCCCGGCGGTCGAGACACGCCTGCATTTGACGTTTAAGACGCTCGGCGTCGTCCTCAGGGAGGTCGGGATTGAAGCTCGCCGCCTCTGCGTCATAGGCGGAGCCCGCGATCGCCCGCCATCCGCTGCGCAGGTTCCTCAGCGTGCGGGAGAGAAAGCTCGCAGATTGGTCATGTGCCATGGCTGCTTGACGGGCTTTCACCCCCGAAAGATCGGCAGATCGTCGGGAGAATTCAAGCCTTGCCCACCCTCTCTTTAAGTGCGTGTAACACCGAAGGTATCTGCTCCGGCAAGTCCTCTGAAATAAGGCCTGGGCCGAACCGGCGGGCCGCCTCTCCTTCGATCCAGACGGCGGCCGAGGCGGCCGTGAAGGGGTCCATGCCCTGGGCGATCAGCCCGAGCAGAAGTCCCGCAAGGACGTCGCCGGCCCCGGCCGTCGCGAGGTCCGGTGGCGCGTTCGCGTCGATCACCGCCCGCCCGTCCGGAGCCGCGATCACCGTATCGAAGCCCTTGAGCAGGACCACCGCGCCCGACTGCTTGGCGGCCGCGCGCGCGCGCGCGAGCTTGTCGCCGTCGAGCCGGAACAGGCGGCGAAACTCGCCCTCGTGCGGCGTGAGGACGCACGGCCCCGCGATCATCGAAAACAAGACTTGCGGGTCGTCCGCGAAGGCGGTGAGCGCACCCGCATCGAGCACGCACGCCCTGCCCGCCCCGAGCGCGGTCGCAACGCGGCGGCGGGTCGTGTTCGAGATCCCGGCTCCCGGACCGACGAGCACCGCATTCTTGCGCTTGTCTTCGAGGAACCGGGCGAACGCGCCGTCGTCGGCGACGGGAGCCACCAGCGTCCCCGGCGTGTCGGATGCGTAGATCGCGAAGACCTCGGGCGGCGATGCGATCGTCACCAGGCCGGCCCCGATCCGCCGCGCGCCCCGTGCCGCGAGCCGCGCGGCGCCCGTCATTTCAGGTCCGCCGACGACGACGGCGTGGCCGCGGCTATATTTGTTGCCTTCCGGCCGCGGCCACGGCAAGGCGGACAACCAAAGAGCCGGGCCGTTCAGGCGTGTCTTCGGCGACATCCCCGGCAGCACCGATGCCGGGATGCCGATGTCGGAGACGATGAACTCGCCGCACAGAACCCGTCCAGGCATCAGATAGTGACCGGGCTTCGGCCGAAAAAACGTCACCGTCACGTTGGCCTGCGGCGCCACGCCCAAAACCTCGCCCGTGTCGCCGCGGACGCCGCTCGGGATGTCGACGGCGACGCAGTGAAGGCGGCGCGCGTTAACGGTCTCGATCGCAGCTTTCGCCGCGCCTTCGACCGGCCGGGCGAGGCCTGCGCCGAAGAGGGCATCGACGACGAGGCAGCAGTCGCCAAGCGCGTCGGCCGTCAACGGACGGGTTTCGCCGCGCCAACGCTTGGCGTTCGTTGCCGCATCACCCTTGAGGGCTTCGCGCGAGCCCAACAGCGCCACGTGCGCCGGCCATCCCATTCCGGCAAGAAGCCGGGCGACGACAAATCCGTCGCCGCCGTTGTTGCCGGGGCCGCACAGGACCGCGACCGGCTGGCGCGGCCAGCGGCGAACGATCTGGCGAACGACCGCGCCTCCCGCCGCTTCCATGAGATCGAGGCCCGGGATGCCGCCGGCGATGGCCTGGGCGTCGGCGGCGGCCATCTCTTGAACGGTCAGGAGCGCGTTTTCTTCCATGGCTGGTCCGCACGGAGAGAGAAATCCCGGCTGCAGATCATAAGGGTCCCGAAGCCGCGCCGGAACCCCTTCTGCCACCCGGCGGTAATGGGTCAGTTTGCTCTCATGCTTCGTCCCTCGACACGCGCGCGCCTCACCCTGAGCTTGTCGAAGGGTGAGGCCGGTCAAACTGACCCCTACCCGCCCGGTGACCCGATGGCACCCCGGGACATTACCCATTAATATCGGCACCGGCAGCGAGATGCTTGCCGTCAAGGCATTGGAAGAAATTTCGGATTTCGAACAGCGCGAGGTCTTGCTCGCGTTTCGCCAAGACGGAAAAGTGCTGCGGGTGCGCGACCGGGGGCCGCTCTGGATCATCTATCCGCTCGAGGCGGGCGCCGCGGCCCACAGCCTGGAAACGCGCGGGAAAATGGTATGGCAGCTGAAAGAACTGCGAGTCCAATGAGGCGGCAGGCCTGGTTCCGGGCCTACGTCGGTCTCGGGCTGGCTGCGCTCGTCCTCACCGGAAGCATGCTTTGGGGCTTGCACCGGCTGTCGATACGGGACGACATCGTCTTCGCCAGCGAGTCGACGGGTACGTGGATCGCCGTCCAAGCCGAGCTCGAGTACTGGCGGTTGCTCGATGCGGTCGAGCGTTACGGCCATGGCGATCCGGCGCTCGACCACGACCAGCTCATTCAGCGATTCGAAATCTTCTGGAGCCGGCTTCCGCTGATTTTGAAGGGGAAAGAGGCGGAGCTCTTGCGCACGATCGAGGGTGTGCCGGCCAAAATCGAGGCCATGCTCGCGGGAATCGAGGCGCTCGAGCCCCGGCTTCGCACCCTTCAACACGGCGACTTCGGGTCGCTCCACGAGATTCGCGAGGCCCTCGCGCCTTTCGGCGACACCCTCCACGATCTCGGGACGACCGCGATGCTGGACTCCAGCGCCCGATATCTTCGCCAGCGGATTAATGCACTGTTCTACCGGCTTGCGACGCCGCTCGTCGGAATCGTGTTGAGCAGCGCCCTGCTGATTTTCCTGCTTCTGCGCCAAATCCAGCGTGGCGAGAAACAGGCTTCCGCGTATCAGGAAAGCGAGCGGCGCCTCGCGCAAGCCGAACAGCTCGCCCATCTCGGCACTTGGGAGTGGAATATCTCGAGCGGCGGCTACGTGTGGTCGGACGAGACCGCGCGCATCCTCGACCTGCCTTCGGGAACGCGGGCGAGCCACGAGACGTTCAAACGCGCGCTCCACCCGGAGGACCGCACGCGCGTCCTCGCCACGATCGACAGCGCTTTTCAGACGGGCGGCCGCTATGCGCTCGAGTTCCGGATCGTTCGCCCGAATGGCGCGGTCCGTCACGTCCAGTCGCTCGGCGAGATCGTGCGCGGCCCGGACGGCCAAGTGCTGCGCGACTTCGGCACCGTGCAGGACATCACCGAGCGCAAGACGGCCGAAGCCCGCCTCCGCGACGCCTTGGAAAGCATGGCCGAGGGCGCGGCGCTTTTCGACAGCGAAGACCGGCTGACGCTCTTCAATAGCCGCTTCGCCAATCCCGTTTACGGGCTCGACAGGGCCATCAGACCGGGCATGACCTTCGAGGAAGTGGCCCGGGCCTCGGCGCGCGCGAGCCTGTATCACCCGCTCATGGGAGACGCCGAGGCCTGGATTCAAAAGCGGCTTGAACTCCATCGCGGAGCGCCCTCGCGCCACGAGCAGCATTACGCCGACGGCCGCTGGATCGAGATTCACGAATACCCGACCCACGACGGCGGCATCTTTCTCGTGCGCACCGACATCACGGAGCGCAAGGCGGCCGAACAGGCGCTGAGCGAGAGCCGGGCTCTCCTCCGGGCGGTCATCGACGCCCTGCCCGCCATGGTCAGCGCCAAGGATCGCGATAGCCGTTATGTGTTCATGAATCGCTATCAGGCGGACTTGTACAACGTCACCCCGGAGGGAGCGGTCGGGAAGTCGGCGACGAGCATCCTCGGCGCGGAGTATGGGGCGCGCACGGAGACCCTCGATCGACAGGTGCTGGCGACTGGCGAGCCGACGCCCTACTACGAGGGCGAGTGGACGGACGCGTTCGGCAAGCAATACTTCCTGCTGACCCGGAAGGTCCCGCTCCGCGACGCCCGGGGCGAGGTCGCGAATGTGGTCACGGTTTCGCTCGACATCACCGACCGCCGCCGCGCCGAAGCCGAGCTTGCGCGGAGCGAGGAGCGGTTCCGCCGTTACTTCGATCTCGGGCTCGTGGGCATGGCGGTCGCGTCGCCGGATCAGCGCTACGTCGAGGTCAACGACCACCTCTGCCACATCACCGGATATTCAAAGAAAGAGCTGCTGGAGATGCGGTGGTCGGACATCACCCATCCGGACGACATTTCGCGCAACCTGATGGCGCACAACCGTATGGTCAACGGCCATTTGGACGGCTTATCCCTCGATAAGCGCTATATCCGCAAGGACGGCAGCATCGCGCACGTGATCGTGTCGATCCGTTCCCTGCCGGGGGCGGACCGCTTCCCCGAGCTGATGTTGGCCGTGGTGCAGGACGTCACCGAGCAGAAGAAGACCGAAGCGGCCTTGGCCGACGCGATGCGGGAAGCCGAGCTCGCGAACCGGGCGAAGACCAACTTCCTCGCGGCCATGAGCCACGAGCTCCGAACGCCGCTCAACTCGATCATCGGATTCTCGGAGGTGCTGGCGGGGGAAACCTTCGGCCCGATCGGGCATGCCCGCTACCGGGAGTACATTCGCGACATCGAAGCCGCCGGACGCCACCTGCTCGATCTCATCAACGAGATTCTCGACATCTCGCGCATCGAGACCGGCCGGCTCGCCCTCGAAGAGCGGTTGGTCGACGTGCCCCGCCTCGTCACGGGCTGCCTGCACCTGGTTGGAGAGCGCGCCCAGGCTTCGGGGATTGTCCTTCAATCGAACGTGGCGAAGGCGCTGCCGGCGCTGCGGGCCGACGAGGTGCGGGTCAAGCAGATCGTTCTCAATCTGCTCTCCAATGCGATCAAGTTCACGCCGCGCGGCGGCACCGTTTCGGTCGGTGTCGCGCTCAATGGGGAAGACAGCTTCGAGCTCACGGTGTCCGATACGGGCCAGGGCATCGCCGCGGACAAGCTGGTCGGGGTGCTGTCGCCGTTCGCCCAGGCCGAGGACGTGCTGACGCGGCCTCACGCCGGCGCCGGGATCGGACTCCCGTTGAGCAAGCGGCTGGCCGAGCTGCACGGCGGCAGCCTCGACCTCGAAAGCCGGCAGGGGGCCGGCACGACAGTCCGGATCCGGTTCCCCAAGGATCGCACCGTCCGACTTTCCTAAGCATTTGCGGCTTTTCGGGGGGGGTGACGTCGGACAGCCCGCATTCTGGAACAAAGAAAGAACCAGGAAACCTCTGATCAAGTCCCCCGGACCGTCATTCCGGGGCCGCGCGAGCGGAACCCGGAATCCAGCAGCATATTGAAAAGAATGGATTCCGGCTCGGCGCTTCGCGCCGTCCGGAATGACGAGATTGACTTATTCAGACCTTCTCTAACGTGAGCGGCCGTTGCTTGGGGAGTTAGGCTTCGCTGCGGGCGGGCTTCCGGGCCGCTACGCCCGAAGCCGTCCGAAGGCTCCGCTTCAGGCCGCGCCGGAGACGGCGGACCTCGCGTCCATAATCCGAGCCCTGCCGCCAGAGCAAGAGCGCGTCGCGCGCGCCGGCTTCCGGCACATGATCGAAAAACGCCAACGCGTGCCGGAGCTCCGCCCGCACGTCGAGCTCCGGGCGGGCTTCGATCTTCCGGCGGAGCGCCAGGATCGACGAAAACACCACCTTGCCAAAACCGGCCGCACGGCAGGCGATCGCGAGACCCTCGCCTTCCGGCTCGAACAGGACCCGCTTCGCCAGCGTTTCGCCGAGGCCGGTCTCCCTGCAGAACATCGCGACGAACAGCGACACCTCGCCTTCCCGGAGCGCCGCCAGAATCATCGCGGGCGTCGCCCGGCCTTCGCGCTTGAGCGCCTCCGCCAGCTCCGCCGATTTCTTCTTTGCGGGCGGGTGCGCTCGCAGCTCTTCGACCGCGGCGGCCTCCAATAGCTCGTCGACGACGTGCGGGTCGAGGTCGTGGGCATCGAGAATGTATTGGCGCAGCGCCATGGAAACCCACGCGAACATGCGCCGCGCGAGGTCGGCTCCGAGGTCCTCGCGCCGCAGCAACGGCTCGCGGAAGCTGTCCACCCGCTTCGACTCTTCGACCAGGTATTCGAGAGTCATCCGCGAAATCCGTGCATTCTCGTTCCTCAGCAACGTTTCGATGACCCGCTCGTTGTTGGTGGCCACGAGGGCCTCGGAGACCGCTTCGCTAACGTTCTCCCGGATCGCGACGGCGAGTTGATGCTCGAGACTCCGGAAGCGGACGATTTCGATGAGATCTTCGTCGCGCAATACGCCGCAGCGCGTCAGAATCGGGTACGCGACGTCGACGGCATCGTTGGCAAGATCGCGGACGAGCTCGGGCGGAACGTCCGCGAGATCAGCCAAGCGTTCGCTCAGCCGCCGGCGCAGCGACATCTCGATATCGCGGATGACGACGCGAAGAATGGAATACATCTCCGCGCGCTCGCGGTCGCTGAGCACCGTGCTCTCGGACTCGAAGAGATCGACAACAATTTCGGTGAGCCGCGCGAGGGATTTCGCCGAGCGCTCGCGCGCCAGCTCGAACAGATAATTCGCATCGTAGCCCGTTGTCGGTTGGCCGCCATCCACGCGGGCGCGGCGCTGCGGTCGGACGCTCATCGGTCCATCTTACGCAAAAATACAGCGGCAAACGCTACTGATCCTTGGCTTCGCCTTGAAATGGCTATATGTTGCGGCTAACCGATTCGAAGAACACACAATCTATGGGGAGGTGGTAAAGGAGACCGAGCGCCCATGTCAGCTCATGTTATGACCGTCGCCCAGCAAAAGGGCGGCTCCGGCAAGACCACCCTCGCAGCCCAGATCGCCGCCGCTTGGAGCGCGGAAGGGCAACGCACGGCGCTCGTCGACATCGACCCGCAAGCCAGCCTCGCCACGTGGTTCCAGCGGCGCACCGAATGGGACGGAGCGCCGGTCCACACCCTTCATTTGAGCAAGATCGCGGGCTGGCGCATTGCAGCCGAAATCGATCGCCTGCGCCGCGATTTCGACGCCGTGATTGTCGACAGCCCGCCCCACGCCGAAACCGAGACGCGGACGGCCGTGCGCGCCGCCGACCTCGTGCTCATCCCCGTGCAGCCGAGCCCGATGGATATCTGGGCCACGCAGCCGACCCTCGAAATGGCGCGGAAGGAGAAGGTCCGCGCGCTCATCGTCCTCAATCGGGTGCCGGCGCGGGCGCGCCTGATCGAGGCGGTCGAGGCAGCGCTCGCGAAGGAAAGCGTGCCGGTGGCGACATGCCGCCTCGGCAACCGCACGGCCTTCGCCCAGAGCATGATGGAAGGACGCGCGGTCGTCGAATGCGCGCCCCGCAGCACGGCTGCGGCCGAAGTGCGGGCGCTGGCGGACGAACTGCGGCGCCTCTTTTCGTGACCGCGCACGGCGCCCTCCACGTTGTCGCGAGCGCGCTGCATGCCCTCACCGCGATCGTGTGGGTGGGCGGCATGTTCTTCGCCTACATGATCGCGCGGCCGAGCCTCGGCGCCTTCGACCCGCCGGGGCCGGCAAAGTTCTGGCGGCGGGCGCTCGCACGATTTTTCGCGTGGGTGTGGGCGGCGGTCGTCGTGCTTCCCGTGAGCGGGTTCATCCACGCCGTCTACGGGCACGGCGGTTTCGGTGCGGCCGGGCTTCACGTGCACATGATGGCCGGCATCGGCGCCGTGATGATCGCGCTCTTCGTCTATCTTTATTTCGTGCCGTTCAAGGCCTTCACGCGGGCCGTGGACGCGGAGACGTGGGACGCGGCCCGTGCCCCGCTCGCGACGATCCGGCACCTCGTCGCCGTGAACCTCGTGCTCGGTCTCGTCACGTCCGCCATCGGCGCGTCCGGGCGATACTGGGGCTGAGGCCGCCTGATGGCGCGAGGCTGTTAAGCAGCCCGCACCGTTCGTTCGATTTCCTTCATTTTTTCCCGCTCGGCCACCGCCAAATCGTAGTCCATTTGGAGCGCCATCCAAAAATGCGCGGAGTTGCCAAAGTATCGCGCCCGCCGTAACGCCGTTTCGGCCGTAATGCTTCGCTTGCCGTGCAATATCCCCGCAATCAGATTCGGAGGCACGCCGAGGTCGAGCGCAACCCGGGTCGCGCTGAGATGGCGCGCTTTCAGTTCTTCCTTGAGGATGATGCCCGGATGAATCGCGACCGGCGTTTTCGAACTTTTATGCAACGGCACGATGCGTCTCCCTTGCCGGAAACGGCCTATCCTTACATCCTACGCCGCTCACCAATCCGAAACGAGGTTCCATGAAATCCCAACTGACGGCGCGGGATGTCGAGATCGTCGAGACGACGACTCCCTACAAGGGCTACTTTCGCATCGACCGCTACCTGCTCCGGCACCGCCTGTTCCAGGGCGGCTGGAGCAGCACGATGATGCGGGAAGTGTTCGAGCGCGGCCACGCGGCGACGGCGCTCCTTTACGATCCGGACCTCGACGCGGTCGTCCTCATCGAGCAATTCCGGATCGGCGCCTATGTCACGACCTCCACCCTCTGGCACGGCAAGGACTTCTCGCCGTGGCTGATCGAGTGCGTGGCGGGCATCATCGAAGAGGGCGAGACGCCCGAGGACGTCATCCGCCGGGAGGCGGTCGAGGAAGCCGATTGCCGCATCACCGACATCCTGCCGATCCACCGCTACATGGTGAGCCCGGGGGGAACGACGGAGACCGTGATGCTTTTTTGCGCGCGGGTCGACGCCTCGAAGGCGGGCGGCGTCCACGGGCTCACCGCCGAGCACGAAAATATCCGAGTCCTCGTCGTGCCGGTGGCGGAAGCCATCGCATGGCTCGATCAAGGCAAGTTCGTCAACGCCATGGCCATCATCGCCATGCAATGGATGAAACTAAACCACGCGCGCGTGCGGGAGCAATGGTTGCGTACGGAAAAGAAAGTTTGAAGGCGTCGTTCCCGCGAAAGCGGGAACCCAGTCTCTTTGTTAGTCCTGGACCCCCGCTTACGCGGGGGTGACGCATGCGGGGGGTGCCTTCCGCCTGTGGCGCAAAATAGCGAACTCTGTAAAAATGCGCGCGGCACTTCCCGATTCGGACGCCCATCCATGCAGATCCGCGACGGCTTCCTCAGCACCATCGGCAACACCCCGCTCATTCGCCTGAAGCGCGCGTCAGAAATGACGGGCTGCGAGATTCTGGGGAAGGCCGAGTTCCTCAATCCCGGAAGCTCGGTCAAGGATCGCGCCGCCCTCTACATCGTGCGGGACGCCGAAGAGAAGGGCCTCTTGAAGCCGGGCGGCGTCATCGTCGAAGGGACGGCCGGGAACACGGGCATCGGGCTCGCGCTGGTCGGCAACGCGCTCGGGTACCGGACCGTGATCGTGATCCCGGAGACCCAGAGCCAGGAGAAGAAGGATATGCTCCGGCTTTGCGGCGCCGACCTCCGCGAAGTGCCGGCCGTGCCCTACAAAGACCCCAACAACTACGTCCACGTCTCCGGGCGGCTCGCCCAAGAGCTCGCCAAAACCGAACCCAACGGCGCCGTCTGGGCGAACCAGTTCGACAACGTCGCCAACCGGCAGGCGCATTACGAAACCACCGGCCCGGAAATCTGGCGGCAGACCGACGGCAAAGTCGACGGCTTCATCTGCGCGGTCGGAACGGGCGGCACGCTCGCCGGCGTCGCGATGTTCCTCAAGGAAAAGCGGAAGGACATCCAGATCGGGCTCGCCGATCCGCTCGGCGCCGCGCTCTATCACTACTACAAGCACGGCACCCTTAAGGCCGAAGGCTCATCGATCACCGAGGGCATCGGCCAGGGCCGCATCACCACGAACCTGGAAGGCCTCCAGGTCGACGAGGCGTTTCAGATCCCGGACGCGGAAGCGCTTCCGCTGATCTTCGATCTCCTGAAACACGAGGGCCTCTGCCTCGGCGGATCGACCGGCATCAACGTCGCGGGCTCCGTCCGGCTCGCCAAGCAGATCGGGCCGGGGCATACCATTGTGACCATTCTCGCCGACTACGGCACTCGCTATCAGAGCAAGCTGTTCAATCCCGCGTTCCTCAAATCGAAGAACCTGCCGGTCCCCGACTGGCTCGACCGGTGACGCTCGTGCACGACGATCGCGGCAAGGGCATTCTGCTCACCACCGTTACGCCCTTCGCCTCCTTCGACGGCATGACGCGCGACCTCGCGGAAGGTCTCCGGGATGTCGGCGCTCTGGCGGATGTGCTGACGCTCGACGAGATCGAAGCCGACCGCGCTGGCTTCATCGAACGGATGCGAAGCTGGCGGCAGCGGCCGCCCCGCTTCGTGATGGCCTGGAACGCCAAGCTCCACATCCGCTGCGACGGCGCCAGCATCCACGATGCGTTCGGCGTTCCCCTCTTTGCGCCGCTGCTCGATCATCCCGCCTACCATCACGATCATCTGATGCAGACGCCGGTAAATTCCGTGGTCGGCATGGTGGACCGCCGTCATAGAGGCTATCTCGGGGACGGCGCCTTCGCGCGTTTGAGGACCGTGTTCTTTCCGCACGGCGGTCCAAAGCCCGCGCCGCGCCCCACCCCCATCCGCAAGCGCAAGACCCAGGTGCTGCTCTGCGGCACCCTCGGCCCGCGGCCCGATCTCCGCCTGGCGATTGCCGCCCTCGCGCCCCCCCGCTCCGCATCGAAGATCAACGCGCTCGCCGACCGTCTCGCGGAGCGGTGCATGGCGGAAGCGACCGATCCCGCCCGGGTCGCCCGCGACGAGTGCCGGGACGCCGGCTTCGACGCCACGGCTCCCGCGCTCTCGGCGGCCTTCGCCCATCTGGTGACGGATATCTGCACGCTCATCACCCACGATTGGCGGGTGCGCCTCTTGAACGCCATCAAGCGGGCGGACGTCACGATCCGGGGCACGATGGATCCGGGTGCCGCCATCCGGAGCGGAAACACCCTCGCCCACCGGGGCGTGCTGCCGTTTCGCGATCTTCCGGCCGCCTTCGGCGACGCGAAGATCGTTCTCAACGTCACGCCCAAATTCCTGGACGGAAGCCACGAGCGGATTTTCTACGGCATGGCCGCCGGTGCAGCCGTGGCGACGGACGCCAACGCCTATCTCGCGGAGTTCTTCGCGCCCAAGCACGACATCCTTTATCTGCCGGGAACGCCCGAGGCCGCCGCCGCCTTCCTCGACGAGGTCGCCGCGGACGATGCGCTTCTGCAGACGCTCGCCGACAATGCGGCCCCGATCTATGCCCGCAACCACACCTGGGCCGCGCGCGCCCGCATCCTTCTCGATGCATCGCCGGCGTTGAAGGCTCCCGGCTGATCGGTGCATGATCCCGCCCATGGACTACACACACCCGGAAGCGCTCGTCAGCACGGAATGGCTCGCGGCCAATTTGAAGGCGCCGGGGGTGCGCATCGTGGACGCGACGACGTTCCTTCCCAACACCGGCAAGGCCGGGCGCGCCGAATACGCCGCCCGCCACATCCCGGGTGCGGTGTTCTTCGACGTCGATGAGATCGCCGACAAATCAAGCGGCCTTCCGCACATGCTGCCGACCGACGAAACATTCTCTACCCGCGTGGCGGAGCTCGGCATCGGCAACGGCGACCACGTGATCGTCTACGACGCGAACGGTGGCGGGCAAGCAGCCGCCCGCGTGTGGTGGACGTTCCGCGCCTTCGGCCATGGGAACGTCGCCCTGCTCAACGGCGGATTGCCCAAGTGGCTGAAAGAGGGCCGGTCGACCGAGGCTGCGACCCCCAAGCCGCCGCCCGGCACGTTCACGGCACGGCTCCGAAAGGGCCTCGTCCGCAGCTTCGAACAGGTGAAGGAGAATATCGCTTCCAAGCGCGAGCTCCTGGTCGATGCGCGCGCGGCCAAGCGGTTCCAGGGCGTCGATGCGGAGCCGCGCCCGACCAAGAAACGCGGCCATGTCCCCGGCGCCGTCAATCTCCCGTTCAACGAGCTCATGGACCCCGGCAACAGCTTCGTCATGCGCTCGGCCGACGAGATCGCCGCCGCCGTCAAGAAAGCCGGCATCGCGTTTGAGAAGCCCATCGCGGCCTGCTGCGGGTCCGGCGTCACGGCCTGCGTGATCGCCTTCGGCCTCTATCTCATCGGCCACGACGGCGTCGCCATCTACGACGGCTCGTGGGCCGAATGGGGCAACCGCGACGACGCCCCCGTGGAGACGTAAACGTGGAAGCGTGCCAGGGTAGCGGTCGGTCGCGCTTCGGAAGCCTCGTATGACACAGCACCGCCGGAAACAAAGGACAAAGAGATCTACTCGGGTCGAGCTCACCGTGCCTATGCGCGATGCTGATATCGTCCGCGAATTGGCGGCAGCGTTGCGGTCGGGTGGGAAAGCCGCGCGCGAGGCAAGGGATCGCATCACTCCCCTCGTGCGGCCAAAGCGCGCAAAAACCAGGCGCGATATCGTTGCATTCTTTCGTGCTTCGCCGCTTGTCGGCGTGGACCTCAAACTCGATCGAGATAAGTCCTCAGGCCGAAACATCGGCTTTTGATCGTGCCGGGATTTCTTCTCGACACCAACGTTGTCAGCGAGTTGATTTCGGCGGCGGCCGACCAACGGGTGCTTCGTTGGATTGCGAGCCAATCCCCTGTCAGATTGCACCTCTCGTCCATCACACTTGGAGAGCTTGTCCGCGGTGTCGCAAGGCTTCCGGAAAGTCGACACCGGCGCACGTTGGAGCGGAATCAAATCGGATTGATGTCCCCCCTCACCCTGCCCTCTCCCCCCGCCAACACGGGGGGGAGAGGGTTGCGTAGGGTTGGCGCGGCGTCAGCCGCGCCTTACCCGCCTGCGGGGCCGAAGCCCTTCGGCGCGGCGAAGGCCCGAAGCTGGGTGAGCGACTGTCTTTGAAGTCAAGCGTTTTGCCATGGGGTTTTGTCCCTGAGGATGGCGTTGAGGATGGTGAGGAGCTTACGCATGACGGCGGTGAGGGCGAGCTTCTTGGCTTTGCCGGCGGCGAGCAGGCGTTGGTAGAAGCCGGTCAAGACGGGGTTGTGATGGGCGGCGACGAGGGCGGCCATGTAGAGCACGGCGCGGAGCTTGGCCCGGCCGCCCCAGGTGGTGCGCTTGCCGCGCATCTTGCCGCTGTCGCGGTTGAGGGGTGCGACGCCGACCAGGGCGGCGATTTGCTTGCGGTCGAGCTGGCCGAGTTCGGGCAGATCGGCGATCAAGGTTCTGGCGAGTTTGTCGCCAACGCCGGGAACCGAGGTCAGCAGGTCCTCGGCTTCGCGCCAAGCGGGGGTGCCGCGAATGGCGTCGTCGAGGTCGGCTTCGAGGGTGGAGAGTTCCTTCTGCAGCGCCGCCAGCAGCCGATCGACGCTTTTCCGCATCCGCTTGCTGGCGAGCCGCTGGCGGCGGTTGCGCTCGGCGGTCATCATGTCGACGATCTGGCGCCGGCGCCGGACCAGCTCGGCCAAGGCTTGGGCCGCGGCGTCGGGCAGCGGGCGCGGCTCGGGATGGACGCGTTCGGCGAACAGGGCGATCGCCTCGGCATCGAGGGCGTCGGTCTTGGCCAGCCGCCCGAGCGCGCGGGCGAAGTCGCGGATCTGGCGCGGATTGACCACCGCCAGCGGCAACCGCGCCGCGCCGAGCGCCGCGGCCACCACCGTCTCGAAGCCGCCGGTGGCTTCGAGCACGATCAAGCTCGGGCGCGCCGCTGCCAGGCGCGCCACCAACGCCGCCAGGCCTTCGCCGTCGCGCGCGACGGCGAAGGCCTCCCCGGAAGGCAGCACATGAACATCCAGACGATCCTTCGCCACGTCGATGCCGACAAATATCTGTTCCATGACCCGTCCTTGCAAATGCGGTCTCGCACGGCGGACCAAGCGACTGTTCGGGTTCTCTGGAACAACGGGCGGGGAGCCTCGCTCACCCACGGTCTTCAAGACCAAGGGGGTATCGGTCTCCCGCCCGCCACCGCCGGCGACATTATACCGCCAACGGCGATTCGATGAGATACAAGGGGGGAGTGATTCCCATCCATCTGATCATGCGCTACCGCTTCGCCGTCATCTCGGACCACGACGTGAGCACGGCAATCGGAAGACAACCGACGACGACGTAGCCCTGGCCTTCCGGGCGGAACGCCACCGCGTCGCCCATGCCGGGAGACCGGGCGCAGCTCTCCCACCCGTCGTCGGAGACGGCGCGGATATTGCAGTTGTGGGAGACGAGAAGCGTGTTCGTCGCGGGCGCGGGCGCGGTCGCCAGCAGGACTCGGAGCGCCTGCGTGCGCTGGGCGAGCTCGGGCGCCGTGCTCTCGCAGACACTCTTCAAGCCGTATTCGTTGACGACGCGGTCGGCCCCGAACAGCAGGTAGGCCGAGTGGCGGGTGCGGCAAAAGGGGCTCGCGAGGATGCGGCCGACCGGGATGGAGCGGTTGCGGAGCGCGCGCCCGAACGTCTTTGCGTCCTCTTTGCCCCGCGGGCTCAGGTTCCTCTGGGTCGCGCAGTTGTCCATGTTGGCGGTGTCGAAGTCGGAGCCGTCGATCGCTTCCGTGTGGCGGAGAAAGATCACGTAGCCGCCCGCCTTCAGCGCATCCGCGAGCTCATCCGGCTCCATTCCGCGCGCCCCGCCGGTCAGCGCAAGAAGGAAAAGAGCCGTGGCCAGCGCGCAACGCATCAGTGGGCAAGGATCTGGCTCAGGAACAGCTTGGTCCGCTCGCTCCGCGGATGGGTGAAAAACTCGCCCGGCTCGTTCTCCTCGATGATCTCGCCGCGGTCCATGAAGATGACCCGGTTGGCGACGGTCTTCGCGAAGCCCATCTCGTGGGTCACGACGAGCATGGTCATTCCGCTGTGCGCGAGCTCGACCATGACATCCAGGACTTCCTTGATCATTTCCGGATCGAGCGCGCTGGTCGGCTCGTCGAACAGCATGACCTTGGGGTTCATGCAGAGCGCGCGCGCGATGGCGACGCGCTGCTGCTGGCCGCCCGAGAGCTGCCCCGGGTATTTCTTCGCCTGCTCGGGAATGCGCACCCGCTCCAGGTACTTCATCGCGCTCTCTTCGGCTTCCTTGCGCGGAGTCTGGCGCACCCAGACGGGTGCCAACGCCAGGTTCTCGAGCACGGTCAGATGCGGGAACAGGTTGAAGTGCTGAAACACCATGCCCACCTCGCGCCGGACCTCCTCGATGCGCTTCAAGTCGTTGGTGAGCTCGACCCCATCGACGACGATGTGGCCGGACTGGTGCTCCTCCAAACGGTTGATGCAGCGGATCATCGTCGACTTGCCCGAGCCCGACGGCCCGCAGACCACGATCCGCTCGCCCTTGGCGACGGTAAGATTGATGTCCTTCAACACGTGAAACTGGCCGTACCATTTGTGAACGCCATCCATGCGGACCATCGCGTCGCCTGAGCCGCGAATGGCGCTCGAAACTTTCGTTCCCGCCTCGACCATCGTTCCTTCCCGCATTCTCCGGTTCCTCCGTCTTAGTGCGTCGTCCTGAGCTTGCGCTCGAGATGCTGGCTGTAGCGCGACATCCCGAAGCAGAACACCCAGAACACAAGCGCCGAGAACACATATCCCTCGATTGCGAAGCCGAGCCACTGGGGATTGGTGCCGGCGGACTGGATGGTGCCGAGGAAGTCCATCAACCCGATGATCAGGACGAGCGTCGTGTCCTTGAACAGTCCGATGAACGTGTTGACGATGCCCGGGATCACCAGCTTCAAGGCCTGGGGCAAGATGATCAGCGCCATCATCTTCCCGTAGTTGAGCCCGAGCGCCTGCGCCGCCTCGTACTGGCCCTTCGGGATGGCCTGCAATCCGCCCCGCACCACCTCCGCCATGTAGGCCGCCGAGAACAGCATCACGCCGACCAGGGCGCGCGCCAGCCTGTCGATGGTCAGGCCCTCCGGCATGAACAACGGGAACATCACGGACGCCATGAACAGCACCGTGATCAAGGGCACGCCGCGCCATATTTCGATGAACGCGATGCTGACGGACTGGATGATCGGCAGCCGCGACCGCCGCCCGAGGGCCAGCACGATCCCGATCGGCAACGAGCCCACGATGCCGACCGAGGCGATCACGAGGGTGAGAAAGAGGCCGCCCCACAGCGGCGTCTCGACCACGACTTGGCCGAACGCGCTGCCGTAAAAAAGATAGTACGCGACGACCGGATAGCCGAAGAGGAGAAACGCCGCGATCCAGGCCTTGCCACGCACGCGCGGAATGAACATCGGGATCATGCCGAGCGCGAGGATTGCGTACGCGGTATTGATCCGCCAGATCTCTGTGCTCGGATAGCGCCCGTACATGAATTGCCTGAGCCAAACCTTGACGAAGACCCAGCAGGCGCCCTCGCGCCGGCAGGCTTCGCGCGTGTCGCCCTGCCAGTCGGCGTTGATGAACACCCACTGGATGAGCGGCGGGAACGCGAGATAGATGATGTACGCCGCAAGCAGCGTGAGAATCACGTTGACGGGCGAAGAAAATAAATTCGCCCGCAGCCAGCCGTAAACGCCGACCATCGACGGCGGCGGCGGAAGGTCGGGGTGGGTCCCCGGCAGGTAGGTTTGCGCCCGGTCGTTCACGGCTAGCGTTCTACCAGCGCCATCTTGCGGTTGTACCAATTCATGAACATCGAGATCAGGAGGCTGATCGTGAGATAGACGGCCATGGTGATCGCGATGATCTCGACGGCCTGGCCCGTCTGGTTCAACACGGTGCCGGCGAAAACCAGCACGAGATCGGGATAGGCGATCGCCGACGCGAGCGAAGAGTTCTTGGTCAGGTTGAGATACTGGCTCGTGAGGGGCGGGATGATCACCCGCAAGGCCTGCGGAATGACCACCAGGCGCAGCGTGAGGCCGGGCGAGAGCCCGACCGCGTAGGCCGCCTCGGTCTGGCCCCTGTTCACGGCCATGATGCCGGCGCGGACGATTTCCCCGATGAAGGACGCCGTGTAGGTCGAAAGCGAGAACACGAGCGCCACCAGTTCCGGGCTCATCACCATACCGCCCTGGAAATTGAAGCCCTCGAGCACGGCATATTCCCAGTGCAACGGGGAGCCGGCGAGCAGCGTCGCCAGGGTCGGAAGCCCGAACAGAATCGCGAGCGACGTATAGACCGTGTGGAACGGCCTGCCGGTTTCCTCGCGGCGGCGGCGCGCCCATCGCACGATGGAGACCGCCGCCGCGACCGCGACGACGGCCGACAGCAGAACCCAGCCGAAGCCCTCCTCGAAGACGGGCGCCGGCGTGTTGAGCCCGCGGATATTGAGGTAGAAGATGTCGAAGAGAATAAAGCTCTGGCGCGGCGACGGCAGATTGCGAAGCACCGCGAAGTACCAGAAGAAGATCTGCAGCAGCAGCGGGATGTTGCGCAGCGTCTCGATGTAGACGGCCGCGAGCTTGGCGACCAGCCAGTTCCGCGACAGCCGGGCGATCCCGACGATGAAGCCGAGGATCGTCGCGAAGAAGACGCCGATCACGGAAACCAAAAGCGTGTTGGCGAGACCGACGAGGAACGCGCGGCCGTAGGTCGATTCCTCGGTATAGGGGACGAGCGTCGTCGAGATGCTGAATCCGGCCGTGGTGCCGAGGAAGCCGAAGCCCGACGCGATCCCCCGCTTCTCCATGTTGGTGAGCGTGTTGTTGACGAGGTAGGCGCCGACGCCGATGACGAGGGCGAGCACGAGGGCCTGAAAGAAGATCGCGCGGAAGCGCGGATCGTTCCACACCGGCGGCCGCGCCGGCGCTCTTTCGGCTACACGCTCGACGGCCACGGATCGCCTCCCAGACGCTCGATCACGGCGAGGCCCGGAATGAAACGGCCGGAGGACGCCTCGCTAAAGCGCATTCCCCCGGCCGTTCCGCACGCGCATTCGCTCAGCGAATGGGCATCGAATACATCAGACCGCCTTTGTTCCAGAGCGCATTCGTCCCGCGCTCCAGCCCGAGCGTGGTCTTCGGGCCGACGTTGCGGTCGAAGATCTCGGCGTAGTTGCCGACCTGCTTGATGGGACGCACGGCCCAATCGTTGTCGAGGCCGAGGTTCTTGCCCATGTCGCCTTCGACTCCGAGGAGCCGCTTAGTGTTCGGATTGGCCGATTTCTTCTGCTCGTCCACGTTCTTCGAGTCGACGCCGAGCTCTTCGGCCTCGAGTAGCGCGTAGATCAACCATCTGTTGACATCGAGCCACTGATCGTCGCCGTGGCGGACGACGGGCCCGAGCGGTTCCTTGCTGATGAGCTCGGGCAGGATGAGATGACCCTGCGGATCCTTGAGCTTGATGCGATAGGCGGCGAGGCCGGAGGCGTCGGTGGTGAACGCGTCGCAGCGTCCCGTGTCGTAGGCGGCGAGAGTCTCGTCGGCCTTTTCGAACACGACCGGCTTGTAATCCAGCTTATTCGCCCGGAAGAAGTCCGCCATGTTGAGCTCGGTCGTCGTGCCGATCTGCACGCAGACGCTCGCTCCCTTCAACTCCTTCGCGCTCTTCACGCCGAGCTTCTTCGGAACCATGAAGCCCTGGCCGTCGTAGAACATCACGCCGGCGAAGTTGAGGCCGAGCGAGGTGTCGCGGACGAGCGTCCACGTGGTGTTGCGCGAGAGGAGGTCGATCTCGCCGGATTGCAGCGCGGTGAAGCGCACCTTGGCCGACAGCGGCGAATACTTCACTTTCGATGCGTCGCCGAGAACCGCGGCGGCAAGGGCTTTGCAGAAATCGACGTCGAGCCCCGTCCAGTTTCCGGCCGTGTCGGGGGCGGAAAACCCGGGCAGCCCCTCGCTCACCCCGCATTGGATGAAACCCTTCTTCTTGACGTCGTCCAACGTTCCGGCGCTCGCGGCCGAAGCGACGAGGCCCGCGGTCGCGGCGGCCGTCAACGCGTAAAAAATCGTCCTGATCATTTTGAGGCTCCCTTTTTATGTCGAAATCTTCCCCGGTGCCGTGGCGGCTTCCCCCGCGCGGCCGATCCTTCGCACGGATCGGCCTTAATTTCCTGAATTCGTAGCACAATTTCGGGGAAACATCACACGGTTTCGTTCGGGCACCGATTGCCTCACGTCCGTCTCACGTCATGGCCGGGCTCGTCCCGGTCATCCACGACTTCGGGCCGCCGCAAGGAAAAAAGACGTGGATGCGCGCCCCGGGGTTAGGGGGAATCCCCCAAAAGAAAGGCGATTATAACCTTGACTCAGCACACCGCATGGGATAGTTTTTTCCCATCAACGCGAGGTGCCGGTCATGGCGAACGAACTGAACAACAAAATCTTCCAGGATGAAACCAAGGCCCGCGAGTGGCTTGAAGGCCATTTGTGGCCCGCTGGCCCCATTTGCCCGTTCTGCGGCACCATTGACGCTGCCACGGCCGTTGCCAACCGTAACGGCCTCTACCAGTGCAACGTCAAGGAATGCCGCAAGCAATTCACCGTCACGGTCGGCACTCTCTTTGAGCGCTCCCACATCCCGCTAAACAAGTGGCTGATGGCTGCCTTCCTAATCTGCGCCAGCAAGAAGGGCGTGAGCGCTCATCAGGTACACCGCATGATCGGCGTTTCCTACAAGTCCACTTGGTTCATGATGCACCGTCTCCGCGAAGCTATGCGTACCGGGGGACTGGCCCCGATGGGCGGCAATGGCGGCACCGTCGAAGTCGACGAGACTTTCATCGGGCACGACAAGACCAAGAAGCCCCGTGGCTCGCGAAAGGGGCGCGGTTACCATCACAAGTACAAGGTTCTGACGTTGGTGAGCCGCACTGGCGAGGCTCGCAGTTTCCATGTCCAGGACTTGAGCGCCAAGGCGCTTGTCCCGATCTTGCAAGCCAACATTGCCCGCGAGACGAAGGTCAAGACTGATGAAGCGGGCCAGTATCACCACCTCAAGAAGTTCTTCGCTGAGCACCACGTTCTCCGCCACAACGTGGGTGAGTATGGACGCGGAGAGGCTCATACGAACACGATCGAAGGCTTCTTCTCGATCTTCAAGCGCGGCATGAAGGGCGTTTACCAGCACTGCGGGGAACAGCACCTGCACCGCTACCTTGCTGAATTTGACTTCCGCTATAACAACCGCACAGCGCTCAATGTCACCGACGCAGAGCGCGCGGCCAAGGCGCTCAAGGGCATCGTCGGCAAGAGGCTCACGTATCGGCGGACTAACGAAGCCGATCACGCCTAAGCGCCGCACGACTCTCGACCCAAAAACCGTAGTTTCCCGCCTTCTCCGGCGCCCAAAGGCCTGAGAACATTAGTAGAACTTTGACTCGTTCGGGGGCCATTCCTGGTGTATAAGGGAGGGGTCGCCCCCTAGATTTTGCGGTCGCGGGGGCGGCCCCTAACACCAGCCATGGAGTTGGCCATGACCAGCGTAACCTTTACCGGCCTTAGCGGCCGTATCTACGAATACTTCCCTCAGGCCTTCGACGCCGAGTGGTTCGCCGTCGCTGGGAACTACGCCTTCGCGTACCGTCCCAACGGCGTTTGGGCTCCTCTCTACTTCGGAGAAACCTCCAGTTTCGCCACCCGAATCCCCGGCCACGAAAAGCGGGCCTCGGCAACTCTCTTGGGCGCCACCCACGTCCTTGCCCATCTCACTCCTGGTGGCGCGGCTGTTCGACAAGCCGAAGAGGAGGACCTGATCCGCGCGTACAATCCGGTTTGCAACGTTGAGCATCGAACGGCAGGCCCTGGGTTGTTCGGTCTAGGCCGTCGGGTGGGTGCCACGCTGCTAACTGGCCACGCGCAACCAAAGCGTCGTGCAACTCTATTAGGCGATTGGTGATAGCCGCCTGAACGAGCGGCTCAAATATTCGCCACAAAAAGGCGATCAAGGCCGACGCGCCTTCTTTGTTCGTTTCGGCACCGCCTTCTTAGGCATGCGATGCTGCGGCCCCGCCTTCACAACTTCGCTGATAAACTTCTGAAACCGGGGCCAAGCGTCGGGCACCAGCTCGATTTCTTGGGCCTTGCGATTCTTAGCCTGAGGTTTTTGAGCCATGCATGACCAGGACGAGTTAGAGGCCAGAGTCTATCTGATCGGGTACATCTGCCTGCAATGGTCTTACCTGGAATACCTGCTGGCAATAGCAATCTGGCACGCGCTGAAACTTACCCCCGAAACAGGACAGATCGTGACCGGCGGGCTCGACATCAAGCCGCGCTCGCTCATGGCCTACAGGCTCGCCCAAAAAGTCAAAATGCCCAAGGCGCTCACGGTCAAGCTCGGTCGCGCCTCCGAGGCCGTCACCCTCATCCAGGGCGACCGGAACCTTGCGGTTCACGGGATCTACGGGCTGCACGCCTCCGGCAAAGTCACGGCCGAGGTTCATCGCGGGAAGTACCGAGGCTCGGCACAGGAGATGAGCGCCGACCGTCTTTTCCAAACATGCAACGAGATCGACAAGGTCATCAACGATCTTGAGCCGACGATGGCTGAATTTGGTCTGATCGACGTTTCCCGGCCGGTGCCGCCGCTGCCATCGCCCTGAAAATTTCTTTCGCGCAATCATGCGGGGCATCCCACCCGTCGTCGTATTCGCCCAGGACACGCGCTCCAGCACGGGCCATCTCGGGCGTCACCTCAATCTCATCACCGGCCTGTCGGCTGCCCTTACCCACGAATCGCTCCTGCTGAGGCAAGGTGATAATTGCCAAAAGAAACCCCCTTGCCCGCGCATGACGACGGAAGCAAAACCCATCGCATAACGCCGCGTCGGCGCTGGCGCCTGTGGGTGAAACTTGCGATGATCCGCGCCGCACCAGCGGGCGCCGCTCCGGCGTCCGTTCATCCCGATCAAGGAGCTCTCGCGGCAATGAAAAAGGAAACTCTCCTGCTCCACGCAGGCCGCGATCCCAAGAAGAATTATGGGATCGTGAACCCGCCCGTCTATCACTGTTCGACGGTGACCTTCCCGACGCTGGCGGCGTTGGAAGCCTCCCAGGCCTCGCCCCTCGGCGTCGTCCATTACGGCCGCTACGGCACGCCGACGACATACGCCTTCGAACAGGGAGTCGCCGCTCTCGAGGGCGCCCCCAAGTGCGTCTCCGCGCCGTCCGGCCTCGCCGCCATTTCGATCGCCATGCTGGCGATGCTCAAGGCCGGCGACCACGCTCTCATCACCGACAACGCGTATTTTCCGCTCCGCAAGCTCTGCAACGACATGCTTGGCGGTTTCGGGATCGAGGTCACGTTCTACGATCCGATGGTCGGGGCCGGCATCAAGGACCTGATCCGCCCGAAAACGAAGGTCGTGTGGGTCGAGTCGCCGGGCTCGCAGACGTTCGAGGTGCAGGACATTCCGGCGATCGCCAAGGCCGCCCACGCGGCGGGCGCCGTCGTCATCATGGACAACACGTGGAGCGCCGGCTACTACTTCGATGCGTTCGAACACGGGGTCGATATCTCCGTCCAGGCGGCGACCAAATATATCGTCGGCCATTCGGATGCCATGCTCGGCACCGTCACGACCACCGAAGCACTGTGGGAAAAGGTGAAGTGGACGGCGGTCCGCTTGGGCTATTGCGCCGGCCCCGACGACTGCTACCTCGGCCTCCGCGGATTGCGCACGCTGGCGACGCGCCTCGCCCGCCACCAGGAGACGGCGCTTTTCCTCGCGCGCTGGCTCGCGACGCGGCCGGAAGTCGAGCGCGTGCTGCACCCGGCGCTGGCGAGCTGCCCTGGCCACGACATCTGGAAGCGCGACTTCACGGGCTCCTCCGGCCTCTTCGGCGTGGTGCTGAAGGAGTTCCCGAAAGCCGCCGTCGCCGCCATGCTGGACGGCATGGAGCACTTCGCCATGGGCTATAGCTGGGGCGGCTTCGAAAGCCTGATCGTGCCGACCTATCCGCCGAAGGTCCGCTCGGCGACCCGCTGGCCCCACGCCGGCCCCTCGATCCGCATTCACGCCGGTCTCGAGGACCCGGAGGACTTGAAGCAGGACATCGCGGCAGGCCTGAAGCGGCTGGTCGCGGCGGCGTGAAGCCGCGTGTTCGATCACTCCGCCGCGGCCGGATAGGTCGCTTTCGGCTTCCACTTCCGAGCGGCGCGTTCGGCCTCCCAAACGTCGATGTTACTTTGCAGATTGACCCACAGCCTTGTGCTTGTGCCGAGAACCTTTCCGACGCGTGCCGCGATCTCCGAATCCATGCGGGCTCTGCCGTTGACGATGTCGCTCATGTGCTTCCGGCTACATCCCACGGCACTCGCAAATGCCGAGATCGTCACCCCGCGCGGCCGCAGGTAAAGCTCGCTCAGCATCGCTCCGGGCGGCGTGGGTCGCCGCTTCATTGGAAAGGTACTCATCGATCAATCCTCGCTAGTGGTAGTCTTCAAAATCCACGTCGCGTGCCTCGCCGTTCTGCCAGCGAAAGGTGATGCGCCAGTTGCCCGAGACCGCCAACGCGTACGTGTCGCTTCGTCCGCCCTTTAGCCGATGAAAATGCCGGACGCCGGTGCAGTCGGCCGGACTTTCCATATTGTCGAGAAGGTCGAGAATGAGGAGTGCCGTCTTCTGATACTGTCGGCCAACGCCGCGCGTCGCACCTCGCGTGTACAGCTCCTTGAGCCCCTTATGGCGAAAGCTGCCAATGCTCACGCGTCACCATTCTGGTGACACTATACGGCGAGCGAGGCACGAGGACAAATACAAACTGTTGGGGTGACGTCCCGCGTCATACAGCCGCTGGACATGGTGCGAGGACGCTCACGCGGCTCCCGCGCGCTGGAGAAATCTTTTCGCCCGCGGGAGCGCGAAGCACGCGAGAAAGAGCGCGAAGGAGGCCACCACGATCGACGGCCCGGCCGGGGTGTCGAGCGCGAGCGAGCCCCAGAGCCCGCCGCAGACGGCGATAACGCCCGCGACGGCCGCCAGCACGGCCATGTGCTCGGGCGTCTCCGCGAACGTCCGCGCGGTCGCCGCCGGGATGATCAACAGCGAGATCACGAGAAGAATTCCAACGACCTTCATGGCGACCGCGACCACCATCGCCAGCAGGATCATGAGCGCGAGCTTGGCGGCGGCGACGGGAACGCCTTCGACGAAGGCGAGGTCCTCGTGCACGGAGATCGCCACCAGCGGCCGCCAGAGGAACACGAGCACGCCGGCGACCGCGAGCGCGGCGGCGTAGATCCAAAGAACGTCGCCCGCGCTGATCGCGAGGATGTCGCCGAAGAGAAACGCGAGCAGATCCACGCGCACGGTTTCCATCATCGCGATCACCACGAGCCCGACCGCCAGCGTGCCGTGGGCGAGAATGCCGAGGAGCGTGTCGCTCGCGTAGGTCTTCCCCCGCTGGAGAAGCGCCAGAAGCAGCGCGACCGCGACGGAAACGGCGACCACGCCCGCGATCGGCGACACGTTGAGAACCAGCCCGAGCGCGATGCCGAGCAGCGCAGCGTGGGAAATGGTCTCGCCGAAATAGGCCATGCGGCGCCAGACGACGAAGCAGCCGAGCGGGCCGGTGATGAGCGCCATGCCGATGCCCCCGGCGACGGCCCGGATCAGGAAATCATCCATGGCGGTGGGGTGGCGAGTCCGGGTGTTTCGGATGCACGACGCCTCCGTGCAGATCGTGGTCGTGATCGTGGGCGTGGTGGTAAACGGCGAGCCCCAGGCTTTGCGGCTCGCCGAACAAGGCGATGAAGCTCGGGTCGCGGGCCACCGCCTCGGGCGTGCCGACGCAGCAGACGTGATGGTTGATGCAGAGCACCCGATCGGTCGCCGCCATCACGAGATGGAGCTCGTGCGAAACGATGAGCATGCCGCAGCCGCGTTGTTCGCGGATCTGCGCGATGCGGCGATAGAGCTCGCCGCGGCCGTGAATGTCGAGACCCTGCGCCGGCTCGTCGAGGACCAGAAGCTCGGGGTCCCGCAACAACGCGCGCGCGAGCAGCACGCGCTGCAGCTCGCCGCCCGAAATCTCGTGCAACGGGTGATCGCCGATGTCGCCCGCCCCGACTTCAGCGAGGATCTGTGCGAGCCGCTCGCGCCCCGGTGCCGCGGCGCCGGCGTGCGTGAGCGCGAGAAAGCGGCCGGTGGTGATCGGGAGCGTGGGATCGAGCACGAGCCTCTGGGGGACGTACCCGATCCGCAATCCGGGACGGCGGACGACGGTGCCGCGGTCGGGCGTCACCAGACCGAGCAGCACCCGCACGAGGGTCGTCTTCCCGGACCCGTTCGGCCCGATCAGGGAGATGACTTCGCCTGCGTGGACCTCGGCCGAGACGTTTTCGAGAACCGGCTTGCCCCCGAGCGTCACGCCGATTGCGCGGGCTTCGACGAGCGTCGGTCCGCCGCGGTATCCCTCAGGCATCCGCCGTGCCGGGCTGGGCCTCTCGGCATTCCATGCAGAGACCGACCGCCTCGATGCTCTGGCGCTCGACGGAGAAACCCGAGCGCGCGGCCGCCGCGGCGATGATGGAGCCGATCTTCCGATCCTCGATCTCGGCCGAGCGCCCGCAGCCCCGGCAGATCAGGAACTGGCTCGTGTGCGGCAATCCCGGCCGGCTGCATCCGACGAAGGCGTTCAGGGTTTCGATCCGGTGCACCAAGCCCATGCGCTGGAGAAACTCGAGCGCCCGGTAGACGGTCGGAGGCTGCGCCTTGCGCCCGTGACGGCCCAAGGCTTCGAGGATATCGTAAGCGCCGACCGGCCGATGGCCCTGCCAGACCAGCTCCAGGACCTGGCGGCGGATGTCCGTCAGGCGGGCGTCCGATCGCCGGCACGCGGCCTCAGCCTCTTCCAAGGCATGGTCGATGCAGCGGCGGTGGTTGTGGCCCTTGTCGGGAAAGGGTGCGTTGAGGTCGGATGCGGCGATGGCCATCGGTTTTCCGGGAGTGATTCGAATGTTATGCTATAACATCGTGAGTAACGCCGCAACCGACGCGGCACGTAAACAGGAACGAACATGACGACGACGGCGGCCGCGCGCGTGATCGAGCGCATTCAGTTCAACGCGGACGGGCTCGTCCCGGCCATCGCCCAGCAATTCGACACGGGCGAAGTCCTGATGATGGCGTGGATGAACCGGGACGCGATCGAGGAAACGCTCGCGACGGGCCGCGTCTGCTATTGGTCGCGGTCGCGGAAATCGCTCTGGCGGAAGGGCGAGACGTCCGGCCACGTGCAGGCGCTGAAGGATTTCCGCTGGGACTGCGACTCCGATACCGTGCTCCTGCTGGTCGATCAGACCGGCCCGGCCTGCCATACCGGGCAACGGTCGTGCTTTTTCAACGCCATCCGGAAGGGCGAGCCCGCCGAGATCGCGAAGCCGATCACCGCCCCCACATCTGCTTAGAGCATGATCAGATGGATGGGAATCACGCCCCCCTCACCCTACCCTCTCCCCCCGTTAACACGGGGGGAGAGGGTTGCTCAGGGTCTGCGGGGAATCCCCGCAAGTGTCCCCTTGGGTTGGCGCGGCGTCAGCCGCGCTTTACCCGCCTGCGGGGCCGAAGCCCTTCGGCGCGGCGAAGGCCCGAAGCTGGGTGAGGGGGCATTTCAATCCGATTTGATTCCGCTCTAAAACCGACGGAGGAGACCGCTTGGAACGACCGGAGAACGACGGCGCAACGGCCATTCCCGTTTCCGTGCTGACGGGATTTCTCGGCAGCGGCAAGACGACGCTGCTGAAGGGCCTGCTCGAGCACCCGGACATGGAACAGACGGCCGTCCTCATCAACGAGTTCGGCGAGATCGGCCTCGACCATATGCTGGTGCGCGAGGTGAGCGAGGACACGATCCTTTTGAATTCGGGTTGCCTCTGCTGCACGGTCCGGGGCGACCTGGTCGACGCGCTCCGCGATCTCTTCATCAAGCGGACGAAGGGCGAAATTCCCGAGTTCCGCCGCGTCCTCATCGAAACCACCGGGCTTGCCGACCCCGCCCCCATCATCCACACGATGATGACCGATCCGCTGCTCAGCGTGCGCTACCGGCTGGACGGCATCATCACCACGGTCGACGCGAAGCACGGCTTGAAGCAGCTCGACAATCACAAGGAGTCGGTGAAACAGGCCGCGGTCGCCGACCGCATCGTGCTGACGAAAACGGACATCGCGCCCGAGGACGGCATCCAGTCGCTGCAGGCGCGCCTGAAAAGCCTCAATCCCGCCGCGCCGGTGTTCCGCATCGATCACGGCAAGGCGAAGCCGAACGCGCTGCTCGACGCCGGCCTGTTCAACCCGAAGACGAAGATCCCGGACGTCGCGCGCTGGCTGAACGCGGAGGCCTACGCCGAGCCCGGCCATGACCATGACGGCCACGGCCATGGGCACGACGACCATGACCACGGCCACGACCACGCCCACGGGTCCGGCAAGAAAGCCCTCGACGTCAACCGCCACGACGACCGCATCTCGGCGTTCTGCATGACGCTCGATCGCCCGGTTTCGTGGGACGCGCTCGTCGCCTGGCTCGACGCCCTGATCTCCGCCAAGGGCGACGACGTGCTCAGGATCAAGGGAGTCTTGAACGTCGCGGGCGAGGCGCGGCCGGTCGCCATTCACGGCGTCCAGCACGTGTTTCACCCGCCGGCCGTGCTGCCCAGCTGGCCGGACGAGGACAGGCGCTCGAAGATCGTCTTCATCGTGCGCGACCTCGACCGCAAGGTGATCGAGGAAACCTTCCGCGCCTACATGGCGGCGGGAGAAGAGATCGAGAGCAAGGACGCGAAGCCGGGCGCTTAGATCACGCCGCGGCTGCGACCAGGGCCTGAATCCGGCCGGGGCGTTTCATCAACAAGGCTTCCAGCACGTCGTAGGCGCGGCCGTCGAGCTCGGTGAAACAGGCGGCGAGGAAGCCGTCGCGCACGCGCACCGCCCGCGTCGGCACCATGACGGCGACCAGCCCTCCGTGCTCCAGGCCGATGCCGGTCACCGTGAATTCGTTGCCTTCCCGGAGGCTGCCGTCGTAGGCGGCGATCAGGACGCCGCCTAAGCTCCAGTTCACCGTCCGGTAGGACTGGCCTTCGATCCGGATGCGGATGATCGGGCTTTCGATGCGGGTATCGCGGCGGCGTTGATGCGGCTTGGCGCCCTGGGTGCGAACGCTGAAGCCGCTGCTGAGCGAAGTCATTCTGACCTCCACGCTTCTGCTTCTGGTCGGGCAAGCCTATGGCCGAGACGTTAACGAAAGGTTACCGGCGGCGGCCCGCTCGGCGGCAAGCCGTGGAAGACCTTGCGCTTCCCAAGCTCTCGGGGCGTTAACCACTCCTCAACCACAAGGCGTGCTATTCTTGGCGGCACGACGACGAGGGAGGCGGCCCTTGGCCGAACGGACGACCACCATCACGCGCCCGACCGGCGGCAAGGACAGCATCGGCGATTCGGAAGGCGCCGGCGCCGTCTTCGACGTGCTGGTCGAGGTCTCGGCCGTTCTCGGCACCGCCGACATGCCGATCTCGCAGATCCTCAAGCTCGGCCGCGGCGCCGTCGTCGAGCTGGAGCGGAAGGTCGGCGAGGCGATCGAGCTGCACGCCAACAACCGCCTGGTGGCGAAGGGCGAGATCGTCGTGATCGAGGACCGCTTGGGCGTCACGATCACCGAGATCGTCAAGGGCAGCTGATCAGGTAATGGCGACAAATTCCGAGATCTATCGCGCCGCCGACCTGCTGATCAAGGAATTCGGCGAGCTCGCGGCCGTCGGCGCCGTGGTCAAGGTCGACCAGTTCGAGCGCGAAGGCAACGTCGAGGGCCACGCGGTATGGACGCGGATCCTGAAAGCCGTCGAGGAGCTCCTCGACGACGACCTGCCGCAGGGCACGCAGGTCAACTGACATCTCGTCATCGCCGGACTTGATCCGGCGATCCATCTTTCGTGGATGCCCGGCACAAGGCCGGGCATGACCGGTTAGGGCTTATTGCCGCTTCTTCTTCGGCTTCGCCGCGTAGACGCGGCAGTTGGAATATCCTTCGCTGAAGAAGTGGTAGGTGAACCCGGGCTTGGCGAGGCCGTCCGGGTCGTAGAGGTTCCACTCGCTGGCGGCGATTCCCGTGAGCCCCTGCCCCTGCCCCTTCTCGCCGGTGTAGCCGATCGTGAAGCGATACTGGCGGAGCTGGCCGAACGTGCGCCGGCGGCAGGCTTCCGAAAGGCGCTCGTCATAGGTGCCGACGCGCCAGTAGGGCGACGGGCTCGAGGCGTATTGCTCGCGGCCAGGCTCGGCCGATGCGGGACGCGAATCTGCGACGGCGAAAAGAGCCGCGATCCCGGCGAGGCAAAGTTTTACGATGAACAAGCGACGAAGCATTCTGCTTTCCCGTCTTGTGGGGAGAGCATAGCAGCAAAGGGCGGCGGCAAGAAGGGTGGATTGAGCGGGAAAGGGCCTACAGGCAGCCGATGCGGAGGCCTTCGGAATCCATGTAGAGCGCCAGGTAGGCGTCGACGACGCGGGCCGCGGCCCCCTTTCCGAGGGTTACCAGGTCGTCCGACCACGTGAACGCGGCCATCGCGACCAGGAAAGCGACCAGGGCTGGAAAGCGTTTCATGTCTAAATAATAGGCGTTCGCGGCCGAGAGTTCCAGGGGCCCCTCACGCCGCCCCGAAGGCCCCGCGGTCGAGCACGACGTCGCCGCCCCGAATGGCGCCGGCGCAGGGGTTGGCCCCGATCGCATACGAAAGCTCGACCGGGTGGCCAATGTCCCAGACCGCGATGTCGGCGCGCTTCCCGACCTCCAGCGTTCCCCTGTCGGCCGCGAGACCGAGCGCGCGGGCCGCCTGGATGGTGACGCCCTTCAACGCCTCGTCGGGCGTGAGCCGGAACAGCACGCACGCCATGTTCATCATGAGGACGAGCGAAAGCGCGGGCGAGCTTCCGGGGTTGCTGTCGGTCGCGACGGCGACGGGCAGCCCGCGGGCACGCATGGCGGCAACCGGCGGGACCTGCGTCTCGTGGGTAAAATAGAAAGCGCCCGGCAGCAGCACGGCGACCGTGCCCGTGCCCGCCATGGCCGCGATGCCTTCCGGCGAGACGTATTCCATGTGATCGGCCGAGAGCGCCCGGTGGCGGGCCACGAGGGCGCCTCCGTTCAGGTCGGCGAATTGCTCCGCGTGCAGCTTCACAGGCAGGCCGTGATCCTTGGCCGCGGCGAACAGCCGGTCGATTTGCGCCGCGCTGAAGCCGAGCGGGTCGTAGAAGCCGTCGACCGCATCGGCGAGCCCTTCCTTCACCACGCGCGGCAGCACGGACTGGGTGACGAAATCGATGTAGCCGTCCTTGTCGCCGTCGTGCTCGGGCGGGCACGCGTGGGCGCCCAAGAAGGTCGTCACCACCTGCACCGGCAGCTCGCGCCCGAGGCGCCGCGCGACGCGGAGCATGCGAAGCTCGGTGTCCAGATCGAGCCCGTAGCCCGACTTGATCTCCAGCGTGGTCACGCCCTCGCCCAGCAGCGCCTTCATGCGACCGGCGGCGGTGGCGAACAGCTCGTCTTCGTCGGCCGCACGGGTCGCCTTCATGGTCGAGCGGATACCGCCGCCTGCCTTGAATATCTCGGTGTAGCTCACGCCCTTGAGCATGAGCTCGAACTCGCGCGCGCGGTTGCCGCCGTAAACGAGGTGGGTGTGACAATCGATCAAGCCGGGGGTTGCCCAGCGGCCGCCGAGATAGAGCACCCGGCGGGCAAGGTCCTGGGGCGAGCCCGGCAGATCGCGGGCGGGCCCGAGCCAGGCGATCCGGCCGGCAGAGATGGCGAGCGCGGCGTTCTCGACGATGCCGTAGGGCTCGGTGCCGCTCACCGTCGCCAAGTGAACGTTGGCGAGGAGCGTGTCCCAGCGCGCCATGGTCTCTCCCTTCGAAGCCCCTCGCCTCGGCGTCAATCCGGCATCGGGACGCCGAGGTCCGAGGCGATGCGCGCCGTATTCTGCCAGACGGCTTCGGCGATGGCGACGCCTTCGCGAAGGGCCTTCGCGCGATTTCGAAATCCCCGCTCGCCGGGGACCAGAATGTCTTCGACTCCGGGGGCCTTTCGCGAGCCCTTGACCGCGCCGACATAGCGTGCGGAGGCCGCCCGGAATGCAGCCGGATCGCCGAAGGCCGCGGGATCGACGGCCGCGATCAGGTGGCCCCGTTTTTCGACCGGCCCGGTGCCGCCGCCGAAGCCGAGGATCCAGCCTTGCAACGCACGCCCGAGAGCGGCGCCGACCAGCGGACCCGAAAGAAGCCCGATCATCAGACAGAGACCGGAGCCCTTGTGCCCGGCGAGCGGATGAATGGCGCCGCGGCGGGCCACCCGCGCGTCGCGCGTCGGGTTTCCGTCCGGGTCGAAGGCAAGGCCCTCAGGAATCGCTTCGTCGTAATATTCGGCCAGCCGAATGAGACCGGCGGCGATCGCGCTGGTCGCCATGTCGAGGACGATCGGATCGGCGTTTGCGATGGGAATTCCAATCGCGAGCGGATTGGTGCCGAGCACGCGCGCGTTGCCGCCGTGGGCGTGCACGAGAGCCGGGCTGTTGGTGAAGGCGAGGCCGATGAGGCCCTGGCGCGCGATGCGATCGACGTAATAGCCGACCATGAACACGTCGCTCGCATTCAGGATGCCGGCGATGCCGCTGCCGCCCGCGCGCGCTTTCCGGATCGCCGTGTCGGCGGCGAAGGTCGCCGCCACCGGCCCGAGACCGCCGCCGCCGTCGACGAGCATGGCGCACGACCTGTCGCGCGCGATCCGCGGCCGCGCGTTGCCGTCGATGCGGCCGCTCTGGACGTCGCGGAGCGGGCTTTGGATGTGGTCGAGGCCTTGGATCGCATGGCCGCGAAGATCGGCCTCGAGAAACACATCGGCCATGACGGCCGCGTGCTCGGCGCGGCAGCCGGCGGCGACGAACAGCCGCTCGATCAGCCGTCGCACCACCTCCGCATCCACCCGCCGCGAGGGCCGCTTCTCTTTAAAACCCATCCGTGCCTCCTCATCCGACTTTTCATTAACACGAAGCTTTCGGCGATGTTACCCTTGGCGCCGCTTTCACGCGGGGAGGAACCATGCGGGCCTATCTCGAGCGTTTGCAACAGCAAGGCCAGGTACACGTGATCGACCGCGAGGTCGATCCGAAGTTCGAGCTCTCGGCCGTGACCGATAAAGTCCAGCGCACGGACAATAAGGTCGTGCTGTTCAACCGGGTGAAGGGCACGCAATTTCCGGTCCTCACCAACATCTACGGCAGCCGCGAGCGCCTGGCCCAGATCCTCGGGATCAAGCCGGGCGATTTCTCGCGCCAGTGGACCAAGCTCACCAATCTCGGCACCAAGGTCGAGGGCGGCTATACGCGCACCGTGCCGCCGCCGAGCGACCTCATCGACTGCAAGATGAGCGACCTTCCGCTTATTACGTACTGCGAAAAGGACGTCGGGCCCTACTTCACGGCAGCGGTCTTCTATGCGAAGGAGCCGGAGACGGGCGTCGGCAACCTCTCGTTCCATCGCTCCATGGTCGTGAGCGACAAGGAACTGAGATGCCGCTTGGCGCCACGCCACCATCTCACGCTCTATCACGAGAAGGCGGAGAAGATGGGGAAGCACCTGGAGTGCGTGATGATGTTCGGGCCGCCGCCCGAGCTTTTCCTCGCGGCGGCCGCGCCCGTGCCCTACGACGTGGACGAGGTCGAAGTCGCGGCCCAGCTTCGCGGTGCGCCGATCGAGATGCGGCCCTGCAAGTGGGTCGATCTCATGGTGCCGGCATCGACCGAGATGGTGATCGAGGGGCGCTTCCTCCCGAACGAGCGCCGGCCCGAAGGCCCGTTCGGCGAGTTCATGGGCTACTACGTCGGCGTCGGCAATAACGCCGTGTTCGAGGTGCTGGGCGTGAGCGCCAGGCCGGGCGGGCTCTTCCACAGCATTCTTTCCGGCTCGTCGGAGGAAGTGCTCTCGCTCGAGCTTTCCATTGCCGCCAACATCTTCCAGCGGGTGAACGCGGTGCTGCCGGGCATCGTCGACGTGACCTGCAACCCGTTCGCCTTCCAAACCATCGTCAAGATTCGCCAGCAGTACGAGGGCCACGCGCGCCAGGTCCTGCTGGCCGTCATGGGCGCCGAGCTCACGTGGGCGAAGTCGGTCATCGTGGTGGACGAGGACGTGGACATCTACGACATCCAGGACGTGGTGTGGGCCGTGCTCACGCGAGCGCGGCCGGACCAGGACACCATCCTCATCCCCGGAGTGCCGTCGTTCTACCGCGACCCCCACAAGGACCACTGGGGCCGCATCGCCGTCGACGCCTGCGCCCCTTTCGCCCGCCGCCACGAATACGAGCGCAAGCGCGTCCCCGGCGCCCGCGAGGTGAAGCTCGAGGAGTACCTCGGGAAGAGGACGTGAAATTCCGTCAGATTACTTGCTGATCGCAATCCAAAGCGCCTATACCTTCGGCGGCGAGCGAACCCGGTGGGGGAGGTGAGCCCGTCTTATGTCGCCTGCCAGCTATTTTCTGATCGTTCTGGCCGCCGTCGGTTGCATGGGCATCGGCCGGCTGCTGATCCCGGTCTCTCCATCGGGGCGCCAATTCATCGCCGGCCTCACCGTCATCGCGGGCGTCAGCGCCAGCCTCGCCTGGTTCGCCCCCCTGTGGATCCTGCCGTTCAGTCGTCTGGCCGTCGTCGCCGGGTGCGGTGTGGTCCTGATCGGCGCGCGGAAGCTTTTTCCGATTGCATGGCGGCGACCGTCCGGGTTGACGATCGCGCGCGCGGTCGCGGCCGTGGTCCTGAGCTTGAGCGTCACGCTGGTCCTGCACTACCGCTTCGCCGAAATCGTGTATGCGACGTATTTCGCCGGCCAGCTGGTGGAAATCTTCAAGGCCGATTATTTCGGGCCCTTGCGCATTCCTTCCTATTACCCGTGGGAGACCGCCGGAAGCCACATCGTGGCCCCGACGGTCATCTCGACGCTGGGCGCGCTCCTGCCGGAGGGAACCATGCTGGCGGGAATGGAGATTCAATTTCTCCTGCTGACGTTCATCATCGCCCGGTTTCTCTTCATCGCTCTCGGACCGATACGGCCGGCCGCCCTGACCTGGGCGCTGCCCATCCTCGCCGCGGCGCTCATCGTCTTCCATTACGAGTACTCCGAAGCGGCGCAGACGACGACCTGGTGGTATTGGATCCTTTCCTTGGAGCTCGGCATCATCATTTTCTGGGAGGAAGGCGATGCCGACCGGCGCGCCCGCGACGCGCTCTTTCTTCTTGCCGCGATGGTCGCCGCGAAGACCTCCATCATTTACCTGCCGTCGCTGGCGTTTGCGTGGGTCGTCTTCCGCTTTCCCCGCCAGGCGGTTCACCCGTCGGTCATCCTTTGCGCCGTGATCACTCTGGCTCAGATCGTCACGACAGCCACTCGGCCGTTTCCGTTCCCCGACGTCTCGATCGGTCTCAGCCTCTTCCACTTCGGCGATCGCGCGGCATTGGACTGGTATTACCCGACCATCCGCGATGCCTTGATAAGGCCGGAAATGGTGCAATCCCTTTTTTCTCACCACTACGTGGTCGGGATCTTCGTGGTGCTGGCGTTGGTCCTGGTGAAGTACTGGATCATCCCCTCAAAAGCGATCGACAGGCTCATCCGCGAGGCGCCCGCCAACCGCGAATTCTTTCGGACCGCGGAAGTGGTGCTGCTCATCGCGCTCATCGGATGGCTTGTCATGCGCCACGACCAGCACGGCATCACCCATCAGGTCGGCGTCTATTACGGCACGGCCCCCATGATCATGGCAGCACTTCTGCGCCGTGCGGTGTTGCCGGACGGCCGCTGGTGGCGCCTCGGCCTGGTCGCGGCGGCGGCATGGTCGCTGGCGAGCGGCTACAATCCGTGGTCCACGTTCAACTGGCCCTCCTCCCCTCACCTTGGAGGCGTGACCCACACCGAGCTCGCGCGCATGAGCGAGGCCGAGCTCTTGGCCAGCCGGCCGGGAGACAGCGTGTCCGATCCCTGCACGCGCGCCCTGTTGCGCGGCTTCCGCGTGCCCGCGGGAACGGTGCCGATCCGATGCGCGAGCACATTGGGCGCGCTCGCGGTAGAGCCGAAGAAGCGCTGATGGGCAGGACGGAATGAAGTTTCTTGAGCCTCTGGTCCGATGGTGCGAGGCGGTCACCGCGAAGCCGATCGAAGAAGCGACGTGGCTGAAGTGGCGCAGGCGAGCGGCAGTCGGGACGATGATCCTGGGACTCATTCTCGCGGCCCAAACCGCTCTCGTGCACAACCCCTCGTTCCTGATCAACGCGATTTACCACAGCCGCCAGGCTCACTTCATCCAGATCCAAGCCATGCCGCCGGAGAAACGGACGAGGCTTCTGCAGCGCCTCTGCCTGCAATGGAAATACTTCGCGAAGGGTGAGATCGACCCGTACCAAATCCCCGATTATCACGAGTGCATGTCGCTTGAGGCCAAATGAGCCGGTGCCCGAACTGCAAGTCGGAGCGGAGCCGGCCGGACGTTGCGGCCCGCTGTGTCCGGCGCAGTCTCACGACGGAGTACCAGTATCGAAGGTGCACGGCCTGCGATCTGGTCTACCTTCCCGATCCCGGGGAGCTCGGCATCGACGAGCGCGTCTACATCAGCACCTACGAGGACGAGTGGGGCGAGACGCGGGACCTCAAGCAGCGCTTCGAGGAGTATCTCGTCAAGCGCCTGCCGGTCGATCCGCCCGGACGGCTCCTCGACGTCGGGTGCGGCACCGGCTCCTACCTGCGGTTTGCCGAGCAACGGGGATGGGCGGTCGCCGGAGTCGATCCGTGGTCGCACCGGTACCGGCCGGCGATCCATCCGGCGGTCCTGCCCGTCGATCTGCAGAGCGCGAAGTTCGAAAGCGGCAGCTTCGACGTCGTCACCATGTGGTGGGTGATCGAGCACTACCCCGATCCCGTGAAAACGTTGGCCGAAGTCGCCCGCATCCTGAAGCCGAAGACCGGGTTGTTCGTGCTGTCGACCGACAACATCGCCTCGATCGAAGCCCGCCTCTTCGGGCGCTACTGGCATCATCTGCTGCCGCCCGAGCACGTCTGCCACTTCAATCCCGAAAACCTCTCGGCCCTGCTCGCGAGAGTGGGATTTCGGGTGCGCGCGGTCAAACACGTCCCCGTCACGGCCGGCGTCATGGGAAGCGTTCACGTCTACGCGACCGAGCAAGGCTGGCCGCTTACCTTCGGGCATCCGCTCTGGCATATTTTGGGCTTGCCGTTCGAACTGTTTTTCGGTCTCTTGCGGAAAAGCGGGCTTTTCGTCGTGTACTGCGACCTGCCGGAGACAGCCGAATCTGCCCAGGCCGCCAAGGCCGCATGAGAGCCACGGGGATTGATTGAAACGAACATGGAAGTCACCCTCGTCATTCCCGTGTTCAATGATTGGCAGGCGCTCCAGACGCTGGTCCGGCGCCTTGATTCCGGCTTGCGGACAAGCCCCTACGATCTCCGACTCATTGTCGTGAACGATGGATCGCTTCACGACGTTGATGCCGCCAGTTGGCAAAGCGCTCCGTTCGAGCGGCTGAAAAGCCTGGAGATCATCGATCTTGTCTGCAACCTCGGCCATCAGCGCGCGATTGCCATCGGCCTCTGCGAAGCGGTCGACAAAAACTCCGACGTCATCGTCGTGATGGACGCCGATGGCGAGGACGATCCCGCCGACGTCCCTGCCCTGATCCGGAGTCTTTCGGAAGACCGGTCTCAGATGGCCTTGGCACAGCGGGTCACCCGCTCCGAAGACCCCCTCTTCGTGGTGTCCTATTTCCTCTATAAAAAGCTGTTCCGGGCGCTGACCGGCTTCGCCCTCTCCTTCGGAAACTTCTGCGCGCTGTCGCTTCCGGCCGCGAAGCGCCTCGTGTTCATGCCGTCCCTGTGGAACAGCCTGCCGGCCAGCTGTCTCCGGTCCAAGCTTCCTTACCGCCTGGTGCCGACCCGGCGCGGCCGCCGCTATGACGGCGAGTCCAAAATGAACTTCATCGGCTTGGTCGTGCACGGCCTGCACGCCATCACCGTGTTTTCAGACGCTGTCCTGGTGAGGCTGGCGATCTTGATCGCGGCCTTGGCCGGCGTCTCCACGGTCGCCGTCTTGATGATCCGTTTCTTCACCGACTGGGTCCCGCTCGGTTGGGCTTCCGACATGCTCGGCTTCATCGGCCTCGCGTTGCTTGTCGTGGTGTTCGGGCTCCTCTCGACGAGCTTGCTGACGCTCCAGGCGGGAAGCTCGATGCCGCAGGTTCCCTACCTGCACGGCAAAGGCTTCATCCTCGGGCGGCGGAAAATCCTCGGATGACCGCGGACGCCCTGCCCGCCTACGCGTATCCGGGAGGCGAGCTCGAACTGTTCGCCCAAGCCCGCAACTGGAAATCCTATTTCGCCCGTGTCCTCCGGCCGTTCATCGGCGGGAGCGTTCTAGAAGTGGGCGCCGGACTCGGCGCGACCACCAAGGCGCTGTGTTCGGGGGACGAGCAGAGCTGGCTCTGCCTCGAGCCGGATACCGGCATGGCGGTCAGCCTCGCCGAACAGGTCGCGGCGGGCGAGCTTCCGGCCATATGCCGCGCCAAGGCGGGAACCGTCGCCGATCTCCTCTCCGAGCGCGGCGCTGCGCCGGCATTCGACTGCGTCCTTTACATCGACGTGATCGAGCATATCGCCGACGATGCCGAGGAGCTGCGACGCGCCTCCCGGGTCTTGCGCTCCGGCGGTCGGCTAGTGGTCCTGTCGCCGGCGTTTCAGTGGCTTTACACGCCCTTCGATGCCGCGATCGGGCACGTCCGCCGCTACGACCGCCTTATGATCGACCGGCTCACGCCTCCCGGTCTCGTTCGCGTGGCCGTGCGCTATTTGGATTCGGTCGGGCTGTTGGCCTCCCTCGCGAATCGTCTGGTGCTGCGGTCGCAGTTGCCGACGGCACGGCAGATCCAGGCCTGGGACCGGTTCATGGTGCCGGCGTCACAAGTCGTCGACAGGATCTTCGGGCGGTGGTTTGGCCGCTCGATCGTCGCTGTCTGGAGAAAAGAGTAAGACGCATTTCGCGTAGTCGAGGGCGCGAGACAGACTCTCGCTCGGATGGACTCTTAGCGGCGTGGCCGATCGGACGTTTCACAGCTTCGGGTTCGGGGAATCCGCGCAAGGGTCGCTGGAGGAACCCGACCGCTTGCGGTTCTTCGATGCCGTCCATGGGAACGGCCCGCTTCTGCCGCGAGGGGCCGGAGTCTCCCTGGCCGGCGCTTCGTTCGGGCCCGGCGTTCGGGCATTGGGGATGCGCCACTTCAACCGCGTGCTCGCGTTCGACGATGCTGCGGGCACGGTGACGGTCGAGTCCGGCGCGACGCTGGCTACCCTTTTCGGCTTTCTCGCCCGCAAAGGATGGATGATCGCGGTGCAGCCCGGTTACCCCGGCGTCACGGTAGGCGGATGCATCGCCGGCAACGTGCATGGCAAGAGCCAGTACGAGGAGGGTTGCTTCGGCGATTGGGTCGAGGAGCTGGAGCTCTGGCATCCTCGCCACGGCCGTCTCATGCTCTCGCCCACACGGGAAAGCGACCTGTTCGCCCTCACCATCGGCGGCTTCGGCCTTACCGGCGTCATTCTGTCGGCGCGACTGCGTCTGGCAAAGTTGAAGGGGCGCGGGGTCGCCCTCACGGCGCTGCCGGTCGGCGACATCGGGGAGGCCGCGACCGTCATGAAGGAACACCGCGGGCGGGCGGATTTTCTCTATACTTGGCACGACATGGCGTGGAGCCCCCGCGGACGGGGATTTGTCTTCGTCGGCAAGCTCACTGCGGAGGGGCCTGAGGTGCCGGTTCGCGCCTCTTTCCATCGATTCGACCAGGAGCGATTCACCCTCCCGGTCGGCTTGATGAACCGCTGGTCGCTCTCGGCGATGAACTGTCTCTATTCGTCCTCGCGGAGAAGCGGCGTGCGGCAGCTTTCCCTTTGGAACGCCATGTTCCCGTTTGCCGCCATTCCGGCCTACTTCTATCTGTACGGACGCCGGGGCTTTCTCGAGCATCAGGTCGTCATTCCGGAGGCCGCCTTCGCGACCTACATCCCCCGCTTGCGCGCGCTCGCCGGCCGCCACCGGGTTCCTTTCGGGCTCGCGGCAATGAAGCTCTTTCGCGGGCCGCAACGGCTGCTCACCTTCAGCGGCGACGGGATCAGCCTTGCGATCGAGGCACCTCAGAGTTCCGCGACGCGTGCCTTGTTCGCCGATATCGACCTCCTGGACGTCGCGTTGGGATGCCGTGCCAATATCCTGAAAGACGCGCGTCTTCCCGCCGCCGCCGTCGCGCGCCAGTATCCGGAGCACGATGTCTTTCGCGATCGCCTCACGGCGTTCGATCCCGCGCGCATCTTCCGCTCCTCCCTCTCGCTGAGGATCGGCCTATGAACATGGTCATCGTCGGCGCCTCCGCCGGCTTGGGGCGCGCGCTCGCGGAGGAACTTGCCGCCCTCGGCCATCGCTTGCTGCTCGTCGCCAGCGATGCCCGCGATCTTGAGGCCGTCGGCCGGGATCTGACGTTGCGCTATGGCGGCCCGGTCGGCACGCTGGCGATCGATCTTCAAAACTTCGACGCGGACGCTTTTCGCGGCGCCGTGCTGGCGCGGCTAGACTCCGTGGACGGTCTTTTTTTGGTGGCCGGCTTCGGCGATGAAGACGATTGCGGGGCCTTGCCGAAGGGACGCGCCCTGGCCCTGACGAAGATCAATTTCGTCGCGCCGCTGCTGATTGCCAACGCCTTCTTGGATCACCTTGCCGCCCGTCCCCGCGCCCATCTGGTCGGCATCGGCTCGATGGCAGCAATACGCGGACGCAGTCGCAACATGGTTTACGGAGCGTCGAAGCGGGGGCTCGAATTCTATTTCGAGGCCCTCAGGCACCGGCTTTCCGGAGCAGCGTGCAAGGTGCAGTTTTACCGGGTCGGCTTCATGGCGACGACGATGTTCAAGGGACGCCACGGCCCCCTTGTCGCCAAGCCGGAACAGGTGGCGAAGAGCATCGTTCGCCGCCTCGACGGCCGCGAAGGCGCTTTCACGCTTTCTCTCCCTTGGAAACTCATTTCGTTGGTGCTCCGCCTTCTGCCCTACTCGATATTCCGGCGGCTGGACGTATAGTGGGGACCGCCATGCCGGCACCAGAACGGCTCATCGTCGGGATCAGCGGCGCATCGGGGGTCATTTACGGCATCCGCGCGCTCGAAGCCTTGCAGAAGGCCCAGGTCGAGGTTCACCTGGTCGTCAGCAAGTCGGCCGAGATGACGCTCGCCTATGAGTCGGAGGTCAAGCTCGCCGACTTGAAGGCCCTCGCCCACACGAGCTATCCGGCGCAGGACGTGGGCGCCGCCATCTCGTCGGGCTCGTTCAAGACGGCGGGCATGCTGATCGCCCCCTGCTCCATCCGCACGATGAGCGAGATCGCGACGGGCGTCACCTCAAGCCTGCTCACGCGCGCGGCCGACGTGACCCTGAAGGAGCGCCGCCGCCTTGTCCTCATGGTGCGCGAAAGCCCGCTGCACGCGGGACACCTCCGGACCATGGCGGCGCTGGCCGAGATGGGCGCGATCATTGCGCCGCCCGTGCCCGCCTTCTACAACAAGCCCCGGACGGTGGACGACATCGTCGACCACAGCGTCGGCCGCGCGCTCGATCTCTTCGGGATCGACGTCGGCCTGGTCAAGCGCTGGGGCGAATAGGCAGCCGCAAACTCGGGGGGCAGACCCATGTTGAAGATTCTCGGCCGCAAGAACTCCTCCAACGTGCAGAAGGTCCTCTGGACGTGCGCCGAGCTCGGCATCCCCTTCGAGCGCGAAGACGTGGGCATGCAGTTCGGCCGCAACAAGGAGGCCGAATATCTCGCCATGAACCCGAACGGCCTCGTCCCCACCGTCATCGACGACGGCCTGGTGCTGTGGGAATCGAACGCCATCGTCCGCTACCTGGCGGCGAAGCACGGGGCGGGGAAGCTCTGGCCGACCGATCCCGGCGAGCGCGCCACTGCCGACAAGTGGATGGATTGGTCGAATACCGTGCTCGACCGGCGTTTCGGCCCCTGCTTCATAGGGCTCGTCCGGACCGCGCCGGAGAAACGCGACCAGGCCATGATCCACGCATCCCGCGACGAAACCTCGGCGGCCTTCGCCATGCTGGAGGCGGCTTTCGGGAAGAGCAAATACGTCGGCGGCGCGACGTTCACGATCGGCGACATCCCGCTCGGCCCGATCGCGTACCGCTGGCACAACCTGCCGATCAAACGGGAAAACTACCCGAACTTGCGCGGCTGGTACGAGCGGATGACGCAGCGGCCCGCCTTCCGCGAGCACGTGATGCTTCCGATTACGTGAGTTCGTTCGGTGTATGAGCCGTCACAGCTTCCGTTCGATCTGGCGATAGATGCTGCTGTCGTTGCGATTGCCGACGACGATCACGCTCAGCGTGTCGGCAACGACGCGGTAGACAATGCGGTATTCGCCCACGTCGGCACGCCGGTAGAGCGACGCCTTACCTTTCATGACGATCGAGTCGTGGGGCGTCGGATTGTCTCGCAGTTCCATGATCTTTGTCGCGACCTGCCGCCCGTGCTTCGGCGGCAGCCGCTTCAGAAATTTCACCGCCTGGCGTGAGAGATCAATCCTTAGCACGCATTAGGTCCCCGAGAAGCTTCTCGCTTTCGTCGGGACCAAGGTAACCGGCCTTCTCGGCGGCCTCGGCGCGCTTGATCCAGTAGGCGTTCTCTAGGCTTTCAAGCCGCTCGTATTCTTCACTCGAAAGCACGACGGCGACCGGCCGGCCGTTCTTCTCGATGGTGACGGGCTCGCGACGCGCGGTGTCGAGCAACTCGCCGAAACGATTCTTAGCGTCCTTCGCGGCGACGGTTTTCATGTGTGTTGGCCTATTTGGACAGAATAGCTATTATAAATAATATAGCTATTTACCGCCAGCTATTCAATGCGGATTGCCAGTCCGATGTGGATACCGTTTGCCCTGAGGAGTTGGGGACCCAGTTCGAACACCGCTTTGGTCAATTCCTCGAACGTCCCGGCCTGACAGCAGAGGCCCGGAATGTCTTCGCCGTCGGTCCACCAGGAGCGCAATTCATCGTCCCAGCGGGCGCGAACAACGTAGGTCTGCTCTCGTCTTTTCGATTTTCGCTTGGAGGTCCGCATGAGCTCATCATACGCCCTGTTCTGCGGCGATTCCAGATGTGGAACGACTTGAACCGTTCCGCTCACACCTTCAGCGTCTCCGGCAGGTCGACGGCGTAGACGGCGAAAGTGTCGCGCTCGCGCCCGCGCACTTCTACCTGGTGGCGGGCGAGGCCGGCGACATCGACGCCGGCGAGCGTGGCCACGGCTTCCGACATCACGAGCGTGACGCCCAAGCGCTTCGTCTCGGATTCCAGACGCGCCGCCACGTTGATGTTGTCGCCGATGGCCGAGAAGATCGGCTGGGCCGGCGGGCCCATGGTGCCGACGATGGCGAGGCCCGTGTGGATACCGATGCCCATCCGGAGCGGCTGCGCGAGCTCGGTCTTCAGCGTCGCGTTCAGGCGGTCGAGGCGAGCCGCCATGTCGGCCGCGCCGCGGAGCGCGTCACGGCAGCCGTCGGCGGGCGTGCCCTTGAGGCCGTAAAGCGCCATCAGCCCGTCGCCCGCGAACTGGGCGTAATGGCCGCCGGTCGCGTTCAGCGCCTCCGCCATCTCGGCAAAGAATTGGTTGAGCACGAAGACCACGTCGTAGGGCATGCGCGCGTGGCCGAGGGCAGTCGAGCCGCGCAAATCCGCGAAGAGCGCGGTGACGTGGCGCTCCTGACCCTCGACGCCGCCGGGCCGCCGGCCGTCCTGCACGGTCGCGTAGGACGGTAGCAACGGGACGACGGCGAGATCGTGGCGCGGGCGGAGCTGGCACGCGAGCCTCACCTGCGGGCTCGCCTTGATGCAGGCGAGCGCTCCCCGTTCGAGCGGCAGCGGCTCCGGCAGGTGTTCGAGCCCGCGGCTCACGCGCACGCGGCATGTCGTGCACCGGGCGCGCCCGCCGCAGACCGACGCATGGGGAATGGCGGCCAGATGAATCGCCTCCAGGACCGTCTGTCCGATCGGCGCCACGAGAGCCGCCGCGCGGCCGGGGTAGGTGATGCGGTAGACGCCGTGCCGGCTCCGATAGAGACGGCGGATCTGGCGCGCCGCGAGCGTGAGCGCGAGCATCCCGCCCATGACGAAGAGCACGTCGTTGTCGAGGCGGAGCAGAAGCGCGTCGATCTCGGGCGGTGCCGCCCGCCGGGCCGCGAAAAGAAACGCGACAAACTCTTTGTCCTCAACCTGCACGGCCGTGTCCGCGAGCCCGCGGAAAAAGCCGAGGAGCGCCAGCACCGGGAGAAGCACCGCGGCGGGATAGAGGACCGGCACCGCGCGCCGGTACCACGGCTTGAACCGGATCCAATGGTGGAGGCCGATCGCCGCGTGGATCCAAACGACGACCACGAGCGCCGTCTGCTTCGAGATTACGAACCACCCCCCGTTCCAGATGGCGGTCAGCACGTGCGGGTACGTGATCGGCGAGCCGATCAGCTCCGCCGTGATCCGCGTTGCCACCATGTGGCGCATGATCAGGAGCGGCACCAGCAGGCCGAACACGAGCTGGACGCCGTCGCGCAGCCGCAAACGCAAGTGGTTCCGCCGGTAGATCGCTTCGAGCGCCAGGAGAAAGTGGACGATAAGCGAGCCGAACAGGAGAACGCCACCCAAGGGGTTGCCCCAGACGAGGGCCATCCATTCATGCATCGCGTCCATGGCCGCGAGCGAGACGAGGCCGAGCGAATGGTTGACGAGATGCGGGATCAGGTAGCTCGCGAGGATGATCCCGGTCGCGAGGCGGAGCTTCGCTGTCATGGGCCTCTCCCAGGGAAGAAGCTTAAATCAAAGATCAAATCTTCGCGATGATCGCGGAGATCACCGCCCACTGGGCGCGGCCGACGGTGATCGGCGCCCGCGCCCCCATTCCGCGCGCCCAGAGCGCCCGCAAGCCCAGCGTTTTCGCCGCTTCCAAATCGATGCTGCCGGGCGGCGACGCCGTGTCGACCACCAGGCAGCTTTTCGGAAGGCTGGCGAGCAGCGCGCGGTCGGCGACCGGCCCGGACGCGGTCGAGACCATGATCTCCAGTTCGGCCGCGCGTTTCGGAAA
>SHVQ01000044.1 GCA_009694195.1 Rhodospirillales bacterium
TGTCGTCGACCGCGCGCAAACCGGGGACCGGCGGGGGCGACTGGACCGTCACGGCGGGCTTCTCGGAGGCTGACTGCAACAAGGACTGTGACAAAGCCTGACAACCAATGCCAATAAGTACGAAATATAACGCTATATCAGTCACTTATAGCATGGACGCCAGAGAATGACAAGCGGAATGCGTATCCTTGTGTCGGGGGTTCGAGTCCCTCCTCCGCTACCACTTTTATCAATGGCTTATAAGACGGCGGTGGTTCGGAGCGATCTTCGAGCAACCGTAGAGCAACCTGCCCGAGGTAACTTTCCGTCGTTCCATGACCCACCTCCGGTTCCATCAAAACACCTAAATCTAAACACCTAACTCGGTGTCTTCGGAACCGGCAGCAGTCCAGTCTGCCGTGTGGCGGTCAATCCTCAAGGCCGTGAAGGAGGTGCTCGCGACGGAGAAGCCCGAGGACGCAAACTTGCACTGAGGGGAGAACCGTTTTAGATGTTTCTACTGCGGAAGAATTCGGTCGTTGTCGGCAACCAGGGGGGCATCCGTGAGAAAGTTCTTTGTCGCCGGGCTGCTGTCGCTGTTCCTCTGCGGGTGCGCCGCATCTGGAAGTGTGCAGCAAACATCCGGCTCGGTCCCGCGTATCGACAGTTCCAAGATCGGGGCTGTGCTGGTTGGCACCAAACTGGAGGGAGCTTCCGAGACGGTGGATGGTCTGCGTCAGGCGATCAATGCGGCCTTGATCAATAAGAAGGTGTTCACCTCGATTGGCGGTATCGATGTGGCCGATACCGTCATTGAGGCGAACATTACCCAGGTTTACGAGGTCAGCCAGGGCGCCCGCATCATACTCGGTGCGCTTGTCGGTCAGGCGTCTATTTCTGTCGATGTGGTGGTGAAGAACCGTCGCACCGGCGAGATCATGGGCAGCATGGTGGCGGCGGGAAAGTCGTCTGGGGGCCACATATTCGCCGGCACCACCAGCACTGCGCTGGATCAGGCGGCCAACCAGATTGCGGACTATTTGCTGCGAAACCGGGCCATCTAAAGAGAATTGGGACGGGAGGATGCCACGCGGAATATGGCGACGGCAGCCTTTCCCCTGTATTTCTCCCGGCCGCCCGTTTCCTGCACCGCGGGCGGCCACGGGCTCGACTGCGCGTCCGGGTTGCAGTAAAATTATTCCACGCTGCCGAACAGGACCGGAGGGAAGACGCCTGTGAATCGGCCAACGTACTGCGTCGTCGTTCTCCTGTTTGCGCTGGCGCAAGCCGCATGCGCGTCACCGAGCGTTGATCGCGCAGCCCCGGAATTCAGCGAATTCACATACCAACGGCAGCTTGCCGAGTGCCGGTTGAGCACGGCCGGCGCCTACACGTGGCGTGGGGCAGTGGGGGCGATGTTCGGGGCCGCCATGGGGGCGTCCCACGGCGCGCTCGCGGGGGGCGAAGGAGCCGCCATCGGTGCCGCGGTGGGTTCGGTGCTCGGCTTGGGTGTCGGCGCCGTCGCGGCGATCGAAAAAGAAACGGCCTCGGTCGATGGCTGCATCAGGGAGAAGGGGTACGCACTGATGCCCGGCTGAGCGCCTTTCTGCAACCGCCTGCCTCTTGCCCGTGGCATGATCCTCCGCTACCAACACAAATCCAGCCCTTCCCTCCATTGCGTTTCGAGGTCATGCGCATGCCCAGCACCAATTCCGTCCCCAACCGAATGAAGGAGCGCCTGGCCAAGGGCGAGATCGTGCTCTCCATGAGCGTCCGCATGTCGCGCACCACGGACGTGGTGGCGATCGCCGAGACCGCCGGGTTCGACGCGCTGTTCATCGACATGCAGCACAGCGCCCTCGACATGGACGCCACGTCCCAGCTTTGCGTGGCCTCGCGGCTCGCCGGCGTCACGCCGCTGGTGCGCCCGCCGTCGCACGACCCCCACACGGCCGGCCGCCTGCTCGACACCGGCGCGCAAGGCCTCATCTTCCCCGACGTGAACACGGCCGCCCAGGCGAAGGCCGTGGCCGCCGCCTGCCGATTCCCGCCCCGCGGCCGCCGCTCCATGGCCGGCCCCGCCGTGCAGATGGGCTACCGCGCGCTGCCGGCCGTGGAGCAGACCGCGCTCCTCAACGACGCCACCCTCGTCATCGCCATGGTCGAGTCGGCCGAGGGCCTCGCCAACGCGGACGCCATCGCCGCCACGGACGGCGTCGACATCATCCTGATCGGCAGCAACGATCTCTGCGCCGACCTGGGCATTCACGGGCAGTTCGATCACGCGAAGGTGCACGCCGCGTACGAGACGGTCGCCAAGGCCTGCCGCGCGCACGGCAAGCACCTGGGCGTCGGCGGGATCCGCAACGACATCCCGCTGCTGACCAAGTTCGTCCGCATGGGCGCCCGGTTCCTCTCGGCCGGCACCGACACAGCTTTCCTGCTGGCCTACGCGAAAGCCCAAGCGACCGAGCTGCGCGCGATCAAGCCGTCGGGGTAGGGGCGCGCATCATCCCCGATCGTGGGACGGCCAGCGGGTGTAGGCGAATACCCAGAGCGCAACGATGTTGACGAGCGGCACGAAGGTGAGGAGAACCCACCATCGGCTGAAACCCGCGCGGCCGAGAATTCTGGCGACCGGCCAGACGATGACGACAAGCCAGATGATGATGCCGACCCCATATCCGATCCCATACCACTCCGAGAATTCGTGCATTGGTGCCTCCCTGTCGAATGGAATGCAGATGCTATCGCCTGGGGCGATCGAGGCGCAATTCCGGCCCGCACCCCGGCGCTTGCCAGCCCGCTCGCCGCCCGATCTGTTAACTTTTTTTAGTAAAAGCGTCTCTGAAGAGATTCGTCCGTCGGAGGCACTTTAGATGGCAACGAGAGATGACACCCCGCTGCGGACCACCCGTTACTTCGAGGAACAGGTGTTGCGGAAAAAGCCCTATATTCGTCGAGAGTGGTGCGCACAAGTTCTCTCCGCGCCGGCGATGCGCGAGCCTCAGGCCAATGGCCGGGTCCGCTATTGGGGCTTCATAGCCGAATTTGGCGGTCGCGCGTTGCGTGTGGTAACGTTGGCGGATGGCGAAACCGTTCTCAATGCGGTTTTTGATCGAAATTTCAAACGGTAATCGATGAAGCTGCACTATTACCCTGAGACCGATAGTCTTTATATCGAACTCAACGCTGCTCCCGGCGTCGAGGCGCGCGAGATATCGTCTGGCCTTGTCGCTGATCTGGACGCCGACGGCCACGTGGTCGGGTTTGACATCGACCATGCGTCCAAGCTCCTCGACCTCTCGACACTGGAAACGATCGATCTTCCCTTCGAACCGGCCAAATCGGCGTGAGGCCGGCCGCCGCCGTGCGCGCCGGTTGAAAGGCAAGACAAGCGATGGAGGCCGTGTCGATTCGGGTCGAGGATTTGAAGCCGGGCCACGTCATCCGCTACGGCGGCCACGTCTGGGAGGTCGATCGGGTCCGCCGCGACACGGCCGTCAGCACGGAAGGGCGGTCGAAATACCAGGTCGCGGTCAAGATCAAGGTGCGCCTGCCGGGGGGTAACCGCGAGCTCGGCGGTCGTGACACCTGTACCTTCGCGGTTCCGGCGGGCACGCTGTTCGACCGCGATTAGCGCCGCCCCGTTCGCGGTCTCGGCTCGCGGGCGGGCCGACGGGGCGTCACGAGGGGAATGTCATGGGCGGCGTGAACAGGCAGTGGGTGCTGGCCTCGCACCCGAAGGGGATGCCGGACGAGTCCAATTGGCGCCTGCGCGAGGTGCCGATCCCCGAGCCCAGGTCGGACGAGGTGCTGGTCCGCGCGATCTATCTTTCCGTCGATCCATACATGCGGGCGCGCATCAGCCCCTCGAAGAATTACGCGAAGGGCGTCGCGGTCGGCGAGGTGATGCAGGGTGGCGGCGTCGGCGAAGTCGTTCGCTCCCGCGCGCCGGGATTTTCCGAGGGCGATATCGTCGAAAGCATGAGTTTCGGCTGGCAGGAGCACGCGGTGCTCCGCCACGAGGTCGCGACCAAGGTGGACCCGTCGCTGGCGCCGATCCAGGCGGCGCTCGGCGGTCTCGGGATGCCGGGGCTCACCGCCTACTTTGCGCTCCTCGATGCCGCGCGCATCCAGCCGGGCGAGACGGTGCTGATTTCGGCCGCCGCCGGCGCGGTCGGGCAGGTTGCCGGGCAGATCGCGAAGATGAAGGGGTGCCGGCCGGTGGCGGTGGCGGGCTCGGAAGAGAAGCTCGCCTGGTGCCGCACGCTCGGCTACGACGCGGGCGTCAACTACAGGGCGGCGCCCGACCTGATGAAGGCGATCCGCGAGGCCTGCCCCAACGGCGTCGACGTTTTTCTCGACAACACGGCGGGACCGATCCACGACGCGGCCATGCAGAGCCTAGCGATGCGCGCGCGCGTCATCGTATGCGGGCGCGTGGCGCTCGCCGGCCGCTTCGAGGAGCCCGACATCGGCCCCCGATTCCTCGACCGCATCCTGACGCAGCGGGCGCGCGTGCAGGGGTTTCTCGTCTTCGATTACAAGGACCGCTATCCCGAGGCGCTGAAGGAATTGGCGGCCTGGTACCGGGACGGCAAGCTCCAGCTCCGCGAGGACGTGATCAAAGGCATCGAGAACATGCCGAAGGCGTTTTTGAGGCTGCTCACGGGCGACAACTTCGGGAAGCAGCTCGTCAAGGTGATGGCGAAGTGACGGCGGACGTCTAAAGCCACCGCGACTTTTTGAATCGCCAATAGAGCCCGCCGCAAGCGCCAGCGATAATGAGCAGAGCGGCCGGATAGCCATACTCCCACTTCAACTCGGGCATGAATTCGAAGTTCATGCCCCAGATCCCCGCGAACGCGGTGGCGGCCGCGAAAATGCCGGCCCACGCGGCGAGCTTCTTGGTCACCTCGTTCTCTTCAATCGTCGCCATCGACAGGTTGACGTGCATGGCCGCGCTGATCGTGTCGCGGATATCGTCGACGGACGCGTTGATGCGGCTCAGGTGGTCGTAGATGTCGCGGAAATATTCCTGTGTATTGGCGCAGATCAGCGGCACGCGCCCGCCGAAAAGCTTTCCCGTTGCCTCGAGGAGGGGGGCGACGGCGTGCTTCAGCACGGACACCTTTCGCTTCAAGGCATACAGGCGCTCGATGTTCGAGCGCACGGATCCCTTGGTGAAAATATGCTCTTCGATCAGTTCCAGCTCCGTCTCCAGGACGTCGATGACTTTGAAATAGCGATCGACCACGGCATCCATGAGCGCGTAAAGCACGAAGCTCGGGCCCTGTTTCAGCAGATGTGGCTCGCGCTCGCAGCGGTCGCGGACGCCTAAAAACGTCTGCTGGCTCCGGTTGCGCACGGACAAGACGGAGTTCTTGCCGACGAAGATATCGACCTCGCCCACGGAGAGCTCGCCGTCAATAAGTTCGATGAGCTGGAGGACGGCAAACAGCGAGTCGCCGTATTCCTCGATCTTCGGTCGCTGGTGCCCGTGTTGAGCATCTTCGACGGCAAGGTCGTGGAGGCCGAACTCGACCTTCATCTGCTGCAGTTCTTCAGGCGTCGCGTCCCTGAGCGCCACCCAGACGAAACACTTCGGCCGCTTGAGATACTCGCTGATCTCGGGAACCGGAATATCCGCGAGCTTCTTTCCGTTCTCGTAGGCGGCGCAGTTGACCAGCATGGAAAGCCCCCCCCGGGACTTATCGCCGGCTGAAATCTAGAGCAGTCGCTGCGTTTAGCCAAGCCGGCCCGTTCGACGCTGCGGACGGTCGCTGCTTTACTCGGGATCGAAGCTCTGGATCCAGGCGCGGACGCTCGCCGGGTTCTCGTCGATGAGGGCGCGGGGTGTGTAGGCGAGAGGGAGCGTGTCCGGCCATTTGGCGCTGGACCCGGTAACGATGCAGACCACGTCCTCGTCCTGTCCGAGCTCGCCCCGCTTCTGCTGGTTGAGGGCGGCGGCGACGGGCGCGGCGGACGCCGGCTCGGCCGCGATGCCGACGGCCCCGATCGTTCCCATCGCCCGCACGATCTCGGCATCGGTCACGGTCTCCGCGCCGCCGTTCGATTCGTAGATCGGCGAGAGCGCGTGCCAGCCGCCCGTGGCGTCGCCGATGGAGATCGCGATCGTCTGCGGGTTCGGGTGGACCGGCATCTCACGGGCGCCCGCGCGGAAGCCCTGGACGACGGGATCGCACCCGGCCGATTGGATCGCGTACATGCGGGGGAGCGGCCCGTTGGCACCGAGCTTCTCCAGTTCCTGAAATCCCTTCCACGGCCCGTACAACACGTCGCCGACGGAAACGGGCGCCAGCACGCGCGACGGCATCCGGCCGAGCTGAAAAAACGCTTCGTAGCCGAGCGTCTTGTAGCCCTCGATCCCGTAGGGTGTGGAAACGGGCGGCGTGAACCCGGTCGATGGATACCAGCCGCGCTCGCGCACCAGCCATTCCAGGAGCTGCTTCCGGTTCTTGAGCACGGCAAGCCAGGAGCCGAAGAGCTGGATCAGGCGGCGATGAATCTCCGGCGAGTCGGGGTCGCAGAAGACCAAGCCTTTCATTCCGCATTTGGCGGCGTACGCCGCCATCGACGTTCCGTGGTTGCCGGTGGTGGTGGAGACGCACTTCTTGTGGCCGGCCGCGTGGGCCCAGGAGATCGACACCGTCTGGAAGCGGTCCTTGAACGAGCCGGTCGGATTGCGCGTCTCATCCTTGATCCAGATGCGGCCGGGGCCTTTGGTCGGGAGCAGCACGAGCGGCGTCCCGCCCTCCACCAGCGTCACCGGGTCGGCACCGTCCGGCAGCGGCAGCATTTCCCGGAAGACCCAGAGGTTGGGGACATGATTGTCGGCGCAACGCTTTTGCCACGCGGCGAAGGTGCCGTTGGCGCGCAAGCCCTCGTAATCGTAGACCGGCTCCATGGTCCGCATGCGGCCCTTGGGCGCGCAGACGGGGCAGGGCGCGAAAAATCCTTCGAGCGGCTTCTCGGTGCCGCAGGTCATGCAACGCAAGTGAGGGGATTTGAAGCGGGTGGACATCATCGTCACCAAATTGTTGATCGCTAGTGTTGCGGCGAGATTCCCATTATCTGTATGTCATGCCCGGCCTTGTGCCGGGCATCCACGTTGTCAACACGTGGATCGCCGGGTCAAGCCCGGCGATGACGCGTTGGGGGCGACAGGGAGGAACCGCATGCGCAACGCCAACGTCTATGAGCGGCTCGGCGCCCGCACCGTGGTCAACGCCAAGGGGCCGGTCACGCGCTTGAGCGGCGGGCTCCTCGACCCGGAGGTCGCCGACGCCATGGTCGAAGCGTCCCGGCACTGCGTCAACATGACGGACCTGCACGCGCGCGCGAGCGAGATCATCGCCGAGACGACGGGCGCGGAGTCCGGGGTCGTCACCGCCGGGGCCGCGGCCGGGCTGATGGTCGGGGCCGCGGCCTGCATCGCCGGCCTCGATCCCGCCAAGATGGAGCGGCTCCCCGACACCGCCGGCCTCAAGAACGAGATCATCGTCGCCCAGAGCCACCGCAACTTCTACGACCGCCTCGTGCGCGCGGCGGGCGCCCGCATCGTGCAGGCCGGCATCTCCGACCGTCTGGCCGGGACCGGCGTGCGCGATCCCGAGCCCTGGGAGATTGATGCCGCCATCACCGACGCGACGGCGGCCGTGCTCTACCTCGCGATGCCGGGGCAGCGGCCGCCACTCGCCGACGTGGTCAAGGTCGCGCACGCGCGCGGGGTCCCTGTGCTTGTGGATGCGGCGAGCCAATTGCCGCCCGCCGGTAACCTGAAGCGCTTCATCGCCGAAGGCGCCGATCTCGTCGCCTTCAGCGGCGGCAAGGCCATCGGCGGCCCGCAGGCGTCCGGCATCCTCGCGGGGCGGCGGGATTTGATCGCCTCGGCCGCGCTCCAGATGCTCGACAACGACGTGCTGTTCGAGAATTTTGATCCGCCCGCCCGCTTCATCGACAAATCCAAGCTCCGCGGCCTTCCCCGCAACGGCGTCGGGCGCGGCTGCAAGGTCGGCAAGGAGGAGATCGTGGGCCTCCTGGTCGCGCTCCAGCGGTTCGCGGGCGGCGACGAGGAGATCAGGCGAAAGGCGTGGCTGAAGACGACGGAAGCAGTCGCGGCGGCGCTCGCCGGCACCCGCCACGCCGAGATCGCCATCGTGCCGGACAGCTACAAGCCCGGGATGCCGGGGGTGCGCCTGACCCTCGACGAGAAGCGGGCCGGGCTCTCCGGCCTCGAATTCGCCCGTCGGCTGGAGCGCGGCGAGCCCGCCGTCTACGCCGACGTCAACCGCGCGGAGCAGGGCATCGTCACCTTCGCGCCCTTCAGCCTCCGGCCCGACGAGCCCGCGATCATCGGCAAAAGGGTGAAGGAGATCTTGGGGTGAGGGGGCGGCTCCCACTTCTGCTTGCACTTGGGATGGCGCTGGCAGTCACTCCCGCCTTCGCTCAGGAGCGCGCCACTGCCGACCGCCCCGATGCGTCCGACCTCTACCAGGTGCATGTCATCTACGCCGTGCCGAGCGACGGCAAGGACCGCAAGCTCGATACCGACGGCTCGATCCAGCGCTCGCTGGCGACGGCCAACCGCTGGTTCCAGGAGGAGAGCGGGCGCAAGCTCCGCTTCGACACGACGAAGGACGGCGCGCTCGACATTTCGTTCCTCAAGCTCGCGCGCACGGAGGCCGAGTTGAAGGGCTTCCGTGCCTTCATCCGCGACGAGATCGAGAAGGACGTGAATGCCGCCGGGTTCCGCCACGCGCGGAAAATCTATCTCGTCTACTACGACGGCGCCCACGTGAACACGTGCGGCTCGTCCGGCTGGCCGCCGAAGAACAAAGGCAACACGGCGGTGCTGTTCCTGCTGACCGAGTTCGAAAAGGCGCCGCCCTGCCACAGCCACAAGTTCGAGGAGGCGACGCCGCGGTTCTGGGAATTTGCCGCGGTGCACGAAATCCTCCACACGCTCGGCTTCGTTCCCGAATGCGCGAAAAATCGATCGCAACATAGCCACGTGAACGACGACAAGGCCGATATTCTCTATGGAGAAAGCCGTCCGCCCGGCCGCCGCCGGCTCGACCCCGGCAACGACGACTACTTCCGCCACGGCATCCCGGGATGCCTCGATCTGGAGAACAGCGCGTTTCTCGATCCTGCGAATCCGGGTGCCCAGCCGCCGCCCGAGTGGCAGGTGGGTAAAACCTGCACATATACTGGCTACGGCAAACGGACGTGCGAATAACGGCGATCGAGCTCAGCGCATGATCGAGGCGGATGGAATCACTCCCCCCTCACCCAGCTTCGGGCCTTCGCCGCGCCGCAGGGGCTTCGGCCCCGCAGGCGGGTAAGGCGCAGCTGACGCTGCGCCAACCCTACGCATCCCTCTCCCCCCGAATTCGGGGGGAGAGGGGAGGGTGAGGGGGGCGCTTCAATCTGATTCGATTCTGCTCTACCGCTTCCTTGCCAGGGTGAGGCCGTCGGCGATCGGCAGCATGCTTAATGAAACGCGCTCATCCTTCTTCAGCGCTTCATTGAATCGGCGGATCGCCGCCGTGTCCTCGTCCTTCTTGGCGGGGTCGATCACGGCGCCGTTCCACAGCACGTTGTCGACCGCGATGAGACCGCCCTTGCGGACGAGCGTCATGCAGCGGTCGTAATAGCCCTGATAGTTCGCCTTGTCGGCGTCGATGAAGGCGAAATCGAAAGATTCCTTTTTGCCCTCCTTGATGAGCGCATCGAGCGAATTCAGACCGGGCCCGATCCGGAGCTCGATCTTGTCGGCGACGCCCGCCTCCTTCCAGTAGCGGCGGGCGACGGACGTATACTCCTCGCTGACGTCGCAGGCGACAACGCGGCCGTCCTTCGGCAGCGCGCGGGCGACCGCGAGCGCGCTGTAGCCGGTGAAGGTGCCGATCTCGATCGTGCGCCTTGCGCCGATGAGCTCGACCAGCAACGCCATGAACTGCCCCTGGTCGGGCGCGATCTGCATGTTGGCGCCCGGCATCTCCGAGGTTTCCTCGCGCAGCCGCCGCATGATCTCGGGCTCCCGCAGAGAGACCGAAAGCAGGTACTGGTAAAGGGCGTCGCTGATCGCGGTCGGTCGGCTCGACATGGCGTCTCTCCCTGAAAGCCTCGGCCGATCATCGCCCGTGCGCCCCGTGACCGCAACGCTCATCCCTTGAGTCGGACGAGGCCCGTTTTTGCGAGCCAGCCGACGGTGCGCGCAAGGTGCGGGCGGCGGGCAACCGCGATCGCGGCCTTGAGATCGCCGATCCGTTGCGGTCCCCGCCGCAAGCCCTCGATCAGGGGTCTCAACTCATCGTCACTCAGCAGGAATTGGGGGAGCAGGTGGGCGAGGGGACTCGACCGGATCGGTTGCAGACGCCCGGCGGCCGCATCATCGATGCTTGCGATGAGCGTGTCGTCCGTGATCGTCACCGACGCGTATTCGGCGAACGCGAGGTATGGGTCGGCGCGGAGCGGATGCGGCGGCTCGCCCGGGGCGGGCGCCATCAGCTCCAGCATCGATTTTCGCGATTCCGCCAGCTCGGCCCAGAGCGCCTGATACCGGGGCACGATCGCCCGCCAGTCGAAAACCTCGCGCGCCCGTGCGCGGCCCGCGTGGCCCATGCGCGTTCGGAGAGCCGGATCGTCGATCAGGCGAGCGAAGGCTTCGGCTGCGGCCTCGACGTCCACTGCGATGCTCTGGGCGGCTGCGGCGGCGTAGGATTCATAGTCCATGATCCCGCTCGCGAACCAATAAGCGGGCTCCGCACCGGCTCCGGCTTCGGGCATCGCGGTCGGCACCAGGATCCCGTCGACCCCGTCGCGCACAATCTCGCGATAGCCGTTCCAATCGCTCACGACGGCCGGGAGACCGGCCGCCATGGCTTCCAAGGGCGTGAGGCCGAACGTCTCCTGCACGTTGTCCGGGAAGGAGGCGAAGATGTCGGCCGCCCGCCGGATGCCCGCCCGCACGTCGGGCGCGCGGCCGTCGAGAAAGACATGATTGACCGAAGGCGCGAACGCCTGGGCACCTTCGCGGAACGTCTTCTCGTAAAACGGCCCCGGGAGCCAGCCCGCTTGAATCAGATGGATCGTCCGGCCGGTTTTCTGGCGGGCCTTCTCCAGGCCGAGATAAAGCGGCAGCGGGTTCGCTTTGGTCGTGTGCGTAAGGCGGCCGAGATAGAGAACCGCGATGTCGTTCTCTCCGATCCGGAGCCGCGCGCGCCAGTCCCGCCGGATGGCGGCCGCGTCGGCGCCGGGCGCGAGCGCGTCGCAATCGACGCCGAGCGGGATGATGGGAAGCCTGAGCGGCCGATCCGGCGCTTTGGTCCCGAATTTTTGCGCAAGGTATTCTTCCCAGCCTCCGAGAACCCGCTCGACCATGCCCTTCACCGCGCGGGACGTGCAGACGAGCGCGTCCCACGGCTGCAGCGGCGCGGTCGCGAGACCGCTGAGCGCATCGAGCGCGAGATCGTCGGCCGTCGTGTGCGTGATGCCGCAGAGACTGAAACCGCGCTGGTCGAAGTGCCGGCGCAACCATGCGAGCGACCCGATATCCGGCCCCGGCCGGAACAGCGTGCCGGGCTCCGATAGGCTTGCCATCGCGGTCGGCTTCACCCATGCGCTCGTCCTTGGGGCTCCCGCAAGGGTCGCGATCTGGCCCGCGAAGGCGTCGAACCCGTCCTGGTGAACGGTGTAGCAGTAGAACGTGTCCGCGCGGGAGAAGCGGACGAACGCCTTGAGAAACGCCTCCGATGCCGCCTGACGGCCGTCGAGCCTCTCGCCCGTGGTCCTGAAATTGTCGGGGACGTAGACGAAGGCGGCGTTGGGAAGCGGCACGCGGGGGCGCCTCGATGAGGGGGGCTAACGCGAAATCACGGAGACCGGGATCCTCTCCCCTCACCCAGCTACGGGTAAGGCACGTCGTTCCGACGCGCCAACCCTTCTCAACCCTCTCCCCCCGCGTATTGCGGGGGGAGAGGGGAGGGTGAGGGGGGTGCTTCCAGTCATGTCGCTACCAGCATAAGGAGTCCCGCGGCCGCCTCAGCGGTCCCCGGCCTTTTCGACCCGGATGGCGGCGCCGGCCGTCACCCGCTTGAGGTCGCGCACGTCGTTGAGCGCGCGGCCCCAGATGTTGGTCGGCGCGGCGAGCCGGATTTCGTCCCCGTGCGAGATCGGCGTGGGGCCGAAGCCGATGGCGATCGAATTGCCTTCCACCCAGAACGCAAGCTCGCCCGCCTCGACGACGGATTTCGCGTCCGATTCGCGCGGAACGTGGACCGGCGTCGAGAAGTACACCTCATCGCCCCACGTCGATGCCTTCGACGTGAACGGGAGGCACTTGTAGATCGCGTCGGCGGTCGGCGTGTCCTTGAGCTCCGCCAATATCTCAACCCCGCCGATCGTCATCTTGAGCCTGCGCACGGGCGTTCCTCACTGCATTTTCATTAAATCGTCACCCCGGCCCTTCTTGAGCCGGGGTCCAGTCTGGACCCCCGCTTTCGCGGGGGTGACGTATGGAGAGTATGGGGAATCCCTTCATACGATCTCACTGCATGGTGGGCGGAGATTCCGGCTCGTCGCTCTCGACCGGAGGCGGCGCGGTCCCGGCGTGATGATGAACCATTTTCCAGGACCCGTCCTCGCGGACGAAGACATTCGTCGCGGCGAGGAAGCCGCGGTCGAGAATCTCGTGGCACGTCACGTACGCGACACCGCCGATGACATGGGCCGTCGCATTGCTGCATTTGATCTTGGGTGCGCCGGAGCCGGAAAGGATCGCCTGCCAGCTTTCCATCACCGAATCGCGGCCCTCGATCGGGTTCCAGCCGGGATGGATGCAGGTGACGGCCGCCCGGGTGGCCCACACGTCTTCCATCGCCTCCACGTCCCGCCGGTCGAAGGCCATGTAGAAGGCTTCGTTGGCGAACAGCACGGCTGCGTGTTCCGACATCGACTCGCAATCTATCAAGTCACGGAGTGGAGCGCCAATGCGACAGTCTTGGCCATCGGCCGCCCGTCCCGTTCGTCAGCCTCAAAGTGCTCGCTCTTGCCTCCGGTGACGACTCATCGATACGATCGGGACACACCCTTTGGAGGAGAAGCCCGATGGCGCCTGCGTCATTGATTATATCGGCTGACTCTCACGTCATGGAGCCGCCCGATCTGTGGGCCAAGTCTCTCCCGTCCAAATTCCGGGATCGCGCGCCCGTCTACGGCGCGGACGCCATCGACCCCTTCCAAGGGCGGCAAGGCGGCTGGAACCCGACCGCGCGGCTGAAAGAGATGGCGGTGGACGGCGTCAGCGGCGAAGTTCTCTACGCCACGCTTGGGATGTATCAATACGGGATCCGGGACGCCGCGCTGCAAGAAGCTCGGGCTTCGCGGTGTCATGATCTGGCAGGTCCCGCCGCAGGAGCTCTCGTTCGCAACCGATCACTACGACCGCTTCTGGGCCGAGGCGCAGGAGCTCGAGATGCCCGTGAACCTCCACATCCTCACGGGCGTCCACTACTCGGAACAGGTGGAAATCGACGTCGGGCGCACCGCGGTGAAAAATGTGCGGACCTGGATCAACGAGAAGCTCCTGCACGTCACGAACGCGCTTTCGGACATCGTGTTCTCGGGCGTGTTGGAACGCTTTCCGCGCTTGAAGATCGTGCTCGTCGAGAACGAAGTGAGCTGGCTGCCGTTCATCCTCACGCAGTGGGATCGATATTACGAAAAGAAATACGAAACCCCGATCACCATGCTTCCCAGCAAATATTTCGAGCGTCAGGTCTACGCGACGTTCTTCAACGACCCGCCCAGCGGACAGATGTTCCGGACGTGGGGTGCCGAGAACTGCATGTGGTCCAACGATTTCCCCCATCCGAACTCGACGTGGCCCAAATCCCGGGAGATCATTGCGCGAGACTTAGGCCAAATGCCCAAGGCCACGATTGCGAACCTGGTGTGCAACAACGTGATGCGGCTCTACGACTTACCCGCCATCGCCCCGATAGCTTAGAGTCATCCTCTCCCGCATTGGCTACTCCTAGAGCGAGATCAACTGATCCGGGTTTATGTCGTCATGCCCGCGAAAGCGGGCATCCAGACTGGGCCCCCGCGTTCGCAGGGGTGACGCTTTGGGCTGCTGCCGGTTTGGTTGACACGAGCTTAAGCTAATTCGGCCTTCATTTCGAACTCCATCGGGCTCCGATATCCGATCGTCGAGTGCCTGCGTTTCGAGTTGTAGAAGCGCTCGATGTAGTCGAACACGTCGGCCTTCGCCCCGCTCAGCCCGGATGCGCTTGATCGCGATCATGCTCTTGCAGGCGAAGCGCTGGCCGCACGGCATGAAGATGGATTTCTTCATCACGGGCAGCCATAGGCCGTTCGGCGGATTGGGTTAGATGCGCCTGCGCTTGTTCGGCCGTGTCCGTCTTGTCGCCGCTTCGCCTGTCGAGCGGGCCCGGCGTCGCGCAGGGCCTTTGGCCTTGCCGTCTCCAGTCGCCTTTGCCGGCGCAAATTGGTTCCGCGTCTCCTCCAGGCTGCGGAGCATCGCATCGATAATCTGTCTCATGCTGAGTTCGGTCATCGGGTGGCGTCTTCGATCAGCCTCCACCGCGCCGCGTCGCGCACGGTGAGCGTCCCGCCGGAAAGCCGCTCGGCGATAGGAACGCCGCCCTCGTCCGAGCTGTCGTAGATCAAGGCCCCATCCATGAGCGGCAAGTATAAGCGGCGCATGTTCCGAAGTCC
>SHVQ01000015.1 GCA_009694195.1 Rhodospirillales bacterium
TCCGCTCTATCGTCGACCTCCAGGCCGCCATCAACCGCTACCTCGCCGAGCACAACCACAAACCCAAGCCCTTCGTCTGGAAGGCAGACCCAAAACGCGTCCTGGCCGCTATCGAACGCGGGAAGCAAGCGTTAGAGTCGATCCACTAGATGGCCGCAGGGAGGGGCAATCCAAGGGCGGCCTGACGGCTTTCGGGACCGCCGACATCTGCGGAACCGTCCCACAAACCGGACCAACAGAGGGGACTTGATGACAGCCACTGCGACAACCGCCGGGCCGTTGGACGACGGCAAGAGCCGGCGGGATTTCCTGCTCATCGCCACATCGACCGTCGGGGCCGTCGGCACCGCGCTCGCCGTCTGGCCGCTGGTCGACAGCATGAACCCGGCGGCCGACGTGCTGGCGCTCGCTTCCACCGAGGTCGACCTCTCGGCGATCCAGCAAGGCCAAAGCATCACCGTCGTCTGGAGGGGCAAGCCGGTGTTCGTCCGCCATCGCACGGCCGCCGAGATCAAGGCCGCGGAAGCGACTGCGCTGAGCGAGCTGATCGACCCCCAGCCCGACAAGGCCCGCGTGAAGAAGCCCCAGTGGCTCGTCATGGTCGGGGTCTGCACGCATCTCGGCTGCATCCCCCTCGGCCAGAAAGCGAACGACCTTAAGGGCGACTACGGCGGCTGGTTCTGCCCCTGCCACGGTTCCCACTACGACACCGCCGGACGGATCCGCAAAGGCCCGGCGCCGCAGAACTTGGCCGTGCCCGATTACCAGTTCCTGAGCGACACCGTCATCCGGATCGGATAGGGGAATCGCAATCATGGCCGCCGTCCAATGGAAAAACCCGGTCATCAAGTGGATCGACTATCGCCTTCCGATCTTCACGATGGTGCACCATGACCTGGTCGATTATCCGACGCCCCGGAACCTGAACTACTGGTGGAATTTCGGCTCGCTCGCCGGCATCACGCTCGTCATCATGGTCCTGACCGGAATATTTCTCGCGATGTACTACACGCCGCACGTCGACTATGCGTTCGAGTCGGTCGAGCGCATCATGCGCGACGTGAACTACGGCTGGCTGATCCGCTATCTCCACATGAACGGCGGGTCGATGTTCTTCCTCGCCGTTTACATCCACGTGTTCCGCGGCCTCTACTTCGGTTCCTACAAGGCGCCGCGCGAGCTGCTTTGGATCATCGGCGTGTTCATCCTGCTCGCGATGATGGCGACCGCCTTCATGGGCTATGTGTTGCCGTGGGGCCAGATGAGCTTCTGGGCCGCGACCGTGATCACCAACTTGTTTTCGGCCGTGCCGTTGGTGGGCGAGGCCATCGTCCGCTGGCTGTGGGGCGGCTTCACCGTCGACAACCCGACGCTAAACCGATTCTACGCCCTCCACTTCCTCCTGCCGTTCGTCATTCTGGGGCTCGTCGGCCTGCACATGTGGGCGCTCCACGTCCACAAATCCAACAACCCGCTCGGCATCGACATCAAGAGCCCGAGCGACACGATCCCCTTCCACCCCTATTACACGGCGAAGGATATGTACGGGCTTGGGATATTCATGACGGTCTATCTCTTCTTCGTGTTCTTCGCGCCCAACTTCTTCGGCGAGCCCGACAACTACATCAAGGCGAACTCCTTGGTGACGCCGGCGCACATCGTGCCGGAGTGGTATCTGCTCCCCTACTACGCGATCTTGCGGGCGATCACGTTCGACATCTGGTTCATCCCGGCGAAGCTGATCGGGGTGATCGCGATGTTCGCGTCCATCCTGATCCTGGTCCTGCTTCCGTGGCTCGACCGCTCGCCGGTCCGCAGCGCCCGCTTCCGCCCGCTCTACAAGCAGTTCTTCTGGCTCTTCTTCGTCGACTGCCTGATCCTCGGGTGGGTCGGAGCCAACCCGCCGGATGCCATGTTGATGGGCAAGATCTCGCTGTTGGTCATCGGCCAGCTCGCGACGCTCTACTACTTCGCTTTCTTCCTCGTCATCGTTCCGCTGCTCGGGATCTTCGAACGGCCGAAGCCTTTGCCCGAAAGCATCAGCGCCGCCGTGCTCAAGCCCGGCGCCGCAGAGTAGGGAGGGCATCGCCATGCGCGCGCTCAAATTCGCCGCCCTCGCTGCCGCCGCCGCGTTGGTCGGCATCGGTCTCGCCTCGGCCGCGGAGGCGCCGCCGCCACCGCAAAAGAACTGGTCGTTCGACGGCCTGTTCGGCACCTTCGACCGCGCCGCGGTGCGTCGCGGACACCTCGTCTACAAAGAGGTGTGCGCCGCCTGTCACGGCGTGAAGCTGCTTGCCTTTCGCGACCTTCAGCGCGTCGGCTACAGCGAAGGCGAGGTGAAAGCGATCGCCGCCCAGGTCGAGGTTCAGGACGGCCCCAACGACCAGGGAGAGATGTTCAAGCGCCCCGGCCGCCCGGCCGACCGCTTCCCGTCGCCGTTCGCGAACGAACAGGCCGCACGCGCGGCCAACAACGGCGCCAGCCCGCCCGATCTGTCACTGATGACCAAGGCCCGGAAGGGCGGCGCCGACTACCTGCATGCGCTCCTCACCGGCTATGGCGAGCCTCCGAAGGGCATGAAGGCGATGGAGGGGCTTCAGTACAATAAATATTTCCCCGGCCAGCAGATCGCCATGCCGTCGCCGCTCAACGAAGGGCAGGTCACCTTCCCCGACGGCACCAAGGCGACCGCCGAACAGATGTCGCTGGACGTGACCACGTTCCTCGCCTTCGCGGCCGAGCCCGAGCTGGAAGACAGAAAGCGCCTGGGCGTGAAAGTGCTGCTCTTCGTGATCGTGCTCACCGGCATGCTGTTCGCCGTCAAGCGCGAGATCTGGTCGGCGCTGCACTAAGCCCGCTGAAATAGACCAAACCGAAGGCCCCACCCGTCGGGGCCTTTTTCTTGGCGTTCTCCACGTTCAGCCACGCCGCCGATGCTCAGGCGCGCGCCCAGAGCTTGATCTCCCCGATGCGCCCGGTCCTCGGCGTCATCATGACCCACTGGGCGGTCTCGCAGTTCCAGATCGGCTCCTGAGAGTACGTTTTCATCAGCGTTTCCTCGAGACCGGCGGAACCGGACGCTTCGAGGTCGCGAACGATCATCCGGCGCCGGATTTCCGACGTCTCGCGGAGCCTGTAGTGATTCCATGTCCTGTCGATCTCCACCGCCAGCACTTGCCGCGGATTTTCCGCTGCGAACGGGCTTCCGGCGGCGAAATGATTGGTGTGCACGAGGAAACGTCGGTTGTCGATCTCGATGCAATTGACGTTGGACTTGCCGTCCCTGCCAAGCCCGAACTCGAAGACGCAGCCTTCTCCCGCGCGGACTCCGCAAAGACTGACGAAGACCGGCGCACCGGGCCGCCAGCGCCCGATGGCGTCATAGGCTTGCCGGTAAGTGCGCATGTCGTCCCCTTCCATGAGGCGACGCAGGAGAAGCGTGGGGTCGGGGTCGAACGAGGCCGAACCCTCGCGCCACGGCGCGTAGTTGATGGCGACCGAGAAACCTTCCCCGATGGCGCTCAAGACCCCGACCATCCCCAGGATGCCGGCTGCCGAAAAGGCAATGGACCCATTGTCGTCGCGGAAGTCGTAAATCCTCGATGCCATGGCGATCTCCATGGACATCGGCCAGTCGACGCTCCGGAAGTGCACCATTCCGCCCGCCCTTTCGTCGTAGGCGATGACCGTCGAACAGAAGGCATGGGCGAGGGTGTACTGATGCTGGAGGACGGCCATCTGCGCCCGCGTGAGGACGTCCGCGCCGAGGATATCCGCGAAATAGTCGCTGTCTTCGATGTAGAGGGCGCGATCGGCGTAGGCGAGATGGTACAACGCGGGAGAACCGATCCTCCACGCCGTCCGCAGGAGGAAATCGTTCTCCATGTGGACCTTCATGGCCTTGGCCAACGCGCGCAGCGCGGCGATGTCGTGCCTCTCGCGGAGCAGGCCCGCCCACCGCTCGCGCGGCTCCTTGACCCGGAAATTGACGATGCGCCTGTCGGCGACCGGCACGACCACGGGCCCGGGCGGAGCCAAAAGGCCCCGGCAGGGCGGAATTTCGCGATCGCCCGATCGAAAGCCGCCGCATCCCGGCAAGGCGGCCGCCAAGCCCGCAGCTGCCGCCGTCATCATCGCGCGGCGTCCCATGGATCTCGTCCCCAACGAAACTCCCTCGCTTGGTTGCGATCGCGCTTACCGCACCGCCGCCGCCATGTTGCCGCCGTCGACGGTGAGGAGAGCGGCGGTCGTCTTCCGCGCGAGCGCGAGGTCGACGAAGGCCTTGGCCACGTCCGCCGCCGTGACTTCCTGCTGAAGCAGGTTGCCCGCCATGTAGTCGTGCTCGCTTAAGCCCCGCGCCTTGGCCCGCGTCCGGATCAGGTCGTCGGTCAGCAATCCCGTCCGGATGCGGTCGGCGTTGACCCCGTTCGCGCGGATGCCTTCTTCGCCGTAATCGAGCGCGTACTGGCGCATCAGCGCGAGCGTCGCCGCCTTCGGCAGCCCGTAGGGCCCGAAGGCAAGGCCGGGATTGAGCGCCTGCTTCGAGATATTGAAGAGGAGGCAGCCGCCGAGCCCCTGCGTCCGCATGATGCGCACGGCTTCTTTCGCAACCGCCTGATGGGAGAAGAAATTGATCTCGAAGCTCTCGCGAAGCAGCGCCTCGTCGATCTCGCCGATCCGGCCCTGCCATGCCGCGCCTGCATTGGAGACCACGATGTCGACGCCCCCGTAGGTCCGGCAGATGGCATCGAACGCCGCCCGAATCTCGTCCGGCTTGGTCACGTCGCACCGGAGGCCGAGCCCCTTCACCGCGCCCGCGACCTTGCGCGCGCCCAACTCATCGCGATCGAGGACGGCGACTTCGGCGCCCTCGCGGGCGAAGGCCTTGGCCGCCGCCGCCCCGATCCCGGAGGCGCCGCCGGTGATCACGACCACCTGGCGCGCGAGCGGCGGCTCTTTTCCCTTCCCGAGCTTCGCCTGCTCCAAGGACCAGTATTCGATCTCGAAGATGTCGGCCTCGGAGATCACCTGATAGCGGCTCATGCGTTCCGCATCGCCGATCACATCCACGTTGGTCTCGGCGAGATCGGCCGCGATCTTTGCCGCTTTCGCCGAGTTGCCGAGTCCGAACAATCCCAGCCCGGGCACCAGGATCACCCTGGGCATGCGGTCGAGTTCCTTCTTGGGGATCGGCTGGCGGCGATTGTTGCGGCTGAAGTAAGCGTGATAGTCGGCCTGGTAGCGGGTAATCGCGCGGTGCACGGCCTTGCGGAACGCTTCCAGCTTGTCGGCTTCGGGCGCCGGCAGGATGAGCGGACGATGCTTCGTCCGGATGACGTGGTCGGGCGTGGCGGTTCCCTGCTGGCTGTACCGGGCGACGTCCTTCCCGTTGACGAAGGCGAGAATCTTCGGCCCGGTGCGGAAATTGAGGATCCAGCGATCGTAGAGCCGGTCCTCCGGCTTGACCGGGATCGCCGTGAGGCCGCGAAGGATGGGGGCCACGTCGGCCGCGGATGCGAGCTTGCGCGGCAGGCGCACGGGCGCGAACGCATGCTGTCTGCGGGCGTGGCCGATCCGCCGTTCCGCGACGGTGACGAGGTCGATCATCCGCGTGTATGCCTCTTTTGCGGATTTCCCGAAGCTGAAGATGCCGTGCTTCAGGAGGATCAGGCCCTCGACGTCCGGGTTTTCGCGGAACACCTCGGCCGCCTTCTTGGCGAGCGCGAAGCCCGGCATGATGTACGGCACATAGCCCACCCGCGCCCCGTACACATCGCGGCAGAGCTCCTCGCCCTCCGGCTGGTCGGTGAGCGCCAGAACGGCGTTCGCGTGCGTGTGATCGATGAACGTGTGGGGCAGGAACGCGTGCAGCAGCGTTTCGACCGACGGGTTGGGCGCGGTGCTGTCGATCAGGTTGCACCGCTGGATGTTGACCATGTCCTCGTCGGCGAGCGAATCGAGGGCGGCTAGGCGCTGGATCGGCTCGAGTTTGACGGCCGGCAACCCGGGCGGCTCGATGTTGCCCATGTCCCAGCCCGAGCCCTTGACGCAGAGGACGTTGACGTGCTCGCCCGTCGCCTCCTTCATCACCGTCTTGACCGAGGTGTTGCCCCCGCCGTGCAGCACGAGCCGGGGCTCGTTGCCGAGCAGCCGCGTCGTATAGACCCGCAGCGCCACGTCCTCGCTGACGCCGGCGTCGGTGTAATGCTTCACCATCGCCCGGACGTCGCGATCCGACCACATGTTCTTCATGCTACAAGTCGAGCCCTTTGAACGCGTACCCTTCGCTGTGCATCGACCCAGTCATGCACCCGGTGAATGAACCACAAAGACACCAAGACACAAATCAAAGTCTAAAGCGCCATCCGCTTAATTCCATCCTTTATGCGGACGACATTAAAGTTAATGAGTAGGCCGAGACGCTTTCCCGAAAGCTTCAAATAGGTGAGCAACTGCGCCTCGAAAACCGGAATCAATTTCTCCACAGCTTTCAACTCGACAACGACAAGTTCATTAACAACGAGGTCAAGCCGAAGTCCCGCATCGAGTCGCAGCCCGTCAAAGAGAATAGGAACTATGACCTGGCGCTGAAATCGCAGGCCTCTTTTCTCCATCTCATGAGCGAGACAAGCCTCGTAAACGCTTTCAATCAAACCCGGACCCAAAGCCGTGTGAACTTTGAAGGCGGAATCGACGATCTGCCGCGCGGTATCGTTCGCAATCTCGGGGAGTGGCTCAACCATCTCGTCAGCGCTCTTGGTGTCCTTGTGCCTTGGTGGTGACTTTCGCCTTTTCTGGGAAAAGCTCGGCAAGCTCGCTCGCCTTGCACACGCCGCGCTCGGTGATGAGGCCGGTCATCAGCCGCGCGGGCGTCACGTCGAAGGCATAGTTAGCGGCGGCGCTTCCCGCGGGCGCGATCGAGACGGCGACGATGTCGCCCGCGTCGTCGCGCCCCGTGATGCGGGTGACCTCGCCCGCGTCCCGCTGCTCGATCGGGATGTCCTTGACGCCGTCCCGGAGCGTCCAGTCGATGGAGGGGCTCGGCACGGCGGCATAGAAGGCGACGCCGTTGTCGTGGGCGGCGAGCGCCTTCAGATACGTGCCGATCTTGTTGCAGACGTCCCCCGTCGCCGTCGTGCGGTCCGTCCCGGTGATGCAGAGATCCACCATTCCGTGCTGCATCAGATGCCCGCCCGCGTTGTCGACGATGATCGTGTGGGCGACGCCGTGTTGTTTCAGCTCCCAGGCGGTCAGGCTCGCGCCCTGGTTGCGGGGCCGCGTTTCGTCCACCCACACATGCACGGGAATGCCTGAGTCGTGGGCCTTGTAGATGGGGGCGAGCGCCGTGCCCCAATCGACCGTCGCGAGCCAGCCCGCGTTGCAGTGGGTGAGCACGTTGACCCGGCCCTTCTTCTCGCGCCGGCGCCAAACGTCGTCGATGAGCTTGACGCCGTGGTCGCCGATGGCGCCGCACCGGGCGACATCGTCATCGGAGATTTCGGCGGCCCGCCGGTACGCCGCGGCGGCCCGCCGCTCGGGCGGAAGCTGCTTCACGACCGTTCGCACATCATCGAGCGCCCAGCGCAAGTTCACCGCCGTCGGGCGCGTCTCCATCAACGCCCGGTAGGCGCGCTCGAGCGACGAATCGGCCGCGTCCTCGCGGAGCGCGAGACACATCCCGTAGGCCGCCGTCGCGCCGATCAGGGGCGCGCCGCGGACCAGCATGTCCATGATGGCGTGCGCGGTTTCCGCCAGCGTCTCCAGCCGCACCACGCTGAATTCGTGCGGCAGGCGCGTCTGGTCGATGATTTCGACCGCCCAGCCGTCCTCCGCCAGCCAGATCGTCCGATAATGCTTGCCCGCGACGTTCACGGGGCTCTCACCGCAACACGCGGCCGGCGACGGCGTCGAGTTTCCGCACGAGCGCCGGATCGCGCGCGTGCGGGGCCGTGATGATCGCCGAATCGAGCACCGTGTGACACCCGCGATCGCAAGGCGCGCGGCGTCCTTGCAGCGCCGGCGCGACCTCATTCACGAGGGCACGCGCGCTTTCGGCGTTTTTCGTCAGGCAGCCGATGATCTGCTGAACGGTCACGTGATCGTGCTCCGGATGCCAGCAGTCGTAGTCGGTGACCATGGCGACGCCGGCGTAACAAAGCTCCGCTTCCCGGGCGAGCTTGGCTTCCGGCATGTTGGTCATTCCGATCACGTCGCATCCCCAGGAGCGGTAGAGGTTCGATTCCGCCAGGGTCGAGAACTGCGGTCCTTCGACCGCGATGTAGGTGCCGCCTTGGACGACCGGAATGGCGAGCCGGCGGGCCGCGTCGTGCAAGGCCACGCCCAGGCGCCCGCACACGGGGTGGCCAAAGCCGACGTGAGCGACCAGGCCGGGTCCGAAGAAACTTTTCGTGCGGGCGAACGTCCGGTCGATGAACTGATCGACGATGACGAAGGTTCCCGGGCTCAGCGCTTCCTTCAAGGACCCGCAGGCGCTGACCGAGATGATCTCCGTGCAGCCGGTGCGCTTGAGCGCATCGATGTTGGCGCGAAAATTGATGTCGCTCGGCGGGATACGGTGTCCGCGCCCGTGCCTGGGAAGAAAGACGAGCCGCTGGCCGTTCAACGTGCCGGACAGAAGCTCGTCGGACGCATCGCCGAACGGCGAGGCCACCCGCTGCCAGCGCGCGTCCTTCAGCCCTTCGATCTCGTAGACGCCGCTTCCGCCGACGATCCCGATGACGGGCGGGGTGCCCGGCTCTGCCGCCATGGCCTGTGGTTCGCTAACCCAAGTGGGCCTTGAAGAAGACGAGGGTCTTGTCGAGCGCCTTGCCGGCGCTGTCCGCGTTGTAGGATTTCCGGTAATTGCAATTGAAGCCGTGGGGTCCCGGGAGGACGCTGACTTGCACCTTGGGCTGGGCCTTCTTGATGTCCTCCACGTCGGTCAAGGGAATGCTCGTATCCTGGTCGCCGAACAGCATCATCACCGGGCAGCGCGGCTTCTCGTTCTTGAACTGCTTGATCTGGCCGCCGTAGTAGGCGACCGAACAGTCGACGACCATCTTCGAGGCCGCGAGCCAAGCGAGCGAGCCGCCCCAGCAGTAGCCGACGACGCCGACCTTGCCGGCGGGCCGCACCGCGTCGACGGCGGCTTTGATATCGAGCATGGGGTTGTCCCAGCCGACCTTCTCGCGGAGCGCGCGCCCGCGTTCGATGTCCGAATCGTCGTAGGCAAGCTCGACATTTTTCTCGGCGCGATCGAAGAGCGCGGGCGCGACCGCCCAATACCCGAGGCTCGAAAACTTGTTCACGAGCTCGCGGATATGCGCGTTGACCCCGAAAATCTCCTGCACCACCACGACGCCGGCGCGCGGCTTCTGGGTCGGTTCAGTCACATACGCGCTCAAACGATGCCCGTCGGCGGCTTTCAGACTGGTGTAGCCCATCAAATCCTCTCCCTTGCCTTCGAGCTCCCGAGCCTACCCAACGCCCGACGTTTCTTAAAGCACTGATTGGTATCGGGATTCCGGGAGGCGGCCGTGGCGCACCCGTGCATCTACAACTGAAACGGGAAGAGTTAAGCCACGGGCTCGACTCGAAGCCCGCTTTCCGATAAATTTTAGAAACAAAGGGTGAACTCGCCCAATAGGAAACGGGACGTTTCGCCAATGGCGGGGGTTCGGAACCGGTCGTTTGTCGGCACCATCGCAGCGGCGGTTTTGGTCTCCTTCAGCGCGTGCCAGACCACCGGAACCAGCGGCTGGCTTCCCGGCCCACCACTCACCTCCGCGTCGCCGGCCGCGAATGCGACCGAGGCACGGGTCTCATGGGCCGTATACACGCCCTTTTACAGCCAGGGCGATCATCTGAGGAGTCTGTTGGAGGAACAGAATTACGCCTCCGCCGCCAAGCTTTATGTCGAGCAAGAGACGTTCTTCCGCGAGAACGGCCGCAAATACCGGGAGACCATCAGCCGGCTCGCCGCCCATCTCAACAACGAGCGGGCGCCGGCGATCGACGAGGCGCACTCGGCGCTCAGGGCGGTCGCGTGGCCGGCTCCGGCGGCGGAGTGGCCGGCCATCGCCAAGGCCATCGCGGCCGTCGAGGCGGCGGCCGAGCGCGCGCTCGACCATCCGCTGGTGAAAGAGCCTCCGCACCGCCCCGCCAAGGCCGATGCGCTCGAATCGGAACTGCGGGCGTTCAAGGAAAAAATCCGCGCGGACGCGACTGCGCATTTTGCGTCTTTCGACCATTTCGGCGGGCAATCGTTCCTCGACGTCTATCCGGATTCCGAGCTAAAGCGTCCGTCCGTCCGGTCGAATTTCATTCAAAGCAACTTCACCGCGCTGCGTGAAAAGCTGGGCGCGGCAAAAGCAGAGCACTTGAAGCGGTTCGCCTCGGCCTATCCGAAGGAGGCGCTTGGCGAGGCCCATTGGTCGGAGCTTGGAAATCTTTACACGGGCACCATTCTGAAGGCGCAAGCGGGCGGCGCACGCCCGGACCTCGCGCGCGTAGTGGAAGCGGTCAATGCGTCGCGGAGAGAAGGATTCGATGTCCGCGGCATCCCCAACTTGAAGATCGCCTTCATCGAGGTGACCAGCCTGACGCTGCTGAAGCAACGTCAGATCGATTTTCCGGCGGCGGTCGAGGTGGACCTGCCGGTCGAGGTCGAGAAGGCGGACCTGGACCAGGCCCTGACCAGCGCGACGGCCCAAGCGGCGGACTATCTGATCGTGTTCGACGTGGCGCTCGCCAAGGCGTCGCGCCGCGTGAGCGAGGTCAAGAAAATTCCCTCGAAGGTGCTCGTCGGGTACGAAAAAGTGCCGAATCCCGCCCACGACGTAGCCCAGGCGCAGATGATGCGGGCGCAGGGCGACTACATGGCCGCGCAAATCCAGAGTTCCGTTCAACCCTCCTACGCAACGCCGGGGGCCGCGCTGCTCGGAGGATTGGGCAACCTGATCGGGAGCATCGCCGCGCGGAGCCAGATCGACGAGGCGACGAAGGCGCTACAAAACACGCCCCGCTTCCTTGAGAAGCCGGTGCACCAGGACTATCAATTCGACAAGGCCGAGGTGAAGGCGACGAAGACGATGACGGTGCACTATTACGTCATCGACAAGGTGCGGCAGACCTATTTCAAATCGACCTTCGACGTGATCGAGCGGAAAAACTTCGAGGTCACATACAGCGTCGACGAAAGGGATACCGACCGATCCGCGCACATCTCGCGGGCCTCGACCGAGAAGGACGTGGTCGAGTGGGAGGAGGCGGCCCAAACGGTCAAGCTCTCCCACCTGCTCGACCACTACGCGCAGAACGCGGGGCAAGCGCAGAAGCTCCCCGACCTCGCCAAGCTCCGCCAGGAGATGCTGGCCGACAAGAACCAGGCGCTGGCGCGTTTTGAGGCAATGAAGTTCGATGCCCGGCCGCTCAACGATTCCCGTTTCGACAGCGTCGTCGTCATCTATGCTGCCGCCGCCCGGAGCATGGGAAGCGGGTTCTTCATCATGCCCGACGTCGTGTTGACAAACTGGCACGTGGTCGAGAACAGCCAGTTCGTGGAAATGAAGATGTACAACAAGCAGGAGACTTTCGGAAAGGTGATCGCCAAGGACGTCCGGCTCGATCTCGCGCTCGTCAAGGTCCAGTCGCGCGGCAAGCCCGTGCAGTTCTTCACCGGAAAGACCCTCGACCTCGGGGCGACGACGGAAGCCATCGGACATCCCAACCGCCTGGAGTTCAGCATCACCCGCGGCATCGTGAGCGCGCTGCGCAAGCGGCCGAGCATCAACCTCCAAGGCGGCGGCAAGGACATCCTTTACATCCAGACGGACACGCCTACAAATCCGGGGAACTCCGGCGGGCCGCTGTTCCTTGGCGACAAGGTGATCGGCGTCAACACGTGGGGCCAGAACCTCACGGACGACGGGAAACGCATCCTCGAGGGATTAGGCTTCGCCGTCCACTACTCGGAGGCGCTGGAGTTCCTGCGCGAGCACCTGCCGGAGTTCGCGGGCTGGAAGGGAGCGGGAGGTTGAGCATGGGACGGAAACTCGCCGGACTCGTTATCGGCGGTGCGTGTGCACTGTTGCTCGCCGCCTGCAGCGGCAGCATCGTTAACCCGCCGCCCCGGCTCGGCATGGTCAAGGACCCGGAGACCGGCCTCATGCTGGGCTCGGTGGTCGAAAAAAGCTTCGTGACGGACGCGTCTTTTTACCGCAACAAGCGGATCAAGGTGCGCGTCCGCAATACCTCCGGCGACACCGCCTTCGACCTCAAGGGCTTCACCGGCCGGATCGAATCCGCCTACGCCGCCAACGGCTACCAGCCGACCCACGGCGACGATTTCGGCGTCATGGTCGACGTGAACGTGGTGTATAGCGGCCAGGTTCAGACCAACCTCGCGAGCGAATTCACGTTTCTCGGCGCCGCCGCGGGCACCGCCGCCGGGGCCACCGCCGGCGGGGTCGCCGGAGGCGCCATCGGGGCCGTCTCGGGCGCGACCTTCGGCAACGTCGTCGGAAGCTTCGTCACCGACGATACCTACATTATCGTTGCTCGCGTCACCTTCGCCGAGATCAAGGAGCCCCTCAAGAGCGAGGGCAAGACCGTCATCTTCAGCCGCAGTCCCACGCCCGGCCTCACCAAGGAAGAGGAGGAGGAGAAGGAGCTGAAGCGGCTCGACCGCAACATCAAGCGCTCCATCTCGACCGGCATTTCGGTCTACGCGGGCGGCCGCAACGTGCGCCAGTCGGAGATCGCCGGCCAGGTGCGCGACCGTTTCGTCCGCATCATCAGCGACGTGATTTGACTTGATCGTCGTTCCTGCGTCCTCCCGCCTTCGCGAAACCCGCTTCGGCGGGCGAAGCAAGGTCGACTCGCGCGCCCTCATCCTGAAGAGCAGCCACCACGGGGCTTCTGCGGGGATTCCCCGCGAGAGGCCCCTTGGCTCGGCCGGGGCGACGATTTCGCTTGAGCGGGACCCGCGCCACTACACGTTGAAGCGGAACAAGAGCACGTCGCCGTCCTTCACCACGTAATCGCGGCCCTCGAGCCGCATGCGGCCGGCGTCCTTCGCCCCCTTCTCGCCGCCCGAGGCGACGAAGTCGTCGTAGGCGATGGTCTCGGCGGCGATGAAGCCGCGTTCGAAGTCCGTGTGGATACCGCCGGCCGCCTTCGCCGCAGTCGTGCCGGCGGGGATCGTCCACGCGCGCGCTTCCTTCGGCCCGGACGTGAAAAAAGTGATCAGCCCGAGCAGGCTGTGCCCCGCGCGCACGACACGGTCGAGCCCGGATTCGGTGAGCCCGACCGATTCGAGGAACGAGCGCCGCTCGTCCGCGTCGGCAAGCTCGGCCACCTCCTGCTCGATGCGGGCCGAGACGACGACGGACTCGGCGCCGATCTCCCGCGCCCGCGCGGCGACGGCCCGGGAATGGGCGTTGCCCGTCGCGGCGGCGGCCTCCTCGACGTTGCAGACGTAAAGCACGGGCTTCGCCGTCAACAGCTGGAAGCCCCGGAACATCTTCGCTTCGTCTTCGGCGACGCTCACGGTGCGCGCCGGGCGGCCAGCGCGGACGGCCGCGAGCACGCGCTCCATCAACTGGAGCTCCGCCTTCGCCTCCTTGTCGCCGCCGCGCGCCTGCTTGGTTCCCGCTTCGACCCGCCGCTCCAGGCTCTCGAGGTCGGCGAGCAGAAGCTCGGTCTCGACGACGTCGGCGTCGCGGATGGGGTCGACCCCGCCCATGACGTGCGTCACGTTCTCGTCCTCGAAGCAGCGGAGCACGTGGAGCACGGCCTCGACCTCGCGGATGTTGCCGAGGAACCGGTTGCCCAAGCCCTCGCCCTTGCTCGCGCCCTTCACGAGACCTGCGATATCGACCACGTCGAGCTGCGTCGGCGTCACCTTGGCCGACTTGGCGAGCGCCACGATCGTGTCGAGGCGCGGGTCCTTGACGCCCACCCGTCCCACGTTCGGCTCGATGGTGGTGAACGGGAAATTCGCGCTCTCGGCCGCCGCTGTCGCGATCAGCGCGTTGAAGAGACTCGATTTCCCGACGTTCGGAAGGCCGACGATCCCGCACTTAAAGCCCACGCTCGGGATCCTCTTTCGGCTGGTCTTCGGCTTCGGGCTTGGGGGCGCGGGCTTTGCGCGGCCTGAGGCCGACGACGGCGTGCACGACCTTGCTCATGAACGCGCCGTCGTCGTCCGCGAGCAGGAGGGGGACGTGCTCGGCGACGGCGGCGATCAGCTTCTCCAGCCACGGGGCGTCGTCCTTGGCAAAATCCTTGAGAACGTGCGTCAGCACCTCGTCCTTGTGTTCGGGCCTGCCGATCCCGAGCCGCACGCGCGCGTAATCGGGCCCGATGTGAGCGTGAAGGCTGCGGAGACCGTTGTGCCCGGCGTGGCCGCCGCCGCGCTTGACCCGCACCTTCGCCGCCGCGAGATCGATCTCGTCGTGGAAGACGACGACCTCCGCGGGCGCCAGGCGGTAGAAACGCACGGCCTGCGCCACCGAGCGGCCCGATTCATTCATGTACGTCATCGGCTTCAAGAGCGTGACTCGACGTCCCCCGATTTCGCCGTCGGCGACCTCGCCTTCGAACTTCGAGCGGAAGGCAGGGAAGCCGTGGCGGCGCGCGATCGCGTCCACGGACATGAAGCCGATGTTGTGACGATTGCGGGCTCGGTTTTTCCCCGGATTTCCGAGTCCGACGACCAGCACGGCCTCACCCGCTTCGCAGTTAGAGCAGTTCCCGATCGACTGGGACCGCCCCCCTCACCCTCCCCTCTCCCCCGCTACAGGGGGAGAGGGTTGAGAAGGGTTGGGGCGGCGCCAAGCCGCGCCTACCCGAAGCTGGGTGAGGGGGTGTCGGTTCCATTGGATCGGACTTCGCTCGGATTGCCGCGTTAGCCCTTGCCCTTCGGCTTGGCCGCGCCCTTGGCGGGGGCGGCACCCTTGGCGGGGGCCGCGCCCTTGGCCGGAGCCGCGCCCTTGGCCGGAGCCGCCCCCTTGGCCGGAGCGGCGCCCTTGGCGGCGGGAGCGCCCTTGGCGGCGGGAGCGCCCTTGGCCGGGGCCGCGCCCTCGGCGGCCGGCGCGGCGCCTTCGGCCGGAGCCCCTTCGGCACCCGGCACGGCTGCGCCTTCGGCGCCCTCGACCGGAACCCCTTCGGCGCCCTCGACGACCGGCGCAGCCACTTCGACTTCGACGTAGATGCTGGGTGCGACGATGGTGGCCACGGTGAAATCGTGGCGCGTCACGGCCGGCTTGACGCCTTCCGGCAGCTTCACTTTTCCGATGTGGACGCTGTCCCCGATTTCGAGATCGGTCAGATCGACCGTGATGTTCTCCGGAATATTATCCGGCGAACAGATCAGGCGGATCGTGTGGCTCACCACGTTGAGCACACCGCCTTTTTTGAGGCCGGGCGACTTGTCCTGATTCACGCAGACGACGGGCACGTCCACGCTGAGCCGGGTGCCCGGGCCGAAGCGCATGAAATCCACGTGGATCGGCTTGTCCGTCATCGGATCGAACTGGATGTCGCGCGGAAGCACGCGGATTTTGCCGCTTCCCACATCGAGCTCGAAGATGTGGTTGAAGAAGCCCGGCCGGTCCGCCTGCAGCATCAGGCTCTTCGGATCGATCGAGATCAGAATTGGGATTTCCTTGTTGCCGTAGACGACACCGGGCACGCGCCCGGCACGCCGCGCTTTGCGAGCCGCCCCCTTACCGGCCCGCTCGCGCGGCTCGACCGTCAACGTGATTGGTTCGGCCATCGCAGTCTCCTTTCTCTGGAACCGCCGGCCTCCAGGGGTGCCGGCGGGATTGCGCTATCTTGCCATTCAATCGAACAAACTCGAAACCGATTCTTCCTGGCTGATGCGCCGGATCGCTTCGCCGATCATGGGCGCGATCGAGATTTGCCGGATGTTGTGCGCGAGGCGCACGGCTTCGGTCGCGGGGATGCTGTCCGTCGTTACCAGCGCTTCCAGGGGCGACGCCGTCACGCGCGCAACCGCGCCGCCGGAAAGCACTCCGTGCGTCACATAGGCGCGCACCGATTGCGCGCCGCCGTCCATCAGCGCGACCGCCGCGTTGCAGAGCGTGCCCGCTGAATCCACGATATCGTCCACCAGAATGCAGCGCCGTCCCTTGACGTCGCCGATGATGTTCATGACTTCCGACACCCCCGCCTGTTCGCGCCGCTTATCCACGATCGCGAGGTCGGCGTTCAGGCGCTTGGCGAGCAAGCGCGCGCGGAACACGCCGCCCACGTCGGGAGAGACGATGGTGATGCTGTTCGCCGCCAGCTTCTCGCCGATGTCGTGGATGAACACGGGCGCGGCGTACAGGTTGTCGGTCGGAATGTCGAAGAAGCCCTGGATCTGTCCGGCGTGAAGATCGAGGGTGAGCACGCGGTCGGCGCCCGCTTCCGTGATCAGGTTGGCGACGAGCTTGGCCGAGATCGGCGTCCGGGGTGCGGACTTCCGGTCCTGGCGCGCGTAGCCGAAATAGGGGAACACCGCGGTCACCCGCTTTGCCGAGCCGCGCTTCAAGGCGTCCAGCGCGACCAGCAGCTCCATCAGGTTGTCGTTCGCCGGATAGGACGTGGATTGGATGATGAAGACGTCCTCGCCCCGCACGTTTTCATGAATTTCGACAAACACTTCCATGTCGGAAAAGCGCCGGATGCTGGCCTTCGTGAGCGGCAGCTTGAGATAGGCGGAGATCGCCTCCGCGAGCGGTCGATTGCTGTTGCCTGAGAGGATTTTCATGGGACGCGTCGGCTCCGGCGCATAGCGCAGTCCCCCAAAGGAATACCAGAGCGGGACGTCACGCGACGGGCAGGATCAAGGACTTGCAAGACCACCCGGCCTCAAAACGCGGCGGAATGTATCAACCTCCCACCCCCAAGTAAACGCCAAAGCAAGCCGCTACCCTCACCTCACCCTCCCGCTCGCGCGGGTCCCTCCCTCTCCGCCCCCCTGGGGTCTGCGGGGGAATCCCCCGCAAGAAGGCCCCCTTGGGGCGGAGAGGGTCGGGGTGAGGTGGGGGCTCGAAGGAAAGGCGGCCGTGGGCTACCGTGCGATCGTCGCCGAGCGGTTCGTCGTGCTGCGGCTGATGGCCGTCGGGAACAGCTTCTGAATGCCCTCGACCGCCGCTTCCGAGACGATCGCGGCGACCTGCCCCCACTGGCCGTCGAGGCTCCCCTGGCGGACGGCGTTTTCCTGCACCGCCGAGCCGATCTGGTCGCCCTCGATGGTCGTGACCATCCAGATGATGCGGGTCTTCTGGCGGCCGGCGAAGGGCGGATCGACCCTGACCGCGCCTTCGAGGACGTAAGTGGCCTGCCTGGGATCGTCGGAAATCGCGATGTCCTTGGCGGAAAGGGAATCGCGCATGGAGCGCGTGAGCGCCAGATTGCCGTCGCCGGGCGCGCCTTTCACCGGCTTGATCAGGAACACGGGCGGCCGCACCGGGTGGACGGGCGTCCGGGGCGGCGGCGGGCGGGCGGGATTGCGCTTGTTGCGCGGGCGGCGCCGCGGGCACCAGTGGCGCCACGGCCGGCTCGCGCGCGGGCAAGAACGAGGACGGCGGCTCCTTCACGACCGGAGCGACGGGGACAGCGGGGACCGGCGGCGGGGCGGGCGCCGCGGCCGGCGCGGGCGGGGTGCGACCGGCCGCGGGCGATGCCGCGCCAGGGCGCGGGCCCGGGGCAGCGGCTGTCTTGGGCGCAGGTGCCGCCGAGGCCTGAGCAGCCGGTGCGGGGCGCGCGGGATTTTCGGGCGCCGCCGCCGGCTGCGCCCACAATCCGCCTGAGGTCGCGGGGGCTGGCTCGGACGCTGCTGGCGCGGGCGTGGCCCACAGCCCGCCGCTCGGGGCCGGTGCGGGTTCCGCGGTCGGGGACGGCGGCGACGCGGTCTGCGCCTCGGCAAGCTTGGGCTCCATCACCGCAGCGGGTGCGGGCGGCGGGATCAGAACGGGCGGCGGCTGCAGGACGATGCGCTCCTGCTCGGCCTTGACTTGCGCGAGACGGTTTTTTGCCAGGCCGGAGAAGGCCCCGAAGGGATATTTCTTCAGATACTCATCGAAATCGGCGGGGTCCTTGCTCGTCTGGACGGAGTGCCAGAACGCGAGCTCGACGACGACCGGATCGACGGAGATCGACGGCACGAGTGGAGGTGCTGCCGGCGGACGCGGCTCGGCCGCGATGGATGCGGCCGGGGAGGACATCGTGGTCTGCTGCCGCACGGGGATAACGGCTCCGGCGATCGTCTCGACAACGGGCGGCGGAATGATGGGGCGCGGAGCGGGCTGCGCCTCGACCGGAGGCGCGGGTGGCGCGGGAGGAGCGGGAGCGGCCGGCTGTTCGGCGACTTCGACGGGATTCGGCGGCGGCAGAGCGCGAGAGGGCGGCGGAACGACCAGCGCGGCCGGCGATTTTTCGGCGACCGCCTGCTTGGCGGATTCGACGGGCGGCGCGGGGGGTGCCGCCGCGGGAGCATCGGGCGGCAGCGGCGGCGGGGCCGGCTCCACATTGGGCGCCTGAAGCTCGGCCATTGGGGCGGGCACCAGCAGGGCTCCCCCGGCAAACACGAGCGATGAGGGCGGCGGCAACGTGGCCGTCGAAAACCCGGCAGGACCGCGGTCGGCGCGGATCGCGGCCGGCGCGCCGACGGGAGCGATGCCGAGGTTCGGCTGCGTCTCCGCCGTCGCGGGAATTTCGGGCGGCAGCGCGGGCTCGACGAGGGTGACCGGCGCCGCAGGCGGTTCCGGCATTGCCGCGGGAGCCGGAGGAGGAGCGGGATTGAACACCGGGAGCGCGGGCGAGATCGGGGCAGCCGCCGGTGTAATGGCCTCGGCCAGTTGCGGCGGCGGCATCATGTTGCCCTTTTCACCCGGAAGGATTGCCGGCAACGCTTCCGGTTCGGGCGCCGCCTGGATCGTCTCCGCGACCCTTGCCGCGGGCGCGGGTTCCGGCGGAGGTGCGGGTGCTGCTGAGGCGATCGTGCTGGCCCGGCTGGCCTCGGCCTCTGCTTTTGCTTGTGCCTCGGCTTCTGCCTGAGCGACGGCTTTTGCTTTTGCCTCGGCGGCGGCCTCGGCGACCAGCGCGCCCACCGGCTCGCGCACGAGCGCGAGGATCTTCGGCGCCGCTTCCGCCGCGATCATCTGCAGGACATCCGGGGATGCGCGCCGCCAAAGATCGGCCGAGGCGACAAGCTCGTGGCGGAAATCGCCCAACGACGATCCGTCGCCGGCCATCGCGTACCAGCCGATGGAGATCCACGTCACGGAGCCGCGCTCTTCCGTCTCCTCGACGCGCCCGACGACGAGCGGATTGCGGCCGTTGAATGCCGTGCTCGCGTGGGCGGGCGTGCCGTCCCGGCGCAACGTTTCAGCGAGGAGCGCGCCGAGCGCGGCCGCGCCCTCCCCTTGCACGCCGTCGATCGGGAAAACGACCGCGCCCAGGGCTTCCGGCGCTTGCGCGGAATGGACGGTCAACGGGTCGTTGGGGCCGCACGCGGCCACCCCGGCAATTGCGATACCGGCGATGCAGAGGCGTCGAAGGAAACGCTCCATCAAGCCTTTCGCGGCAACGAAGCGTCCTTCCGGAGGAACTTAATAGCATGATTCCGCTATGTAAATGGGCTCGCTTGCGAGTCGCTCGCCGGCCCTTCGCCGACCCCCGGCGAAAATGCCGCGACGGACTATGGTGGGGGCATCGCACGCCCGGGAATCTGCGGGAGTGCGGTTGGCGGCGGCAATGCAGGCAAGGGCTTTTTCGCGGGGCGTCCCGGAAGCTGGGACGGGCCGGGATCGGGTTCGGGGACGGCGGCCGGCGGCCGGGAAAGCGCGCGCGGGGAGGTGCCGATTTGCGCCTCGCGGCTGCGCACCCGATCGAGGATGTCCTCGATGCCGTCGACGGCCGCTTCCGCCGCGAGACCGGCGGTCTCGCCCCACGGCCCTTTGAGCGAGCCTGCCGGGATCGCGTTTTCCTGGCTTGCGCGTCCCATCACAGCACCTTCGCCGTCGACCACGGTCCAGACGATGCGGATTTTTTCGGTGCCCGGCGCAACAAGTTCCATCTCGACCGCGCCCTCCAGGTAGAAGCGCGCCGATTCGGGCGATCCCGCGGTGGCGACCCCGACCGTCTTCAGCGACAGTTGCATGGCGCGCGCGAGCGACACGTTCCCGTCGCCGGGCGCTCCGCTCACGCCTTTCACCCACAGCCCCGCCCGCGTCGCGACGACGGTGCCGTTCGGGTCGCCGCCCTGGATCATTGCGGCGACCGGCGGCGCGATCCCTTCGCCGACGGCCTCGATGATGCGGGGATCGCCGTATTCCCACTCCGCCCATGTGCCGTGCACTTCTTGCACGTGGCGGCCGACCGGCCGGCCCGCCCCGTCGAAGAGAACCCAACGGATCAGGACGATGGACGAATCCGACGGGTCCATGTTCGGCGCGCTGACGCCGCGGAGCACGTAGCGCTTGCCCCCCGTGCTCTGTCCGGCCGACGCCGGGATGCCCCTGCGGTTCAGCTGCTGGGCCGCCGAATCCGCGATCAGGCGGGCCATCGGAACGGGCGGGCCGTCGATCGGCTCGATGACGATCCCGGCGTTATCCGGAGAGATCGAAACGAGAGGGTTCGCGGGGTCGTCGGACGGGGGCCGGAACGGGCGCGGCAGGGTCGAGCACGCCATCAGCGCGACAGCGAGAAGCAGGACCGGAAGCGAGCGGATCGCCATCCTACAGCAGCATCAGCGTGCACAGGCCCAGCGAGGCGGCCAAAGCGAACAGCAACAGAATAATCGCGTACGGCACGGGGGGCTAGGACGCCATGAGCTCGAGCGGCGCCTTCGAGAGCCGCTCGTGCCCCTTGCCCGTGATCGCCACCGTCTCGCCCAGCGTCACCGCGAAACCGGCATCGCTGTTCATGATGATCATGTGCAGGAACAGCACCATGCCCGGCGTCACCACGACGGGATTGTCATGGTAGAGCATCGGCCAGTCCATCCAAGTGGGCGAGAAGGTCGTCCCCATGCTGTAGCCGCACGCGTTCAGGCGATGCTGGCCGAGCCCCGCGGCGTCGAGCACGCGCGCGTGCGCATCGAACGCCTCCCCGATGGTGCGGCCGGGCACCAGGGCCTCCTTCACCGCCTGCAGGGCGTCGCGCGCGGCTTCGAACATCGTGACCTGCACGGCCGGCGGCTTGCCGACCGGGAACGTCCGCATCAGGCAGGCGTGGTAGTGGCGGTAGACCCCCGCCCACTCGAGGGTGAGCTGATCCGTGGATTCGAGCGTGCGCCGGCCCGTGTAGTACCGGCAGAGGAGCGCGTCGCGGCCCGATCCGATGATGAATTCGTTGCCCGGGTAGTCGCCGCCGCCCTCGAAGACCGCGCCCTGCATGGCGGCGAGGATGGTGCCCTCGGAGACCCCCGGCTTCGTCAGCTTGGCGGCCGCGTAAAGCGCCGCGTCGGCGAGCTCGGCCGCGCGCCGGACATAGGCCATCTCGGCCGGGCTTTTGATCACCCGGAGCCGGCTCACCAGCTCGGAGGCGTCGGCCGTCGTGCAGAAGCCTTCGAGCGCCGCCGCGAGGCGCTGGCCGTTCCTGGCCGTGAGGCCGTAGGCCTCCCACTCGACGCCGAGCCGCTTTCCCGTGCAGCCGTGCTCCGCCAGGATCCGCTTGAGATCCGACGACGGGTTGGCCTTCGGATCGTCCACCCAGATGCGGATGTCCTTGATCATCGAGGTGTGCTGCGCTTGACGCAGGTCGGGCGCCCGCGTCAGCAGCGTGAGACGGCCGTCGGCGCCGAGATAAAGACACTGGAAGAAGCAGTAGCCGAACGTGTCGTAGCCCGTGAGATAGAACATGCTTTCCTGACGGAACATGAGGAGCCCGTCGAGCCCGTCCCGCACCATGGCGTCGCACGCGCGCTTGCGACGCCCCGCCAGCTCGGTCTCCGAAAAATGCAACGCCATGGCTTGGATCCCCTTCTCGTTTCTGTTGCCCGTCTAAGCGCGCAGCCCGATCGCCGAGAGGCCTCGGCCGTAGTCGCCTTCGCCGCGCAAAGTGGCGCGGCGGTAGCTGAAAAACCTGGCTTCGTCGGCGCAGGTATCGGCGTTCACGCGCTCGACGCTCTGGAGACCGGAGCGGCGGAGCCGCTCCGCGACATATCCCGGCAGATCGAAGAGGAACCGGCCGGCGCGGGGCGAGGCCGTGAAGAAGCGCTCGTTGGCGGCATCCTCGCCGAGAAACTCGGTCTGGAATTCCGCGCCCACCTCGTAGGACGCCTGATGGATGCACGGGCCGATCACGGCCGCGATCCGCTCGCGCGCGGCGCCGAGGCCCTGCATGGCGGCAACGGTCGCTTCGAGGATGCCGTTGCGGGCGCCGCGCCATCCGGCATGGGCGGCGCCGATGACGCCGGCCGCGGCGTCGGCCAGCAGCACGGGCGCGCAATCCGCCGCGAGAATGCCCAGCACGACGCCCGGCGTGCGGGACGCCATGCCGTCGGCCTTCGGTGCGCCGTTCGGCCCCCATGATCGGTCAACGGCCACGACCTCGGCCGAGTGCACTTGGTAGAGGGTGACCAGCGGCGCCTCCGCGGCGCCCAACCGCTCGATCGCGAGACTCCGGTTGCGAGCGACGGACTCCGGCCGATCCGCGGACCCGAGCCCGCAATTCAAGGACGCATACAGCCCTTCGCTGACGCCGCCTTCGCGGGTGAAGAACGCGTGGGCGAGCTTCGGGATATTCGACAACGATGGGGCGGCGATCATTCGTATCCACTTCTACTCAATTCGGGGCGGGCGCGAAAGAGGCTGCGGCGCGAAGCCTCCGTGGATTCGTCGTTCCCGCGAAAGCGGGAACCCAGACCTTCAAGTAAGCCTGGACTCCCGCGTTCGCGGGAGTGACGATTTTGCTTAAATGGAATTTGCACTAGTGAGGTGCCGCCATGGTGCGCATGGCCCGTCCCAGCCATCCGGGACAGTTCATCAGGATGGAGATCATTGAGCCCCTGGGGCTCTCCGTGACCGATGCGGCGAAGGCACTGGGCGTGACGCGACCTGCGCTATCGGCGCTGTTGAACGGCCGCGCCGCGCTCTCGCCGGAGATGGCGCTGCGCGTCGAAAAGGCTTTCGGTCCCAAGATGGACACGCTTTTGCGGATGCAGACGGCTTTTGAGATTTATGAGGCGCGGCAGCGCGAAGGGGAGATAAGGGTCTCGAAGTACGTCCCGAAAGCCCGGCCCGGCTAGCCCCGGGCCGCTTAAGGCAGCAGACCTAAGGGGCGAACCCCGGCAGCGCCGCGAGCGCGGGCCCGCTCACGCCGAAGACCTTGAACAACGCCCCCATGCCGTCCGGCTCGACCAGGCGCGCCTTGGCGGAACGGATACCCCGGGCTTGCGAAGGACTTGCGCGAGCGAGCAGCGTCTCCGTGCGCGCCGAGATTCCGAGCCATTCCAGGAACGCGCCTTGGGATACGGGCCCGTGCGCGCGGGCGCCGGCCCCGGCCGCGACATCGCGGAGCGCGCCGAAGTCGACGTGGGCGGTGAGATCCAATTCGCCCGGGCTCGCGAGGACATCGGCGAACGCGTGGCCTTTCACGGCCTGCAGCGTGTCGCCGATCGCGCTCTCGGGGTGCCCGTAATCGACGATGACCGCGGCGCCGCCCTCGCCCGCGAGCCGCGTCGCGATCGTATGGAGAATGCGGAGCGCCTGCGGGCAGACTTCGACGACCGCTCCTGCAGGCGCATCGCGAAGACGCTCCGGGATCGGGTGGAGTTTTTCGGGCGGTGGCGAGAGCACGAAGCGAAACGCGTGTTCTTCTTGCTCCGAGGCTTCCGCGACGTCGACGAGCCGCTCGCACCAGCCTGCCTGCGTGCGCTCGAACTGGCGGATCGGAAGCGCATCGAAGAACTCGTTGGCGACCACGATGGCCGGCCCCGCGGGCACGTCCGAGACGTCGTCATGCCATTGGGCGTCGCGACCTGCGCGCGCGAGCGTCTCCTTCTGCCGGGCGCGCAAGACGGGGCTCCGCTCGATCATGTGCAGGCGCACGGCGTCGATGAACCCCGGCACTTTGGCCGTGGCCCGGAGCGCGTCCGCCATCAAGGTCCCGCGCCCGGGGCCGAGCTCGACCCATTGCACGGGGTCGGGCTTGCCGATCGCGTCCCACACGACGGCGCACCAGAGGCCGATGAGCTCGCCGAACATCTGGCTGATCTCCGGCGCTGTCGTGAAGTCGCCCCCGGCTCCGAGCGGATCGCGCGTCGCGTAATACCCGAAACGGGGATGGCCGGCTGCGTCTTCCATGAAGGCGGCGACGGTGAGCGGGCCCTCGCGCTGGATGCGCTGTCGCAAGTGCCTGGCGAGGAACGCGGGTGACGACGGCATGGCTGGGTCCCGCGCGCGCGACCGGTCAACGGCCGGACTTGGCCCGCCACATAAGCGCGACCCCGGCGATCAGCATGGGAATGCAGAGCATCTGGCCATACGTGAGGCCGGCCGGAAAGACACCCATGAGCGTATCCGGCTCGCGAAAGAGCTCCGCGATCGAACGCGCGACGGCATAGCCGGCAAGAAAGGCTCCGCCGAGAAAGCCCTGCCGGCGGCGCACCCATTCCTGGCGCGCAAAGAGGTAAAGGACGACGAACAGAACCGCCCCTTCGAGGCCGGCCTCGTAGAGCTGGCTCGGATGGCGCGGCTGGGGCCCGCCGCCCGGGAACACCATCGCCCACGGGACGTCGGTCGCGCGGCCGATCAGCTCGCCGTTGATGAAGTTCGCGACGCGCCCCAAGAAAAGACCGATCGGCGTCGCGCACGCGACCACGTCGCCGAACGCCCGGAACGGAATGCCCCGCCGGCGGGCAAACATAAACAGGGCGACGAGGACTCCGACGGCGCCGCCGTGAAACGACATGCCGCCCTGCCACACCGCGAGGACGGCGGCTGGGTGCGCGAGGTAGTAATCGAGGCGGTAGAACAGCACGTAGCCGATGCGGCCGCCGAGCACGACGCCCAAGGTCGCCCAGACGAGGAAATCGTCGATGTCGCGGACCCCGACCGTCTGCGGCGGCATCTTCGCGAGCGCCCGCACGTATCGCCAGCCGAGCAGAAGCCCGCCGATGTAGGCGAGCGCATACCAGCGGATGGCCAGGGGGCCGATCTCGAAGAGAATGGGATCGATGCGCGGATAGGGAATGACGAAGGTCATGGGACGGCGGCTCTCTTTCCGCTCTCCCCCTCACCCAGCTCCGGGTAAGTCGCGTCTTTTCGACGCGCCACCCTTCTCAACCCTCTCCCCCGTATAAGCGGGGGAGAGGGGAGGGTGAGGGGGCGATGGGATATGTGCATGCTTTACCGATACGCATCCGCCGCGGCGAGGAAGCGCGTGACGTACGTGCCGACGCCCTCCTCGACCGAGATGAACGGTTTCGTGTAGCCGGTTTTCCGTAGGCGCTGCATGCGGGCCTCGGTGAAGTACTGATATTTCTCGCGGATGCTCTCCGGCGTCGGCGTGTATTCGATCCGCGGCTCCTTCCCCTGGGCGCGGAAGACGGCCGCAGCCAGGTCCTTGAAGCTCCGTGCGCGGCCGCTGCCGCAGTTGAAGAGACCGCTCACTTTCCGGTGCTCGATCAGCCAGAGGATCACGTCGACGCAGTCGCCGACCCAAATGAAGTCGCGGAGCTGCCCGCCGTCTTCGTATTTCGGGTTGTGCGACTTGAACAGGCGCGCCGGCCCGCCGGCCCGCGCCCGCGCGAAGACCTGGGCGACGACGCTCTCCTGCCCCGCCTTGTGGTACTCGTTCGGGCCGTAGACGTTGAAGAATTTAAGCCCCGCCCATTGCGGCGGGCGCGGCTCGTTATCGGCGATCATCCGCGCCACGCGCCGGTCGAACAAATGCTTGCTCCAGCCGTAGACGTTGAGCGGCCGGAGGCGGGCAAGCCCGGCGACCGAGCCGTCGTCGTCGAAGCCGCCGTCGCCCGCGCCGTAGGTCGCGGCCGAGGACGCGTAGATCAACGGGACTTTCTCCGCCGCGCACCAGCGCCAGAGGCCGAGGGAGACGCCGAAATTCGTTTTGACCGCGAGATCGGCGTCGACCTGCGTGGTCGCCGAGACGGCGCCCATGTGGATGACGGCGCGCACCCCCGGACCGTGGGAGTCGAGAAACTGGAACAGGCCGTCCGGCGGCACCACGTCGAAGAGATCGCGCTTCGCGATGTTGCGCCACTTCTCGCCGGCTCCCAAGCGGTCGCAGACGGCGACGGGCCCAAGTCCCCGCTCCTCGATGGCTGCCACGATGTTGGAGCCGATGAACCCGGCCCCGCCCGTGACGACATACATGCCTGGTCTCCTGGCCGCTTCGAGACAGGCTTATAGGCTTTCCGCGCCCACGCCCGCAAGCAAGCTTGAGGAGGCCCTTGGCGTTGCGCCGGGGTTGGCTGCGGCCCATACTTCGCCCCCGGCATCGCTTCCCCGCGCTATTGGAGTCACGATCATGCAGACGACCAACCGCCTCCTCGACGATCTCGCCCGCGTCGCCAACGGCGCTCTCGCCACGATGGTCGGCGTGAAGGACGAAATCCAGGCGATGGTCCGCCAGCAGGTGGAGCGCATGATGGCGAAAGCCGATGCGGTCCCGCGCGACGAGTTCGAGGCCGTGAAGGCGATGGCGGCGAAGGCGCGGAGCGAACAGGAACGCCTGGAGCGGCGCGTGGCGAACCTGGAAGCGAAGCTCAAGGGCCGCAGCTCCGGGGCTGGAGCAGGGAAAAAACGCACCGCCGCGACGCCCCGCGCCCGCGCCACCCGGACGCCGGCGAAAAGCCGCCGCCGAAGCCGCCGTTAAGCGGCTTATCCACTGTAATCGCTCTATTCTCGGCTGAAACGGCCGGCAGGCCCCCGTCGGGGCTTGCGTCCCATGCTGACTAATGGCAGGCTACATCTGGTATCGACGCGGGGGAAAATAGCTAAAAATTGCGTCCCCCCCTAGATACGGTAACATCCAGGTCAGTTCGGTCCGACATATTGACCGTGGCCAAAGGTTGAGGAGAAGCGGAATGCCGGCACTCACCTTCAACCAAGAATCGGTCACCTCCAACCCGCTCGACATCGTCGAAGAGCTCGTCGAACGGAAGGAGTGGCTTTTCGACCGCCGCAACGACGAAGAGCTCGCCGTTCAGATCCCCGGGCGGTGGTGCGATTACAGCCTTTACTTCGCGTGGAACGACGTGGTCGGCGCCGTCCACTTCACGTGCGCGTTCGACATGCGCATCCCGCCACACCGCCGGATGGACGTCTTCGAGCTGCTTGCGCTCGTGAACGAAAAGCTTTGGCTCGGACACTTCGGGATCTGGGAGCAGGACGGGCCGCCGATGTTCCGCCATGCCATGCCCATGCGCGGAACGGCAGGACCAACCATCGAGCAGATGGAAGACGTGGTCGAGACCGCCATCATGGAGTGCGAGCGCTTCTATCCGGCTTTTCAATACGTGATGTGGGCCGGCAAGGCCGCGCAGGACGCCGTCACGGCCGCCATGGTCGATACGGTCGGCGAGGCCTGACGCTCCATGATCCGGCCGCTCATCTTGGCCGGGGCCGGCAAGATGGGCGGCGCCCTCCTCGAAGGATGGATCGCGAAGGGCCTCAGCCCCGACGCCATCGTCGTCGTCGAGCCTCAGCCTGAAATCCGGGAAGCCACCCACAAGCGATTTGGCGTGAAGGTGCTCGCGGACGCAAGCGCGGTCGCCGGCGATCCCGCGCCCGAGGTCATCGTGCTCGCGGTCAAGCCCCAGGTCATGGACGGCGTGGCGGCCGGCTACAAGCGCTTCGCCGGCCCCGGGGTCGCGTTTCTATCGATCGCCGCCGGCAAGACGATCCGCTACTTCGAGGAGCGGCTTGGGCCGAACGCCGCGATCGTGCGCGCGATGCCGAACACGCCCGCGGCGGTGCGCCGCGGCATTGCGGTGCTGTGCGCCAACGCGCGCGTGTCGGACGGCCAGCGCCGCCGCTGCCAGGAGTTGCTGGAAGCGGTCGGGGAAGCCTGCTGGGTCGACGACGAAACGCTGATCGACGCGGTGACCGCGGTCTCCGGCAGCGGCCCGGCTTATGTCTTTCTCCTGGCCGAGTGCCTGGCGGAGGCCGGCATCGACGCCGGGCTCGCGCCCGACCTCGCGAAACGTCTCGCGCGCGCGACCGTCGCCGGCGCGGGCGAGCTCCTGCATCGCGCGCCCGAGCCGGCCGAGGTGCTGCGGAAGAACGTGACCAGCCCGGGGGGCACGACGGCCGCCGCCCTCGAGGTGCTGATGGGCGACGACGGGCTCAAGGCGCTCCTTCGCAAAGCCGTCGCCGCCGCAACCCGCCGCTCGCGCGAGCTCGCAAGCTGATCCCGAGCGGCGGCTCCGGCGTTCCCGGAGTGGGAATCGCCTGCCGCGCCTGCTAAGTTTCCTCAAAAGGACCTCGGCAGATGGCGCGCGCGCGGCAGGGAAAGCGAGAGGGAAAGCGACGATCGAACGCTCGCGGCAAGAGCGCCGCCGCAGGGCCGCGCCGGCGCATCATCGATGCTGCGTTGGCGCTTGCCGCGCGGCAAGGCTGGGCCGAGGTCTCGCTCACCGATATCGCCGGGCGCGCAGGCGTTTCTTTGACCGACGCGCTGGCCGAATTTCCGACCAAGGCCGCCGTCGTCACCGGCTATTTTCGCGACATCGACTCAGCCGTGCTGTCGAAGGGTTCGGCGGACGGCGATTCACCCAGGGACCGTCTGTTCGACATGCTGATGCGCCGCTTCGACAGAATGACGGCCGACAAGCCCGCCGTCGTCTCGATCCTGCGCGACACGCTCACCGACCCTTGCGCGCTCGCGTGCGCGGGCCCCAGGCTCGCGCGCTCCATGTCCTTGATGCTGGAAGCGGCGGGCCTCTCTGCATCTGGGGTCGGAGGCCCTCTTCGGGTCAAGGGATTGATGCTGATTTACGCCAATGCGCTTCGCGTCTGGTTCGCCGACGAAAGCGCCGATCTCGACAAGACCATGGCGGCCCTCGACCGCGCCTTGCAGCAGGCGGAAGCGCTCATCCGCATCCTCAGATCGCTGCCGTTCCTGAAAGCGCCGAACAAGGGCTCCCGCCGCGCCTGACCCCCGTTTTCGCGAGATTCTATGGTCTGGCGGACCTATTTGTGGTGGAATAGCCCATCCATTGCCCGCCCCAGGGAGAGTATGCATATGGCGAAGAATTCGAACCCTTTCACGAACTTCGACGTCACCAAAGTGATGGCTGACTTCAACCCGTCGAAGCTTGCCGAAGAATTCAGCAAGGCGGCAGGCCAATACAAGCTGCCGGGGATGAACATGGAAGCCATCGTCGACAGCCAGAAGCGAAACATCGAGGCGCTCGCCGCCGCCAACAAGACGGCCATCGAGGGCATGCAGACGATCTACAGGCGCCAAGCCGAGATCATGCGCCAGATGATGGACCAGGCGACGGCGGCGGTGGAGCAGTTCGGCAAGTCCGGCACGCCGCAGGAAGTCGCGGCCAAGCAGGCGGACTTTTTGAAGGACGCCTACGGCAAGGCGTTCGCCAACATGCGCGAATTGGCGGAGCTGGCGACGAAGTCGAGCAACGAAGCCTGCGAAACGATCAACTCGCGGATCTCGGAAAGCCTCGACGAAATGAAGTCACTCGCCCTCAAGTCCAAGTAACGTCCTTCCTCGAAGCGTAACGGAAGAGCGAGTCGGATATCGCACCCCTTCCGCGCGCGCGGAACGCGAAGATGCCCATCACCCCCCCTATCACCTATGGCGACTTCGCCAAGGTCGACATCCGCGTAGGCACGATCGTCCGCGCGGAAGCGTTTCCCGAGGCCCGCAAGCCGGCTTACAAGCTCTGGATCGACTTCGGCCCGGAGCTGGGCGAGCGGAAATCGTCGGCGCAGATCACCAAGCACTACGCCCTCGACACGCTGGTCGGGCGTCAGGTCGCCGCGGTCGTGAATTTTCCACCGAAACAGATCGGACCCTTCCGCTCGGAGGTCCTGGTGCTCGGCTTTCCCGACGCAACCGGCGAGATCATCCTCATCGCGCCCGGCCAACCGATGCCGAACGGCGGCCGTCTCTTCTGACGATCGGCGTTAGATCGGCACGCGGAGCTTGGCCCGCAAGCCTCCACTCGGCGAGTCCCCGAGCAAGAGATCGCCCCCGTGCCCGCGCACGATATCGCGGGCGATCGTGAGGCCGAGACCGATGCCGCCGGTCACCGGGTTCCGCGACTCTTCCAGCCGGAAGAACGGCTTGAAGACCTCTTCCCGCTTCTCCGGCGGGATGCCCGGGCCGTCGTCGTCGACCGTGATCTCGATCGCATCGCCGCGCCGGCCGGCCCGCACGGAGACGTGGCTCGCGTAACGGATCGCGTTGTCGATCAGGTTGGTCACGCAGCGCTTAAACGCGTTCGGCCGGACGGGCACCGTGAGCTCGCCTTCCGTATGGAGGTCGATGACGCCGCCCTTGCGCTGTGCCTGGGCCGTGGCCTCTTCGAGCAGCTCGGCCAGATTCGTCGGTTGCGGCTGTTCGCCGCCTTCGCCGCGGGCGAACGCGAGGTAACCTTCGAGCATGCGCTCCATGTCGGCCACGTCCGCTTCCAGCTCGGCGGCCCCGTCGGTTCCCCGCATGAACGCGAGCTGGAGCTTCATCCGGGTGAGCGGCGTCCTGAGGTCGTGGGAGACGCCGGTCAGCATGTCCGTCCGCTGGCTGATCTGGCGCTGGATGCGATCGCGCATGGCCATGAAGGCGGTCGCCGCCTGGCGGACCTCGACCGCGCCTTCGGGCTTGAAGGCGGTCACCTCGCGGCCCTTGCCGAAGTTGTCGGCGGCCGTCGCCAGCCGTCGAATCGGCTTCACTTGGTTGCGCATGAAGATCGTGGCGACGCCGAGCAGGATGAGGGACGTGCCCACCGTCCACATCACGAACACGTAGGAGGTCGAGCTGAACAGCCGCTTCCTGGGCGTAATGACCTCGAGCACCCCTTCGGGGAGTTGAACGTCGATGATGACGTACCGCTCGACGCTGTCGGTGTCGATGCGAAACGGGAGACCCACGTGCTCCTTCAGCGCGCGCGCCAGCATTTCCTCGGTCAGCCCGCTCGGCGGCGATCCCTCGTTGGGCAGCACCGTTCCCTCCTTCAGGCCGGGGATGATGCTCATGCTGCCGGCCGCCAGGTCGAAGAGGTGCTCCCGATCTTCCGGCGCCGGATATTGGCGCATGAGATTGATCACGTAGGCGATGTCGCCGGCGACCCCGCGCGCAAGGCGAAGGGTCACGGTGTCCCAGTGGCCTTCATAGAAGATGAGCGCCGAAACCAGCTGCAGGAGGACGAGCGGCGACACGATTATGAGGAGCGACCGCCCGAGAAGGCTCTTGGGCAGGAATCGCTTGATGAATGTGCTCGGCCCCATGGATGCTCAGGCCTCGATCAATCCGGGCGGAGGACGTACCCCTTGCCCCTTACGGTCTGCAAATATCGCGGGATTTTGGGATCGGCTTCGATTTTCCGGCGAAGGCGCGTGACGTGAACGTCGATGGCCCGGCTGCCGCCGTTGGTCCCGGTGAGCCGGACCAATTCCTCCCGGCTCAGGACGGCGCCGGGCTTTCGCGCGAGCGCCTTCAGAAGCGTGACTTCCACCTCCGTCACCTTGACGGGCTTGCCGTTGCGGGTGATTTCCCCCCGGGCCGGGGAGAAAACCACCTCGCCGAGACGGATCTCGGCGTCCGGCGGCGCCTTGGGCGGGGCCCGGCGGAGCACGCTGTGGATCCTGAGAACGAGCTCCCTGGGCTCGAAGGGCTTCGAGAGATAGTCATCGACGCCGCGTTCGAGGCCGGCGATACGGTGCTCGGTCTCGCTCATCGCGGTCAGCATGAGAATGGGAACGGAGCCCGAGCGGCGCAGGGCTTGCGCGAAATCCATCCCGTTTTCGCCCGGCATCATCACGTCGAGCACGATGAGATCGAAGGCGATGCTGGCGATCTTTCCGCGCGCGTCGGCGGCGTCGCGGGCGGTCGAGACGGCAAACCCGTTCTCGCCGAGATATTTCGCCAGCAGCGACCGCAGCCGGTTGTCGTCGTCGACCACCAGGATATGAGGGGTTTCGGCGTTCACCGGCATATTATAGCGACCGGGTTCCGGCTGCGACAGCCGCGGCAAGAGCCCCTCAGAGGTGGGGCCTCAACCCGAGAAACAGGTGATTTCCGATCTTTTTCGAGCCCGCGGGCGTCGTGTGGACGAGGTCGTAGAAATCGCCGTCCCCGAAATCGACCTTGCCGGCCACGTCGATGCAGACCGCGTCGAGGGCGCGGCAGGCATCCATGAGCGCCCGGTTGAACAAGGCGACGGCCACGTAGTTCGCGAGCGCGAAGTCGGCGTTCGCCATTTTGGGGATTTGAATGCGCCCGGCGCGGATGCGGTGATCGCCGCGCGGCTGGGTGACGAACACAGGGCTCGCACCCATGGCGCGGATGCGCTGGGCGAGCAGCCGGATGCGCTGGGCGTAGGCGTCCAGGCGCTCCCGGTACTCGCCGGCCGAAGCCTCCGGGGCCGGCTGGCGGGGCGCGTCGACCCATTCGACGCCGGAGGCGAAGCCGCCGCCATGGGCGAGCTGGGCGTCCTGGGCGCGGCGGATGCCGCGGATCGTCCGGTACAAATGATAGAGGGCGCTGTTGTTGAGAAAGAAATAGCGGACGCGCCGCATGAGGTCCCTGGACACCATTTCGTCATAGTACTCGGCCTTCTCCAGGACGACGTCGTTGACGCCGATGTAGGCGACCACGAAGCGCGGCCGCAGGTTCGGGATGAGGGGAAACCAGAGCTCGAAATTCCGGAGATGGCCGACCGTGGACTGGCCTTCGACGGCGGCGTTGACGACGGTGCGGGGTATCCCCTCGGCGGCGAAGCGGGCGCGCAGCACCCCCGTCCACGTTTCCTCCTCCGGCAGCAGGCGCTCGTTCGTCGTCGAGCCGCCGATGGTCAGGATGTCGATGCGGGACGGGTCCTCGTACGGCCCCCGTAGTCCGTATTCGTCGCGCACGTAACGGACCGTCGTCCCGCCGGGATAGAGGCCGGCCACGTCGAAATGGCGGATTTCGTTCCGCGGGATGTGAAGGATGCCGAACTTCGGCCCGAACAGCCACCAGCCGAAGATCAGCTCGGCCGCCACGAGGACGACGAGAACGAGGATCACGTTGACGCCGATGACCTTGAGTGGCGTCGTCCTGCGGCGCACCACGGCCTCCCCGCTGCTTCGCCCGGCCGCCATGCTACAGCAAGGGTACGAGCGCGTGGAACAGGAAGTCGCCGATCTTCCTCGAGCCCGCGGGCGTGGTATGCGCCCGGTCGTAGTGATCGCCGTCGCCGAACTCGAGGTCGCGCGCGAGATCGATGCAAACGGCTTTCACCTCCCGGCAGACCGCCATCGTGACCTCGTTAAAAAGGGCGATGCGAACGTAATTGCGGAGCGCCGCCTCGTCGGCACGCGGCAACAGGACCTTTCCGTCGCGGACACGGTGGTCGCCGCGCGGCTGGGTGACGAACACGGGCGTCGCGCCGAGGCTGCGGATGCGGTCGGCCAGCAGGCGCACCCGGCTGCCGTACGCGGCGAGCCGCTCCCGCAGTTCTCCGGCGTGGTCGGCGGGTCGGGGCTGCGGGTCCGCCTCGACCCATACCGTGTCCGCCGGAAGAGCGAACGCGTGGGCGAGTTTGGCGTTCCTGGCCCGGTACAGTCCGCGGACGAGCCTGAAGGCTTGAAAATAGGCGCTGTTGTTGAAGACCGCATGGCGGACCTTCTGCCAAAACTTGGCAGAGCCCTTATCCTCAAGGTCCGCCTTTTCCAGCACCACGTCATTGAGGCCGATATAGGCAATGACGAAGCGCGGCTTGAGCCCGGGAATGCGCGGAAATGAGAGCTCGAAGCTCTTGAGATGCCCGACTGTCGAGTGGCCCTCGACGCCGGCGTTCACGACCGTCAACGGGCGCCCGGCGGCCGCCAGATTTTGCCTGAGTACGCCGACCCACGTCTTCTCTTCGGCGACGTATTGCTCGTTAGTCGTGCTGCCGCCCATCGCCAGAATATCGATCTTCGCGGGCGTCTCGTAAGGTCCGCGAAATCCGTTGTGGTCGCGTGCGTATGTGATGACGCCGCCACCCTCGTAGAGCGGGCCTGTGTCGAACGTGCGAAAATCGTCGCGGGCGAGATTGAGGATTCCGAACTGGCGGTCGGAAAGCCAGGTGCCGAAAATCAGCTCCGGCACCACGACAACGGCGAGGACGATGAGGACGGCGTTGATCGCGACGATCGTGACGGTCGGTTTCCAGCGGATCCCCACGTCATCCCCTGAGGCGACTCACCGTCGCCCGCGCTCTTCCTGGAAGCGGCGGCGGTCGTCGTCGTTGATCAGGCCCCGAAGCACGGCGCGAAAACCGGCGACCGCCTCCGCTCCGGCCTCGCGGTAGGCTCTCGCGATCCAGCGGCTTTGCCGCTCGGTCAGCAGGGCCTCGAGCTCGATGCCCTTCGGGGTCAACGAAAGGAGCCGGCGGCGGTTGTCCCGCGCGTCCTGCCTTTGGGAGATGAATCCCTGGCGCATGAGCGTTGATAGCACGCGCGACAGGCTTTGCTTGGTGATCTTGAGAATGCCGAGAAGCTCGGCCACCGACATGCCGGAATTGGCGCCGACGAAATAGATGGCGCGGTGGTGCGCCCGGCCGAACCCGTGGGTCGCGAGGATGGAGTCGGGCTCGGCGGTGAAATCGCGGTAGGCGAAGAACAGCATCTCGATTGCCTGACGGAGTTCTTCGTCGCGCAGGAACAACGGGTTAGAGCGCGGTTTTACGTCGACCATGGGATATCCGATCTCCTGAAATACGTCAGTATTATTGACATATTGCCCCAGCGATGCTACTCGACGCAATATGCCTTTCAGGGCGGAAAAACTCGGGGAAGACGATCACCATGGCCACGACGCAACCTTATGACGATCGCGACGGCTTCATCTGGTACGACGGCAAAATGGTGCCGTGGCGGGACGCCAAGCTCCACGTGCTGAGCCACGGTCTCCACTACGCCTCCGCCGTCTTCGAGGGCGAGCGGGTCTACGGCGGCCGCATCTTCAAACTGGCCGAGCATACCGAGCGCCTCGCCAAATCGGCCGGCATTCTGGGGTACGCGCTTCCGTTCTCCAACGCCGAGGTCGACCGCGCGTGCGAAGCGGTGTGCAAGGCGAACAATATCGTGGACGGCTATGTGCGGCCGATCGCGTGGCGCGGCAGCGAGATGATGGGCGTCTCCGCGCAAACGTCGCGCATCCACCTCGCCATCGCGACGTGGCCCTGGCCCTCTTACTTTTCTCCCGAAGCCCAGATGAAGGGCATCAAGCTGAAGACGTCCAAGTGGCGCCGCCCGTCGCCCGAGACCGCGCCCGTGCACGCCAAGGCGGTCGGGCTCTACATGATCTGCACGCTTTCGAAACACAGCGCCGAGAACGAGGGCTTCGAGGACTCGCTCATGCTGGACTGGCGGGGCCGCGTCGCCGAGGCGACCGGCGCCAACATCTTTTTCAGCTTCGGCGACGGCCGCCTGCACACGCCGGAAGCCGATTGCTTCCTCAACGGCATCACGCGGCGCACCGTGATCGGCCTCGCCCGCGCCCGCGGCATCGAGGTGATCGAGCGCGTCATCATGCCGGACGAGATCGGCAATGCGTCCGAGGTCTTCCTCACCGGCACCGCCGCCGAGGTGACGCCGGTCGGGCGCATCGACGGCCATACGTTCGGCGTCCGCGAGCTTACGAAGCTGATGATGGCCGAGTACGACAAGGCGACCGGCAAGGCCGCATCCGTGGCCAAGAAGGCCTCCGCGGCCGAGTAGCGCGGCACGCCGCACAATCGTCACCCCCAATCAAGCAGGGCGAACTATTCTACGTCATCGCCGGGCTTGTCCCGGCGATCCACGCGGTCGCGTCGAGGGAAGTCGTGGATGCACGGGGCAAGCCCGCGCATGACGTGTTTGAACTGGATTCCCGCTTTCGCGGGAATAACGATGGCGCGTTACAAGCTCCCGCCCGGGAGCGAGAGCGCCTTCTCGGCCAGCTCGCGGGTGATGAAGTCGAACGCGTCGTCGACCGAATCCGAGCGGTGGAAGAGATTGATGTCCTCGGGGCTGATCGTGCCCCCGTCGGCCATGGGCCTGCAGGTTGAGCACGCGGTCCCAGTACTGGGAGCCGTAGAGGACGATGGGAATGGGCTTCTTCACGCGACGGGTTTGCTTGAGCGTCATGAGCTCGAAGAACTCATCCAGCGTTCCGAACCCGCCCGGGAAAATGACGATCGCCTTCGCGAGGTAGACGAACCAAAACTTGCGCATGAAGAAGTAGTGGAACTCAAACGAAAGCTCGCGCGTGACGTAGGGATTGTTCTGCTCTTCCTGCTCGATCGAGATGCTGAGCCCGATATTGATCCCTTTCGCCTCCGACGCGCCGCGGTTGGCCGCCTCCATGATGCCGGGCCCGCCCCCCGTGCAGACGACGAAGCGGCGCGGCTTGCCGCCCAGGCCCTTCGACCACTGCGTGATCCGGGACGCGAGCTCGCGGCATTCCTCGTAGTAGCGGGACATGTCGAGCAGGGACTGCGCCGCCTCGGGATCGGCGCCGGCCGCGCGCACCGCCTCCAACTGGCGTTGGGCCTCCTCGCGGGGGAGAATGCGCGCCGAACCGAAGAAGACGATGGTGTCGCTGACGTTGAACTGCTGAAAACGGCGTGCCGGCTCGAGATATTCGGCGAGGATGCGGATGGTGCGCGCATCCTGGCTCTCCATGAAATTCGGATCTTTGTAGGCCTCGACCGGTCCCCGCCCGTGTTCATCCATGGGAATGCGCTTGTCCGGCACCCTACTCCGCCGCATGCCGGCGCTTGCGCTGGGGCCGCTCGGTCTTGCGGGTCCAACGCCGGGTCGCCGTGTCGTCGGCCGCGCGGGCATCGACCCAGGTCCCGCCCTCCGAACCTTCCTCGCGTTTCCAGAAGGGGGCCTTCGTTTTGAGGAAATCGATGAGGAAATGGCAGGCTTCGAACGCGGCCTCGCGGTGGGCGGACGCGGCGATCACGAGAACGATGCGGTCGCCCGGCTCGAGCCGGCCATAGCGGTGAACGATGAGCGTCGCTTCGAGCGGCCAGCGCGTCCGCGCCTCCGCCTCGATCCGCTCCAGCTCCTTCGCCGTCATCGCCGGGTAGTGTTCGAGGGTCATCGCCGAAATCGCACGGTCGCCGGCGATCTCGCGCACCAGGCCGACGAACGTGCAGACCCCGCCGATCGCCCGCTTCCCGGCCGTGAGGGCGGCGATTTCCGCGCCGATATCGAAATCTTCCCGCTGCACGCGGATCATGGATGAGCCTCTCGCGTCACCCGCCGGTTACGGGCGGGAAAAAGGCGACTTCGTCCCCGCGGCGGACCGGATGGTCGAGTTTAACATACTCCTGATTGACCGCGACCCGGACGAGCGACGGGTCGGCGAACGCCGCCTTGTGCCCCTCTCCCTGTCCCTTCAGCCAGTCGATCAGCGCACCGACGGTTGCGACGCCGGGGGGAACGTCCACGGTCTCTTCGGCGCGCCCGGCCTTTTCGCGAAGCCACGCGAAATAAAGAATCTTCATCGGGCCACTTCGCTGAACGGGATGAAATCGACCATCGCGCCCTTCTCCACGCGCTCGATCTCCTCGCCGAGCTCGACGAGCCCGTCGGACTCGACCATCGAGGTCAGAATGCCGGCGCCGCTCGAGCGAAAGTTCACGGCCGTGAGCCCGTCCGCGCCGTTCGGGACCAGCCGCGCGCGCAACCATTCGCGCCGGCCCTTCTTCTTCTTCGCGTCGAAGCCGGCGCGCACGCGGAAGAGCGGCGGTGCCGTATCGGCCGCGCCCGCCAGGCGCAGCACGAGCGGCCGCGCGATCAGCATGAACGTGACCATCGCGGCGACGGGGTTCCCGGGCAATCCAACGAAGGCGGTCCGGCCGACCTGGCCGAGCGCGATGGGGCGCCCCGGCTTGATCGCGAGCCGCCAGAAATGGATGCGGCCGAGGGACTCGACCGCCGCGCGCACATGGTCCTCCTCGCCCGCCGAGACCCCGGCGGAGGTGACAAGGAGATCGTGGTCCGGGGCGGCTTTTGCGAGCGCATCGCGAATCGCCTGAAGATCGTCCGGCAGGATCCCGAGATCGGTCACGCGGCAGCCCAAGCCTTCCAGGAGCGCGCCGACCGCGTAGCGGTTGGCGTCGAAGATGCAGCCTTCCGGAGCCTCCTCGCCGGGATCGCGCACTTCGTCTCCGGTCGAGAAGACGGCCGCGCGCAACCGCGTATGCACGCGGAGCTCGGACCGCCCCACCGAGGCGGCGAGACCGATCTCCTGGGCACGCAGCTTCCGGCCCTTCTTGAGGATCGCGGTCCCGGCCCGGATATCCTCGCCCGCCTTCCGCCGGTTGGCGCCGCGTTTCAGGCCGGATGGAAGACACACGGCATCGCCGTCGGTCCGCGCGTCTTCCTCCATGTACACGGTGTCCGGGCCGCCCTCCGGGCCTTTCGGCATCGGCGCGCCGGTGAAGATGCGGATGGCCTCCCCGCGGCGGGGGGCGCGCCCGAGCGGATGGCCCGCCGTCACCCGGCCGGCGACCGGGAGCTTCGTCTCTTCGCCCGGCTTGAGATCGTCGAAAAACACCGCGTACCCGTCGACGGCGCTGTTGTCGTGGGGCGGAACGTCGCGAGCGGCGACCACGTCTTCGGCCAGGATGCGCCCCGAGCATGCCCGGAGCGGGACGGTTTCCATGCCGGCGACCGGCTCCACGCGTTCGCGCAGGAGGGCGAGCGCGGGGTCGAGGCCCAGCAGCTCGCCGCCGAAGGCGAAGCAGTCATCCTTCAGTTGCGCCATATCGCTTGGTCCCGACGCGCGCCAGGCGCGGACTTGCTCCGTCGGCGACTGTCTCCGGAGCGAGGCCGACATGGCGGGCGATGAAGTCGGCGATGGCCTTGATATCGTCCAGATGGAAGACGGGGACTGCGGCATCCGGCAACGGCCCGTCGGTCGCAACCGCGACGACGCTCGGATCCCCGGTGCACAAGAGCGGCTTTCCGACGATCGGCCGATAGACCTCCAGCTTTTCGTGCGGATGGCGCTTGAACCCCTCGATGAGGATCAGATCAACCGGGGTCATGAGCTTCAGCAGGTCGGGAACCTCGGGTTCCGGCGCCCCGCGGAGCTCGTGCATGAGCGCCCAGCGCGTGGACGACGTGAGCAGAACTTCCGAAGCGCCCGCCTGGCGGTGATCGAAGGAGTCCTTGCCCGGCCGGTCGAGATCGAAGGCGTGATGCGCGTGCTTGACGGTCGAGACGGTGAGCCCTCGGCCGATCAGCTCGGGCAGCAATTTGACGAGCAGCGTGGTTTTTCCGCTGCCGCTCCAGCCCGCGAGGCCGAAGATATTCATCATCGGCCGCTCACTCGTTACCCGGCATCGCTGAGTTGGCGGCGGGGCTGCCGGATCGATGCATCGGGCGGGGCTTGCCGCGGCTCCAATCGCGGCTCCGTCGCCTGCATGTGCCGGAGCCCGACACGAAGGTAGCCGTACCCGGTCACCAGCGTCAGGATCGCCGCGCCCCAGAGACCGACCTCGCCGATGGCGTGGGTGGGAACGGGCCCGAACGTCGGGATGGCGTTGGCCCCCAGCAGGAAGCCGAGAGCGGTCATCTGGATCGCGGTCTTCCATTTCGAGAGACGGTTCACAGGCACGAGAACTTTCAGCGTTGCGAGATATTCTCGCAGTCCGGAGACCAGGATCTCGCGGCAGAGAATGACCATCCCCGGCAGGATCGAAATCCCGTCGATCCGCCGGTCGGCGACGAGGACGAGCACGACGGCCGCGACCATCAGCTTGTCCGCCGTCGGATCGAGGAAGCGGCCCAACACGCTCTGCTGTTTCCAGGCCCGCGCGAAATATCCGTCGAAGAAGTCGGTCACGCAGGCACAGACATAGGCGGTGAGCGCCAGCCAGCTCGCGAGCGGCTCCTTCAGGAACAAGAGCGCCACCACGACCGGGATGGCGATGATCCTGGAAAGGGTCAAGACGTTCGGGAGCCGGCGTAACATTCAGACCGTCCGGGTGCGTGCTCCCGCCCCGGATATCGGAGCGGCTTCGGTTTCCGTATTCTAGCGGGCCGCGTGGAACCAGTCATAGATTTTGGCCGCCATCGCCCTGCTGATCCCCGGGACCTGCTGGAGATCGGCAAGCCCCGCCGCGGCGACCGCGCTCGCGGCGCCGAAATGGTGCAGCAAAGCCCGCTTCCGCTTGCCTCCGATCCCCGGGATCTCGTCGAGTATCGAGCGCGTAAGGCCCTTTTCGCGCCGTTTTCGGTGGGCACCGATGGCAAACCGGTGCGCCTCGTCCCGCAGCCGCTCGAGAAAATAGAGGACGGGGTCGCGCGGCTCCAGCGCGAGCGGCTCGCGGCCGGGGAGATAAATGCGCTCGCGGCCGGCATTCCGGTCCGGCCCTTTCGCGATCGCGGCAACGGCGACGTCGTCGATGGCAAGCTCGCGCATGGTCTGGAGCGCCGAGGCAAGGTGGCCGGGGCCGCCGTCGATGAGGACGAGGTCGGGCCATCCCCCATTGCTGCGAGCGGGGTCTTCCTTGAGCGCGCGCGAGAAGCGCCGTGTCAAGACCTCGCGCATCATGGCGTAGTCGTCGCCGGCGGTGAACGTCTGGGGATCGGCCGGCGGGTCGGCCGCGGGCGCGGCGGCGACGGCGGCATCCCGGATTTTCGGCTTTCCGCCCTTAATGTTGAACTTCCGGTAGGCTGATTTCACGAAACCCTCGGGGCCGGCCACGATCATGGCGCCGACCGCGCGCGTGCCCGAAACGTGGCTGTTGTCGTAGACCTCGATCCGGGTAATCGGGCCCTCGATGTCGAGCGTATGGGCAAGGAGATCAAGAAGCCTTTGCTGGGAAGCGCTTTCCGACAGGCGGCGGGCGAGCGCCTCGCATGCGTTTTTGAGCGCGTGCTCGACGAGGTTGCGCTTGTTGCCGCGGGTCGGGCGAGTCACCTCGACGCGGTGCCCGGCCCGGATCGAGAGGGCCTCCGCCACGACATCCTGGTGGGTAAGCCGCTCGGAAACGAGCACCAGTTTCGGCGGCATGATCCGGGCATAAAACTGCCCGATGAAGGCTTCGAGCACCGTGGCCGGCGTGTCGTCGCGGGCGTGACTCGGAAAATACGCCCGATTGCCGTAATTGCGCCCGGCGCGGAAAAAGAACACTTGGACACACGCCTGGCCGCCCGCCTGGTGGATGGCGATGACATCGGCTTCGTCGATGCCTGAAAGGTTGATATCCTGGTGAGCCTGGATCCGGGTGAGCGCCCGGATACGGTCCCGATATTGCGCCGCCTCCTCGTAGTCCAGCCGGTCGCTTGCCTCCTGCATGCGGGCGGCGAGGGCCGTCTGGATCTCCTGGGTGTGGCCGGTGAGAAACGCGCGCGCCTGCTCGACCAGCTGCCGGTACGCGGCTTCGCCGATCTTGCCGACGCAGGGCGCCGAGCACCGCTTGATCTGATGCAGGAGGCACGGGCGCGTGCGGTTGGCGAACACGGCGTCCGAGCAGGAGCGCAGGAGGAAGGCGCGTTGAAGCACGGCGAGGGTCTCGTTCACCGCCCAGGCGGAGGCAAACGGCCCGAAGTAATCGCCCGTCTCGGAGCGCGCCCCCCGATGCTTGACGATCTGCGGGAACGGATGGTGCCCGGTCACATGGATCGAGGGGAACGACTTGTCGTCACGAAGCAGGATGTTATAGCGGGGCAGAAAGCGCTTGATCAGATTGGCTTCGAGCAGCAGCGCTTCCGCTTCCGTGTGGGTGGTCACGAACTCCATCGCCGCCGTGTCGGTGACCATGCGGCGGATGCGCAGCGAATGGCGCTCGGGCTTGACGTAGCTTCCGACCCGCTTCTTGAGATTCTTGGCCTTGCCGACGTAGAGAACGTCGCCGGCGGCGTTCATCATCCGGTAGACGCCGGGCGTTCCGGGAAGCGTCGCCAGGTGCGCCGCGATCACCTGCGCGCCCGCGCGGCCCTGCCCGTCGCCGTCGTCGTCGGGCGCCCGTTCCGGCCTGCCGGGGGAATCTTGCAGAGTTTTCATACCCATGACCCAGCCTAAGGTCTGAAATTCAGATTTGTAAATGCTTGCGTCAAGAGAGCCGGACCGTGACCGATGGACCCGCGATACGGCTATCCACGAAAGCTGGGGATACAGTTGTTGAAAACAGCAAAAATCGAGCACCGAAGTGAGGCAATCCAACCTTTTCTTGATGCTGCCTAAAAAGTGGGGGCAAAACTAACGGTCTGATAAGCAACAGGAATCCAGGATCGAACCTGGCGGGAGTGTGACAGGTCCCGATATGGGTTAATTTTTGTGGAAATTCGCCGATGGCAAGAAGCGCCTGTGAACAAATCCCGTGCGGCGGCTCCGAATCGGATTTTTCTGCAAGGGCTTGCGAGGACCTTTTGAAGTCCGGGGCTAGCCCTTCGTATTGAGCCGTTCGATCTCCACCCCGACGCTGCTGGCATCGGCCAGGATATCCAGCTTTTCGATGCGAACCCGGGCCGCGCGGACCCGTTCGTGCTCAAGGCAGGCGGCGGCGATCGCCTCCGCCAGGGTTTCCACCAGCTGGACATGGCCGCGCGCGATGATCCGCCGCACCCGGTCGGCGATCTTCTCGTAGTTCACGACCCGCTTGAAGTCGTCGTTGAGGGGTTCGTCCGCTTCGCGCACCGCGAGATCGATATTGATGCGCACGCGCTGCTGGGCCTCGCGTTCGTGCGCATGGATGCCGATCGAGCACGGCAGCGTGAGATCGCGCACGAAGATGTGGTAGATGCGGGCGCCTGCATCGGCGATGCGGGGAGGCGCGATCTGAGGCCCCTTCTTGCTGCGGGTATCGTTCATTCGTCCGTTCCCCCGCCGGCCGAGCGGGACGCCCAGCCGAGATGCTGGCCTCCGTCGAGAGCGATCATCTGGCCCGTCATCGACGGCGCGTCCAGAATAAACCGTATGGCGGCGCAAATCTCTTCGAGCGCGACCCGCCGGCCGAGCGGAATGCTCGACCACTGGCGCTTGAACTGCTCCTCGGTCTGCCGCGGGCTCGGGAGCGTCGGGCCGGGGCCGATCGCGTTCACGCGCACGTTCGGGGAGAGGGCCAAGGCGAGCGTCTGCGTCAATGCCCAGAGCCCGGCCTTGCTGACCGTATACGAGGTGAAATGCGGCGTCAGGTTCCAAACCCGCTCATCGATGATATTGATCACGTTGCCCGGCTGCCCTGCCGGCAATTGAGCCAGAAACGACTGAACCAGCACGAACGGAGCCCTGAGGTTAACCTGCATGTGCAGGTCCCAGGATTCCTTCGTCGCCGTGGCCGGCGAGTCGCGCTCGAAGATGGACGCATTGTTGATCAGGCACGCGAGAGGGCCGAGCTCGCGGGCGGCCCGAGGGACGATCGCCGACACATCCTCTTCGCGGGCGAGGTCGCCGTGAACGGTCGCCGCGCGGCCGCCGGCCGAGCGGATCGTCCGGGCGACATCCTCGGCGTCGGCACGCGACGTGTTGTAGTGGATGCCCACCGCCCAGCCGTGACGCGCGAGATCGAGGGCGATCGCGCGCCCGATGCGCCGCGCGGCCCCGGTGATCAGCACGGCACCTTTCGATTCAGCCGCCATCGCGGCCCCCGCTCCCCTGCCCCCAGGGGCGCGCGAGGTGGCGGAATTCCGCGACCACCGCCTCGTAGACGCCGCGCTTGAAGCCGACGATCAACGGCAAGAGCTCGTCGATCCCGACCCACTTCCATTCGCTGAACTCGGGCTTTGCCGTCGCCTCCAGATTGAAATCCTCGTCGCTGCCGGTGAAGCGGAGCGCGAACCACTTCTGCGTCTGGCCGCGGTACTTGCCGCCCCACGACCGGCCCATGCGGTCGGGCGGGAGGTCATAGGAGAGCCAGCGGGGGCTTTCGGCGATGATCTCCGCCTTGTCGGTGCCGGTTTCCTCGGCGAGCTCCCGGAACACCGCCTCGCGAGGCGTTTCCGCGCCGTCGATGGCCCCTTGCGGCATTTGCCAGCCTGCGTTGTTTTTCGCGCGGCGGCGCGAAATGCGCCGTCCGACGAAGACCTTGCCATCGCGGTTGAAAAGGACGATGCCGGCACCTTTGCGGTAGGGCAGCAGGGCGGCCGGATCATCAGTCACGGATCTACGGAGACGGCTGCTTGTCGGCGACGGAGGAGACCGAGGTGAGCCCCATGCGCTTGCCGTCCAGTGTCGGCAGCCACGCCGCGAGACGCTCCAGGTTCGCGGGATTGGCTTCCACCGACAGCACCGTCACCGAACGCTGGCGCGCGAACGATTCAGCCTCCGTGAACTTAAGATCGATCGCGGAACGCGGGGTGTGGGCATCGATATAGACGTCGCTCGCCGCGCGCGGCACGCCCACCTCGCGCGCCACCTTGGGGGCAATCGATCCTTCCGTGCCGCCGCCGTCCACGAACATCAGGCCGCGCGCCTTCAGAATGTTGAGAACGGGGCGCAATTGCTCTTCGGACGTCTTGAACTTGGAGCCCATCACCGTGACGGCGCCGACATAGCCGCCGAACCGGCTTAAGACGAATTCCAGCCGCTTCACGTTCTCCTCGGGCTTCGCATCCGTCTGAAGCGCGTGGGGTCCCGGGTCCTCCTGAGGAAACCGGCCGGACTCCATCGGCACCGCCACATAGACCTCGTGTCCAGCGCGCCGGGCGCGAATCATCCATTCGTTGAGGTCGCTCGCATAAGGATCGAACGCGAGCGCGACCGCGGGCGGAAGCTTGCCGATCGCCGCCATGGTCGCGGCACGGCTGAGGCCCATGCCGACGACGATCACGGCGACGCGCGGCCGATCGTCGCGAACGTCCGCGGGCCGGGCGTACACCTGCCAAGCCTTGCGGCCGTCCTTGCCGATCTTGGGCAGCGCGCCTTGGCTTCCCTGTTCGATGAGCTGCGGATCGGGGGCGCTCGGCAACGGCTGCCCGGGCGTCGTGTCGGGAAGGCGGCTGAAGGCGGCTGCCATCGCCGCAGCCACCATGACGCCCGATCCCGGGCCTTGCGTCGCCTGCGCGACGGCATTCAGCGAGCCGCCGCCGGACGGCGCCTGGGCGGGCGTCGAGGCGGTCGCGGCGCTCGCTTGCGGAGGCGCGCTCTCGCTGCCGCTTTGCGCGACCTCGTTCAGCGTGCCGCCGCCTTTCGGCGGAGACAGGCCGCCGGAAGGCGCGGCGCCCGGTTTCGCGGGGGCCTGCGCGATCGCCATCCCTTTTTCCGACTTGCCGCCGAAGGCCAGCCAAAGGCCAGCGCCGCCCAGTCCGACGATCAAAAGGCCGCCGCCCGCGACGGCACCGATCAAGGCCGCCTTCGGGAGCCGGCGTATTTTGTCTTTCCAGGAGGCCACGCCCGCCTCGTGTGCTTCGGATTCGTCGTCGGCTTCGGCAGCCTCGGTCTTCCCGGCGGCGGCCTTGGTCTTCTCGGGAGTGGCCTTGGTCTTCTCAGGAGTGGCCTTGGTCTTCTCGGGAGTGGCCGCGGTCTTCTTGGCGGCAGCCTTGGACTTCTCGGGGGCGTCCTGGGCGTCCTCTTCCCCTTCTGGGGACGCCTTCTTCTTACCGAGACCCACCTTCGCCAGCAGCGATCCGAGTGCCATGCCCTATCTCCCGCCGCGGCCGAACGTCCCGGTCAGCCACCCGGCTTCGATACAGAGCCGCCGAACAGGGCAACCCCGCGGATGAGATCGAGCGCGCGCGTGAGCTGATAGTCCTGCTGCGCGGCGGCACCCGGTCCGCCCTCGGAGCCCTCGGGCTTCTCGCCTTCCGGCGTCGCCGGAACGCGCTGGGCCGGCGGCTGCGGCTGGCTCTCCGTCCGGTCCTTGTCGAGTGCGCCGCGGAGATCGGCTTCGCGGCGCCGTTGCCCCTGCGCGATCGTCTCGACGCGCGCCTGTTCGACCACGATGTCCGGCTCGATCCCCTTGGCCTGGATCGAGCGGCCGGAGGGCGTGTAGTAACGGGCGGTCGTGAGCCGCATGGCCCCGTAGGACCCGAGCGGCACGATCGTCTGCACGGATCCCTTTCCGAAGGATTTGGTGCCGAGCAGGATGGCGCGCCGATGATCCTGCAGAGCGCCCGCCACGATTTCGGACGCCGATGCCGAGCCGCCGTTGATCAGCACGACCATCGGAAGGCTTTTCGCCGCATCGCCGCCGCGGGCGTTGAACCGCTGAGTATCCTCGGTCCGGCGCGAGCGGGTCGACACGATCTCGCCCTTGTCGAGGAACGCGTCCGACACGGCGACGGCCTGATCGAGCAGCCCGCCCGGGTTGTTGCGGAGATCGAGCACGATGCCCTGCAAATCGGTCCCGAGCTTCTCGTGAATCTTGGCGAGCGCGTCCTTGACGCCCTTCTCCGTCTGCTCGCTGAAGGACATGATCCGCACATAGCCCACCTTGTCCTCGAGCCGCCACCGCACCGATTGGATTTTGATCGTGTCGCGCGTGAGCGTCACTTCGAACGGCTCGCGATTGCCGCGGCGGATGGTGAGCTTGATATCGCTTCCGACGCGGCCGCGCATCTTTTCCACGGCTTGCGGGAGAGTCATCCCGAGGACCGCTTCGCCGTTGAGATGGGTGATCAAATCGCCGGGCTCGACGCCGGCGCGGAAGGCCGGCGTGTCGTCGATCGGCGAGACCACCTTCACAAGGCCGTTTTCCATCGTCACTTCGATCCCGAGCCCGCCGAACTCGCCGCGGGTCTGTACTTGCATCTCGCGGTAGTTCTTCGCGTTCATGTACGCGGAGTGAGGATCCATGGCCGACAGCATGCCGGTGATGGCAGCCTCGATGAGCTGCTCGTCGGTCGGCGCATCGACATAGTCCGACCGCACGCGCTCGAAAATGTCGCCGAACAGATTCAGCAGACGGTACGTTTCCGCGGAATTCTTCTTGGGGTCGTCGGCCTTTTCCGCCGCCGACACCGCCACCGAAATCAACATCATCCCCGCCGCGAAGGCGGTTATCAGATTGCGATATTTCATCCGCTTACCTTTGCTTCATGCGCCGCCAGCCACGGCAGGGGGTTGATCGGCTGGCCGTGTCTGCGCAATTCCACGTAGAGAATGGAGTGACCGCTCTCGGGGCGACCCATGACCCCGACCGGCTCGCCGGCTACAACCCGTTGCCCGACCGATCCATCCAGGCGGTCGAGACCCGCGAGCAGCGTATGATATCCTTCGCCGTGTTCGATGATCAAGAGTTGCCCATAACCGCGAAACTTCTCGGCATAGACGATTCTCCCCTCGTAGGGCGCAACCACTTGTGCCTGCGCGCGGGTTTCGATGTCGATTCCCTTGCGTGAAAGGCCGCTCTCGAGAGGCTGGCCGTACTGCCCGGAAATCCGGCCGATGGCGGGCAGGCGGAGCTTCCCGCGGGCTTCGGTAATCGGGCGCGATGCCACGGCGCGATTGAACGCCACCTCACCCTCCCGCTCTGCGGGTCCCTCCCTCTCCGCCCCAAGGGGGCTTCTTGCGGGGGATTCCCCCGCAGACCCCAGGGGCGGAGAGGGTTGGGGAGAGGTGGGGCGCGTCACGGATTTTTGAGCCTTGGCGCCGGCCTGCGCCTTGGCTTCGTCGTGGCGCCGGCGCTCTTCCTCGAGCTTGGCGAGCAAGTCTCTGAGGCTGTCGGCTTCTTCGGCGAGCACCCGGATGCGATCGGCCGTGATTTCGCTCTCGCTTTCGGCGCTGCGCTTGACCTCCGACTTGCGCGCGAGCAGCCCGTTCAGACGCCGCGTCTCCTTGTCCAAACTCTCGCTCAGGGCCGCAAGCTGCCGGCGGCGAGCCACGATTTGCCCGCGCGCCTCGCTCAGCGCGGCGAGCTGCTCCTTCAATTCATGGGCGCGGCGCTCGATCTCCGGAACGGCTGCACGCAGGAGGATGGCGCCCCTGACCGTATCCGCGGGGCTTGTCGGCTGGGCGATGAGAGCTTCGGGCGGATAGCGGGCGATCCGCCCGAGAGCGGCGAGAACTTGGCCGACCTGCATCCGGTTCTGGCCCAGGACGGCGAGCCGCTTTCGCTCCGTTGCGGTGAGCTCGCGGAGCTGCGTTTCGAGCGCCGTGGCTTCGCCCTCGTACTCCTGGACCGCGCGGGCGGCCACGACGAGATCCTGCTGCAGCCGTTCCAGCTCGCGCTCCAGGCCGCGCGCCTGTTGCTTCAGGTGCTCGCCGTGACCCCGCTGCTTTTCGAGCGCGCGCTCGACGTCTTCCAGCCGCTTTCCGGCGTCGCTCGGTTGCGGCGAGGCTGCGAAGCTGCCGGTTGCAAGCGCGGCGAGCATAGCGGCGGCCAAAAGACAGAGGCGCGCTCGCGCAACGTTTCGGGCGCGCCGGGCCGGCGCTTTACTGGGCGGCAGCGACTTCAGCGCGGCGCTCCTCGATCAGCGATTGGCCGGTCATTTCCGCGGGCTTCGGCAGCTCCAAGATATGAAGCAGCGTCGGAGCCACGTCCGCGAGCCGCCCCGGGCGGAGCCCCTTAACCCAGCCGGGCGCGTTGACCATGATCAGCGGAACCGGATTGGTCGTATGAGCGGTATGGGGCTGGCCGGTCTTCGGGTCGTACATCATCTCGAGATTTCCGTGATCGGCCGTAACAAACAGGACTCCCCCCGCCTCGCGCACGGCGGCTTCGAGGCGGCCGAGGAAGGCGTCGATGCTTTCGGCCGCCTTGATCGCCGCCGGCAGCACGCCCGTGTGGCCGACCATGTCGCTGTTCGCGTAGTTGACGACGATGAGGTCGTAGCGGGCGGACTTGATGGCTTCGATCAGCTTGTCCGTCACTTCCGGGCCCGACATCTCGGGCTGCAGGTCGTAGGTCGCGACTTTCGGCGAGGGAACGAGGATCCGATCCTCCCCCGGAAAGGTCATTTCGCGCCCGCCGTTGAGAAAGAAGGTCACGTGCGCGTACTTCTCCGTTTCGGCGATCCGGAGCTGGGTCATGCCTGCTTCGGCCACCACTTGGCCCAGAATGTTGTTCAGGTTCTGCGGCGCAAATAGCGCCTTGTAGAAACGATTGAGGTGATCGGAATACGGACCCATGCCGACGAGGGCCGAGAAGCGGACGACCTTCGGCCGCGGAAAGCTGGTGAATACAGGATCGGCGAGCGCCGCCAAGAGCTGGCGGGCACGGTCGGCGCGGAAATTCGCCATGAGGACGCCGTCGCCGTCGCGCAATCCCCTGTAATCGCCGATCACGGCTGGCAGCATGAATTCATCGGTCTTTCCGGCGGCGTAGCTCGCTTCAATGGCTTGGATGGGATCGGCGGCACGCTCGCCTTCCGCCACGACAAGGGCGCGGTAGGCCTTCTCCAGCCGCTCCCAGCGCTTGTCACGGTCCATCGCGTAGTACCGGCCGCCGATGGTCGCAATACGGACGCGGGGACAGGGGGCGATGTCCTCCACGAACTTCCGGACATAGTCCTTCGCGCTCCTGGGCGGCGTGTCGCGGCCGTCGAGGAACGCGTGTACGGCGACGGGAACGCCGGCATCTCCGATGATCCGGGCGAGCGCCGCGATCTGGTCCTGATGGGAGTGAACACCGCCCGGCGACATCAAGCCCATCAAATGGAAAGTGCCATCAGCCGTTCTTACTTTGGCGATCGCGTCTCGCAGGACAGGGTTGGCGGCGAGGGAGCCGTCGGCGACGGCCTTGTCGATCCTAGGCAGTTCCTGGGTCACGACGCGGCCGGCGCCGAGATTCATATGACCGACTTCGGAATTGCCCATCTGACCCGGCGGCAAGCCGACGTCCTCTTCCGACGCATCGAGCAGCGTCTTCGGGTAGCTGGAGACGAAGCGCCGCCAATGGGGCAGGCGCGCGAGCGCGAGCGCGTTATGGTCCGTCTCCGCGCTCTCGCCCCACCCGTCAAGAACGCAGAGCATCACCGGACGTGGCCGGGATGGGGATGAGGTCGACATGCGGCTAATATACGTCCTCGCCCATCAATTACTAGGGTCCGCAAAGGCAATCCCCACCAGATGCGCGGCTCGTCTCACTCGCGATGGTAGGGATGCCCGGTGATGATGCACTGGGCGCGGAAGATCTGTTCGGCCAGCATGCCGCGGACCAGCATATGGGGCCATGTCTGCGCGCCCAGCGACAAAATCATATTGGCCCGCTGCAAAACCGGGAAGTCCAACCCTTCGGCGCCGCCGATCGCGAACGCGAGCGTCTTGACGCCGGTGTCGCGCCAGCCCTTGAGCTTCTGAGCGAAGATCGCACTCGGCAGCGCGGTGCCCTTTTGGTCGAGCGCGACGACGATGGCCTCCTGGGGAAGCTCGGCCATCAAGAGCTCGCCCTCGCGCGCTTTCAGCTCGGGCGGGGAGAGCTTTCGCTTCTCTTCGACCTCGCGGACGCTGAACGGAAACGTCACCCGCTCGGCGTAATGCTCGAAGAGCGTCCGCTCCGGGCCGCTCTTCAGCCGCCCGACCGCGACGATTTGGATGCGCATGACCCACTTCCCCCTAACCCCGCCGCGCGAAAACAGGCCTCACGGTCCCGGCAGGACCGGCCGGCGGGCCAACAACACGCGTGGCGGATTAGACCCCTTACGGCCGCATTCCTGCAACCCTGCGCGACCGCGCCTCGGATGTGACGGCGGGCGTCGCCCACAGCTTCTCGAGGTCGTAGAACGTGCGGATCTCCGGCCGAAAGAGGTGGACGATAACGGCTCCGGCATCGACCACGACCCAGTCGCACTGGACCGCGCCTTCAACCGCGACGTTCCGCACGCCGCTCGCCTTGATTCGTTCCTGAAGATGCTCGGCCATCGCGCCGATTTGACGTTTTGACGTTCCGCTGGCGATGACCATGTAATCGGCAATATCGGTCTTGCCCGAGAGATCGACGACGACAACGCCTTCCGCCTTGTCGCCGTCGAGAACAGCTTCCACCAGCTTGACGAGTTTTGTCGTAGCCGGCGGCTTCATCATGCGTGGTATGTGCGTCTCCTTTCCTATCCGTGGCCCTTGCCGGTCCTCACGCTTTACGCTCGGTCCGGATTCGTGTCGCCGACGCGGAACTCAACGGGATGCGAAGGAACACCCACGCCGGCGGTCTCATTTCAGCAAGCCGGCCGGCCCTCGATTCGCGTATCCGGTCGCGTGCGAAGCGCCGTGCCGCCTTGGAAATGAGCGCTCTTAAAGAATAGGTGGGGCGGGCGAAAACCGCAATGGGAACGGACTTGAAAAATCTTCGCCATGCCTTCCATCGCGCGGCCTGAATGAGGTTGTCGGCGCCCATCACCCAGACGAACCGGTCGTCCGGATGAGTCTTTTTAAGGCTCAGGATCGTGTCGATGGAGAACTGGGTCCCGAGCGTTCGCTCGATATCGCTGACGAGAACCCGCGAATCGGCGCGCGCAACGGTTTCGGCCGACGCGAATCTCTCCGCGAAAGGCGCCATGCCCGTCGTCGGCTTCAGCGGGTTTTGCGGCGACACCACCCACCAGACGGCATCCAGCTTGAGTCGCTTTAAGGCCAGGCGGCTGATGTGGAGATGGCCCTCGTGGGCCGGATTGAAGGACCCGCCGAGGAGGCCGATGCGCCGCCCCCCGGCGGTCGCGCCAGCCGAACCGGTCTTAGCGGTGGTCGCCACAGCCGTACAACGTCACGTCCGCACCTGGCCGGTGCCGCGGACCACGTACTTGAAGCTCGTGAGCTGCTCGACGCCGACGGGGCCGCGGGCGTGCAGCTTGCCCGTCGCGATCCCGATCTCGGCGCCCATGCCGAACTCGCCGCCGTCGGCGAACTGGGTCGAGGCGTTCACCATCACGATCGCGCTGTCGAGCTGGTTGAGAAAGGCCTCCGCGGCCGCAGCATCTTCGGTGATGATGGATTCCGTGTGCTGCGAGCCGTGCCGGACGATGTGCTCCATGGCTTCATCGAGTCCGGCGACGATTTTCACCGAGATGATGGCATCGAGATATTCGGTGTCCCAATCCGCGTCCGTCGCCGGAACGACGCGTGCATCGAGCGCCCGGGTCTCGCCGTCGCCGCGCACCTCGCAGCCGGCTTGAACGAGCGCGTCCAGAATCGGCGGCAAGTGGGTGCCCGCGACGTTCCGGTCGACGAGCAGCGTTTCCGTCGCCCCGCAGATGCCGGTGCGGCGCATCTTGGCGTTGAGGACGATGTCGCGCGCCTTCTTCGGATCGGCACCCGCGTGCACGTAGGTGTGGCAGATGCCCTCCAGGTGCTTGAACAAGGGAATCCGGCTTTCCCGGGTGACGCGTTCGACGAGGGACTTGCCGCCCCTGGGGACGATCACGTCGATGGTATCGGTCATCGTCAGCATCTCGCCGACGGCGGCACGGTCGGACGTCGGCACCACTTGAATGGACGCCGGCGGCAGGTTGGCGGCCTTCAGCCCCTCGGCGAGGCTCTCCATGATGGCCGACGACGAGTGAAGGCTGTCCGAACCGCCGCGCAGGATCGCCGCGTTGCCCGCTTTCAGGCAGAGCCCGCCCGCGTCCGCCGTCACGTTGGGGCGCGATTCGAAAATGATGCCGACGACGCCCAAGGGCGTGCGAACGCGCGCGATGTGAAGGCCATTGGGGCGCGTCCACTCGGCCATCACCTGGCCCACGGGGTCGGCGAGGGCTGCGATGTCGTCGAGGCCCTTGGCCATGCTCTCGACGCGGGCGTCATCGAGCTTGAGCCGGTCGAGCATCGGCTTCGAGAGGCCCTTCCGCTCGCCCGTCGCCATGTCCTCGGCATTGGTCGCACGGATACGCTGGACGCTCGCGCGGATGCTGCCGGCGGCGGCGGCGAGCGCCCTGTTCTTAACCGCGGCCGGGGCAGTCGCCAGGGCTCGGGCGGCCGCTTTCGCAGCCGTGCCGATCCGGCGCATCAATGCGGGGATGTTTTCGGTCGGGGCGCGGGCGGCTCGGGAGATTTGCGGAGCGCTCACGACAGCACCAAGTCGTCCCGGTGAATCATCTCGTCCCGGCCACGGTAGCCGAGAAGGCCTTCGATTTCACTCGATTTATACCCCTTGATGCGCCGCGCATCGTCGGATGCGTAAGCAACGAGGCCGCGTCCGATGAGAGCGCCCGCCACTGTCTTGACGGCGACGGTGTCGCCCCGCTGGAAGTCGCCCTCGACCGCGACGATGCCGGCCGGCAGGAGGCTTTTTCCATTCTTCAGCGCCTTCACGGCGCCCGCGTCGACGACGATGGCGCCGGCCGGGTTCAGAGACCCGGCGATCCACCGCTCGCGCGCCGACTGAGGCGTCGCCGCAGGCATGAACCAGGTGCACCGGGCGCCGTCCGCGATGCGCCGGAGGGGATGCTCTGCCGTGCCGTCGGCGATCGCCATGCGGCAGCCGGCGGCGTTGGCGATCCGCGCCGCATCGAGCTTCGTCACCATGCCGCCCCGCCCATCAGGCGATATGTCGGCGCTCGCCATCGCGGCGATTTCGGGCGTGATCGCGTGGACCTCCGGAATGTGCCGGGCGTCGGCTTCGCTGCGCGGATCGGCCGAATAGAGGCCGTCGACGTGCGAAAGCAGAACGAGCACGTCGGCGCTGATCATGGCGGCGACGCGCGCGGCCAAGCGGTCGTTGTCGCCAAAGCGGATTTCGTCGGTCGCGACCGTGTCGTTTTCATTGATGAGCGGCACGGCGCCGAGCTTCAGCAAGGTGGTGAGCGTGGTCCGCGCGTTGAGATAGCGCCGCCGATTTTCGCTGTCGTCGAGGGTCAAGAGGACTTGCGCGACCGTGAGCGCGTGTTCGGCCAACACCTCCAAATAAGCGTGCGCGAGGCGGACCATGCCGGTCGCGGCGGCCGCCTGTTTTTCCTCGAGCCGCAATTCGCCGTCCGGAAATCCCAAGTGGCGGCGGCCGACGGCGATGGCGCCGGAGGAGACGATCACCACCTCTTGGCCCCGCTTCCGCATCGCCGCGACATCGGCGGCAAGCGACTCGAGCCAGCGCCGGTAGACGGTTCCGCGGTCGGGATCGACGAGGAGGGCCGAGCCGATTTTGACGACCACGCGGCGCCCGGCCGCGAGCGGGCTCGCCGCGGCCTGGCGGGATGCCTTATCTGCGCTCATCGAATGCCTCGTCGTCCGCATCCGCCTCAACCTCATTCATGGGGGTCGCCTTCGCCACCCGTTCGAAAATTTTCTTCACCAGCGACTGAATGCCGATGCCGGTGAGGCCGGAAATCACGAGAACGGGCTTTCCCGCCGCTTTCTCGAGCTTCTTCTTTTTCTTCGCCGCGTCTTCCTTGGTGAGAGCGTCGCATTTGTTGAGGACGGCGATCTCCTGCTTATCGGCAAGGCCGGCGCCGTAGGCGGCGATCTCGCGCCTGACCGTGCGGTAGGCCTTGGCCACGTCCTTCTCGAGGCCGTCCACCAGGTGCACGAGGACGCGGCAGCGCTCGATGTGGCCGAGAAACCGCGTGCCGAGCCCCTGGCCCTCGCTCGCCCCTTCGATCAAGCCGGGGATATCGGCGAGCACCATCTCGCGGGCGCCGAGCATGGCGACACCCAAATTCGGATGCAGCGTGGTGAACGGATAGGCCGCGATCTTCGGCCGCGCGCGGGTGGTGGCGGCGAGAAACGTGGACTTGCCCGCGTTCGGAAGGCCGATGAGCCCGGCGTCCGCGATGAGCTTCAAGCGCAGCCAGAACCACCGCTCGACCCCCGGGTAACCCTTGTCCGCCCGGCGCGGCGCCTGATTGGTCGCCGATTTGTAATGCGCGTTGCCGTGGCCGCCGTCGCCGCCTTTCGCGAGCACGACCTCCTGGCCCGGGCGGAGCAGGTCGGCAACCACGGTTTCCTTGTCGTCCTCCAGCACTTGCGTGCCCACGGGGACGCGCAGCACGACCGATTTCCCCTTGGCGCCCGATTTGTCGCTCCCGGCGCCGGGGCTTCCGCGGTCGGCCTTGAAGTGCTGCTGGTAGCGGTAATCGATGAGCGTGTTGAGGCCGTCCTCGCAGACGGCGATGACGTCGCCGCCGCGGCCGCCGCGGCCGCCGTCGGGGCCGCCGAACTCGATGAATTTCTCACGCCGGAACGACATGGCGCCGTTCCCGCCGTCGCCGCTTCTGACGTAGACCTTCGCCTCGTCGAGGAATTTCATGGGACGGCCCTTCCGAGGGCGCGAGCGGGGCAGCGGAAATGAAAACGGGGGAACGGCCGGCCGTTCCCCCGATCGGCGCCGCCCGTTCGGGCGGCTTTAGGACGCCGGCTCGATCGACACGTAAACGCGCCCGAGCGCCTTGGTCGCGAATTTAACGCGGCCCGTGCTGAGCGCGAACAGCGTGTGGTCGCGGCCCATGCCGACGTTCCTGCCGGGGTGAAACTTGGTCCCCCGCTGGCGGACGAGAATGTTGCCCGCGAGCACGGCCTCGTCGCCGAAACGCTTCACGCCGAGGCGGCGACCTTTCGTGTCGCGGCCGTTGCGCGAGCTGCCGCCTGCTTTTTTATGTGCCATCTGTCCTACTCCTTGGACTTCTTCTTCCGGGCCTTGGATTCCGCTTTCGCCTTTTCCTTGGCCTTCGACTTCTCAGCCGCTTTCGCTCTCTTTATCTCTCTGGGACTCTCGGCCGCCTTCTTCGCCTTCTTCTTCGGCTTCGCCTCGCCGTCCGCGGCCTCGCCGTCCGCAGCAACCGCCTTGGGTTTCAGCTCCCGCTTCGGTGTCGGCTGGAACGCAGGCTTCTCGCCGGTGGCGCTGACTTCGACGACCCGGAGAACGGTCAGCAACTGGCGGTGGCCCCTCTTGCGGCGATAGTTGGCGCGCCGCCGTTTCTTGAAGATGAGGATCTTTTCGCCCCGCGTTTGCTCCAGGAGTTCGGCGAACACGGCGGCCTTGTCGACCAGGGGTGCGCCGATGGTCGGCACCTGCCCGGGCGCCCCGATCATGAGGACGTCGCGAAACTCGACCAGCTCGCCGGGCTCGCCCGCGAGGCGCTCGACCACGAGCCGGTCGTTCTTGGCGACCCGATATTGCCTGCCGCCGGTGCGAATGACTGCGTACATCCGAGAATCCGAGATTAAGAAATAAGAATAAAAGGCGCTCCGCCGCGCGTGGCGGGGCTCCCAAGGCCGCGGCAATATACCCTTTCTCTCCCCCATGTCAACGCGGAACGGCCCTTGAGATCGGGTCGGGCCCCAGCGGTTTCAAAGGCTTCCGGCCTCCCCTTTGCTTGCGGGGGCCGGTCGGCTTCGGCTACTCTCCCGCGCGCTTTTCAAGGCTCGTCGAGGCCGGCGCGTTCCGGATGGGTGGCAGAGCGGTTGAATGCACCGCACTCGAAATGCG
>SHVQ01000016.1 GCA_009694195.1 Rhodospirillales bacterium
GTTCTCAAAATGCACGGCGCCGGCCGCCTCGACCCCGAACAGGTTGCCGCGATCCAGCATCTCGTCGCCGCCGCCGTGCCCGGCCTGGTGCCGAACCGCATCTCCATCGTCGACAACAAGGGCAAGTTGCTCGCCCGCGGCTTCGAGGACGAGGCCAACATGGGCACGATGGTCGAAAAGATGTCGGAGCGCCGCCGCACCCTCGAACATCGACTCGCCCGCACCATCGAAGAGCTGCTGGAAAAAACCGTCGGTTTCGGCAAGGTCCGCGCCGAGGTGTCGGCCGACATGGCCTTCGACCGGATCAGCACCAGCGAAGAGAAGTTCGACCCGGCCGGTCAAGTGGTGCGCTCAACCCAGACCATCGAAGAGACCAACGCCAGCCGCGATGCGGAAGGCACGCCGCCGATCAGCGTCGGGACGAACCTCCCGGACGCCAGCGCCGGAACGGGCGAATAGAGCGGCTCGTCGGCGACCGTCATCACCACGCACATCACGGAGACGATCAAGGACAACATGGCCGAGCTGCTCTCCTTCTCGGAGACGCAGAAGCTGCTGGACGAGCTCGGCAAGGAACAGCAAAAGCTGATCGGCGACATGATCCCGAGCCAAATCTCGCTGGGCGGCGTGCAGCGCGTGCTGCAGAACCTGCTGGCCGAACGGATCTCCATCCGCGATCTGCCGACCACCCTCGAGGGCATCTCCGAAGCGTGCGGGCATACCCGCAACGTCATGATGATCGTCGAGCACGTCCGCGCGCGTCTCGCGCGGCAGATCAGCGACATGAACACCAACGAGCAAGGATTCATCCCGCTGATCACCCTCTCCCCGCAGTGGGAGCAGACGTTCGCCGAGTCTCTCGTCGGTACCGGCGACGAGCGCCAGCTTTCGATGCCGCCGACCAAGCTGCAGGAGTTCATCTCGACACTCCGCAATACCTTCGAGCGCCAGGCGATGATGGGCGAGGCGCCGGTGCTCCTCACCAGCCCGGGCATCCGGCCGTTCGTCCGCTCCATCGTCGAGCGGTTCCGGCCGATGACGGTGGTCATGTCGCAGAACGAGGTTTATGCGAAGGCCCGGATCAAGACGGTGGGCCAGATTTAGCGCAGGCCCGGCCAAGGTGCCGCCGGGGCTCTCTGGGATCACATGCAGTTCAAGACGTTCAGGGCGCCCACGGTCTCGGAAGCCATCGCGCGCGTCCGCGAGGAGCTCGGCGAGGATGCTCTCGTCATCGCCTCCGAAATCGCCGCGAGCGGCGAGGTCCAGGTCACCGCGGCGATCGAGACGGCGAACGGCGGCCGCACCCCTTCCTACGACCGCGCCGACGTCGCCGACTCGATTCTGCACGCGCTCGCGTTCCACGGAACGCCGGCGGCATTGACCGAGCGGCTGGCCAAGGTCGCGGCGACGATGGATGCCGAAGACCCCACTCTTGCCTTTGCGGGAGCAGTGGACAGCGGGTTTAAGTTTCAACCGCTCGCCCTGCGGAACGGCGGCGATGCCGTCATGCTGGTCGGTCCGCCCGGGGTCGGTAAGACGGTGACCACGGCCAAGCTCGCGGCGCGCGCGCGCCTCAATGGCCTCAGGGTCGGCATGATCACGACCGATACGCGGCGGGCGGGCGGCGTCGAGCAGCTCGAGACCTTCACCCGGATCCTGGAGATCGACCTGGTGACTGCCGACACCCCCGAAGATCTCGCGGACGCCGTCGACCGGATCCGCGGGAGCGACTGCATCTACATTGACAGCGCCGGCACGAACCCCTTTAACGGAGAGGATATGGCATACTTGAGCGAGCGGATTGAGGCATCGCAGGCGGAGCCCGTGCTTGTGCTGGCCGCGGGGGGCGATCCGCGCGAGGCGGCCGAGATTGCCGAAGCATTTTCGGGGTTAGGCGTACGCCGCTTGATCGCGACGCGAATCGACGTCGCGCGCCGCCTCGGCGGACTGCTCGCGGCGGCTGATGCGGGCCAACTCACGTTCTCCGAGGTCAGCATCACGCCCCACGTCATCGACGGCCTGACTCCGCTGAATCCCCTGTCGCTTGCGCGACTGCTGATACCGGCGGCCGAGCCGGGCAGTCTCACTCGTCCATCGACCGAGGAACGCCCATGATGTCCGAAGCCCCACTCCCGCGACCGACGGCCGTGCGCGCCCAGGCTCGCAACATGACCGCCATCGCCTCCGGTAAGGGGGGCGTGGGCAAGACGTGGTTTGCCATCACGCTTGCGCATGCGTTGGCGCGGGCAGGCCAGCGCATCCTCCTGTTCGACGGCGACCTCGGGCTCGCAAACCTGGATATCCAGCTGGGCCTGATGCCGAAACACGATCTCGGCGGCGTGATCGCCGGGCGTCTGACCCTGAACCAGGCCGTCGTCACATACGAGGACGGCGGCTTCGACATCGTCGCCGGCCGCTCCGGCACGGGCGGGCTCGCCAACATCCCGGTGAGCCGGCTGCAGATACTGACGGAAGATTTGGCGCTGCTCGCGGCAACCTACGATCTTGTTCTCCTCGACTTGGGCGCCGGCGTCGAGCGGACCGTCCGCCAACTCGCGTCCGTCACCTCATGCTGCATCGTCGTCGTGACCGACGAGCCGACGTCGCTTACGGATGCCTACGCTTTCATCAAGGTGCTGCACCAGGAGCGCCCGGAAATCGCGATCAAAGTAGTCGCCAACATGGTGAACTCCAACCGTGAGGGCGAGCGCACCTACAACACGCTTCTGAAAGCGTGCCAGGGATCCCTCAAGATCTCGCCACCGCTCCTCGGGATCGTCCGCCGCGACAACAAGGTGCGCGAGGCGATCCGAACGCAGTCGCCTCTGCTCACCCGCTTCCCCAATGCCGAGGCAGCCGTGGACGTGGAAGCGATCGCGCAGAAGCTTCTCGGACATTAGGGCACGATGACCGCCGTCGTCCCGCCGCCCCCGCCGACGCCGCCGCCGTTGGGTGGCGCGGTGCTGCCGACGCTCGTGCTCGCCGTCGCACCGGAGGCGCTCCAGGGCCTTCCACCCAATGCCCGCCTGGAGGGTGTGATCCTCGGGTCGACGCCGCAAGGCAAGGTCAAGGTCGAAACACCGGTGGGCACCGTCACTCTCGACACCAATCTCCCGCTTCCGAAGGGCGCCAAGCTGATCTTGCAGATCGTCGCCTCGGGCCCGCCCGTCAAAGTTCACCTGCTCGCAATTGACGGGAAGCCCCTGCAGGCGGCCCTCCGGCTCCTCGCGCCGGCGGGGTTCATCCCGGGGTCCGCAGCAGGCGTGACCGGGGCGACCGGCGGGACGCCCCACGCCCAAGCGAACCCCCTCGCCCCAGGCGCGCTCACGACGGCAACGCTCGTTCGCCCGCTCGCGGGCCTGGTCCCCGGCGCCCCGGGATTCCCGGCGCCGGCGCTCGGCGCTGCGGGCGGCAGCGCCGGCGGCATTGCATCCGCGACCCCGGGGACCGTTCCGGGCGGCCTTCCGGGCGCACCAGCCACGACGGCCGGCCCGGCAACCGCTGCCGCGACGCCGGCCGGTCCCCATGCTCCCGGCAGCCACGCATCGGCGCCCGCCGCATCGCCGGGAGCGCCGGGCACCCAGGGCAGCCCCGGTGCCGTGCCCGACCTTGCCGTTGGAACCCGATTTCCCTTGAGGATCGTCGAGATCAAGCCGCCGACGGCGGGTGCCGGCCTTGCCGGCACCGCCGCACCGAACCCGCTCGCGACCGTCGCCCCCGGGCAGGTGCTGACCGCGACGGTCACCGGCACCACATCCGCAGGCGCCATCATGGTCCGCTCGCCGCTCGGGCATCTGCTGCTTCCGTCGGAAACGCCGCTCGCGCCCGGCACCACGCTCACCCTCGAGGCTACGGGAAAGCCCATCCCGCCCGCGCCCGAGCCGACGCTGCACGCGCCCGGATCGCGGGAGAAGCTTCTCGCCGGCCGCACGTGGCCGAGCATGGACGAGGCCGTCCGCGCCCTCGCGGAAGCCAACCCGCAGATCGCCCAGCAGGTCATCGACACGATCCTTCCGCAGGCCAACAACCGGCTCGCCGCGAACGTTCTGTTCTTTCTCGCCGCGCTTCGCGGCGGCGAGCTCCGCAACTGGCTTGGGGAGGCTCCCGCGCGCACGCTCCAGCGCACGCGCGCCGACCTCATGGCAAAGCTCGGCGACGATTTCTCGGCCGCCGCCAAGCTCGCGAACGAACCGGTCTCCGGCGACTGGCGCGTCGCGGTGGTACCGTTTTATACGGAATCCGAGATCCAGCAGGTGCGGCTTTTCCTCCGGGCACGCAAGGACGACGGCAAGGAGGGCGACGAGAGCGCACCCAAAGAAACCCGCTTCGTCGTCGATCTCGGCCTCAGCAATATCGGCCGTCTGCAACTCGACGGCTTTGTCCGCGACAAGAATAAACGCCTCGACCTCATCGTGCGCACGGCTTCCCCGCTTCCGCCGCGCATGCGAGACGACATCCGGCGCCTGTTTGACGAATCGAATCAACTCACCGGCATGAAAGGCGGTCTCTCCTTCCAGGCCGCGCCAGCGAACTTCATCGACGTCATGCCGGCCGCCGATACGCGGCCCGGCCTCGTCGTGTAGGAATCCGAGGATGAACGATCGTCCGTCCGACCCGCACGCACGCCGCAGCCTGCTTCTCACGACGCCGAACCCCGATGCGCGGCTCGACTACGTGATTACGCTGGGCGGGCGGGTCGCCTGGGCCGGCCGCGAGGCGTCCTTGTGCCTTCGCTACGTGCCGGACCGCTCGGTAATCGACGCCGAGGCTTTCGGACGCTACTTGGACGCGTTCGCCGGAGCCCCGGCTACGCCCCTGGAATCGCTTGCCGCCACCGTCCTTGCGGACATCAACGACCAGCTCGTCCCGCGCTGGGCGGAAGTGGCGGCCACCGCTCCCGGCGGCACGCGGCTGAAGGAACACTCGGTGTTGATCGCCGATCGCCAGCCCAAGTGGGACAATCCGGCGCTGCTCGCGCGGCTCGCGCGCCATTAGCGTCGTCATGCCCGCGCAAGGGGGTTTCTTTTGGGGGATTCCCCCATACCCCCGGGCGGGCATCCAGTCTGTTTCAGTATTTCCTGGACCCCGGCTCTTGCCCAGGGTCTGCGGGGAATCCCCGCAAGAGGCCCCTTTTGGTCTGCGGGGAATCCCCGCAAGAGGCCCCTTCGCTCGGCCGGGGTGACGAACGAGGCTCGCCTACCCCGTCTTGCGGCGTTGGTGGCCTTGAATGCCGATTTCGTCCAAGTCGACCCGTTCCTCTTTCGCCGCTTCTTCCGCCGCACGGCGGTCGCGGGCGGCCTGGGCGACTTCGTATTTCTTGAGCTCGCGGCGCGCTTCCGCGAGGGCCTCGCGGGCCGCCTCCATCTCGGAATTGGCGCTTGCGATCATGCCGGCCAAACGCTCGCGCGCGCGGATGACCGCCTGGGCGAAGTTTCCGTAGAGGAAGCCGGCCTCGTTCGGCTGCGCGCGGGCCGCCTCTTGCTCGCGGAGCAACTGCGTCTCGAGCTGACCAGCCTGCCCTTCGAGCTCGTCGAGCCGGCGGACGAACGCGCCCAAAACCCGCCGCTTCTCGTCGACCTCCCATTGGTTCAGCCGGATCAGCGCGTGCAGATGGCGGGCCACGATGTCAGGTCCTCGGCAGCGCTAGGTGCGGCCGCCCGCGCGCGCGGGTGGGGCCCGCCTGTGCCGGCTGCGCGCCCCCGCCCATGTCCAGGAGCTGGGCAAGCTGCGTGTAGCCCTCGGACAGCACGGCTTTGTCGGCGATGGCTTGACCGAGAAAACCTTCGATCCGCGAGTAGTAGCGGATGGCTTCGTCGACTTCGGGATCGCTGCCCCGGCGATAGGCGCCGAGGCGGATCAGCTCTGCCATGTTCTCGTAGGTTGCGAGCATGCGTCGCGCGCGCGCGACGAGCGCGTTCTCGACGTCCGTGTTGCAGGCGGGCATCGTTCGGGAGATGCTGCGAAGCACGTTGATCGCGGGATACCGGCCGCGCTCGGCGATCGCACGCTCGAGCACCACATGGCCGTCGAGGATGCCGCGGACCGAGTCGGCGACGGGCTCGTTGTGGTCGTCGCCCTCGACCAGCACCGTGAACAAACCGGTGATGCTGCCCTGCCCCTCCATGCCCGGGCCGTCGCGCTCCAGCAGGCGCGGGAGCTCGGCGAACACGGACGGCGTATACCCTTTGGTCGCCGGAGGCTCACCGGCCGACAGCCCGATCTCGCGCTGGGCCATGGCAAAGCGCGTCACGCTGTCCATCAGGCACAGGACTTCGCGGCCGCGGTCGCGGAAGAATTCGGCGACGCTCAAGGTAACGTAGGCGGCCTGGCGGCGGACGAGCGGCGGCTCGTCCGACGTCGCCACGATCACGACGCTGTGCGCGAGTCCTTCCTCGCCCAAATGGTCCTCGATGAACTCGCGCGCCTCGCGGCCGCGTTCGCCGACCAGGCCGACGACGCATACCTCTGCGTTGGTATGCCGGGCCATCATCGAGAGCAGCGTCGATTTGCCGACGCCTGAGCCTGCGAAAATGCCCATCCGCTGTCCCCGGCAGACGGTGAGGAACTGATTCATGGAGCGGACGCCGAGATCGATCTTCCCGGCGACGCGCTTGCGCGTATGGGCAGGCGGCGGCTGCCCGTGGATGGGATAGGAGATCTGGCCTCCGGCGAGGGGTCCCTTGCCGTCGACCGGCTCGCCGAACGCGTTGATGACGCGGCCGAGCCAGCTCTCGTCCGGCCTGATGGACGGAGACGTGGTCGCCACCTCGACATGGGCCCCGAGACCGATGCCGTCGAGGGATCCGAAGGGCATGGCGAGGGCCTGACCCTCCTTGAAGCCGACCACTTCGCAGACCACGCGGCGCCGATTGCGGCCGACAATCTCGCAGTGATCGCCGACCGAGAGGGCGCCTGGAATTCCGCCGATCTGGACCAGGAGGCCGACGATCTGAGTCACCCGGCCGGAAACCCGGAAATCGGGGAGACGGTCGATCTCGCCCGCGATGTTCTTGATGAGGACGGCCAATGCCCGCGCCTTACCCCTAAACCCTTGAAATTCGAGCCTATCCTGCTCCGGACTATGCAAAAAGAGAGTTTATTTGGGGTTAAGCCCGGCGATCATCGGCGCCAGGGACCGCCAGCCTTGTTAAAATAGGTTAACAGAGAGCTTGAACAATGACCATCGAACCCAGTAAGGTTAAGAAATAGAGCAGAGGTCTGTGAAGTCGGGGGGCTTCCATGCGCGTTCTTCTTGTCGAAGACGATCCTAGTACTACGCAAACTGTTGAATTGATGCTGAAATCCTCGGGGATGGTGGTTGATTCCACCACGCTCGGCGAGGACGGGCTGGAGATCGGCAAGCTTTACGAGTACGACATCATCATTCTCGATCTCGGGCTGCCGGACATGGACGGCTTCGAGGTGTTGCGCCGGCTCCGCGATTCGAAGATCAAAACCCCCGTTCTGATCCTTTCCGGGCTCGCCCAAGCCGAAAACAAGGTGAAGGGCCTCGGCACCGGCGCCGACGACTATCTCACCAAGCCGTTCGACAAGAAGGAGCTGGTCGCCCGCATTCAGGCAATTGTCAGGCGCTCGGCCGGGCATTCCCAATCGGTGATCGATACCGGCAAACTTCGCGTGAACCTGGATGCCCGCACGGTCGAGGTCTCCGGTCAGTCGGTCCATTTGACCGGAAAGGAATACGGCATCATCGAGCTCTTGAGTTTGCGCAAGGGGACGACCCTCACCAAGGAAATGTTCCTCAATCACCTGTACGGTGGCATGGACGAGCCCGAACTCAAGATCATCGACGTGTTCATCTGCAAGCTTCGCAAGAAGCTCGCCACGGCCACGGGTGGCGACCACTACATCGAAACCGTGTGGGGCCGCGGCTACGTGTTGCGCGATCCCGAACATCAGGATGCGCGCGGCGCGAAGAGCCCGGTGCGGGCGGCCCGCTAGAGCGGGATCACCTCAAGTGGAATCGTCACCCCCGCGCAAGGGGCTCTTGGGGGATTCCCCCATACCCCCTGGGCGGGGGTCCAAGCTGTTGAAAAGAACTGGATTCCCGCTTTCGCGGGAATGACGGTAGAGGACAACACAGTCGATCCCGCTCTAGGTGTCGTTGCCAAACCGGCAACGTTTCATGGCGTCACCTTTCTATATGCGGAGCGCTACGCCACCTCCTTCGCCGCCGCTTCAACGGCCTGCGCGAGCGTGGTGAGCAGCGTTTCGCGATCCGATTTGGCGACGTAGTCGCTGAAACCAAGAGAGCGCGCGCGGGCAATCTCCACCTCAGCCGCGTGCGAGGAGAGCGCGACCAGGGGTACCGCTTGCCAGCGGGAATCTTCGCGAACTGCGGCAGCGAGCGCGAATCCGTCCATTCCCGGCATCTCGATGTCGCTGACGATAACGTCGAACATCGCCCCGGCGTCCCGGAACCGGAGCGCCGCTTCGACGGACTCCGCTGTCGTGACGGTCCACCCGGCGACCGAGAGGATCGGCGACAGAAGATTGCGGAAGAACGGGCTGTCGTCGACCAGCAGCACTCGCCGACCGGTCCTGCCCGTCTTGTGGGCGCCGTCCTGAGGAGCGAACCAGTCGGGAAAGGCCTGGGTCAGATAGTAGGCCGCGTCGATCACGTCGGTCACCTTCCCCGCGATGACGGCGCCGCCGAGCAGGCCGGGTTTCGTGGCCAGCAGATCGACCCGAAGCCGGTCCTCGACGATGTCGACGATCTCATCCACGACCAAGGCCATGTCACGGTCGCGGTCGCGGTCGGAGAACACAAGGCTCGGCTGGAGGCCCGAAGGGGGTAGAGCGCCGCCTGCCGCGAAGGGGATGAGCGGCATCAAGCGGCCCCCGTATTGCACGACGGCCCTGCCGTCCGACGTTTCGACGCGCGCCATGTCGATCTCCTCGATCCGCGAGACCAGCGCGAGCGGCACCGCCTTGAGCTCCCTTCCGGCCGCGCGGAAGGTCAGGAACAGTGTCTTTTCATCGACCGGAGCGGCCGCGGCTGTCGTTCCCACCGCCTGAACAGCGGGGAGGGCCTCTTGGCCGCCTGCCGCAGCGGCGGCGATCCCATCCGGGTCGAGAATCATGATCACGCTGCCGTCGCCAAGGATCGTGTTCCCGGAATAGAAGGGAATCCTGCGGAGCGCCGGAGCCAGCGGCTTGACGACGATTTCCTCGGTGTCGAAAACGTAATCGACGATCAGTCCGAACGTCGCCGTCCCGACCCGAGTGACCACGATGAAGTCGCCGGCCGTCCTGCCGGGCCGGCGGCGGTCGAGCTTCAGGAGGTCGCGCAGCGAGACCAGTGGAAGCAGCCGGTTCCGCAGGCGCAGCACCGGCGCGTTATTGATCATCTCCACGGCGTAATCCGCATGGCGGGCCGTGCGTACCAGTTCGAGCACGGCGATTTCCGGGATCGCAAATCTTTGGTCGTCGCACGTGACGATGAGAGCCCCGACGATCACGAGCGTAGAAGGAATCCGCATGGTGAACGTGGTGCCGGCATTCGCGCGGGACCGTACGTCGATGTAACCGCCGATGCGTTCGATGTTCGCGCGCACCACGTTGAGCCCGACGCCGCGCCCCGAGACGCCGGTCACCGTCTCGGCAGTCGAAAATCCGGGGTTGAAGATGAACCGCTGGATCTGGGAATCTCCCATGGTCCGAAGCTCGGCATCGCTCGCGAGATCCATCTGCACGGCCCTGGCGCGGATGCGGTCCATGTCAAGGCCGCGACCGTCGTCGGTCACCTCGACGATGGCGTGGCCGCCTTCGCGGAACGCGTGCAAGGTGACGGTCCCGACCTCCGGCTTCCCTTGCGACCGGCGCAGCGCCGGCAGTTCGAGCCCGTGATCGGCCGAATTCCGGACCATGTGGGTGAGCGGGTCCTTGATGAGCTCAAGCACTTGCCGGTCGAGCTCGGTTTCGGCGCCTCGCGTCACGAGTTCGATCTTCTTTCCCGATTCGGTCGCCAAATCACGCACGATCCTCGGGAGCTTCGCCCAGGCATCGCCGATCGGCTGCATCCGGGTCTTCAGAACCCCTTCTTGCAAGTCCGCGGTCACGTGGCTCAAGCGCTGGAAAGGCGCCGAAAATTGGTTGTCTTCGAGGCCGCGCACCATCTGCAGAATCTGGTTTCGCGTCAGCACAAGCTCGCTCACGAGGGCCATCAGGTCTTCGACCGCCTCGACGTTGACTCGCATGCCGGAGGCGACGACGGCGAGATCTTTCGGCGGCGACGGCTCAAGCGGTGGCGTCGCCTGGGGTGCCGCGACGGCCCTTGCCTCGGCCGCAGGCCGCGCGGCCGGCGGGAACCTCTCCAGCGACGCGGGCCTTTGCCGTCCGGCCGCGAGCACCGCCTCGATTTCCGCATTGAGCTCGGCGCCGAGCGGCGTCTGAAACAGACCGAGGTCGGGGCTTGGCCTTGGCGTCGCGGGTCCGGCGGCGCCCGCGCCCGCGGGCAATGCCTGCAGTGCGTCCAGAAGCGCGCGGTCGTTTCCCGGCGGCTCGGCGCCGCTTGTTGCCAACTCGGCCAGCAGATCGCGGATCACGTCCAGGCATTTCAGGACCAGCGTGAGCACGGCAGGCGTGACCGCAAGCGCGCCTTCCCGAATCTTCCCAAGCACGTCTTCGCCTGCGTGGGCGATTCGCTCAAGCCGCGGCAGCCCGAGAAAACCGCACGTTCCCTTGATGGTGTGCAGCAGCCGGAAAATATTTTGGAGAATGGCCTTGTTGTTCGGCTCTTGCTCGAACTTTGCGAGCTCGCCGTCGAGAGCAGCGAAGCTTTCCGAAGTCTCGGTCAGGAACTCGCTGAGCAGGTCGTCCATGTCTCTTCCTCTTCGGACGAGTCCCGAGCCGGACCGCCGACCCTACCGAGAGACAAGCATCGGTGCGTTACGTCCCTACGAACATGCCTCAGCGGACGAGAGGCCGTCGGGCTGCCGGGCCCGGCAGCGGACGCGGTTCGACCGCGATGCACGGCAATAGAACGGCCAAGCGCACTTCATCGCTCGCAGCCTCCGGTATTTCAAACGTCGCGCCGATGCTTTCCGCCAACAAGCGGGTCAACCTGCCGTGAACGTTGTGAGCCGAGAGTTCATCGAGGTCGACGTCGCGTGATAATGCCGAGCGCACATCGTCGCGCAACCGCGCCCCCTTCCCGTTTGCCCGCAACGCGACTCCCAGGCCTTCCGGGAGCTCGGCGAAATCGAGCCCGAGCGTTCCGCCGCGCATCAGCGCGCCTGCGCCGACGAGAATCATGTTGAGGAGGAGCTTCGGCGACGACTGCGGGACATCCCGTATGCTCGGCACGGATGCGTGATCGGCCCAGTTGAGCGTCACGTTGCCGCCATCGAGGAGACCGTGTGCAAGGTCGCGCGCCTCGGTAAAACCGTCCATGACGCCGTCAGCGGTGCTGCCAAGGCCGAACGCGACGCGGTAGTACGCGAGGCGTCGCGCGACCTGGGCCGCGCTTTGGCCGATCAGGCCGACGGCTTCCGAGCCCGCCTCGCCGCCTTCGGCAAGAATCTCCACGCCCGCGTTGACCCCGGCGGCGGGACTCAAGAGATCATGGCAGATTCGCGAGCACAGGAGCTGTGCGACCCTCAGGTCGACAAACATTCACGTCCCCCCATTGCGATCGGCACGGCGTCGGCACCTCGCGCTGGACGCCACGGCCGAGAATAACCGATGGCTCGGAAAAATCCTATTGCCGGATCGCCGGCCGTGGTCGCCTGTCGGCGACCAAGCACGGCCGCGGGCCGCTTGCGCCGCTTGGGCGTTGGATTAGAATGCCGTGGGGACAAAATTTCCCCTTGGGAGGTGCAAAATGAGCGAATCGAAGGTCGGAGCAACGCGGTCGTTTTGGCTCGGAACCCTGGCTGCGGCGCTCATCGCCATCGTCGCCGGCATCGTGCTCAGCGCGACGAACCCATCGGCCGCCACCAAGTTCTCGACCCCGAACGTGCGGGTCTCGAACTAGCGCGTCCCCGCTACCGCTGCCCGGGCGGGGCACCCGGCAACAAAAGGGCGGCGCTGGGCCGCCCTTTTGCCTCGAATCGAAAATGTTCGATCATTCGGCCGGCTGTTGCGCCGCGCCACGCCCTCCGGCCTTGCCCCCGGCCTCGAGCTCCTTCACCCAAAGCCCGTGGTGCTCCTTCGCCCAGTTGAGGTCTACCTGGCCGGTTCCGACCGCGTCGATCGCGCCTTCCATGCCGAACGAGCCGATGTAGATGTGGGCGATGATGATGGCGATCATCACCAGCGCCGCGAGGCTATGCCAGATCAGGGACAGTTGCGTTTCCTGCAGCGGCGTCAGCTGGGTCGGGAGGTTGGTTCCGAACATGTTGAGAAACGCAAACGTCTTGGCGAATGGCGTGATCTCGAACGGGAACATGAGGCAGATGCCGGAGAAGCTGAGCGACGCCCCGCCCAGGATGACCGCCCAAAACACCAGTTTCTGCCCGGCGTTGAAGCGCCGCGCGGGCGGATGGGAGCCCTTGCTGAAGAGCCCGCCGCCTTTGGCAAGCCACTGCAGGTCGACCATGGTCGGCATGTTATGCCGCACCCACAGGACCAGCATCATCACCAGGCCGACCATGAACGAAAATCCGAGGAAGTTGTGGGCGAGCTTGCCGTAATAGGCGATGGCGGCGAACGCCGGCTGCCCGATGATCGGGATGAGGATGTAGCGGCCGTAGAGGACGTTCAGCCCAGTGACCGCGAGCAGGATGAACGAGGATGCCGTGAGCCAATGGGTGAAGCGCTCGACCCCGTTGAACCGCTCGACCGTGCGGCCGGACGGACCCGCCTCGATCTTGATCTTGCCGCGGAACGCATAAAACACCGTCAGGATCACGACGACCGCCAACAGAATCCAGCCCCCGAAGTTGGACAGCGGGCCGTTGCGGAAGGCGCGGAGACTGTCGCCATGGGGCTGCACGAGCTGACCCGCCTTTTTATCCGGGATCGTCACGTCTCCGGTGATGCCTTTGCGAACGGCGCGCCACATCTCGGCATCGCTGAGGTTGCCTTTGACGTTGCCGGGCACGTTGCCGCCCGACTGCGCGGCCGCCGGCGCGTCGAAATCGATCGACCCGGTGAGCGAAACCATGGCGCCGTATGCCGCGCCGAAGACGACGCATGCCGCGACCGCCCAGCTTCGAATGCTTGACCAGCCCATGTTTCCTACTCCCCTGTGTCCTCTACTTCGGCGGATTGACATCCGCCGGGCGGCCGCCGGTGCTCGCCGTTCCGGCCGGGCCGGTTCCTGTCTGGAATTGCGCCCGTTCTCGCAGCATCTGTTCCTGCGCATCCGACATCGCCGAGTCCTTCTTTCCGAGGTAGACGCCCGGCTTGTATTCGACGATCCGGCCCTGTTCCTCGGCGCGGCACCCCATGAGCAATATCGTGCTCAGGGCAATACCCGCGACGGCCGTCCAAATTCTGCTCGCTCGCATGCGCGCTCCGTTCCCTCGCCTTACAAAAGGAAATGGAGGGGGGCGGCGCCCGAACAACGAAGACACCGCCCGCCCCCCATTCGATATTGGCCCCCTGTCCGTTAGGACCCGGTCTTCGCCTGGTAAGCCTGGCCCCAGCCCCACGCTCCCGAACCGAAGCCGCGGGAGACCACGCGCTCGCGGTAGATGTTGGACACCACGTCGCCGTCGCCGGCGAGAAGCGCCTTGGTCGAGCACATCTCCGCGCAGAGCGGAAGCTTGCCTTCGGCCAAGCGGTTGCGCCCGTACTTCTTGAACTCCTCGGCCGAGTTATCGGCCTCGGGGCCGCCGGCGCAGAAGGTGCACTTGTCCATCTTGCCGCGGCTGCCGAAGTTGCCGGCTTGCGGATACTGGGGCGCGCCGAACGGGCACGCGTAGAAACAGTAGCCGCACCCGATGCACAGGTCCTTCGAGTGAAGGACCACGCCCTGGTCCGTCTGGTAGATGCAATCGACCGGGCATACGGCGATGCAAGGGGCGTCCGAGCAGTGCATGCAGGCGACCGAGATGGAGCGCTCGCCGGGCTTGCCGTCGTTGATCGTGACGACTCGGCGGCGATTGATCCCCCACGGCACCTCGTGCTCATTCTTGCACGCGGTCACGCAAGCGTTGCACTCGATGCAGCGCTCGGCGTCACACAGGAACTTCATTCTTGCCATGTCAAAGTCTCCTCTGAGTCCTGACGCTGCTCTTACGCTTTCTCGATCCGGCAGATGGTGGTCTTGGTCTCCTGCATCTGCGTGACCGAGTCATAGCCGTAGGTTCCGCACATGTTGGCGGCTTCGCCAAGCACGTACGGATCGTTGCCCTGCGGGTACTTGGCGCGCAGCGACTTGCCCATCCAGTGGCCGCCGAAGTGGAACGGCATGAAGGCGACGCCCTTGCCGACCCGTTCTGTGACCATCGCCTTGACCAGCACCTTGCCGCCTTCGGGCGAGTGGACCCACATGTCGTGGCCGTTCTTGATGCCGGCGTTATTGGCATCGAACGGGTTGACCTCGCAGAACATGTCCTGCTGCAACTCGGCCAGCCACTTGTTGGTCCGGCTCTCGTCGCCGCCGCCTTCGTACTCGACCAGCCGTCCCGAGGTGAGAATGGTCGGGAAGTCTTTCGAGAAGTCCTTCTGCTGGATCGATTCGAAGAGCACCGGCAGGCGGAAGAATTTGCGGTCCTTGTAGGTCGGATAGTCCTTCACGAGATCGCGCCGGGGCGTGTAGAGCGGCTCGCGGTGAAGCGGCACGGGGTCGGGGAAGTTCCAGACGAGGGCCCGCGCCTTGCCGTTGCCGAACGGCGCGACGCCGTGCTTGATGGCGACGCGCTGGAGACCACCCGAGGTGTCGGTCGCGAAGCTGACGGAGTCTCCGCCGAGCTTCTCGATGGCGGCGCGCTCCTCCGGGGTGAGATCGCCATCCCAGCCGAGCTTCTTCAGAAGCGCCATCGTCACCGGCGGGTGGCCGTCCTTGATCTCCGAGTCCTTCGGGTAGGAGCCTTCGGCCAGCATGTTGACGCCGTCCTTCTCGACCCCCCAGTTGGCGCGGAAGCAGAGACCGCCCTCGGCCACGGGTTTCGAGGTGTCGTAGAGGTTCGGCGTCCCCGGATGCTTGATCGCGGCCGTCCCCCAGCAGGGCCACGGGAGCCCGTAGTAGTCGCCGTTGCAGGGGCCGCCGTTGGCGCGGAGCGTCACCGGATCGAAGGTCGCCTGATTGGCCATGTGGAGCTTGAGCCGTTCCGGCGATTGCCCGGTGTAGCCGATCGTCCACATGCCCTTGTTGAACTCGAGCGTCGTGTCCTCGGGCGACGGGTCGTTGTTCACGACCTTGATGTTCTTGAACATTTCCTTCTCGAAGCCGAACTTCTTCGCGAAGAGATACATGATCTCCTGGTCGGGCTTCGATTCGAAGATCGGCTTCACCACCCGCTCGCGCCACTGGAGCGACCGGTTGGACGCGGTGACGGAGCCGGAGGTCTCGAACTGGGTGCAGGCCGGCAACAGATAGATGCCGTCCTTGCGGTCGGGGATGACGGCCGAGAACGTCGGCACCGGGTCGACGACGACGAGGAGATCGAGCTTCTCCATCGCCTTCTTCATCTCCGGCAGCCGGGTCTGCGAGTTGGGCGCGTGACCCCAGTAGACCATGGCTTTGAGGTTGTCGGGCTGGTCGATGTTCTCTTTCTTCTCGAGCACGCCGTCGATCCAGCGCGATACCGGGATGCCGGCCGATTCCATCAGCTTCTTGTCCTTGAAGCGGGCGAGCAGGGACTCGTAGGGCACGTCCCAAACGCGGGCCCAGTGCTTCCAGGCGCCCTCGGCGAGCCCGTAGTAGCCGGGCAGGCTGTCGTTGACGACGCCGAAGTCGGTGGCGCCCTGGACGTTGTCGTGGCCGCGGAAAATATTGCAGCCGCCGCCCGACGTGCCGACGTTGCCGAGCGCCATCTGCAGGATCGTGTATGCCCGGACGTTGTTGTTGCCGTGATGGTGTTGGGTGCCGCCCATGCACCAGACGAGAGTGCCCGGGCGGTTGGACGCCATCAGCTTGGCGACGCGTTTCAGCTGCTCGCCCGGAACGCCGGAAACGCGCTCGGTCTCCGCCGGCGTCCACTTCCTCACTTCCTCGCGGATCTTATCCATGCCGTAGACGCGCTGGCGGATGTACTCCTTGTCCTCCCAGCCGTTCTCGAAGATGTGGTAGAGGATGCCCCAGATCATCGCGACGTCGGTGCCCGGGCGGAACCGGACGTACTCGTCGCAGTGGGCGGCCGTCCGCGTGAAGCGCGGATCGCACACGATGAAGACGGACTTGTTTATCTCCTTGGCCTTGAGGATGTGCTGCAAGGAGACGGGGTGGGCTTCCGCCGGGTTCGACCCGATCAGGATCATCAGGCGCGACTTCTGCATGTCATTGTAGGAATTGGTCATCGCGCCGTAGCCGAAGGTGTTGGCCACGCCCGCAACCGTCGTCGAGTGGCAGATGCGCGCCTGGTGGTCGCCGTTGTTCGAGCCCCAGAAGGCATAAAACTTGCGGAACAGGTAGGATTGCTCGTTCGAGAACTTGGCCGACCCGAGCCAATAAACCGAGTCGGGACCGGAGGCCTTCCGGATTTCCAGCATCTTGTCGCCGATCTCGTTGATCGCCTGATCCCACGAGAGCCGCGTCCATTTGCCGCCCGCGAGCTTCATCGGATAGCGGAGCCGGCGATCGTTGTGCGCGTGCTCGCGCACGGCCGCGCCTTTGGCGCAGTGGGCGCCGAGATTGAGCGGGCTGTCGAAGGCGGGCTCCTGGCCGATCCAGACACCGTTCTCGACTTCGGCCAGCACGGTGCAGCCGACCGAGCAATGGGTGCAGACCGATTTCAGGATCTGCATGCCCTTGGCGGCGGTGCCGGCGGCCTGCTGGCTCTGCGCCATGCCGAGCGGTACCGCGGAGGCGAGCGCCGCGCCGCCAGCGGCGAGGCCGGAGCGTCTCAGGAACGTGCGGCGGTCGATCGCGCTGCCGACGACGCCGGCCAGCGCTGTCTTCAGGCGGGACCCTGTCGCGGTCCCAGTGCTCTTTTTGGTGAGCATGGTTCGGTTCTCCTCCTGATCCACTAGCGCGCGAGGCGATAGTATGTCTTCACATGATCGGTTTCCCGGTAGCCGGACGTCTTCCGGCCGTCGGGAGCCGCGGCAGCTTTGGCCGCATCGGGCGCGCCTGCGACCGCGGCCGCCCCGAGGGCGCCGCTCGCCAAGCCCGCAACCCTCAGGAATTCCCTGCGACGAAGCGGCGTCGTCTCTTTGCGGTCCTTCATCGTCCTCTCCTTCTCTCCAATCGCGTCTCGTTTCCTCGTGATCTCGCGTTATGCCGCCATCTCGAACGCTTCCGCTTCGATGGCGATCAACAGCTTGCCGATCGTGCCGACCGGCATGTAGAGAACGGCCGCCTTGGCGCGTTCCACGTCCTCGAAAAATCGCGTGCCCCACGGCTGAATGTGCTTCTTGAAAAACGACCGCTGGCCGTCGAGCCCGACCGGCTTTCCGAAGCGGCCGGTGATCAGGCCGTGCATGACTTCGCAGAGGAACGCGATGTGATCTTCTGGCTCGCGAAGCCCGTCAGCCGCCGCAATGCCAAACTCAGCCATGGTCTCGCGCAGGTCGGCGAGCGGCTTCTCATAGACGAAGCCGGTGAGATATCGCGACGCGTACGGCCCAAGCTCGCCGCCCGCGCCCATTCCGAAGAAGAGCTCGGAATATTCCTCTTCCGCCCCGGTTTTCGTCGCGCGCTGCGCGAGCGATGCGAACGTGGCCAGCGCCCGGCCCATTTCGGTGTCGTCTCCTTGCAAGCCGCGCACGAACGTCAGCGTCTCCGCCGACATTGGCGCCGCTAGCACGCGCGCAAGCAGCCCGTAAAATCGGGCGCGTAGCATGTCTTCCTCGGGAATGTTCGCAACGTAAGTCATCGCCGGAACGCTTCCGACGCGGTCGCGCGACCTTGTCTCTGTGGATTGCTCCACCTGTCGCCCCTTGTCGCCCAACCCCTGCGGCGAAGCGGGTTTCCCCGCTTCGTTATATCTTCGCCTGGTATACCAAAATCCCCGGACGTTTCCCGGCCCTGATGCTTTTAGCGCTTTTATGGGGCCGAGTTTAGCACCGGCATTGGGTTCTGTCCCTCCAAAGGCCCTACAGGCTGCCGGAAAATTCGACGTAAAAAACACAAAAATGCAGCCCAGGCAAACGGCCGCTTAGGTTGATTCGCCCTTCTTCGAGACACCGCCCGAGGGCGGGCCGACTGGGTCCGCCGGGCTGTCTCTCCCGCCATCAGGCATCGGCGGCGCTGCTTGCTCAGCGGTTTGCGCGACCGTCTTCTTCTCCTCTGACTCCGTGCCCGCCGCTGGCGCCGACTTTTTGGCTGCGGCTGCGGCGGCCGCTTCCTTTTCATCTTCGGCCGCCCAGTCGATGATCCCCTTGCCCACTTGGTAAATGGTGTCCTTCAGCGTGATCAAAGGAAAGTTCCGGTAATCGCCGAAGCCGTCGTTCAGCGGATCGATTTCCGCGAACACGGGATCGCTCTTCCAGAGCTTCCGCATGGCGGCCTGGCTCACGTCTTCGGGAACGCCCGGCTTCATGAACGCCGTGAAATCGGAATCCTTGGTCAGGCTTTCGACGGACGGCAGCGCCTTCCCGCCATCGGTTGCCGTTTCCTTTGGCGCGCGCTCCGGCGGGAGAGACGCCTGCGTCGCATCGGGGGTCTCTTGTTCCTTGAGCGCCGCGCCGCCGCGCTTCGTCTTGACCGCGCGCTCCTCCCGCTTCAAGCGGGACCAGCGCGAAATCGGGCGCTCGCCGGTCATGGGCTTTTCTTTCCGTCGACGGCGAGCGGCGGCGGGCCGCCCTGGCGATCCTTGTGCGGCACGCGCTGCCGCTTCAAGAACGGCACTTCCACGTGGTGGCGGTCGATGAACGCCTGCAGCCACGCCATCATCTCTTCCGGCATCGGCACGCCCTCGACGATGCCCTCGCCGCCCGTGAGGTAGCTCTCGGCTTCGTGCGGATTGACCGTCACGAGAAAGGGTGTGACCTCGTGCGCCCCGCTCGTGTCCGGACGCAGCACGACGTACACCTGCGGCACGTCGTTGTTGAGGTTGACGTGATAGGTCCCGGTGTCCTTGGCGTAAAGCTCGATGTCCATCGTGGCCGCGTGATACTGGACCCAGCCTTCGCCTTGCCGCATGACCCGCCACTCCGGGCAGGGACCGGCGCCCGGCACGACGGCGACCGGGCGCCACACGTGGTCTTGCCACGGGTTATCGATCGCGCGGCGCTCGATCACGACGCCAACGGGCAGGCGCGCGAGGGGGCCGCTCATCGGCCCGCCTCCCGTCGCGCCGACGGAGCTGTGTCTTCGTCGAAGGCGGCAAGAATGTGCTCCGCTTCCGCGAGATTTTCGGGCTCGTTGATGTTGAAAAAGGGATCGAAAGGTTCGGTCGCAAACGCAACGTGGGCGATCCGGTAGCGTGCGGTCCACCGGTCGATCTTGCGCATGTCCTCGTGACGAAGCGCGTGGGCCAGGTCGCCCGCAAGACGCACCGGCCAAAGCCCGAACACCGGGTGGATCTGCCCGCCCGACGCGGCGCAGGCCATGTCCGCCCGATCGCCGGCGACGGCATCTGCGAGACGCGGCACCAGATCGCGCGGGACGAACGGCGCGTCGGTCGCGAACGTCGCGAGCCACGCGACCTCCGGCCGATTGGCGCGCATCCATTCGAGGCCGGTGAGCACGCCCGCGAGCGGCCCCGCGTAGCCTTCAACCACGTCGGCCACCACTGTCAATCCATACGCCGCGAAGCGAGCCGCATCGCCGTTGGCGTTGATGATGAGCTCGCCGACCTGCCCGCGCACCCGCTCGACGATGCGCTCCAGGATGGGCCGTCCGCCCAACGGGCGGAGACTTTTGTCCCCGCCGCCCATGCGGCTCGACCGGCCGCCGGCGAGCAGCACGCCCACGACGCCGCCGGAGGTCATCCGACGCTGCCCTTGCGGCGGAGGCTTTCCGGCTCCTCTTCCGCGTATCCCGATGGCGCGTCGTAGATGATGCGGCTCTCGCCCGCGAGCGCGATGAACCGCTTCCCTTTGGCGCGGCCGATGAGCGTCAGGTTCACCTGGCGCGCGAGCTCGACGCCCCACGCCGTGAAGCCCGAGCGCGAAACCAGGATCGGAATGCCCATCTGCACGGTCTTGATCACCATCTCACTCGTGAGCCGGCCCGTCGTATAGAAGGTCTTGTCCGCGCCCGTGTGGCCGTGCCGGTACATGTAGCCGGCGATCTTGTCGACCGCATTATGGCGGCCGACGTCCTCCATATAGATAAGTGGCCGGTCCTTTTCGCACAGCACGCAGCCGTGGATGGCGCCGGCTTCGAGATAAAGGCTCGGCGTCATGTTGATCGCCTTCAAGAGCGCATAGAGCCAGGACGTCTTCAGCACGGCGTCGGGCGCGAGCTTCGTCTGCTCGAACGTCTCCATCACGTCGCCGAAGACCGTGCCCTGGGCGCAGCCGGACGTCAGCGTCTTCTTCTTGAGCTTGTCCTCGAAGTTGGTCTCGCGGGCCGTGCGCACGACCACCGTGTCGATGTCGTCGTCGTAGTCGACCGCGGTGATCTGGTCGTCGGCCTTCAGCATGTTCTGGTTGAGCAGGTAGCCGATGGCCAGATATTCCGGATAGTCGCCGATCGTCATCATGGTGACGATCTCGCGCCCGTTCAGGAACAGCGTCAGCGGCCGTTCGACCGTGACCGAGGCCGTGATGCTGCGGCCGTCCTGGTCGAGCCCGCCAACCTCGCGCGTTAGGCGAGGATCGTCGGGGTCGGGCCGGACGAGATACTGGGTGGGCGCCGATTTGGGCAATGACATCGATCCTCGATCGCTTCTTCCGTCATTCCCGCGAAAGCAGGAATCCAGCGCATCTGCCGTAAGACTGGACTCCCGCTGACGCGGGAGTGACGCAGAAAGGTTCTAGCAGCCCTGCCTGGACTATGGAGACCAAGGGGATGGCGCACAAGGCAACCGTATCCCACGGATTCCCGGTGAATCCCGAGATGCTGCATAATCATGCAATATTATGCTAAAAATACGGAGATAGGGAAATTCGGGAATTTCCGCGCGGGGAAACTGCCGGGAACTCTGAAAGATGGGCGATATCGGCGAAGCATTCGCGGCGGCCATCCGCCTGGTGGTCGGTCTCGACCGCAGTTTGATCGAGATCGTCCTGCTGTCCTTCCAGGTGAATCTCAGCGCCGTCGCCGCAGCTACCGTGCTCGGCCTTCCCGCCGGGGCCGCGCTCGCCCTCGTGCAGTTTCCCGGGCGACGCGCGGCGATCGTGCTCGCCAATGCGCTCATGGGCCTGCCGCCGGTGGTGGTGGGCCTGATCGTCTACCTCCTGCTGTCGCGCGCCGGCCCCTTCGGCGTCTTCGGCCTTCTCTTCACCCCGACCGCCATGATCGTCGCGCAGGTCATCTTGGTCACTCCGATCATCGCGGCGCTGACGCGTCAAATCCTCGAAGACCTCTGGCAGGAATACGAGGAGCAGTTGCGCTCCCTCGGGGCCGGGCCTGGGCGGGCGATGGGCGCCCTCCTGTGGGACGGCCGCTATTCCCTCACCACGGTGGTCCTCGCCGGCTTCGGGCGCGCGAGCGCCGAAGTCGGCGCCGTCATGATCGTCGGCGGCAACATCGATCACGTGACGCGCATCATGACCACCGCGATCGCGCTCGAGGTGAGCAAAGGCGATCTCGCCCTCGCCCTCGGCCTCGGCATCGTCCTCATCCTCCTCTCCGTCGGGGTCAACACGCTCGTCCTGGTCATGCGGGAAGCCATGCAGCGGGAGCAAGGCTGATGGGCGAGGCGACCATCCTTCCCCTCGAGCTCGACCGCGTCTCCTTCGTCGTCGGCGGCGCGCCCCTGATCTCGGACGTCTCGTGCACGCTTGCCGCGGGTCCCCGCACCGTCATCCTCGGCCCCAACGGCGCCGGGAAAAGCCTGCTCTTGCGGCTCTGCCACGGGTTCCTGCAGCCGACCTCCGGCCGCGTCCTCTGGCACGGCGCGAACGGCGTCGATCCTCTCCGCTTCCAGGCGATGGTGTTCCAGCGCCCGGTGATGCTCAGGCGCTCGGCCGCAGCGAATATCTTGTACGCCCTCAAGCTCCGGGGCATCCCGCGGCCGGAGCGTGAGCGCATCACGGCGGACGTTCTCGGCCGGACCGGTCTTGCGCGGCTGGCCGATAAGCCCGCGCGCGTTCTCTCGGTCGGCGAGCAGCAGCGCCTCGCCCTCGCCCGCGCCTGGGCGCTCAAGCCCCAGGTTCTCTTCCTCGACGAGCCGACCGCCAGCCTCGATCCCGCCGCCACGTTCGCCGTCGAGGGAATTGTGAATGCCATCCGCGCGGGCGGCACCTGCATCGTCATGACCACCCACGACCTCGCCCAGGCCCGCCGCATGGCCGACGAGGTGATGTTCCTTCACCACGGCCGCCTTCTGGAAAAGACGCCCGCGGCTTCGTTCTTCGCCGCGCCCGCGTCCGAGCCTGCGCGCGCATTCCTCAAGGGAGAACTGTCATGGTGAGCGCAATTGTCGCCCCCGCGAAAGCGGGGGTCCAGGAGCAACCGGCGGGTTTTGCGGCCCTGGATTCCCGCTCAAGGGGGCCACTTGCGGGGGATTCCCCCGCAGACCCCAGGCGCGGGAATGACGAAGGGGATGCGTTCCGATCTCTGTTCGCCTCCCTCATTGCGATACTGCTCGCAACGCTCCTCGCGAGTGGCACGGCTCCGGCGGCGGACCGCTTCATCACGGTCGCGTCCACAACCTCCACGCAGAACTCCGGCCTGTTCGAGCACTTGCTTCCCCAATTCACGCGGAAGTCCGGGATCGAGGTGCGCGTCATCGCCGTCGGCACCGGCCAAGCCATCAAGCTCGCCGAGAAGGGTGACGCCGACGTTCTCTTGGTCCATCACAAGCCGTCGGAAGAGAAGTTTGTCGCCGACGGCTTCGGGGTGAAGCGCCTGGACGTGATGTACAACGACTTCGTGATCGTCGGCCCGAAGACCGACCCGGCCGACGTGAAGGGCCTGAAGGACGCATCCGCCGCGTTCAAGCGGGTCGCGGAGAAGAAGGCGATGTTCGCCTCCCGCTCCGACGACAGCGGCACCCACAAGCTGGAGCTTGAATTATGGAAGGCGGCCCAAATCGACCCGAAGGCCCATTCGGGCGTCTGGTACCGGGAGTTGGGCTCCGGCATGGGCGCGACACTGAACACCGCGACCGGCCTTTCGGCCCACGCGCTCTCCGACCGGGCGTCGTGGAGCCAGTTCAAGAACAAGGGCGATCTTGCGATCCTGGTCGAGGGTGATCCCCGCCTCGTCAATCAATACGGCGTGATCCTGGTCAACCCGGCGAAGCGCAAGCACATCAAGGCCAAGGACGGCCAAGCCTTCGTCGATTGGCTGGTGTCGGCCGACGGGCAAAAGACGATCGCCGATTACAAGATCGGCGGCGAGCAAGGGTTCTTCCCGAACGCGGCCAAAGCGACGAACTGACCGGCGTTACTCTTCACACAGCCGGCTGAATATCGGTTTTCGTGAAGTCGGCGCCGGAGAAGAGCAACGCCATGCGGCGGCTCGTGGCGAGCGCATAGGCGAAGCAATCGCCGTAGTTCAAGCCGGCCGGGTGGCGACCCTTTCCAAATCGCCGCCACGCCCCGCGCGCGATCTCTGCTTGGTCGTGATCGACAGGAACGACTTCGATAGCCGCTCGATAGAGGAGGAGATCGAGATCGCGGCCACCGGCCTCTCCTTTGCGGCTTTCGATCACGATCGACGCCTCCAAGAGATTGGCGGCTGAAAGAAGCCGTGGCGAATGGGCTTCGATCGCCCGAGCCACGCGCGGCGCGTCAGCCTCGCCGAGCAGCAGGGCGAAAATCGCCGATGTGTCGATCACCATCAGGACGGCAGGCCCTGCTCGTCGTACCCGACGATCTCGTCCGCCGTGCGCCGGTCGACGTCAGGCAAGGCCGCACAGCGCCGGCCAATCTCAAGGATTTCTTCGCCGAGACTTCGACCGCCGCCAGCGCTGCGAACGTGGGCCAGCCGCTCCTCGGCGGCCCGGCGAACGGCCGCTGTAACGGTTTCGCCCGTAAGATCAGCGAGTTCGCGCACGGCTCTTTCGGTGGTTGGGTCCTTGATGTTGAGGGGCATCTTTGTCCATCCTGGAAGATTTAGTCTGCCTGTAAAGATAGCTCAGCTAAGTGAGGTTGGCAACTTACCCAACCGGACCTTCGCGCCCCCACTCCCTCCCAAATGCGGGGGGATATGCCTATCCTCCGCCGATGGAGACGGGCGACATCCTATTGCTGACTGCCCTGATGTTTGCCGGCGCGACGCTGTACAGCTCGGTCGGGCACGCCGGCGCCTCGGCCTACCTCGCGGCCATGGCGCTCGTCGGCGTGGCACCCGCGACCATGCGGCCGACCGCGCTCGTCCTGAACATCATCGTCTCCAGCATCGCGACGTGGCGCTACGTCCGCGCGGGTTGGTTTTCGTGGCCGACGTTGTGGCCGTTCCTCATCGCGGCGATGCCGATGGCCTTTATCGGCGGTGGGATCCACCTGCCGGGGGAATACTACCGCCCGTTCGTGGGAATCGTCTTATGGATCGCGGCGGCGCGGCTCTTTCTGCCGGGCGAAATCGGAACAACCGACCGGAGCGCCAGGGCTCCATTGTGGGGCGCCTTGATCGCCGGCGGCGTGATCGGCTTGCTGTCCGGCCTCACGGGCACCGGCGGCGGAATCTTTTTAAGTCCGCTTCTCATCTTTCTCCGCTGGTCGGAGACGCGAACCGTATCCGGGATCTCGGCCGCTTTTATTCTCGCCAACTCGGCATCCGGGCTCGCGGGCAATATCGCCTCGGTCGGCTCGATACCGGCGGAAGTGCCTTACTTCATCGTGGCCGTGGTCGCCGGCGCGTTGATCGGGACAACCCTCGGCATCTCGACGTTGGCGAGGAAAATGATCCTGACTGCCCTCGCGCTCGTATTGCTCGTCGCGGGAGGGAAGCTCCTCTTCAGCTAAGCCCTTGGACGAAGAGCACGACGCTCACGACGTGGAGCGTATGCCTCCCGGACGGCCGCGCGACATCGCGTTCAAAGCCTCGGCCCAGGCCCGATGGTATTCGTCGCGGGTGAAGCTGTGGCCGCAGGCCATGCATTGAACGGAGCCGAAGGGATCACGGTCGGGATTGAAGTTGCCGGGCGTACGATTTTGCCGCTGACCGCAGCGCGGACAGCCGACGGGAACGACCGGCTTCGTGTTTTCGTCTGTCATTTTGATGAACCCGCTGCCGATCCTTGACTTGAGAAGAAGCCTAATGAAAGGCCGTCCGGCTGTCATCCGCTTCTTCGGGCGCTTCCCACTTTGCGCCGGGCGCTCCCGAACAGGCGGGCCGTGCCCCGGTCGGCCGCCGCGAGCGCACGCTCGAGAAAGGCCCGCGTTCGCTTCCGGTCGCGCGTTGCGTCGTTGGCCCATACGGCGAGCGTGAGCACAAAAATCGAGGTCAATCCGATTTCTTCGATTTGGCGCCGCTGCCCCGCCGCTTCCAATCCCGCGGCATCTCGGACCCACTGGATCAGGCGCGAAAGGTTGAACGCCATCGGGACCCAGTGATGGGGGTGGCTCGCGTAGAGCTTCGTCCGCAGCATCTCGACCGTCACGCGCCGGCGCCGGGTGACGGCTTCGAACCAGGCGCCGAAGAGCACGAGGATGCGGTCCTTCGGCGGATGCGCGCGGATGCTCTTTCCGGCCGCCGCCAGCATGGCCAATTCCGCGCGCCGGAACCATTCGTCCGCGAGGTCGTCGCGATCGCGGTATTCCTCGCGCACCGCGGTCAACGGAATGCCGAGCGCATCCGCCACCCGCCCGAGCCTGAGATTGCTCCAGCCTTCGACCTCCGCGATCCGCAGCGCGGTTTCGAGAATTCGGTCGCGGAGACCGGAGCGGACGCGGCGGGCCTTCCGGGCCATGGATCCTCTTCTGAATCCGATGTCGGGAGCGGGGCGCCCGGATCAAGGCGCGTTGTAGACGATTCGTCCCAGGCGGCCCAAGTCGTAGCCGCCGAGCGACACCGCCCGGCCCTGAAAGGACGGAGTTCGGGCGAAGGCGAAGAGCTTCTGGACGGGCTCCTCGAAATAATCGCGGCGCCGGATCAACAGGTCGTAACGTTCGCGATGGAGGGGCACGAAGTCCAGGCGATACTGGCGCGCGACGCCGGAAACCGCGAGCCCCGCATCGGCCTTTCCTTCGAGGACGGCGAGGCCGACGTCGGTCTCGCTGCGGGCGGGCTGATCCAGGAGCGTGAGGTCGCCGAGCTTGACTCCGGCCTCCGACAGCAAATGGACGAGCAGGAGCTGGCTCCCCGCCTCGTGCTGGCGGTTGACCACGCGCGCCTTGCGGTCGCGCAAGTCCTTGAGCGAGCGGATGCCGAGCGGGTTCCCCGCCTTGAGAATGAGCCCCTGATCGCGCTCGGCCCAAGTGGTGAGGACGACGTCGAGCCCGGCGCACGCCTGCGTGACGGCCGGGACGTTGTAAGTGCCGCTCTCGGCGTCCAACACGTGCAGTCCGCACATCACCGCTTCGCCGGCCGTCAGGCGCCGGAGTCCGTCGAGGCTTCCGCCGACGTTGAGGGCAAGCGCGCACTCGGACTCGCGGAGCGCCCATTCGAGCAGCGGGTCATGACTGCCGGCCACCACGGGAGGCGCGGGAAGCGCGCGCTGGGCCATGGCGTCCGGAAACCGAGTCTGCTCGGTGATCCAAAGGTCGATCAGGTGCTTTGGGAACAACCATTTGCCCGTGATCCGCGTGCATGGGATTTTCTTCGCGTGGACAAGGTCGTAAACCTTCCGCTCCTTGATGTGCAGATAGGCTGCAACCTCGTGAGTGCTCATCAGGGTCGGCAACGATTATCTCCCTTGGATCGGCTTGGTTCCGGGAATTGTCGAATTGGTGCAATATAGCGGACTTTTTGCGCCAGGTCCGCTGGTGAACGCGGCGTCTTGGACCCACGGGGACTGAAATGAAGCTGAAAGAAAGAAGCGTTCTGATCTGCGATTGCGAGGGGACGATGCCCCTTGACGGCGCCGCCGTGGCGAAAGCCATCGGCGCGGCGGGCGAGCCGTGGGTGGCGACCCAGCTCTGCCGCGCGCAGCTCGGCGAGTTCGAAAAGGTGGCGCGGGGCGGATCGTCCTTGCTGGTCGCCTGCACTCAGGAAGCACCGCTTTTCCTCGAGGCTCTCGGCGAGACCGAGACGCCCGCCGACGCACGATTCACCAACATCCGCGAGCGCGCCGGATGGTCGAAGGACGCCAAGAACGCAACCCCGAAGATCGCGGCGCTGCTGGCCGAGGCTGCCGTCGACGTGCCGCCGACGCCCGCGGTCACGATGACCTCGAAGGGCGTTCTCCTCGTGCTCGGCGACGACGAGCGGGCGATCGACGCCGCCAGGCAGGTGGCGTCGCGCCTCGAGGTGACGGTGATCGTCACCGGGGACGCCGAGATCGCGCCGCCCCGCGTGATGGACGTGCCGGTGTTCAAGGGTCGGATCAAATCGGCGGAAGGGCGCCTCGGCGCGTTCCAGATCGCCATCGAAGGGTTCGCGCCGGCCCTGCCCTCCTCCCGCGACGTGCTCCGCTTCGAACGCGACGGCAAAATCGGAACGTCGGTTGCCGATCTCGTACTCGATCTCCGGAGCGCGCCGCCCCTCTTTTCCGCCTGGAAAAAGCGCGACGGCTATTTCCGTCCCGATGCCGGCGATCCCGCCCAGGTCCAGAAGGCCCTGCTCGACCTCACGGACATGGTCGGCGCGTTCGAAAAGCCCAGGTACGTGGACTATGACGCGAGCCTCTGCGCGCACGCGCGAAGCAAGATCGTCGGCTGTACGCGCTGCCTCGATCATTGCCCGACCGGCGCCATCGCGCCGGACGGCGACAGCGTCAAGATCGATGCCTTCATCTGCGCCGGCTGCGGCACGTGCGCGAGCGTGTGCCCGACCGGCGCCGCGACCTACGGGGTGCCGGCCGCCGATGGCCTTTACCAGCGCCTCCGCGCGCTGCTCGGAACGTATCTGAAGGCGGGCGGAACGCGCCCGGCACTGCTCGTGCACGATCCCCGTCACGGCGATCCGATGATCGACGCGCTTGCGCGGTTCGGCGACGGGCTCCCCGCCGACGTGCTGCCGTTCGCGGTCAACGAGGTGACGCAGATCGGCGTCGATTTCCTCCTCGTCGCCGCGGGATACGGGGCGGATCGCGTGATCGCCGTCGTCCCGCCGACGTTGCGCGAGGAAGGCGACGCGCTCCGGCGCGAGATCGAGCTCGCCAACACGGTGCTCGCCGGGCTCGGGTTTGGGGATCGCCGCTTTTCCGTTGCCGACGACGCCGACCCGGACGCGCTTTCCGGACGGTTTGGTCCGCCAAGCGAGGCTGTGGCCCTGCCCTACGGCGACTTCCTCGCGGTCGGGCGAAAGCGCGCGGTGATGAAGCTCGCCCTTCAGCACCTGCACAAGCATGCGCCGACGCCCGCGGACTCCATCCCGCTCGCCGCCGGCGCTCCGTTCGGCGCCGTCGACATCAACGTCGCAGGCTGCACGCTCTGCTTGGCTTGCGTCGGTGCGTGCCCGACGGGGGCCCTCAAGGACAACCCCAACAAGCCGCAACTCAGCTTCGCCGAGGAGTCTTGCGTCCAATGCGGGCTCTGCAAGAACACGTGCCCGGAAAAGGTCATCAGCCTCGTGCCCAGGCTTTCCTTCCTGGAAGCCGCGTACACCCACCAGGTGGTGAAAGAGGAAGAGCCCTTCCTTTGCGTCCGTTGCGGCAAAGCATTCGGGACGAAAGCGTCAATCGAGCGGATGATCGGGAAGCTGCAAGGCCACTCGATGTTCAGCGGCGGCGCCGCGCTCGACCGCCTTCGCATGTGCGAGACCTGCCGGGTGGTCGCGATGATGGAAGATCAGGGGCATCCCTTCGCCGGGGCGCCCCGGCCGGCGATCCGCACCACCGAGGATTATCTCCAAGAGCGCGAGGAGATGCGGAAGGCCGCGGCCGCGGACATGACGGCGAAGGGTTTGAAAAAGGGAGAGAGCGCTTAGTCTTAATTTGACGTCATGCCCGCGCTTGTCGCGGGCATCCACGGCTTCAAGAGGTGGATCGCCGGGACAAGCCCGGCGATGACGGGTTACGGATACGGCGCCGTCACCCCCCCGAATACCCATGCATTTTCAGGGACGACATTTGGGCACGGGATCGCTATCTTTATAGCCATGATTGATCCTTTTGGCCGGCACATCACCTATCTCCGGGTGTCCGTCACCGATCGGTGCGACTTCCGCTGCGTCTATTGCATGGCGGAGGACATGACGTTCCTGCCGAAAGCCGACGTGCTGAGCCTGGAAGAGCTCGACCGCCTTTGCAGCGCGTTCATCCGCAAGGGCGTGCGCAAGCTCCGGCTGACCGGCGGCGAGCCGCTCGTGCGCCGGAACGTGATGACTCTCTTCCGGAGCCTAAGCCGGCATCTCCAAAGTGGGGCGCTGGACGATCTCACCCTGACGACGAACGGAAGCCAACTCGCTAAATACGCCCGCGAGCTCGTCGGCTACGGCGTGAAGCGCATCAACATCTCCTGCGACACCCTCGATCCCCGCAAATTCGAGACCATCACCCGCTGGGGCAAGCTCGAGAAAGTGCTGGAGGGCATCGCCGCCGCCAAGGACGCCGGGCTCAAGGTGAAGATCAACGCCGTCGCCTTGAAGGGCGTCAACGAACACGAGTTCGACGGCATGATCGCCTGGTGCGGGCGCGAAGGTTTCGACCTCACGCTGATCGAGACCATGCCCATGGGCGAGATCACCGGCGACCGCATGGATCAGTATCTGCCGCTGTCTCTCGTCCGCCGGCGGCTTGAGGAGTCGTGGACACTCAAGGACGTCCCCTACCGCACGGGCGGCCCGGCCCGCTATGTGGAGGTCGCGGAAACCGGGCGGAAAATCGGGTTCATCACGCCGCTCACCCACAATTTCTGCGAAAGCTGCAACCGGGTGCGCGTCACCTGCACCGGCACTCTCTATATGTGTCTCGGCCAGAACGATGCGGCCGACCTCCGTGCGCCCTTGCGCGCGAGCGAGGCGGATGCGCATCTAGATGCCGCCATCGACGAGGCGATATCGCGGAAGCCCAAGGGCCACGACTTCATCATCGACCGCGACCATCGCGGCCCGGCCGTGCCCCGTCACATGAGCGTGACCGGCGGCTGATCTCGCTTACTCCGCCATCCCCGCGCGAGGGGCGCCCTCGGCGCCCTCTTCATGTTTGACCTGGCCTGCCATCGCACGCTGCAGCCGATCGAGATAAATGTAGATCGTCGGCGTGATGTAGAGCGTCAGCAACTGGGAGACGATCAGGCCGCCGACCACCGCGAGACCGAGCGGGCGGCGCGCTTCCGAGCCGGCGCCGTAGGCGAGCGCGATCGGCAGCGTTCCCATGAGCGCGGCCATGGTCGTCATCATGATCGGGCGGAAGCGGATCAGGCAGGCCTCGTAAATGGCCTCGGCCGGCGGGCGCCCTTCCGTGCGCTGCTTCTCGAGCGCGAAGTCGATCATCATGATCGCGTTCTTCTTGACGATGCCGACCAGCATGATCACGCCGACGAAGGCGTAGAGGTCGAGGTTGGCGCCGAAGGCCCACAGCGTGAGCAGCGCGCCCAGGCCCGCCGACGGCAGGCCCGAGAGGATCGTGAGCGGGTGGATGAAGCTCTCGTAGAGAATCCCAAGCACGATGTAGACGACGACGATGGCAAGCGCGAGCAGAAGGCCCATGCCGCGGAACGATTCCTGGAACGCCTGGGCCGTGCCCTGGAACGTGGTGGCGAGGGTCGGCGGAGCCTTGAGCTCGCGTTCCATCTGCCGGATGCGGTCGATGGCCGTGCCGATCGAGAGCTCGGGGTCGAGGCCGAACGAGATCGTCACCGCCGGCAATTGGCCCAAGTGGTTGACCGTGAGCGGGCCGATGTCGCGCTTGACCGAGGTCACCGCATCGAGGGGCACCAGCCCGCCGCCGGCCGAGCGCACGTGGAGCCGCGAGAGCGCGGACGCATCGCGCTGATACTTGGGCTCGACCTCGAGGATGACCTGGTATTGGCTCGACGGCGTGTAGATGGTCGACACCTGGCGCGACCCGAATGCGCTCCCGAGCGCAAGCTCGACCTGCTCGGCCGTAATGCCGAGGGTCGCCGCCCTGTTGCGGTCGATGTTGACGACAAGATTGGGGCTCGCGAGGTCGAGGTTGGTGGTGACGTCGCGGAAGCCCGGCAACCCCCGCACCCCGGCAAGCAGCTTGTCCGCCCACATGGTGAGCACGTCGAAATCGATATCCTGCAGCACGTACTGGTAGGGCGCCTTGCTGAGCTGGCCGCCGACCCGGATCGCCGGCGGATTTTGCAGGAAGACGTTGAGGCCGGGGACCTGCTGGAGCTTCGGGCGCAGCTGCTGAATAACTTGATCGGGAGTGGCCGTGCGCTCGGTTCTGGGCTTCAGTCGCATGAACATGGTGCCGGCGTTGGGCGTGGTGCGCGCCCCGCCGACGCCGACCGACGACATTACCGCATCGATGTTCGGGTCCTTGAGGGCGATCGCCGCCACCACTTGCTGATTGCGGATCATCGCTTCGAATGAAGTGTCCTGCGCGCCCTCGGTGAAGGCGATGATGCGCCCGGTGTCTTCGCTCGGGAGAAAGTCCTTTTGGATCAGGGTGTAGAAATAGCCGGTCCCGGCGAGCGTCATGACGAACACGCCGGCCATGAGAAGGTTGTGCCGAAGGGTCCAGCGCAGCGACCGGTCGTACAGGTTACGGGTGCCGTCGATCGCCCAATCGATCGCCCGATAGAACGCTGCCTGCTGCTTGCCATGGGTCCCGCGGATGAATCGGCTGCACATCATCGGCGTCAGCGTGATGGAGACGAAGCCTGAGACCAGGATCGCGGCGCAGATCGTGACCGCGAATTCATGCAGGAGGCGGCCCACGATGCCCCGCATGAAGACAAGGGGGATGAACACGGCGGCCAAGGACAACGTCATCGAAAGAATCGTGAAGCCGATCTCCCGCGCCCCCTTGAGAGCCGCCGCCATGGGCTTTTCGCCCTTTTCGATGTGGCGGACGATGTTCTCGAGCATGACGATGGCGTCGTCGACCACGAACCCGACGGCGAGCGTGAGCGCGAGAAGCGTGAGGTTGTTGAGGCTGTATCCGAGCGCGTACACCGCGGCGAACGTGCCGACGATCGAGATCGGAAGCGCGACGCTGGCCACCAGCGTGGTCGAGACGTTCTTCAGGAACAGGAAGATGACGAGAACCACGAGTGCCGCCGCCAGCACCAGGGTGAACTGCACCTCGTGGATCGAGTCCCGGATGGTGATCGAACGGTCGTAGAACGTCTCCATCTGGATGCCGACCGGCAGTCCTTGCTGGATGGCCGGCATGATGCGCTTGATGGAGTCGACGATGTCGATCGTATTGGTGCCGGGCTGCCGGTAGATGCCGAGGATGATTGCCCGCTCCCCGTTGTGCCAGCTCGCGACCTTGTTGCTCTCGACGCTGTCGATCACCCGGCCGATCTCTTCGAAGCGGACCGGCGCCCCGTTCCGGTAGGCGACCACCTGGCTCGAGAACGCCTGCGCGTTCTGGAGCTGACCGGTCGACTGGATCGTCATCGTCTGATAGGCGCCGTCGAGGGTCCCGGTCGGCATGTTGACGTTGGCGCGCTGGATGGCCTGCCCGACCTCGTCGATCCCGATCCCGCGATAGGCGAGCGCGTCAGGATTGACCTGAACGCGGACCGCGTACTTCTGCGAGCCCCAGACCTGAACCTGAGCCACGCCGTGGATCGAGGAGATGCGCTGGGCAAGGATGTTCTGTCCGTAGTCGTCGACGGTCGAGAGCGGCAGCGTCGACGAGCTCATCGCAATGATGAAAATCGCGAAGTCGGACGGGTTCACTTTCCGCAGCGTGGGCGGCGTCGGCATCTCGGTCGGCAGCTTGCGGAGCGAAGCGCTGATCGCCGACTGCACGTCCTGGGCGGCCGCGTCGATATTGCGGTCGAGCGCGAACTGAAGCGTGATCCGCGTCGCGCCGAGGGCGCTCACGGAGGTCATCGATTCGACGCCGTCTATGGTCGAGAACTGGGCCTCGAGCGGCGCCGCGACCGAGGTCGCCATGGTCTCCGGGCTCGCGCCCGGCAAGGACGCGTTCACCGCGATGGTCGGGAAGTCCACTTTCGGGAGCTCGGCCACCGGCAGCGCCGTGTAGGCCACGGCCCCGAAAAAGATGAACGACACCATCAGAAGCGTCGTCATCACCGGCCGGCGGATGCAGAGTTCGGGGAGATTCATGCTGACGTGGTCCTCAAGTGCCCGGCTTGATCTCGACTTGTCGTCCCGCTGCGAGCCGGAGCTGGCCCTCCGTCACCACGCGCTCGCCCTCGCCAACTCCCTCGCGGATGACGGTCCGGCCATCGCTGCTGGGGCCCACCACGACTCGTCGATACTCGACCGAGAGATCCGGCTTGATGACGAAGACGTAAGTTCCTTCCTGCGCGTTCTGGATCGCCTGCGACGGCAGCACGAGCGCGTCCGGAAGCGTCGACCGGGTCAGGACTACGTTTACGAACTGGCCGGGCAAGAGACGGTCCTCGGCGTTTTCAACGGTAGCCTTCAACATAATCGTGCCGCTCGCGGGATCGACGGTGTTGTTGATGAAAGTGACGATGCCGTGCTCCGGACGGTCGGGTTCGCTCGGAACGACGACCGACACCTTGAGCACGCCCGCCGCCATCTGCCGGCGGACCTCCGGCAAGTACTGCTCGGCCACGGAAAAGGAGACGTAGATCGGCCGGATCTGATTGAGAACGACGATCGCGTTCGTGTCGTTCGCCTTGACCAGGTTGCCCGTGTTGATGAGGAGGCTGCCGGCGCGGGCGTCGATCGGCGACAGGATCGATGTGTAATCGAGCTGCAGCCGGGCGCTGTCGACCGCGGCCACGTCGGCCCGGACGGTCGCCTCGAGCGCGGCGGCATTGGCGGTCGCCTCGTCGAATTTCTGCTTCGAGGAGAACTCCCGCCGCATCAAATCGGTGTAGCGCTCGAGATCGGCCTTGGCGCGCACGAGCTGGGCGCGGTCGCGCGCGAGATTGGCTTCGGCCTGGCGGAGCTGCGCCTCGTAGGGGCGCGAATCGATGGTGATGAGCTTGTCGCCCTTCCGGACCGCCTGACCCTCGCGGAAGTGGACATTGAGCAACTGCCCGTCGACGCGCGAGCGTACGGCCACCGAGGCGTAGGCCTGCGCGGTTCCGATCACATTGAGATTGACGTCGACCGCTTGGCGCTGAACGGTTGCGGCGACGACCGGCACCGTGCGGACGCGGGCAGTGCTTGCCTTCGCGTCGGGCGCGGTGGTGGAGGTACGGCCGAAAAAATTGCCGCTGTAATAGACGCCGACACCGATCAAGAGGACGGCAGCGCTGACGAAGACGACACGGTTTCGACCCATCGGGCAATCCTATGGACGCACCAAATCGCCCGAGCACAACGGGCCTTGGGCCGCGCGTCGGGAAGCATCCAATATATCTGCGCGGGACCGGGAATGCCATCAACAGGTTGTGAAGTTCTGGCGACGGCAGAACGCTGGCGCGCTTGAGTCTGCCGGCGGCCTCCGCTACGGTCTCGCCTTCGCCGTGACCCCTTAGGAGAGAACCAAGAATGGCGCCGGATGCGGCATCGGAGCAGAAGGGCTGGCAACACGAGGTTTACGACCTTTTGCGCAAGCACGGGGTCGACCAGTTCGCCTACGTCCCGGACGCCGGTCACAAGATCTTGATCAACCGGTCCCTCGCCGACCCCGACGTCCATTCCGTCTCCCTGACGACCGAGGAGGAGGGCGTCGCCATGGCCGCCGGGGCGAACTTGGGCGGCGCCAAGAGCGTGCTGCTCATGCAAAGCAGCGGCACCGGCAATTGCGTCAACTTCTTCTCCCTCATCAAGGGGGGCAGGTTTCCCTTCCTCACGCTGATCAGCATGCGCGGCGATTTCGGCGAAGGGAACCCGTGGCAGTTCCCCATGGGCCAGGCCGTCGAGCCCGTGCTCTCGGCCATGGGCGTGATCTGCCTCCGCGCCGACAGCGAGGACACGGTCGTCGGCACGGTCGAGGCCGGCCTGACGATGGCCTTCAAGGGCGGCGAATCGGTCGCCGTCCTGCTCACCCAAAAGCTGCTCGGCGCCAAGGCGTTTTGAGGACATGACGATGACGAACGACGTAACCGCGCCGACCTTCGTGCTCGACCGCCGCACCGCGCTTCCGGCCCTCATCGGCCGCCACGAGGATTTCCTGATCGTCACCGGCCTGGCCGGAACGGCCAAGGACATCGCGGCACTCACCAACGACGGACCGCACATCTATACGATGGCAGGCGCCATGGGAGCGGCCGTGAGCATGGGCCTCGGCTTGGCCCTCGCCAAGCCCGACAAGAAGGTCCTCGTCGTCACGGGCGACGGCGAGCTTCTGATGAACGTCGGCGCCCTCGCGACCATCGGCGTCGTCAATCCGCCGAACTTCGGAATCATCTGCGTCGACAACGGCCACTACGGCGAGACCGGCTACCAGAAAAGCCACACAAGTCTCGGCGTCGATCTCGAGAAGATGGCCGTCGGCGCCGGCATCAAAGTCACGCGCACGGTCGAAAAGGAAATGGAGATCGCGCCCGCCGCCCGCATCCTCCGCGAGACCAACAACGCCTATTTCATCGTGCTCAGGGTGAAGCCGACGGACCCGCCCAAGTTCAAGCGCAACTTCGACCCCGCCGCCTGCCGGGTGCGCTTCCGGATGAACCTGCTGGGTCATCCCTAGGCGTGATCACGGCCGACCCCAGTTGACCGGAGCCCCATGCGGCTCACCAGCGGATCGATTTCGGTAACGCTCTTCCTACTCACCTGTCTTATCGCCCTGCCCGACGCCAATGCGCAGACACGCGGAGGCGGAGGCGGAGGCGGAGGCGGAGGACGCGACGCCTCGCGGAGTGGTCTTGGCAAGTCGCTGCCGGCGCCCGGGCTCACCGCGGCCTTCCATGGCGGTGCGGCGTGTACCACGATCGCGTCGCCCTATGGCTCGCCGACCCGCTACGACGGCAGCTTGCGCAAAAGCGGCGGCGCCGAGGACGGACTGCACGGCGGTATCGACCTATCGCTCGATGAGGGGACGCCGTTGCTTGCGATAGCTGCGGGCCGGGTCTTCGCTGCAGGCGAAGGGGGCATGCTCGAGGGCATTTTCCTGTGGGTCCTCCACCTGCCGGAGGACACGGGCCTGAACTTCGCCTTCCTCGCCAAATACCAGCACCTGCGGGAACCGTCGCCTTTGCGGCAGGGCGAGAGAGTGCGGCCAGGGCAGGACCTGGCGAGGTCGGGCAAGACGGGCACGGTCGGTGGACATTACGGACCGCGCGGCTATCCGCATCTGCACCTGACCGTCCGTGCCCTAACCGACGATGGGCTGAAGCTGGCCGCCACGGGGAGCGGCGAGTTCCGCATCCTGCGCGACACCGTGATGGTCGATCCGCTCACCGTCTACGTGCCCGGGATTGCCGCTCCGGCCGATGCCGCCAACCTGCCAGGGGAACGCAAGACGGTGACGATCGCCCATGTTGACCTCAAGGGCACACTGCGCTCTGCCGACTCGCGCCTGGTCTGGCCCGTCGCCTGCCCGTGACGAGGCTATCGAGAAGACCGATCGCGAATGATCGGCTTACGGGCGTTCATCCGCTCAGGAACCGCGCCCGTTCATCAGGCGCCGGACCGATTCGGGGATCGGGGTTCCTTTCTTGAGCCTTGAGTCGCCGGCCGCCGGGCCGAACGTGGTGCGGACCGGCACCAGGCCGCCCCAGATCGGGTCCGGTTCCGCATGAACCTGCTGGGCCACCCGTAGCCGGCTCGCGCAGGTCCTTTGTCATTCCCGCGTAAGCGGGAATCCAGGGCTGTGAGACGCGGCGCTTGTTCCTGGGCCTCCGCTTTCGCGGGGGCGACGCCCCTAACCTGCGTCGGGCGACCGGGACTCGTCGAGAATGCCGTAGTTGACCGCGCGCCCGATTCCGCGCCGCAGCCCCTCCAGTCGGAGGCATTGGCCGGGCGCGATGTTGGCGAGATTGACGTCGGGGCCGAATGCGCGCAGAAGCTCGGCGTGCTGCTGCGGAAACCGGTAGGGGTCGGCCTCGATCAGAAGATGTTCGAACCAGTCGAGAGCCGCGAGCTCGCGAAGCGCGTTGGGGTTGGCGGCAACGAGGGCATCGATCTCGCTCTGCTCGACAATCACATGGTGCGCCCCGGCCTCCATCGCGTCCTTGACGAGCGCTCGCAGCGCATCGAGGGCGAACGGCGCGTCCTGCTGCTTGCGGCCGAACTCATAGATCACCTGGAAGCCATCCTTGTCGAATGAGTCGATGAACCGCCGTCGCTCGTCGTCGTCGAGCGTCACGTAGTTCTCCGAGATTTCAAGCGCCGGGATGCCGAGCCGGCGCAACAAGGGCGCGATCTCGTCCGTCGCCCGTTGCCGGTACGCGTGCTCGAACAGGATGCCTCCCGCATAAGCGACGATGTCGGCATCCCGATAGAGCCCGACCACGTCGCGCGTGAACGCGTCCGGCAGCAGAAGCGCGTTGAGGGCGTAGATCTTGGCGTAATCGATGTACCCGGCGGCCGCGCCGAGCAGGTCCGCAACGCCATTCGGCCCGGTCCAGCCGAAGCTGTCCGGCCCGAAATCGATCATCGCGGTGATGCCCTTGCGGCGGGGCTTTGCTTCCCGCGGCGGCAGCGCGAGCGGCATGAGTCGTGGTTCATTTCTTTTCGTCATGCCCGGCCTTGTGCCGGGCATCCACGCTTTCAAGACGTGGATCACCGGGACAAGCCCGGAGATGACGTGAAGAAAGACGGGTGTAGAATGCGTGAGCCACGCTGCCTACCCCTCGGCCGGAGCGAGCGCGCAGTCGCTCTCAACAATGCCGATGTCGCCGCCGGAGGCGTGCGCCAGCACGAGCGTCTTCCGCCAACCGGCATCGTCCTGCTCCGGATGGTCTTCGCGGAAATGCGCCCCCCGGCTCTCCTTGCGGGTGAGCGCGGCGGTGAGACAGAGACGGGCCGTTTCCAAAAGAAATCCGAGCTCGATCGCCGATTCCAGGCCCTTGAGGCCCCCCGGCTTGAGCCCGTCGAGCTCGCGGCGTTTCGCGTTCACGTAGTCGAGGCCTTCACCGAGCGTTTTCGCGGTACGCACGATGCCCAGGTGAAACCACATGCGCTCGCGGAGCTCGGTGAGCCGGTCCTTGAAGAGCACGCCGGCCGGAGTTTCGTCTGCGACGGCCGCATCGACCGCCCGCTCCCATCGCCTGACGTCATCGGCGGGCAACGCCTCCGCCGGACTGGAGGCAGCATAAGCCGACGCCGCGTCGCCTGCCCGCTTGCCGAACACCTGGGTGTCCGGGAGCGCGGTCGAGTCGAGCCGGTTGCTGCCGTGAATCCCGCCCGTCGTTTCGCCGGCGGCGAAAAGGCCGGGCACGTCGGTGCGGCCGCGGGTGTCGATGCAAACGCCGCCCATGAAGAAGTGCGCCTCGGGCGCCAGGATCATGCGCACGTCGTAGGCATCCTGCTTCTTCTGCGCGAGCGCGCGCACGACGCGCGGGTTGTTCTTCTCGAACTCGTCGCGTGGAACGTCCGAGATGTCGAGCCGGACGCCCCCGTCGATCGTCTTCCCGAAGCGGATTTGGTCATAGATGCCGCGCGCCGCGATCGCCCGGAACGTCGCATCCTTGCGCACGGGGTCGTAGCGGAGCATGAAGCGCTCGCCGTCCGAATTGTAGAGCTTGGCGCCGAGCGCGAACGTGCTCGGCTGGATCGGCATGCGCGCCTGCTCGAACGGCACGATGCAGCGCCACGGATAATATTGGATGAACTCCATGTCGCGGAGGCGCGCGCCCGCGCGGAACGCCATGGCATAGCCGTCGCCGGTGACGTCGACGGGGTTGCTGGTGCGCGAGAAGAGGCGCCCGCAGCCTCCCGTCGCCAGCACGACGGCCTTGGTGCGCATGATGACGAGCGAGCCTGCCGCGCGGTCGAGGCAGACGACGCCGACCACCCGGTCCCCCGACTTGAGCAGCTCGACCGCCATCGTGTTCTCGATCGGCACCACGCCCCGCGCCTTCGCGACTTCGAGCAGCACGAGGGTTTCATCCGTGCCCTGGTGATTGATCGGCCACATCACGCGGGCGAACGAATGGTCGCCGCTCTTCGCCCGCATCAGCTGACCGTTCTCGAATTTGAACTGGACGCCCCAGTCCAACATTTCGCCGAGCCGGGCCGGCCCTTCATCGCAGGCGATGCGGGCAAGCGTCGGATCGTTGACGTAGTTGCCGCCGAGGAGCGTGTCGCGGAACTGGACGTCCGGGCTGTCGTCGGCTTCGGCCGGTCGGGCGCTTGAATCGTTGATCGACGCCGCGCCGTCGCCGCGGTAGCAGGTCGCATAGGCCCCCGTGGTGTTGGCCGAGGATCCGCTCCGCCCCAATTTCCGCTTGCACACGATACCGACCCGGATGCCGGGCGCTTCGGCGGCCGCGATGGCGGCCCGCAACGCCGCGAGGCCACCGCCCACCACCAGCACGTCGAAATCTTGGATTGTGACGCTCATCGAATTCCCGCGGCCTTTGTAACCAACATCGGGCTGGCGCGCCAGCCCGCCTTGTGCTTCAACGCCCTGATGAGCAGACCTCGAGCCTTTCCTTGACCGCCGTCGCTGCCACCGAGGGTCTTCCCCACCAGACGTCCGCCCGCCGGCGATTTCTCCTTCTATGGGCCGTGATGCTGGAGTCCGTGATGCCGGTGCTCGACACCTCGATCACGGCGGTGACGCTACCGCGCATGCAAGGGACGTTCTCGGCGACCCAGGACGAGATCTCCATCGTGATCACCGCCTACCTGGTCGCGATCGTGATCATGACGCCGCTCGCCGGCGCCGCCAGCGTGCGGTTCGGCCGCCGGCGCCTGCTGCTCATCGCGATCGCCGGCTTCGTCGTCTGCGCGGCGATCGCCGCCCAGTCCACGTCGCTGCTCGAAATCTGCGTGATCCGGTTCATCCAGGGCCTGTTCGGGGGCGTGCTCGTCCCCCTCGGCCAGGCGATCGTGCTGGACACCCATCCGAAGGAGGAGCTCGGCGGCGCGCTCGGCTGGCTCGGCATGTTCACCGTGTTCGGGTACTCGATCGGCCCCATGATCGGCGGCTTCGCGACGGAAATGCAGAGCTGGCGGCTCGGCTTCTACATCAGCGTGCCGGTCGGCCTGATTACATTCTTCATGGTCTATTCGTTCATTCCGGAGGCCGAGAAAAAGGCAGAGCACCACATCAACTATTTCGGCTTTTCCATGTTCGCGCTCGGCCTCGGGCTCCTGCAGATCATGCTGAGCCGGGGCACGCGGCTCGATTGGCTCGAGTCGACGGAGATCGTCGTGACAGCAGGCCTTTCGGCGATCTGCCTCTACCTGTTCGTGACCCACACGGCGACCGCGCGCCAGCCGTTCATCGACCCCAAGATCCTGCTCGACCGCAATTTCGTCCTCGGCCTCATCCTCGTCTTCGCCTTCGTCTGGATGATGATGTCGATCCTCGTTCTCTTCCCGGCCTATCTCCAGGATTTGCTCGGTTATCCGATCGAAGCCGCCGGCCTCGTCATGGGCATCCGCGCCGCGGCCTCGATGCCGGGCAACCTGCTCGCGGGTGTCATGGTCAAGTGGATCGAGCCCCGCTGGATCGTGGCGCTCGGATTTACGTGCGTTGCGATCGGGGCCTGGCGCATGTCCCAGTTCACCCTTGCCGTCGACTATTGGGACATCATGGTCGCCTGCATCATCTTCGGCATCGGCTCCGGGTTCTCGTTCGTGCCGATCAACATCGCCACGTTTTCGACCCTTCATCCGCGCTACCGGGCCGACGGCACCAGCCTCTTCGCGCTGATGCGGAACGTCGGCGGCAGCATCGCGGTCACCGTGATGGTGACTCTCCTGGTCGAATCAACCCAGGCGAACCACTCGCTTCTCACGCGGTTCGTGACGCCCTACAGCGAGGGGATGCAGCATTCGGAGCTGCCGGCGGCATGGGCGCTCGACAGCGCGGCCGGCCTTTCGGCGATCGACAAGGAGGTGACGCGCCAAGCGCTCCTCCTCGCCTACGTGCACGATTTTCAGCTGCTCGCGATCTTCTCCGCCGCCTGCGTGCTCTTGGTGTTCTTCATGCGCCCGGCGCGCACGACGGAGGGCCGCTGACGATCAGGCGTCGCGGGCGATGAGCTTCAAGTCGCTCGGGCGGTAGTTGTTAAGTGGGTTGATGTCCTGCGGGCACGAGGAGACCGCCGCGATCACGTTCATCAGGGCCTTCAAGACGACCTTCTGTCCCGCCTTCACCGTCGACGTCGTGTTGAACCCGACCGAGCCGTCGGCGTTGATCGGCGTCGGCTGAAAGAAGTTGAACGGGTCGGGCAGGTACTCGTACGGAATGTTGAAGCCGTGCATGGCTTCCGCCAGGTTGGTCCGGCAGCTCCGGTGATTGCGGAGCCCGAAGCTGAGGAAATACCGCTCGGGGTCGCACGGCGGCATGCAGAAATCGTGCGTGCCGTCCGTCGTGTCGGCGATGAATTCGAGCATCGGCCGGCGCAGGTTCGTGTAGAACTGGTCGCCGATCTTCATCGTGACGCGGCGCAGCACCGACCGTGTATGCGCGGGCGACAGCGTTTCGCGGATGTTGTCCGAATTGAAGGCGAAGAAATCGCAGACCTGCTGGCCCTTGACCGCGATCACTTCGACGAGCTGGCCCTTCTTCACGTCGATCTTGCCGCCGTGGGCGCCCTTGATCAAAACTTCCGGCATGGTGTGTCTCCTTTTGAGCGATTGTCGCGGGCGCCTCAAGCGTCCCGTACGGTGATACGCAGATCGGAGGGCCTGTGCTTGTTGAGCGCCGAAATGTCCTGCGGACACGCGGATACCGCCACGATCACGCCCATCAGGGCACGCAGCGTGACGGTGTCGCCGGCCTTCGACGGCGACGGGACCGCAGGCCCGAAGGTGCCGTCGGCCTGAACGAGCGGCGGCTGGAAGAGATTGATCGGCTCCGGCAGGTATTCGTACGGGATGTCGTAGCCCTTCATCGCCTCGGCGAGGTTTTCGCGGCAGCTCCGGTGATGGCCCTTGACGTTGAACTGCAGCCGGTAGCGCTCGGGGTCGCACTGCGGGCTCAACATGTCGTTCACGCCGACGGTATCGTCGATGATAAGGAACATGTGGCGGCGGAGATTGCTGAAGAGGATGTCGCCCTTCTTCAGGATGATGCTGTTCTTCATATGCCGCGTATGGCTGGGCGAGACCGCTTCCCGCACATTGTCGCGGTTGAAGGCGAAGAAGTCGCAGACCTGTGTGTCCTCGATCGTGGCGACCTCGACGAGCTGGCCGCGCTTGGCTTCGATGCGGCCGCCATGGCCGCCCTTGACGACGATCTCCGGCATGGTGTCTCTCCCCTCCGCTGAATCCGGCCTCAAACGTCCCGGACGGTGATACGGAGGTCGCTCGGCCGGTGCTTGTTGAGCGGCGTCTGGTCCTGCGGACAGGCGGAGACCGCGACGATGACGTCCATGAGCGTGCGCAGCGTGACCGTATCGCCGGCCTTGGCGGGCGACTGGGTCGGGGCCGCGAACGTGCCGTCGGCCTGGATGAACGTCGGCTGGAAGATGTTCACCGGCTCCGGCAGGTATTCATAGGGAATGCCGAAGTCCTTCATCGCCTCGGCGAGGTTGTGGCGGCAGCTCCGGTGGTTCTTGAGGCCGTAGCTGAGCTCGTACCGCTCAGGGTCGCACTGCGACATGCAGAGGTCGTTCACGCCGACGGGGTCGTCGATCAGGAGGAACATCTGCCGCCGGAGGTTGCTGTACAGGACATCCCCCTTCTTCAGGTAGATGTGGCGCTTCACCTGGCGGGTGTGGCCGGGAGAGAGCGCTTCGCGGATGTTGTCGGAATTGAAAGCGAAGAGGTCGCAGACCTGGCTTTCCTCGACGGTGGTGATCTCGATGAGCTGACCGCGCTTCGCTTCGATGCGGCCGCCGTGGCCGCCCTTGACGACGATGGATTTCATTGTCTCTCCCGACGCGACTTGGAACTCAGACGCGGCATCGGCCCCGGATGCCCGGGGCCGCCGCAGGGACGAAGAGGCGGCGACTTACTCGGATCTGTAGATGAAGCCGTAGGTATTGTAACCGCTCCCATACGTCCCCGCCGGATCATACCACACGCGGACCTGCGTCCAATCGTTGTTGGGCGAGTCGTCGCGAACAAGCACGTTTTTATGCACCGAGCCTTTTTCCCCGCGGCGCGGCGCCCAGTTGGCGTGGTTGACGGCGATCGTTCGCGAGTCGATCACGTTCGAGACGAGGGCGACGTGACCGCGGTTGAGCTTGCCGGATTTCCTGAAGACCAGCACGGCGCCGGGACGGGGCTTCTCGCCCCGCTGGTATTTGCCGCGCGCGTTATCCCACCATTTCCAAGCATCGCCCGAGAGCGAGAGGCCGGACACTTGTTTCACATATTGGACGCAGTTGATCCGGCCGGCCGCCGCGACCGGAAAAGCCAGGATGAGCGGCGCAATGATTAGGGCCGTAAATACTATTACGCGCAATCGGAGCACTGTTAGCCCCCACCCGTTGAAACCCCGCGGCCCTTCTACAACAAAGGACGGCGGTCGGTCCAACGGCATTTTTGTGTGGAAATCGCGTCTTCGTCAGGCGCTCGGAACTTTTTTCTTCGGGCGCAGCGACGCGAGGTAATGGGTGAGTCCGCTCATGCAGTCCTGAAACACGTCCAGGCTTTGCGCGGCCTTCGCCTGCCCGAACGCGCCCTGGAGCGCGGCGATGATGAAGGACGCTGCTTCACCGGCGTCGACATCCGACCGGACGGTGCCGTTCTTCTGGCCGCGGGCCAACGCACGCGAGAGCCCCTTGCGCCAGAGCCGATAGATGTCTTCGAGGCGCTGACGAAATCCTTCCTCGATCGGCGCCATTTCCTGCGTGAGATTGTTGAGCGGGCACCCGAGCCGGAGCATGGCGGGGATGCCTGACGAGATTCGCTCCTGGATCAATTGAGCGAGCGCGTCGAGCGGATCTTTCGTGCCGGCAAGCGGCTCGATCCACCACGTCTCGATATGCCGCTTCAAGGGTTCGTCGACGATGGCATAGCCGAGCGCGGCCTTGCTCGGAAAATGATGGTAGAAGGCACCTTTGGTGAGCTTCGTCTCGGCGAGGATTTCGGCGAGGCCGGCGGCCCGGAACCCCCGGCGATGAATGTTGGCGAAGGCGGCGCTGAGAATATCGCGCCGCGTTTTTTCGGGTTTTCCAAGCCGGCTCATGCGAGGCAGTATGAAGACCTTGCGCCCCCCCCGCAAGCGAGCGACAGACGCGATCGGCTCGACTATACTCGGAAAACGGGGCAACAGCCGAACCACGTCCTCCAGACAGCATGGCATTCAAGAAGATCGCCTTTGTCGCTTCCCGGCATGCCAACGCCCAGGCGGCCCTGAAGCGCCTCCTCAAGCGCTATGAGCACGTGCCGCCGAAGGAGGCCGACGTCTTGGTCGCCCTCGGCGGCGACGGCTACATGCTTCGCGCGCTCCACTCGGTCATGCGGCGGGGAATTCCGGTCTACGGGATGAATCTCGGGTCCGTGGGATTCCTGATGAACGCGTACCGCGAGCGCGGCCTCCTCAGAAGGCTCGCCCGAGCGAAGCCGGTCGTGCTGCATCCCCTCCGGATGCAGGCCCGCGACCTCAAGGGGCGAAACCACGAGGCGCTCGCGATCAACGAAGTCTCGCTGCTCCGGCAAACGCGGCTGGCGGCGAAGCTCCGGATCAGCGTCGACGGCAAGGTGCGGCTGCCGGAAATGATCTGCGACGGCGCGCTGGTCGCGACACCGGCGGGCAGCACCGCCTACAACCTTTCGGCCCACGGGCCGATCCTGCCCATGGGCTCGCGCGTGCTGGCCCTCACGCCGATCAGCGCCTTCCGTCCGCGCGGGTGGCGCGGCGCGCTCCTGCAAGACCGCGCGGTCGTCGTCTTCGACATCCTGGATGCGGACGAGCGGCCCGTGAGCGCGGGCGCCGACTACACGGAAGTCCGGACCGTCGCTCAGGTGACGGTCGCCCAGGATCCGGAGGTGTCCACCATTCTCCTCTTCGACCCCGCCCACAACCTGGAGGAACGCGTCTTCCGGGAACAATTCCTACCCTGAGGGAGAGCGCCGGTTGAAACGTCTTCCGTCGTTCGTGCCTGCCGGTGCGGGGATGATGGCCCTCGCGCTCGTCATCGGCACGCTCGGGGGCGCGCTCTTCGCCTACTTGCAGCTTCCGCTGCCGTGGATGACGGGCCCGCTCTTGGCGACCACGGTCGCGACCATGTCGGGCATTCCGCTCAAGGGCCCGGGCGGCGTGCGCGGCATCGTCGTCGCCGTGATCGGCACCATGGTCGGCAGCTCCTTCACGCCGAACGTCATCGACGAAGCCGGGCGCTGGATCGGAACGATCGTGGCGATGGTCGTCTTTATCCTGCTGCTCATGGCGTCCGTAAGCTACACCCTGCACCGGCACTTCAAGTTCGGGCCGGCGACGGCCTATTTTTCCGCCGCGCCTGGCGGTTTCAACCAGATCATGGTGCTGGGGAGCGCGCTCGGCGGCGACGACCGGGTCATCGCGCTGATCCAGAGCGTGCGCGTGACCCTGACGGTGCTGATGATTCCCTTCTGGTTCCGCCTGCTGGAAGGATACGACCCCGATCGGGCCATGCCGTTCGCGAAGATCGGCGACATCGGCGCATTCGACGCGACCGCTCTCGCCGCCTGCGCCGTCGCGGGCTACTGGATCGGCGTTCGCATCCGCCTGCCCGTGCCGGCGCTCATCGGCCCGATGATCCTGAGCGCCACGCTCCATCTCACCGGCGTCACGGCGGCGTCGCCCCCGAACGAATTCGTCAACCTCGCCCAGATCGTGATCGGCACCAGCGCGGGGTGCCGGTTTACCGGCATCACGGTTCGCCGCGTCTTCGGAACGCTGATGATCGGCGGCCTCACGACCGTCTACATGCTGGCGGTGACGCTGGCCTCGGCCCTCGCTCTCGAATATGCGTTTGACCTGCCGTTCGCCAAGGTCCTGCTGGCGTTCGCGCCGGGCGGCCTCGCGGAGATGGTCCTCGTCAGCCTCGCCATGGGGATCGATCCTGCCTTCGTCTCCGTTCACCACCTGGTGCGGCTGGTCGTGATCTACACCGCCGTGCCGTTCGCCTTCCGCCTCCTCTCCGCGCGCGCGGGCAAGGGCACGGGGGTCAGCGGTGATCGGCCCCCACCGCCTGACTGACGTTCGTGTAGCCGTTGGCGCGGAGCAACGCCGCCAAATCCCGCTGGATTCGGCCGACGAGAGCCGGGCCTTCGTAAACGAGCGCGCTGTAGAGCTGGACGAGGGACGCGCCGGCCCGGATTTTGGCGTAGGCATCCTCCCCGCTCGCGACTCCCCCGACCCCGATGAGCGGAAGCGCGCCTTTGGTCAGCGTGTACATCTCGCGGAGCACGGTCGTCGAAAGATCGAACATCGGCCCTCCGCTCAAGCCGCCCTTTTCTTTCCGTTGGGGGTCGCGCAGGCTTGCCGGCCGCGCGATGCTGGTGTTGGTCGCGATGATCCCGTCGATGCCCGTTTCAAGGGCGACGGCGGCGATGTCGCGCTTGTCTTCGTCCGTGAGGTCGGGGGCGATTTTAAGAAGAAGCGGCGGCCGCGCGCTCGCCCTTTGCCGGAGCAACGCCATGACCGCGCTCAAGAGCCGGTGCAGGGGCTCGCGTCCCTGCAGGGCGCGCAACCCCGGCGTATTCGGCGACGAGACATTGACGACCAGGTAGCTCGCCCGGCCGGCGAAGGCGCGGACACCCGCCTCGTAGTCGGCGACGGCGTCGGCGCTGTCCCTGTTCTTGCCGAGGTTGACGCCGACGATACCGGCGCGGCTGCGCGCGTCCAGACGCGCCACGAGGGCCTCGAGGCCGTCATTGTTGAACCCCATGCGGTTGATGACCCCGCGGTCGACTGTCAACCGAAAGAGCCGCGGGCGCGGATTCCCGGCTTGCGGTCGCGGCGTGACGGTGCCGACCTCGACGAACCCGAACCCCTGTCGAAGAAGCGCGTCGATCGCCTCGCCGTTCTTGTCGAACCCGGCGGCGAGACCGAGAGGCGTCGGAAAATCGAGACCGAACACGCGGCTCGCGAGCACGGGGTCATCGGGACGCGGCTGACCTGGGATCAGTCCGTGTCTGAGCGCAAGCACGGCGAGGCGGTGTCCCGTTTCCGGCGACAACAGCCGAATCAGCGGCCCGGCCAGGCGATAGAAATCCGCCATGCAGGATACCCCCTAAGAAGCGCCGGAAAAGCCGGCCGGAAAGACGTGGTCGCCGTCGGGCCCGAGCGGCAACGGGTCGACCCGGATCACGGCGGCAAGCGGAAGCGCGCCGTAGAGGTGGGGAAACAATTGGCCGCCGCGCGACGGCTCCCACTTCAGGATTTGCGACACCCGCGCCGGATCGACCGAGAGGAGAACAAGGCCGGTCTGCCCCTTCCGGTGCTTGGCGGCGCTCGCGACCACCTGCGCCCGGCCTGAGAAGTGAATGAAGCCGTCGGCCGCGTCCTGCGACGAGCCGCGGTAGACGCCCGCGCGCTCGGCCGCCTCCCATTCGGTTTGCTTGCAGATGTGAAAGATGGGCTCTCCGGCGGTCAAGGGTTCCCCACTCTAGGACGTTCGCCGAGAAGCCGGAACGATTCGCGCGACCGTCTGCCGGGCGCGTGAAGCAGGCCCGGACCATGCCTGGTCGAGCCGGCGCAACATTTCCGACGCGTCCTTCGGCCGGCCCGCCTTATCGGGCGAAAGCGCCTTCATGATCAAGCTCGGGACCCCGGCGGGAACGGCCACCCCATGCTCCCCGATCGGCGGAAAGGCCCCGACCGGAAGCTTTCCCGTCAGCATCCGATAGGCAAGCGCGCCCGTCGAATAGACGTCCGCCCGCGCATCGACGGCCGTCGCGTTCTCGCGCTGCTCCGGGCTGATGTAGTCGAGGGTCCCGATCCAGATTCCCGCGCGCGAGCTTTTCCAATCCGGGAACTTCACCATGCCGAAGTCGCAGAGCCGGACCGAACCGCCCTGCCCCCGGGTCAGCAACACGTTGCCCGGCTTCACGTCGCGGTGCACCAAGCCGAGACGGTGGAGCGCCGCCAGGGCCCCCAGCACCTGCCGCAGAATCGATACCGCGCGGGCGGGCGCGACGCGCTTCGGCCTCTCTCGCTCGGGCAATCTCGCAATGGCGTCGGCGTCCATCACATCGCGGCCGATCTCGTAGATCAGGTTGGCCTTGATGAACGGCATCACGAAATAGGGTCGTCCATCATCCGTGGTCGCCATCTCCTTCACCGGCACGATGTTCGGGTGATCCAGATTCGCCAGCAGGCGCGCCTCGCGGATGAAGCGCTCGCGCCACTCGGCTTCGCCGTACTTGGCCTTGGGTCCGGCGTTCTCGCCCTTCACGTGGAAGACCTTGACCGCCACCTCGGTTTCGAGATCCGGATCGAACGACAGGTAAATGGTGGAGAAGCCGGTGGAGATCAGCACCTTGCGCACGAGGTATTTGCCGATTTGCTCCATGGGCATGGGTCCGCCGCCGTTACGCTCGGCCGAATTGTGGGCGGGGCAACGGGTTTGTCAAACGGGATCGACCGGCCCAAAAACAAAACCACCGGCCCAGAGGGCCGGTGGTCGATGCGCCACGTCGCGCGGTTAGGGACGAAGCCGGATTACCACTCGATCTTTTCGACGTTGTCGAAGGCGAGCTCGCTGCCGTCGGCCAGCGTGATGCTGCCGGAGGTCTCGCCGTTAAAGACGATGCTGTGGTCGGTCTGCGTGTAGCTGGCGCCGCCTTGTCCGCTGCCTGCGCCGTCGAGATGCATCGTCCAACCCGAGTCGCCGCCGGGCCCGCCGCTCACGTCTTGGAGCTGAATCGTATCCGACCAGCCGCTGCCGCCGTCGAAGTAGTCGCTGCCGTCGCCCGACCCGAAGATGAAGAGATCGTTGCCGGCATCGCCCTGCGCCGTGTCGTCGCCCGACCCGCCGTCGAAGGTATCGTTGCCGTCGCCGCCGGTGAGCGTGTCGGCGCCGTCGCTACCGACGAAGTGGCCGTCATGGCTGCTGTCGCCCGTGATCGAGTCGCCGGACTGATTGGCCACGTACACGCGCTCGGTTGTGTCGTCGTACTGGAATTCGTCGCTGAAGGTGATGTTCTGGACGCCGTCAAACGTGAGCTTGCTTCCGTCGCTGAGCGTGACGTATCCCGTGGCGCCGCTGGAGAACGAGAGGCCGGAGCTGCTGGTCGTGTAGGAGCCCGAGGTCATGGTGACCGTGAACTGGCTCGTATCCTTGATGATCCCGTTGGCGCCCACGAGCAGGATCTGGTCGGTGCCCGAGCCGCCGGAGAATGTGTCATTCCCGTCGCCCGTGCGGAAGACGTAGAGATCGTCGCCGGCGCTGCCGCCGGTGATGGTGTCGTTGCCGGCGCCGCCCATCAAGCGGTTGTCATCGCCGCCGGTGCTGGCCGTGATCTTGTCGTCGCCGGCGCCGCCGTAGATGAAGTCCTCGCCGTCGCTCCCGCCGTCGAGCGTGTCGTTGCCGCTGCCGCCCTCGATGCGGTCCCAGCTCGACGTGCCGTGGATGGTGACCGGCGCGTCGCTCGACGACGGATCGATCGCGAGGGTGACGGTCGCCGTCGAGGTTCCGCCGTGGCCGTCGGAGATCGTGTAGGTGAACGTATCGGACCCGCTGTAGCCCGACGTCGGCGTGTAGGTATAGGTGCCGTCCCCGTTGCTCGTGAGCGTGCCGTGCGAGGGATTAGTGACGGACGAGATCGTCAGGCTGTCGCCGTCCACGTCGGTGTCGTTGCCGACCAGGCTGGCCGCCGTGATGGTGACCGCGTTGCCCTGAGTGCCGGTGAAGGCATCGGCGTGAGCAATGGGTCCGTCGTTGACGGCCGCCACATTGAGGCCGACCGAGCCGGTCGCCGTCCCGCCATGGCCGTCGCTGACCGTGTAATTGAACGCGGTCGAGCCGTTCCAGTTGGCGTTCGGCGTGAACGTGAAGGTCTGCGTCCCCGCATCGAAGGCGAGCGTGCCGTTCGACGGCTGGGTGAAGCTCCCGAGGCTCAAGGAATCGCCGTCCACGTCGGAGTCGTTGGCGGTCAGGCTCTGGAGCGTGAACGTCATCACGCCGTCCTCGGATCCCGCTTTCACGTCGTTCACCACGACCGGGTTGTCGTTGACCGGATCGACCGTGAGGTTGACCGTGGCGGTCGAGAGCCCGCCGTTGCCGTCCGCGATCGTATAAGTGAACGAATCCGCCCCGTTGTAGTTGGGGTCGGGCGTGTAGGTGTAGGTGCCGTCCTCGTTCTCCGTCAGTGTCCCGTGCTCGGGCTCCGTCACGCCGGTGATGGTCAGGCTATCGCCGTCCACGTCGGTGTCGTTGCCGAGCAGGGTCGCCTTCGAGATCGAGACGGCGTTGTCCTCGTTGCCGGTGAAGGCATCGGTGTGAGCAACCGGGCCGTCGTTGACGGCAGCCACGTTAAGGCCGACCGAGCCGGTCGCCGTCCCGCCGTGGCCGTCGGAGACCGTGTAGTTGAACGCGGTCGAGCCGTTCCAGTTGGCGTTCGGCGTGAACGTGAAGGTCTGCGTCCCCGCATCGAAGGCGAGCGTGCCGTTCGACGGCTGGGTGAAGCTCCCGAGGCTCAAGGAATCGCCGTCGAGGTCGCTGTCGTTGCCGAGCAGGTCCTCGAGCGAGAACACGATGGTCCCGTCCTCGGAGCCGGAGAACACGTCGCCCACCGCGACCGGGTTATCGTTGGCCGGATCGACGGTGAGATTGACCGTGGCGGTCGAGAAGCCGCCGTTGCCGTCCGCGATCGTATAAGTGAACGAATCCGCCCCGTTGTAGTTGGGGTCGGGCGTGTAGGTGTAGGTGCCGTCCTCGTTCTCCGTCAGTGTCCCGTGCTCGGGCTCCGTCACGCCGGTGATGTTGAGGGCGTCGCCGTCGATGTCCGAGTCGTTGGCGATGAGATCGGCCGGCGACAGGGTGATCGCGCCATCCTCGCCCACGCTCGCGGCGTCATCGGCCGCGACAGGCGCGTCGTTGACCGGCGCGACATCGAGCGACACGGCGCCCGTGTCGGTGCCGCCGGCGCCGTCGGAGATCGTGTAGTTGAACGAAGTGTCCCCGTTCCAGTTCTCGTTCGGGGTGAACGTGAAGGTCTGCGTCCCCTCGTTGTATTCGAGACTCCCGTTCTCCGGCTGGGTGAAGCTGGAGAGACTCAAGGAGTTGCCGTCGAGGTCGCTGTCGTTGCCGAGCAGGTCCTCGAGCGAGAACACGAGCGTTCCGTCCTCGGAGCCGGTGAACACGTCGCCCACCGCGACCGGGTTATCGTTGGCCGGATCGACGGTGAGATTGACCGTGGCGGTCGAGAAGCCGCCGTCGCCGTCGGAGATCGTGTAGGTGAACGAGTCCGCCCCGTTGTAGTTGGGATCGGGCGTGTAGGTATAGGTGCCGTCCCCGTTGTTGACGAGGGTCCCGTGCTCGGGCTGGGTGATGCCGGAGATCGAGAGCACACCGCCGTCCGCGTCCGTGTCATTGGCGAGGAGGTCGGAGGCCGAGAGCGTGACCGAGTGATCCTCTCCGGCCGATGCGCTGTCGTCCGCGGCAACGGGCGGAATATTGGCGGCGTCCGTCAACGTCACGGTGAACGTGCTGATCGAGGTGCCGCCGTCCGTCGAGATCGCGAGAACGGTGAGATCCAGGTCCCCAGCGAAATCGGTGGGAGGCGTCAGCGTCAAGCCTTCCAGGTCCCCGGCGGACAGAGTCCAGGTGCCGTCACCGTTGTCGGTACCGGCAGAGAGCGACGCCCCCGGAGGGATTCCGCCGATGATGATGTCGGCGATCTGTTCCACATTGAACGCCTCCATGTGCGCGTCGAGGTTCAGCTCGACGGCCGTATTTTCGAGACCGGAGGCGTTTTCGGTTTCGATGATCGGGTTGTCCGCGACCGGCGTGACCGTGACGCCGAACGTCTGAGTCGTGGTCGCGGCAGTGTCGTTGCTGCCGTCTTCCGTCGACGTCGCGACCACTGACAGATTCAGATCGCCGTAGAAGTCCTGCGGCGGCGTGATCGTGAGGTTTTCAAGCACATCGTCGAGCGGCCCCAGCACAGCCGAATCCAAGGTCCAGGTGCCGTCGCCGTTGTCGGTGCCTGCGGATAGCGTGGCGCCTTCGGGCAGACCGGTAATGGTGACGGACAGCGTCTCCGAGCCGTCGGTGTCGGAAAGCGCCGCCTGCAGATTGAGCGGGATGGCGCTGTCTTCGGCACCGGTCACCGGTGCGACGTGCAGCGTCGGCGTCTCGGCTGTCAGGTCGGTATCCGGCTCAGGCTCAGGCTCAGGCTCAGGCTCAGGCTCAGGCTCAGGCTCAGGCTCAGGCTCAGGCTCCGGCTCGGGCTCCGGCTCGGGTTCGGGCTCAGGCTCAGGTTCCGGCTCGGGCTCGGGTTCCGGCTCGGGCTCGGGCTCCAGCTCAGGTTCAGGCTCAGGTTCAGGCTCGGGTTCCTCATCGGCAGCCACTGCAACCTCAGCCGCGGCACCGAGCGGCGGAGGCGGCGGAACGTCGTCGCCAGCCGCATCCGCATCGGTCCCGGCTGCGGCCGGCGGCGGAGGCGGCGGTGGGGGCGGCGGGGCATCAGCGGCCGCGGCGGGGCCGGGCGCCGGCTGCGCTTCCGTCTCGCTGGATTGATTCGGCGGCGGGCCTTCCTGATCGGCCCGCACGTTGATCGGCGCATCCTCCGACTCGGACGCCTCGATGCCTTCGATATTATTTACGTCCTCGGCCTGGAATTGGGAGGCCTCGACTTCGCTGTCTTCGCTCGTCCCGCCTTCCTGGGGCAGGTCCGCGAGAATTTGGGCGTTTGTCTCCTGGCTGCCGGTGTGAATGGTCGCGCGCGACGTGTCTTCGGGCTCGGTGTCGTCGCCGACACCGGTCTGACCCTCGGTTTCCTCGTCGAGCGGCCCGGCGCTGTCCGTCAGAACCGTAAGATCATCCAGGACTTGGCGGTCGTCCTGGTTCTGGTTCTCTTCTTCTTCGTCGGCCTCGGGCCGTTGCGGTTCTTCAGCCATTTTGATCCCTGTTTATGGCGCAGTTCTGCTGGATTGAGAGCGTGGAGACGGTGACACCTACAAATCTCACGGGGCGGATGATAGGAACCGCGTCCGCCAGAGTCATACTAATTCCGACCGTTATCACGTATAAGGTCACTCCCTTGGTCTTAGTACCCGGACGGGCGGCAGCCACAATGCCCGCCAGACGAGCCTACGATGCGCCTTGAGCACGCCTACTGGGTCTGGAAGTCCTATTTTCCCAAGGATTTCTGCGAAAAAATCATCGCCGCCGCGGCCAGGCAGGAGCTGAAGCAGGGCGAAGTGCTCCGGGACGCCACCCGGCAGACGCGCAAGTCGAGCGTCACCTGGTTCGGCCATCGGCCGGAAAATGACTGGATTCGCAAACCCATCGACCAGTGCCTCCGGGTTACGAACCGGCGGTTCTGGAAATGGGCGATCACCGAGGCCGAGCCCATCCAATTCACCAAGTACACGCCAGGCGATTTCTACGACTGGCACACGGATCAACGGATCAAGCCTTACCCGGAGGATTCACGTTGGCCGGGCCTCGTTCGGAAGCTGAGCGTGACGGTGACGCTCTCCGAGGGGGATGCCTACGAGGGCGGCGATTTTATGTTGGAGGACCCCAGGGATACCCCTGATAATGCCGCTCGGCGGATCAAGACCCTGACGGAGGCGCGGGCACAAGGGTCGGTCGTGGTGTTCGCGTCCTCGCTGTTCCATCGGGTATCCGAGGTGACGAAGGGGACGCGGACCTCCCTGGTCACGTGGTTTCTCGGCCCCCCGTTTGTTTGAGCAGAATTGAATCTCCATGGCAAAGTTCAACGATATTGCCAAATCCGGCGCCAAACCCGGCGGGAGGGAGCCGGAAACGGAAGCACGCGCCGAAACGCCGGCCTTCGGCTATCCCCACAACCGCGCCATGGCGGCGGCGCTGCAAAAATGCCTCGAGAAAACGTTCGCGGGTCGCCCACCCGCCAACGTGAGAACCATCGTGATGCTGTCCGGCGGGCTCGACTCGATCGCGCTCCTCGGCACGGTGCTGAAGGAGACCAACCATGCCGTTCACGCCCATCATATCGAGATCGTGAACTTCGAAAACCGCTGCAAGGTCGAAAAGCGCTCGGTCGCGAATGCGCTCAAGTACATCCGCAAGCATTATCGGCCGTTCGACTACAGCGAATCCCGCAGCGAGTTCAACGTCGGCAAAGGCGGCGGCACCGATTTGCAGCTCTCGCTGTTCACGGCGTTCCGGCTGTGCACGGCGCTCGGCGGCAACATCGACCTCGTGATGACCGGCCATATCACGCCGCCGTTTTGGGAGCTCTCGGAGGGCGCCGCCGTATTCCACGCGGGCTTCATCCACAAGCGGCGGAAGCCCGAGTGGGTCTGGCCGCTCAAGTTTCTCGCCTCCGCCCACGTCCAGAAGAAGCTGGATATCTACGAGTCCATCCCCGAAGAGCTCGCCGAGACCGCGTGGTCCTGCCGAAAGCCCGTCGTCAAAAAGAGCAAGTTCCTGCCTTGCGGCCAGTGCTTCGCGTGCAAGAGCATGATCGAGATCAAGCGCATCCGCGCGGGGCGGACGGACGCGGGCGCGGGCGGGCGGCGACCGGGATAGGCCGGGTAAGTGAAGGACCTCATCGTTATCGGCGGGCCCAACGGGGCCGGCAAGACCACGATGGCTCCCCGGCTGCTGCCGGCGGCGCTCGGAATCCGAGAATTCGTCAATGCCGACGAGATCGCGCGCGGACTTTCCCCGTTCAACGCGCAAGGCGCGGCCTTCGCCGCCGGCCGCTTGATGATCGAGCGCATCCATAAGCTGGCCCTCGACGGCGAGAGCTTCGCGTTCGAGACGACGTGCGCCGAGCGAGGCCACATCCGCCTGTTGCGTTCCTGCCGCGACGCCGGTTACCGCTTGGCCCTGGTCTTCCTTTGGTTGCCGTCGGCCGAGGCGGCGGTGGCGCGCGTAGCCCGGCGCGTGAGAGAGGGAGGCCACGACGTTCCCCGCGCGGTCGTCGTGCGGCGTTATGTGGCGGGACTTCGGAACATGCGCCGCTTATACTTGCCGCTCATGGATGGGGCCTTGATC
>SHVQ01000017.1 GCA_009694195.1 Rhodospirillales bacterium
CCAAGCGCCGCTAATATTGACTCGTCATGGCCGCGCTTGTCGCGGGCATCCACGTCTTAAAAAAGACAATCAGTTCAAGGTCATGGATGGCCGGGACAAGCCCGGCCATGACCACGGGGACGGGTCAGTACCAAAGAGCGCTGGTATAAGCCTTATTAACGGAGTTTGGTCTGGCCGCCGGCCGAGGCGGCGGGGCGCGCCGGCGCCGGGCGTGGCTGGCTGGTGGCGGCAGCGGGCCGAGCGCTTCCCGCGATCGGGCGGACATTGTTGCTGGCGGCGGGCCGCGCGGCTCCCGCGGCCTGCGCCGGGCGCGCGGCTGCCGGGGCGGGCTTCGGCTGTGCGGGGGCTGCCGGCTGGGCCGCGGGCCGTGCCGCTCCGCCCTGCCGCCATTGAACCTCGAACAGCGTCTGATCGCCGTCGAAGCCCTTCATCGCGAAACCGCCGCGGTTGACGAAGTCGTAGGTCTTTCCGGCGCAGATGCCCTTCACGATCTCCGAAACCAGGATCTCTTCGCCTTTGGCCTTGTCGCAGATGCGGGCCGTCATCTGCACGGTGGTGCCGAAAAGATCGTTGTCCTCGGCGATCGGCTCCCCGGCGTTGATGCCGATCTTCAGCGTGAGCGGAAGACCCGGGTTCTGCACCGTGTGCTGGGCGCACCCGCGCTGGATCTGGATGGCGGCATCGAGCCCGTCGGTGACCTTGGCGAAGGAGGCCATGATGCCGTCGCCGGTGTGCTTGATCTCGCGGCCGCTGCAGGCGCTCAGCGCCTCGCGCACGATGCGGTTGTGGGCGCGCACCACCTGTTGCGCCCCGGCGTCGCCCAAGCGCTGGGTCATCGCCGTCGAGCCCGCGATGTCGGTGAACAGCACGGTGATGAGGCCGGACGATTCCTCCCTCGGCTTCGGCTTGTTCCACTCCCCCATCGCCGCCTGCAGGTTCTTGCCGATGTGACCGTTGTCGGTGAAATACGTGTTCATCGCGTTACGGCCCGCTTGATACATCTGCATGTAGCGGGCGTCCTGCAGCAGATATTCCTCGTAGCGCTCGGAGAAGGACTGGGCGTGGGATTTCTTGAAGCCGAGGCCTTGCACGACGCCCGTCAGGATGGCGACGCGTTCCGCCTGGCTCAGGCTCCGGTTCTGGGCGAGGATCTCGCCGGCGCCGGCGAGAAACAGGTTGAGCCCGAACTTGTTGAAATTGTCCATGGTGCGCGGATCGGCTTGGGCGCCGCGGAGCGCATCGCCGATGAACTTGAGAATGTAGTCCTTCTGTTTGAAGACGGTCGACCCCTCCTGGCCTTCGGCCGGCGGCGGCTGCGATTCGGCATCGAGCACGACGCCGAGCTTCTCGGCGTCCTCGTCTTCGGCCGCCTTCTTTTCTTCGCCCGGGTTCTCCTCGGCCGCCTTCTCCTCGGCCGGGGTGTCGCCGTCGGCCGAGCGCAACTCGGCCGCGGCGTCGCGCAAATCCTGCGCCGAGGGCGCGGGCGCGCTGGACCGCGCGACGCGGACGGGCGCCGGGGCCTGTTTCGGAACGATCGGGCGGGGGCTGCGTTGCGCCGGCGAGAGCCGGACGCCGCCGAGCAGCACGGGGCCGGTGATCACGGCGGCCAACAAAAACGCTCCGACGAACACGCCGAACAGCGCGTTCTCCTTCGCGTTGCCGACCATCCGGGTGCCGAAGACGGTAACGTCGTGCAGCCACACGCTCGCCATGCCCCTCGCGGCGGCGGCCGTGGCGATGCTGAAGAGGACGATGCAGAGGATGCGGACGACGACGGAAACCAGGCTCGTCGACTTTCCTTTTTTGACCGGGCGCTTTTTCACATGCGGCTCGGGCGCATCGAAGCTCGGCGCCGCACGCGTCTCGACCGGAGCGCGTCTTGGTTCGATGCGCGGGGACCTGTCGCCGCCTTTTGCGGGCGACGGCGCCGCTGCCGCCGCCTTCAACCCGGAGCTTTTGAAGATGATGAATTCGGAGCTCGTGCCTTTTTCGGCGTCGTAAACTTCCTTAACGACCTTGACCGCCGTCACACCCGGCATCTTCTCCAGGTGCTTGCCGTCCTCGAGGGCCGCGTCCTTCTTGTTCGCCGGATAGCGCGCGTGGATGCTCCAGCGGCCTGCCTGGCCCTGCTGGACTTGGACTTCGAAGTTTGTCTCGTTCGCCATAAAACCTAGCCCACCGTTCTGGTTGGCACGAATCCACGCGAGCGCCTAGCACGCTTGCCGGTGCGGAGATTTCCTCTCCCCTCGATCGTGCGGCGGCCGGAATCAGCAAGATTCAGCCGCTTTTTCCCACGGGCACTATAACAGGGGCAGTAAGTGCCCGCAATACTGAGACATTTTGCCATTTTCTGAAGGCAACCTTACGTTAACCATGTTGCCGAATCAAAACGCCGGCCCAATGGCCGGCGCTCATCGCCGTGCACGGAGGCGCTCGTGCCTACTTCTTGATCTCAAGGCCCTTGAATTTCTTGTTGAATTTTGCGAGCTGGCCGCCCAAGTCGGAGAGGCGGTGGACACCCGTCCAGGCCGGATGGGTTTTCGGGTCGATGTCCAACCGAAGCGTGTCGCCCGCCTTGCCCCACGTGGACTTCGTCTTGAACGAGGTGCCGTCGGTCATGGTGACGGTGATCTCATGGTATTCGGGATGAATGCCTTTTTTCATGCGCCGGTTATATAGCGGAGGCCACCCACTCTTCAAGCGGGGTTTTCGGGGGACGCCCGCTTCGCCGTGCTCGCCGCATGCGCCGCGGCGGCGATGACCCGGGTGATCAGGAACGCAACCAGGCCCATCACGAGGGCGCCCGCGTAGAACGGCCAGTCCGGCCCGAGCCACGAGAAGAGAAGGCCCGCCCACGCGGGACCCGCGACACGGGCCGCCGTGATCGCGGAGCGGGTCACGCCCATGACCGCGCCCTGTTGGTCGTCGGCGGCTTCGAACGAGATCAGGCTGTTGAGGGCGGGGGTGATCAGGCTGAAGCCGTAGCCGGCGAGCAGAAGGGCGCCGACCAGCACGGCGACATGGCTCGCGAACGGCACGAGGGCGAGGCCGGCGCCGAGCGCAAGCGCGCCTTGCATCATCAGGTGCCGTTCGCCGAACGCGCGCGCCATGCGGCCGACGAAGACGCCCTGCACGAGCGCGCTTGTCAGGCCGACGCCGGCGAAGAGATAGCCGTTCTGCTCCGGTCCCCAGCCGAACCGCCGGTGCGACCAGAGCGCGAAGGTGGCCTCGAGACCGGCGAAGACGAAGGTCGTCATGAAGGAAAGGCCGATCAGGAGCCCGAGCCGGGGATGGCGGAGGGTCTCGGCGAGGGAGCGGCGGTCGGGGGCCGACTTGGCCCGCTCGCGGACCGCGCGCGGACGGGACTCTTCGAGGAGAAAGACGGTGGCGATCCATGCGACGGCGGAGAGAAGCGCGGCGGCGAAGGAAGGCGTGTGAAAGTCCGCCGTCACCGGATCGGCTCCCGCCAAAAGCCCTCCGATCGCGGGTCCGGTGATGAAGCCCAAGCCGAATGCGGCCCCGATCAGTCCCATTCCGCGCGCGCGCGTCTCCCGCGTCGTCACATCCGCCATGTAGGCGAACGCGGTCGCGATGTTGCCGGCCATGAGGCCGCCGAGCGTGCGCGCGGCGAACAGCATCCAGAGGCTGTCGGCGACGCCGAGCCAAAGGTAAGAGACGATGAGCCCGGGGATGGTCAGCAGCATGACGGGCCGCCGCCCCCAGCGGTCGCTGAGGCGTCCCCAGACCGGCGCGGTGACCAGTTGCGCGGCCGAGTAGCTCGCCATCAGGAGACCGACGATGAACGGGCTCGCGTCGAACGACTCCGCATAGAACGGGAGCAGTGGAATGATGATCCCGAACCCAACGAGGTCGATGAAAACAATCAGAAAGAGCGGCAGCATGAAACCGCCTGTTAGCGGGACGTGAGCTTCAGTTCGATGCGGCGGTTGCGCCGGAGGGCGATCTCGTCGTTGCGGTCGTCGAGCGGGTGGAACTCGCCGTAGCCGGCGGCGGCGAGCCGGTTCGCGGGCAAGCCCCGGCTGCTCAAGTACTGCACGACCGAGAGCGCGCGCCCGGTCGAAAGCTCCCAGTTCGAGGGGAAGCGCGCGGTCTTGATCGGAACCCGGTCGGTATGTCCCTCGATCTGCATGATCCAGTCGATGTCCGGCGGAATCCGGCTCGAAATATCGATCAGCGTGGCGGCGAGCCGGTCGAGCTGGACCTTCCCTTGCTCGCCGATGTCGGCCGACCCGGTTTCGAACAAAAGCTCCGATTGAAACACGAAGCGGTCGCCGACGATGCGGATGCCCGGGTGGTTGCCGAGGATCTCCCTGAGCCGCCCGAAGAACTCGGAGCGGTAGCGGGAGAGCTCCTGCACCTTGGACGCGAGCGCCGCATTGAGGCGGCTCCCGAGCTGGGCGATCTCCACCTTCTGGTCCTTGCTGAGCTTCTCGGAGGCCTCGAGGATTTCGTTCAGCCGCGCGAGCTGTTCGCGAAGCTGGGCGAGCTGGCGGTTGAGGAGGGCGACTTCGGCGCGCGCGCTTTCCGAGAGGTTGCGCTCCTCGATCACCTTCGATTCCGAGGTCTTGAGCTTGCCGCCGAGACTTGCGACCTCGGCCCGGAGCTCGTCGCGCAAAGCCGCGAGCCGCTCGATTTCGCCGGCCAAACGCGAAATCTCCCGCAGCTGCTCGATGGTCTTGGTGCGCTCGGCCTCCAGCGTCGCCGAGAGCGAGCTCATGGACTCCTCGGCGCGCTGGGCGCGTCGCGTCGCCGTCTCCAGCGTCGTCTGCATGTCGTCGCGCGCGATGACGGAGGCCTGGAATTCCTGCGAGAGGCGGGTCAGGTCGTCGCGCATGCTCTCGTTCGTCTTCCGCTCGAGCGCGAGCAGGTCCGTGAGCTCGCTGATGCGGCGGTCGAGCCGCTGGAGCGCCTGATCGCGGCCGGAGATCACTTCGTTCAGGAAAAACTGGGCGAGCATGAAGACGAGCAGCAGGAAGATCAGAACCATCAACAGCGTGGCGAGGGCATCGACGAAGCCCGGCCAGATGTTGAGGCTGTGCTCGGAGCGGCGGCGCGCGACCGGCATCAGCGCCACCCACCGTCATTCCCGCGGAAGGGGGTTGCTTTTGGGGGATTCCCCCATACCCCCGGGAGGGAATCCAGGACGGCGAGACCTGGTGCTTGCCACTGGACCCCCGCGGAAGGGGGCCTCTTGCGGGGGATTCCCCCGCAGACCCCTGGCGCGGGGGTGACGAAAAGAAAGAATGCGGCGCACATGCCGAATTCGATGTCCTACCGCTCGGCGCTTTCGGCGAGGGCCGCCATGGTGCGGGCGAGGAGCTTGATCTCGCTCCGCATGTTCTGGACGAGATCCTGGCGGCCGGCGCGCAGCTCCTCGACCAGGCGCGCGAGCTGCATGTCGAGATTACGGATGTGCGCGCGCGTCGTCTCGTCCATCCCGCTCTGTTGGGCGTTCGGAAGCCGCATGTCGGCGATCTGGACGAGGACGGGCTTCAACTCGACTTGCGTCTCGGCGAGGCTCCGCATCACCGTCTGCTCGGTCCGCATGTGATCGGTGAGGATGCCGAGCTTTTCCCCGAGCCCGCGGAGACTGTTGTTGACCTCGATGTGGTTCTCTTCGCCCTTGATGATCGTGCGCTGCAGGTTCTCGAGGCTGTCCGCCGTCTGCTCGAGGAGCGCCTGCACATAGGCCGGGACCGTCTGATCCCCGTCGCCGGAAAGGGAGCCGCTCGAAAGGCGCGTCAGGCTCGAAAGCCATTCTTCCAAGTCGTTGAAGAAGCGGTTCTGCGCCTGGCCCGCCTGCAGATCGAGGAAGCCCAGCACGAGCGAGCCGCCGAGGCCGAAGAGCGACGACGTGAACGCCGTGCCCATGCCGCCGAGCGGAAGCTCGAGCCCCCGCTTCATGTTCTGGAAGATCATGGCGACGTCGCCGCCTCCCATCGTCAGACCGCCGATCACTTCGCGGATGGAAGACACCGTCTGCATGAGGCCCCAGAAGGTGCCGAGCAAGCCCAAGAAGATCAGGAGCCCGATCATGTAGCGGGACATGTCCCGCGACTCATCCAGCCTGGAGCTGATCCCGTCGAGCAGCGAGCGCATGGACGTCGCCGAGAGGCTCAAGCGGTCCTGCCGTTCGCCGAGCATCGTCGCCATCGGCGACAAGAGCTTGGGCGGCCGGCGCTGCGAGATGATGCCGCGCCGCTGGCGGAAGTTCTCGATCCAGCCGACTTCCGGATAGAGCATCGCCACCTGGCGGAAGTTATAAAGGATGCCGAGCAGGAACACGCCGAGGATGAAGCCGTTGAGCGGCGGATTGGTCATGAACGCGACGGCGAGCGGTCGGAAGAGGATCGCGGTGAGCAACAGCACCGCGATCAGGAACACGATCATGCGGATGAGATAGCGCTGCGGCCGCGTCATCGCGGGCGCGTCGTCGAACGGCCTGGCGGGATTGCGCGCCATTAGAGCATGATTCTCCTAGATGGAATCATCTGCGTTGCATCCTGGCGGGCGCCCGCCAGGATGCAACCTGAAGGGCCGGCGATTTTTCGACGCGGGTTCGTCGCGGGGCTTGCCCGTAGTCCCCGCTACGCGCTGCGCCCCGCTCCTGCCCGCGTCGAAAAATGGCTCCGGCGCAACTGGTTCCATCTAGGAAAATCATGCTCTACCGGTCGGCGATTGTCACGTCGACCCGGTTGAGCGGCTCGTCAGGCACCTTGTCGCCGAGCGCGCGAACCTCGACGCGGGTGCTGCGCACGCCCTGTTCGATCAGGAACGTCCGGACGGCGAGCGCGCGGGAAAGGGAGAGCCGCCGTGCCTTGCTGTCGGTCACCTGGTCGCCGCCCGCGTAGGCGGTGAGCTGCAGGCGGACGCTGTCGTTGTCCTTGATCTTCTCGGCGAGCGTCTTGAGCCCGCTTTGGCCGTCGGCCGGGATGCGGACGTCCTCACCCGTGAAGCGGATCTGGAGAACCCGCCCCTGCAGCACGTCGGTGGGTGGGCGCGCCGCTTGCTCCGTCGGCTTGGCGCCGCCGGGCTTGCTTTGCTGGGCCGGGGCCGGCTTGGCCGCCGGTGCCGGGCTCGCGGGGCCGGCAGCGGCAGGCGGCGGCGGGGGGGGCGGAACGGCGGCCGGCGACGCCGACGGGCCGCCGAGCGTCTGGGACGGAACGATGGGAGCCGCCAGCGTCTGGGATGGAAGGGCCTGGGTGGACGCGGAGGGCAGGGGCGGAGACGGAGGCGATGCGGCCGGCGGTGGCGGAGCCGGGGTCGCCGGCCGTTGTGGCGAAGCGTCGGCGATGCGGGGAGGCGCCGGAACCGCGGAGGCGACGGGTGGAAGCGGCGCGCTCTCACGCTTGGCGGGTGCCGGGGCCTTTGCCGGCGGCGCTTCCGCCTTCTTCACCGGGCGCTCGGCTTGCTGCGGCTGACTGGGGCGCCTCTCCGCGCGCGGGGGTGGCTCGTCCTGCATCTGCATGCCCGGCAGTCCATAGAACTGCGACGCCGGGGCCGCTGCTGTTGCCGGGGCCGCGGAGCGCCGGCTGCCGGATGCACCAGGCGCCATGGCGCGCGGGCGATTGTAGCCGCCGTCCTCCAGCACGCTGAGATCGATGGTGACCCGGCCGTCCGCGTCGAACTGTGCGCTTGCGTGATGCGCGGCGAGATAGAAGGGAGCGGCGGCGATAATCACCAAGAGCCGCCTCGCGGACGGGCCAAGGCGATGGCGATGACGGTCGTCGTTCACGAAACAACTCCCCAACGATGGCCTGAGACGCATCCCCGGACGACCGCGACGGGATCGTCCACCCGAACCCGATTTCTGAGGCTTACCATAGCCAACGGAGTGCGGCGGGACAACGGATTTGGTTGCGCGCGGCCGGTCCGCGGCCGGCAACTCCGCGCCGCTCGCGGGTGGGTGCGCGTCTCCGGCGTTCCCAGGAGTTGCCCGCTACTGTGGCTTTTGTGTGGCGACCGACCGGAGAATCCGGCCGAGCGGCTGATGCAGCGAATCGTTGGCGGCGAGGATGTTGCGATTCTTCATCATCTCGGTGCCGCCGCCGATCTCGCTCACGTAGCCGCCGGCCTCGCGCACGAGCACGATTCCGGCCGCCATGTCCCACGGGTACAAGCCTGTTTCCCAGAAGCCTTCGAAGCGCCCGGCGGCGACGTACGCGAGGTCGAGCGACGCCGTGCCGAATCGGCGGACGCCCGCCGACACGGCCATGACCGCCCCGACCTCCTGAAGGACGCGCTCATGATCGCCGACCCCCATGAACGGAATGCCGGTGGCAAAAAGGGCGTCTCCCATCTGCTTCCGCGCGGAGACCCGGAGCCGGTTCCCGTTCAGGCGTGCGCCTTGGCCCTTTTCAGCGACGAACAGTTGATCGAGGACCGGCGCGTAGATGACGCCCGCGATCAGCTCGGCGTCGCGCTCGAGCCCGATCGAGATGGCGAAATGGGCGAGCCCGTGAAGGAAGTTGGTCGTCCCGTCGAGCGGGTCGACGATCCAGCGGTTCGACGTGTCGGCGCCCTCGGTGAGGCCGGACTCCTCGCTGAGGATGCCGTACCGGGGGCGCGCCTTCCTGAGCTCGGCGCACACGATGCGCTCGGCCTTGTGGTCGGCCGCGCTGACGAAATCGGCCGGACCTTTCCGCGAAACCTGCAGGTTCTCCACTTCGCCGAAGTCGCGGACGAGGCCGCGGGCGGCCTTGCGCGCGGCCCCGGTCATGACGTTGAGAAGGGCCGACTCCTGCGCCATGCGCCGGCCTAAGCCTCAGTCCTTCGCGCGTTCGACGTAGGCGCCGTCGGCCGTGTTGACGACGATGCGGGAACCAATCCCGATGTGCGGCGGCACCGATGTGCGGACACCGTTCTCGAGCACGGCCGGCTTGTAGGACGATGACGCGGTCTGCCGTTTCACCACGGCGTCGGCCTCGACCACCTTCAGCACCGCGGTCTGCGGCAACGCGACCGCGATCGGCACGCCTTCGTGGAAATTGATGCTGACGTTGATGTTCTCTTGCAGATAGGGAACCTGGTCCTCGCCGATCGTCTCCGCGCTCACGGTGACCTGCTCATAGGTCTTGCTGTCCATGAACGTGTGGAGGTCGCCGTCGGTGTAGAGGTACTGGAAATCCTTCGCCTCCAGGTGCGCGCGCTCGACGTTTTCGGACGACGCGAAGCGGGCGACGATCTTGTGGCCGTCGCGCACGGCCTTGAGGTCGGCCTGGGTGTAGGCCTCGCGCTGCTCGCGCTGCGAGCGCGATATCTTCGCCACGCGCCAGAGCTTGCCCTGGTGCTCGATGACCATGCCGGGGCGAAGGTCGTTGCCGATGATTCTCATGGGGTCGTTCCGCTCTTCAAAGGATGGCGCCGGGTGCCGGCGGCGCGGAAGCTACCAGCTTGACGGGGGCGAAGCAACGGACGGATGTCCCATCACACCCGCCTGGGCGTCCGCGCGATGACCGCGTTGAACGCCTTGACCGCCGCCGCGGGCCCGCCCGCGTAGCCCCAGACGCCGGAGATCACGGCGAGGAAGTCGGCGCCGGCCTCGATGAGCGGCGGGCAGTTGTCGACCGTGATCCCGCCGATCGCGGCGCAAGGCACGACCATCACCTCGGCCCACCACTGGAGAAGCTCGATGTCGGCGGCCGTCTTCGGCGCCTTGGTGGCGCTCGCGAAGAACGCGCCGAAGGCCACGTAGTCGGCCCCCATCTCGGCCGCGTCGATCGCGAGGTGGCGCGAGTCGTGGCAGGTGACGCCGACGACGCGGTCGCGACCGACGGCGGCGCGCGCCTTGTCATAGGACGCATCCTCCTGGCCGACGTGGACGCCGTCGCATCCCGTGGCGGCGGCAAGATCGGGCCGGTCGTTCATCAGGAAGGGCACGCGTCGGGTGCGCGCGACGGGCAGGAGGAGCTCGGCCGCGCGGCGGATCGCGTCGTCATCCGTATCTTTCAGCCGGAGCTGGACGCAGCCCACGTCGCCCGCGTCGAGCGCGCGGGCAAGATCGTCGGCGAGCGCGCGCGGCTCGAATTTCGGCGGCGTGATCAGGTAGAGCCGGCAGCCGGGATATTCCTCTTCCATGTCCGCCGCCATGTCAGTCCCGTTCCAGCCAGGCGCGCGCCTCGGCGTACGCGTCCTCGGCATCCAGCAGGTCGAGCGCGGCCTGCTCGTCGCCTGCGTCTTCGACCGTGGCGCCCGACTGGGCGGCGATGTCGAGGATGCGCGCTCTCACGTCGGTGCGAAGCCGGACGCGAATGCGGCCGATCCCGTGCCGAAGCGCGTTCAGCGCATGGCCCGCGTCGCCGCCGCAGTCGAGCACGGCCGTTACCTGAGCCGCCGGATGCGCCTTCCGGGCCTCCGTGACGATGTCGCGGAACACGGCCGCGCCGAGCGAGGCGGCGGCGCCGGGGGCGCTCCGGACCACCACGGGCGTGGACAACGCTTCGGCCGCGGCAAGCGCCGCGTTGGCCTGCGCGAGATCGTGGATGATGATGGGGCGGCCGCTCATGGCTTGGTCTCGAGTCCGAAGGTGCAGAAGCGGCGCCCCGCAGCGCTACTTGGCGCCGGCGAACGCGACGGCCGTGTCGCCCATGCGGTTCGAGAAGCCCCACTCGTTGTCGTACCAGGCGAGCACCCGGCAGAAGTTGCCGCCGATGACCTGGGTCTGGGTCAGGTCGAACGTCGCGCTGTGCGGATCGTGGTTGAAGTCGACCGAGACGAGCGGCTTGTCGGTGACCGCAAGCACGCCCTTCAGGCGCTTGCTCTTGGACGCCTCGATCATCGCCTTGTTGATCTCCTCGGCGGTCGTGTCGCGGCCGGCGAGGAAGTTGAAATCGATGAGCGAGACGTTGGGCGTCGGCACCCGGATCGAGGTTCCGTCGAGCTTGCCGGCGAGCTCGGGCAGCACGAGCCCGACCGCCTTGGCGGCCCCGGTCGTCGTCGGGATCATGGAGACCGACGCCGCCCGCGCGCGGCGGGGATCCTCGTGCAGGGTGTCGACCGTCCGCTGATCGCCGGTGAAGGAGTGAACCGTCGTCATGTAGCCTTTCTCGATCCCGAACGCCTTGTGCAGGATATGGGCGACCGGGGCGAGGCAGTTGGTCGTGCAGGACGCGTTCGAGATGACCGTCTGGCTCTTCGTGAGCTTGTCCTCGTTGACGCCGTAGACGACGGTCAAGTCGACGCCTTTCGCCGGCGCCGAGATCAACACCTTCTTCGCGCCCGCCGTGAGGTGCGCTTCCGCCTTCTCGCGATCGGTGAAGCGCCCGGTGCATTCGAGGGCGACCTCGACGCCGAGCTCCTTCCACGGAAGCTTGGTCGGGTCCTTCTCGGCGATCACGCGGATCGCCCGCCGCTCGACGATCATCGTGCTGTTCTCGATCGAGACGTCGGCCGGCAGCGTGCCGTGAACGGAATCGTACTTCAGCAGGTGGGCATTGGCTTCCGGCGATCCGAGGTCGTTGACGCCGACCACCTCGATGTCGTTGCGCTTCGACTCGATTATCGCGCGCAAGACCAGGCGCCCGATACGGCCGAAGCCGTTGATGCCGACTCGCAAAACCATGTCAGTCCTCCGTCGTTTCGTTCATCCGCGGGTCCCTAGAGGGTCTGAAATCCGTCTTCGGCAGCGCCCCCAGGCGACCCCGAAAGAGGCGGCAAGATCAAGCCATCTGCGGCTTCCGTCAATGGGATATTTTCCGATCTTCGGAGAGCGGTTGAAAGTTTCCGGAGCGCGCCATATGGTTTGCCGCCGTTCGCACGAACGGCGCAACTTGAAGAGCCGGTACGGGTGACGACGAACCCCACGATCCAAAAACAGAATAGGCTTGAATGCGCGCACGACCGCCTCATCCGCGCGGTGTCGCGGCTTGAAGCGGCGGCTCGCCCGGCTCCCGCAGCCGATCCGGCCGAGCGCGCCCAGTCGGAAGGCGAGAACCGGCGTCTTAACGAGCTGCAGACGCAGGTGGAGCGCCGCCTCGACGCGACCATTCTCAGGCTGAAGAGCCTGTTGGACGATTGATATGGGGCAAGTCGCCGTCGACATCAACGGCCGCAAGTACCAGATCGCCTGCGATGACGGCCAGGAAGCCCATCTGAAGCGCCTCGGCGCCTGCATCGACAAGCGAATCGGCGAGCTGGTGGCCTCGGTCGGGCAGATCGATGACGCGCGCCTTCTCGTCATGGTATCGTTGCTCGTCGCCGACGAGCTCTCCGATGCCTACGGAGAATTGGAGCGGCTCCGCAAGGTCGAGACCGCTACCGCCGCTCGGGTTCAGCTCGAAAATGCCCTCGGCGAGCGCCTGGATGAATTGACCCAGCGCATCGAAGATGTTGCCGTACGCTTCGAACGACCCTAATACCAAGCGCCGCTAATATTGACTCGTCATGCCCGCGCTTGTCGCGGGCATCCACGTCTTAAAAAAAACAATCAGTTCAAGGGCATGGATGGCCGGGACAAGCCCGGCCATGACCATGGGGACGGGTCAGTACCAAAGAGCGCTGGTATAAGTCCTCGATTTTTCATCACTCTCGGCGCTCGCGAAAGAAACTCCTGGACAACATTGCGCGTCAAGTATATACATATGCGCATATAGATATCCAGGTGAGATGCCCGATGGCCGAGGATTTCGCCCTGAACACGCTGCTCGCGCGCAACAGTCCCGCAGATGAGGCCGACGTCCTCAACGTCAAAACCCTGCTCAACCGGGAGGCTATTACGACCAGCCCTCCTACGGCATCACCCCTTACCCCGACGGACGGCTGTTCCAATCGATCGCGCGGTTCCAGAAGGATCACGACCTTACGGCGGACGGCTGGATGAAGCCGGGCGGCGAGACCAAAACCGCCATGCGGTTCGTGCACGGGCGCGGTCGTCCGGGACTTGTCGACTCGGACTTCGGCTTCCCTGCGCCCGAGCATTTCGCGCTCCGGGGCGAGGTCGGCAAGGGCCACGCGAGCTTGGGGAACGACGTGTTCGCCGCCAAGCGGGCGATGGGGGCGCTCGGGTATACCCCACACGCCTGCTCCTCGATCCCACCGACATCGTCGACCGCGAGCTCCACAACGGCATCACGCAGTTCCAGAGCGACAACAAGCTCTACACCGACGGCTGGATGGCGCCGGAGGGCGAGACCGCCGACGCCGTGCGGGAGGAGGGGAGCGCAAAGCCGCTCAGCTTAGCACAAGCTGGTCCCCGCGACGGCATTCAGCTCATGAGCGACGCGGGCGAGGGCCGAGGCGCGGAGGAAGGAAGGCCCGCTGACGCAAGTTCGCAGGATTCACCGCCGGGTGAACTCATCGACGGCTCCGGCAATGACTCTTTGGCGCAAATGCCAGACGAGAAGCCACAGGGAAAAACAGTTACGAACGTACAACCGAAACCGCCGAAAAGGCTTGCGCCCGATCTCGATGCGGCACGCGCGAAGGATAAACTCGACCCGCGTTGGCCTGAGGCCATCGCAAACAAGGAGACGAAGGGCCAGCCCCATGACGGTTGGGGAACGACGAGGACGGACGATGATGGAATTCCAGCTTACGGCCGATACCAACTGAGGCCCGATGCCCTTGATGCCCTTAAGGATGCCGGTTTAATGGACAACAAGGGAAACTGGACCGGCAAATACGGCATCCGCAACAAGAAGATTTCCTCAACAATCCGGAAGCGCAGAGGGCCGCGTTGGGCGACTACGTCGAGAAGTATATCGGCAAATATGCAGGCCGGATTGGGACCGAGATCAAAGGCGTCCGGGGGACGATTACGGTGACCGAGAGCGGCTTGGCAGCCGCCCTGCATCGTGGCGGCCCCAATCATGTTCGCGATTACTTCGATTGGGTATCGAAGAAGGGGATGAACTCGGGCGATAATCAAACTGAAATGACACCTTGGGATAGTAAGGTGGAAACTCGGCTGCGCGAGTTCGAGCGGGTGCCTCTCAGACGATGATCTCGACTTAAGCCCCTCTTGCAGGCGGAGCTATTTCCTCTTGAAATAGTGATGCAAGTTATGATGCAACTTTTTGCTGTGTGTGGTTAAGGAACAAACCGTGCTCCTCCGACTCGTGTTGTTGCTCACAGTCTTGGCGTCTCCGGCCGCAGCGGAAAAAACGTTCACCAAATTCCAAAAGGATTATCAGGGACCGGAACTGGAGTTCCTTCGAAAGTACTGCTTCGAAATTTCAAGCATGAGTGATTATTTTCAGAGCGGAGACAAGAAAGTGAGCGACCTGGCGGTCGCGTTTTACGACCTGAACGACGACGGCGAAGACGAAATGCTCGTGATCATGCCGTTCGGCGGCTCTGCCGGGAACAGCTTCTACCTTTTCCAAAAGCGGAAGGGCCAGTGGGAGGTCATCGGCGATAATGTTGTCACGTCCATATGGATCACGGGCGCGAGGGTCGCCGGTTACCTCACGCTTTACGCGCACTTGGAGGGTCTCAGATGGGGCCCGGCCCGGAACAAGTATTGGCAGTTCTGCCGTAATGAGTGCGATTACGACGGGGCGGTTCAAGAGGAGGATTAGGCGTTTCCGCATGCTGCATCCATTGACGTAAGGCCTCCTCCACCGGGTGGGCTATTACGACCAGCCCTCCTACGGCATCACGCGATCGGCTCTCCCAGTCGATCCGCGGGCCAGAAGGCCACGATCAATTCTTGGACAAATCCCGCCGCGCTGACTACATTCAAAACCGGACGGCGGCTGCGCGGTACGTCAAGCTGACGATCTCTGGGCCTAAATTTCCTCTCGGGAGCTGTCCCTGACGGATCCGTGGATCCGTTATATGGCGCCCACCTGTAACGCAGGCCACAGAGGATCACACAGCTAACGGCCGAGGCGGCTCCGTCCATTTTTTTTCGAGGCCGGGACCCACCCCATGCCGCTCGCGGAGGAAAAGAAACGGCTGCGCGCCCGTGCGCAGGATCGCCGCAGCCGGGGCGTCATGGCGTTGGAATCCGCGGCCAACGCGGCCGACCGCCTGGCGCGGAATTACCTCGCGGCCATGGCCGCCATGAACCACCCGGCGCCGGGTGCGGCGGTCTCCGGCTTCTGGCCGATGGGCGACGAGATCGACGCGCGCCCCCTTCTGACTGAGCTTCATCGGCGCGGCTACCGATGCGCGCTTCCCGTCGTCACGCCGAGGGGAACGCCGCTCGTCTTTCGCGCGTGGGCGCCGGGCGACACCCTCGAGGCCGGAGTCTTCGGGACGTCCCACCCCCCGGCCGCCCGGGGCGACGTGACGCCCGATGTGGTGCTGGCGCCGCTGCTGGCGTTCGACCGGGAGGGGTTTCGGCTGGGCTACGGAGGCGGGTTCTACGACCGCACGCTGGCCAGCCTCCGCCGTTGGCCGGTTCTCGCGGTCGGCGTCGGCTATTCGTTCCAGGAAATCGAGCGTGTTCCCCGCGACGGCCACGACCAGCGCCTCGACTGGATCGTCACTGAGGAGCGCGCGGCCGCGTGCGGCGCCGTTGCGCGGGTCGGGGCGCAAGCATGAAAATGCTGATCTGCGGCGACGTGGTCGGCCGCACCGGCCGCGAGGCGATCGAGGCGAACGTGCCACGCCTCCGCGAGGAGCTGAAGCTCGACTTCGTGGTGGTGAACGGCGAGAACGCGGCCCACGGGTTCGGGATCACCGACAAGATTTGCGAGTCCTTCTATGCCGTGGGCGTCGACGTGATCACCACCGGAAACCACGTGTGGGACCGGCGCGAGATCATCGACTACATCCGCCAGGAGGGTCGTTTGCTCCGCCCGATCAACTTTCCCTCCGGCACCCCCGGCCAGGGGTTCGGCCTTTATTCGGCGCCGGGCGAGCGCCGCGTGCTGGTGATCAACGCGATGGGGCGCCTTTTCATGGACGCGCTCGACGACCCTTTCCAGGCCGTCGAGCGGGCGCTCGGCAACCATCGGCTCGGCGGCAGCGTCCACGGCATCATCCTCGACGTGCATGCCGAGGCGACCAGCGAAAAAATGGCCATGGCCCACCACTTCGACGGCCGCGTTTCGGTCGTGGTCGGTACCCATAGCCACGTTCCGACGGCCGACGCCCAGATCCTGCCGGGCGGCACCGCCTACCAGAGCGACTTAGGGATGTGCGGCGACTACGACTCCGTCATCGGGATGGAAAAAAAGGGCGCGGTCGCGCGATTCATCAAGAAAATGCCGGGCGAGCGCCTGGAGCCGGCCGAGGGCGAAGCCACCGTTTGCGCCGTGTACGTCGAGACCGACGATGCGACCGGCCGGGCGCTTCACATCGCGCCCCTGCGATTTGGCGGACGCCTCAAGCCCGCCTGGCCGATTTAGCCCGAAAACCTCGATCCCGGGGTCTCCACGCTTCCCTTTCGGGCCGCGCGCCCGATTGTTGCCATATTGCATTGCTAGGAGGGGGCGGTTTTTTAATATTGCCTTCTAATTCAAGATACTACATATGGTATAAGATTCGTTTTCGTGCGCGCACATAAGGTACGTCTTCGATGGCCGGCCATTCGCAGTTCAAGAATATTATGCACAGGAAGGGCGCCCAAGACGCCCGCCGCGCCAAAGTTTTCACCAAGCTCATTCGCGAACTCACGACCGCCGCCCGCTCCGGGCTTCCCGACCCCGCCGCCAACCCGCGGCTCCGGACGGCGATTCAGGCGGCGCGGGCCGCGAACATGCCGAAGGACACGGTGGAGCGCGCGATCAAGCGCGGCTCGGGCGCTGAGGATGGCGCCAGCTACGAGGAAGTCCGCTACGAGGGCTACGGGCCGGGCGGCGTCGCCTTGATCATCGAGGTGCTTACCGACAACCGGCATCGGATCGCGTCCGAGCTGCGCTCCGCGTTCGACAAGAACGGCGGCACCCTCGGCGAGAGCGGAAGCGTCGCCTTCATGTTCGAGCGCGTCGGCCTGATCCGCTATCCCGCCGCCGCCGCGGGCGCGGACGCCATGTTCGAGGCGGCTCTCGACGCCGGCGCCAGCGACGTGCAGTCGGGCGACGCCGGCCATGAGATCGCGTGCGCGCCCGACGATCTCGGTGCCGTGCGCGATGCGCTGGAAACCAAGTTCGGCGCGCCCGAAAGCGCAAGGCTCGATTGGAAGCCGCTGAATACCGTGCCGGTCGGCGAAGCGGAGAAGGCGCAAACTCTGTTCGACCTTCTGGGCGCCCTCGAAGATAACGACGACGTCCAGCGGGTCTCCGCCAACTACGACGTGCCCGACGACGTGATGCAGCGGCTCAGCGTCTGAGGCGCCGGAACTGGAAGACGCATGCGATTGATCGGACTGGATCCGGGGTTGCGAAACACCGGGTGGGGCGTCATCGAAGTGCAGGATAACCGCATCCGTCACGTGGGCGACGGTGTCGTGAAGACCGACGGCGAGCTCCCGCTGGCCCAGCGCCTTGCCCAATTGCACACGGCGCTTGTCCAGGTGATCGCTCAGTTCCGGCCCGACGAGGCGGCGGTCGAGGAGACGTTCGTCAACAAGAACCCGAGCTCCACCTTGAAGCTCGGCCAAGCCCGCGGCGTCGCACTCGCGGTCCCGGCGCTTGCCGGCCTCATGGTCGCGCATTACGCGCCCAACCTGGTGAAAAAGACGGTGGTCGGCAGCGGCCATGCCGCGAAGGAACAGATCCAGATGATGGTCCGGGTGCTCCTCGGGCACCACGCCATCCAGGAGGCGGACGCAGCCGACGCGCTCGCGGTCGCCATCTGCCATGCCCACCACCGGGGGACCGCGGAGCAGATTTCCAGGCGGATTATCCGCGCGATATCGGCGGCGCCCGTGCACGAGGCGAAGCCGTGATCGCCAAGCTCACGGGCCGCATCGATTCCCTCGGCCGCGACTTCGCCGTCATCGACGTCGGCGGCGTCGGGTACCTCGTCTTCTGCTCGGGGCGCACGCTCGGCCGCATCGCCGTCGGCAGCGCCGTGAGCGTGCTGGTCGAGACCCACGTTCGCGAGGACCACATCCACCTCTACGGGTTCATTGACGCGGTCGAGCGCGACTGGTTCCGCGTGCTGACGACGGTGCAGGGCGTCGGCGCCAAGCTCGGCCTTGCCATTCTGTCGACGCTCGATGCCGATGCGCTGTTCACCGCGGTGGCGGCCGGCGATCGCGCCGCCTTGTCGCGGGCACCGGGCGTCGGCCCGAAGCTCGCCGGGCGTATCGCGAGCGAGCTGAAGGAGAAGATCGCGGCCTTGCCGCAGACCCTCGAAATCCGCGAGGCTCCGGTTGCCGGACGCGTTCAGCAGCCGGTGGCCTCGGGCAGCGGAGTCCCGATCACGGATGCGGTGTCGGCCCTCGTCAATCTCGGCTTCGGAGCGTCCGAGGCCTTGGTCGCGGTCTCGCGCGCCGCGAGCGAGCTCGGGACCGAAGCCTCGGTGGAAACCTTGATCCGGAGCGGGCTCAAGGGGCTCGCTCCGCGTGAGCACCCGGCGGCATGAGCGCCGTGAGAGACGAGCCCGTGCAGGAAGGCCGCGTGATCGCGGCGGCGGAGAACGCCGCCGACCGTCCGGAAGTCCAGTTGCGCCCGGCCGTGCTCGACGACTTCATCGGCCAGGACCAGCTCCGCGAGAATCTGCGCGTGTTCATCGAGGCTGCGCGGAAGCGCGGCGAGGCCCTCGATCATGTGCTGCTTTACGGCCCGCCCGGGCTCGGGAAGACGACGCTCGCGCAGATCGTCGCCCGCGAGCTCGGTGTCGGCTTCCGCGCGACCTCCGGCCCGGTGATCGTCAAGGCCGGCGACTTGGCCGCCATTCTCACGAACCTGCAGCCCCGCGACGTGCTCTTTATCGACGAGATCCACCGCCTCAGCCCGGCCGTCGAGGAGATCCTCTACCCGGCGCTCGAGGACTTTCAGCTCGATCTCATCATCGGCCAGGGGCCGGCGGCGCGCTCCGTCCGCATCGAGCTCCCTCCGTTCACCTTGATCGGCGCGACGACCCGAACGGGCCTCATCACGACGCCCTTGCGCGAGCGCTTCGGAATCCCGCTCCGCGTGGTGTTCTATTCCGTGGCCGAGCTCGAGCGCATCGTGCGCCGCGGCGCCCAGCTGCTCCAAATGCAACTGGCCGATGACGGCGCCGTCGAGGTCGCGCGGCGCGCGCGCGGAACGCCCCGCGTGGCCGGGCGGCTCTTGCGCCGGGTGCGCGATTTCGCGGCCGTGAGCGGCGCGACCCGGGTCGACGCCGCGGCCGCCGACCGCGCGCTCCGGCGTCTCGAGGTGGACGAGCGCGGGCTGGATGCCATGGACCGGCGGTATCTCCATTGCATCGCCGATCACTACGGCGGCGGCCCCGTCGGCGTCGATACGCTGGCGGCGGCCTTGTCGGAAGAGCGCGACACGATCGAGGAAGTCATCGAGCCTTACCTCATCCAGCAGGGGTTCCTCGTGCGCACCCCGCGCGGGCGGATGCTCGGCCGCCAGGCTTACGGCCATCTCGGCCTTCCGGTGCCGGCGGCGGCCGCGGGCCAGCTCGGTCTGCTCGTGGATGCGGAGGCGGCCGGTGAATGACGTGGCGCCCGAATCCGCCGCGCGCGCCGGCGCGCATGTGTTTCCGCTCCGGGTCTATTTCGAGGACACCGACGCGGGCGGCATCGTCTATTACGCGAATTACCTCAAGTTCGCCGAGCGGGCGCGGACCGAAATGCTGCGCGCGGCCGGGATCGAGAGCGGCCGGATGATGGCGGAGCAGGGGATCGGCTTCGTCGTCCGCCGCTGCGTCGCCGACTACAAGAAGCCGGCCCGGCTCGACGACCGCCTGGACGTCGAAACGCGGGTCGCCGAGATCAGCGGCGCTTCGCTCACGCTCGAACAGCGCGTCCGGCGCGACGGCGCCGTCCTCGTCGCCCTCGAAATCACGCTCGTCTGCATGGACGGGGCGGGGCGCCCGCAGCGGATGCCGCGGTCCGTTCGGGCCTGCCTTACGCCTTCGTCTTCGGCTCAACAGCAAGGATAGATCATGGACCCCACGGCCATTCAAACTGCCACGCTCGCGGGAACGGTCGCCGCGCACGACTTCTCCATGATCTCGCTGTTCCTGCGCGCCGATATGGTGGTGAAAGCCGTCATCGTGGCGTTGTTGCTCGCCTCGATCTGGTGTTGGGCGATCATCATCGAGAAGCTGGTCGGCCTCCGGCGGCTGAATTCGCGCGCCAACGAGTTCGAATCGGCGTTCTGGTCGGGCCGCTCGCTCGACGATCTCTACGACCGCATCGGCAGCCAGCCGCACGATCCGATGTCGGCGGTCTTCGTTGCCGCCATGCGCGAGTGGCGACGAACGTCGTCGAAGGGCAACCTCGATGTCGTCGAGGCGCGCGGCAACCTCGCCGAACGGATCGACCGCGTCATGCACATCACGCTCTCGCGCGAGATGGACCGGGCGGAGCGCCACCTCACGTTCCTGGCGACGACCGGAGCGACGGCGCCGTTCGTCGGTCTCTTCGGCACGGTCTGGGGCATCATGAACAGCTTCCAGTCGATCGCCGTTTCCAAGAACACGAGTCTCGTCGTCGTCGCGCCGGGCATCGCCGAGGCGCTGTTCGCGACGGCGCTTGGCCTCCTGGCGGCAATTCCGGCCGTCGTCGCCTACAACAAGATTTCGAAGGACCTCGACCGCTATGCGGGCCGCCTCGAGAGCTTTGCCGGCGAGTTCGCCGCCATCCTCTCGCGCGAAATGGAAACGAGGGGCTGAGCCCATGGGCGCCGCAATCCAGCAACGACGCCGCGGTACCGGACGCCGCCATCGCCATCACACGATGAGCGAGATCAACGTCACGCCGTTCGTCGACGTGATGCTGGTGCTGCTCGTCATTTTCATGGTGGCGGCGCCGCTGCTCACCGTCGGCGTGCAGGTCGATCTTCCGCAAACCAAGGCGTCCGTGCTCTCCGGCCAGGATGAGCCGCTCTCGATCTCCATCGACAGCGCCGGGAAGGTGTTCCTGCAGAACACCGAGGTCGGGATCGAGGAGCTGGCGCCCCGCCTCACCGCCATCACCGGCAACAACCCGGACGTCCGCATCTTCGTGCGCGGCGACCAGGCGATCAATTACGGGCGCGTGATGGAGGTGATGGGGACGGTGAACGGCGCCGGATTCCGGAAGGTCGCCCTGGTCACCGGACCGCCGAAAGCGGTGCCCACGCCCGACCGACGGAAGAAAACGACCCGATAATGCTTATGCGGTGGCCCGTTGCCTCATCGACCGTGCTGCACGTCCTCGTGGTGGTCGTCGCCTACGTGGGCCTGCCCCACATCCGGCGCGATACGCCGCCGACAGAGACGCCGATCATGGTCGAGATCGCCCGCATCTCCGAGGTGACGAACCCGCCGCCTCCGGCGCCGCTTCCGAAGGAGGAGCCGAAGCAGAAGCCGGAGGAGGCGAAGCCGCCGCCCCCGCCGCCGCCGCCCCCGCCGCCGCCGCCCCCGCCGCCGCCGCCCAAGCCGCAGGCTGCGCCGCCGCCTCCGCCTCCGCCGCAGCCGAGCGCGCCGGAGCCCAAGGTCGCCGCCATTCCGCCGGAGCCGGAGCCGAAACCGAAGGCGAAGGAGAAGCCGCCGGAGCCGGAGGCCAAGCCGAAGCCGGCCGCGGTCCCGTCGCCCGTCCTCAATAACGCGAAGCCGAAGCGGAAGCCGCAGCCGCCGGACCAGTTTGCTTCGGTGCTGAAGACGCTCGAGCAGCTGAAGCAGCAACCGAAGCCCGACAAGCCCGATCCGAAGGCAAAACCGAAGGACGAAAAGAAGGATCAGTTCGAGAACCAGATCGCGAAGGCGCTGCAGAACCCGTCCAGGCCGAACGATCCCACGCGCGAGCTCTCGATGAGCGTGATCGACCTCCTCCGCCAGCAGATCCGGAAATGTTGGAACGTCACGGCCGGCGCCAAGGACGCGCACAACATGACCGTCGAGATCGAGGTGACGATGAACCAGGACGGCACGGTGCGTCGGGCTGAAATCCGGAACACCATGCGCATTGGCGTGGACCCCTTTTACCAGGCCTTTGCGGAGAGCGCGCGGAGAGCGGTCTTGAACCCACAGTGTCAACCGTACAAGCTCCCGCCGGACAAGTACGACCAGTGGCGGGACTTGGTCCTCAATTTCGATCCAAGGGAGATGCTGTGATCAAACTCAGCAGGCGTGCCGTAAATCTCGGCCTCGGTTCGTGCCTCGGTCTTTCCGGGGTCGTGGGCAGCTTCGTGCCCAGGACTGCCTTGGCCGAGCTCCGCATCGACATCACGCGGGGCGTGGTTGCCCCCATTCCGATCGCGGTGACCAAGTTCACCGGCGCTTCTCCGCAGGAATCGAAGGCGGGAGAAGATATCGCAAAAGTGGTAGCGGCCGACCTCGAGCGCTCAGGGCTCTTCCAGCCGATCGATCAGCGGGCCTTCATCCAGACGCAGCAATCTCTGGACGCGCTGCCCCGCTTCGGCGACTGGCGCGTCATCAACGCCCAGGCGCTCGTGCAAGGACGCGCGCAGCGGATGCCCGACGGCCGGCTTCGCGTGGAATGGCGGCTGTGGGACGTGTTCGCCGAGCAGCAGATGCTCGGCCTCGCGTATTTCACGGTGCCTGAGAACTGGCGCCGCATCGCGCACATCATCGCGGACGCCATCTACAAGCGGCTCACCGGCGAAGACGGGTACTTCGACACGCGCGTTGTCTACATCGCGGAAAATGGGCCGCTCAACCGCCGCGTGAAACGCCTTGCCCTCATGGATCAGGACGGAGAGAACCACCGGTTCCTCACGGACGGAGCCACGCTCGTGCTCACGCCGCGCTTCTCGCCGACGCTGCAGGAGATCACCTATCTCGCGTATGTCGGCAACACGCCCCGCGTTTACATCTACAATATCGATACCGGCCGCCAGGAAGTGGTCGGCGATTTTCCGGGGATGACGTTCGCGCCCAGGTTCTCGCCCGACGGCAAGTCGGTCATCATGAGCATGGCGAAGGACGGAAACTCGGAAATCTTCTCAATGAACTTGAAGACGCGGAAGGTTGCTCAACTCACGCAACACTCGGCGATCGACACCTCGCCCTGCTACGCGCCCGACGGGAATCAGATCGTCTTCAACTCCGACCGCGGCGGGACTCAGCAGCTTTATGTGATGAGCGCCGACGGCGGCAACGTCCGGCGGATCAGCTACGGCGAAGGGCGTTATGCGACTCCTGTCTGGTCGCCGCGCGGGGATCTCATCGCGTTCACGAAGATTCGCGGGGGCCAGTTCTTCATCGGCGTGATGCGGGTCGACGGGCAAGGGGAGCGGCTGGTGGCCGAAGACTACTTGGTCGAAGCGCCGACTTGGGCCCCGAACGGCCGGGTTCTCATGTTCTTTCGCCAGCAGCGCTCGACCGCGGACGGCGGCGGCGGCCGTTCCAGGCTCTATACCATTGATTTGACTGGACATAATGAGAGAGAAGTGATTACGCCGATCGACGCCTCCGATCCCGCGTGGTCCCCCTTGATCCCATAGTGGGGACCGTGTAAAAGATGCCCGCCTGTCCGAAAAAGCTCTTGAAAACCTCGCTTTACTCTCTACGTACAACTGAATTAACATACTCACGGGGCAATCGGAATTACCACCGGTTGCCGGTGGGGTGTTTTGGGTAACGATCTCGGCTAACTGCTCCGAAAAAGGGGAATATAAATGCGCCTTCTTAAGGTATTGAGCGTGCTGTCCGCTCTGACGCTGATTGCAGCGTGTGAAACCGCCTCGACTGAAGGTGCCGCGAAGAGCGGCACGGGTGCTGCTCCGGCGACGGCCGGCACGACCATGGCTCCTGCAATGACGCTGAGCTCGGAACTGGCCCAAGTTGGCGACCGCGTCTTTTTCGACTATGACAAGTACAACCTGAAGCCGCAAGGCCGCGCCACGGTCGAGAAGCAGGCCGCGCTGCTGAAGAAGTATCCGAATGCCGCCGTGACCGTCGAAGGTCACTGCGACGAACGGGGCACGCGCGAATACAACCTGGCTCTCGGCGAACGGCGCGCCAACGCGGTGAAGGATTATCTCGTGGCGCTCGGAATTCCGGCGGCGCGCATCAAGACGATCTCGTACGGCAAGGAGCGCCCGGCGGCCCTCGGCTCGACCGAAGCTGCATGGGCGCAGAATCGCCGCGCCGTCTCGATTGCGAGCGGCCCCGGCGCCTAATCGCCGACCCGCACGACGGATTTCGCATGGCGCTTGCTTGTCCCGGCGGTTGCCGGGATGGGCAAGCGCCATAATTTTGCCTACAATAGCGGCCACCATCCGCAGGTCCCGCGGACGCTCGGGCGCCCGCGGGCGTGACGATCGGCTCCGCTTTCATCGCAGAGGACGCCCTCGATGACCCCCGCGTCCGTTTCCCCTCACCGGACCCCGTTGTTTTCGCCGCGCTACGCCCGCGCAAGCCGCGCCGCCGCGATCGTCTTCGCGGTCGGCGCAGCATGGCTCGCGGGCGGTCCTTCGGCCACGGCCCAGAGCCAGGACATGCGGGCGCTCCAGAGCCGGCTTGACCGGCTGGAGCGCGATATCTCGACGCTCAACATGCAGCTCTCGCGCGGCGGCGCGCCTTCGGGTGGCTCCGGCGCCGCGGTCGGGAGCGCCGGGCCCAACACCGGCGTGTTCAGCGCCCTCGACGCCCGTGTCGGCGCCATGGAAGACGAGCTCCGCAACACCACGGGCGCCATCGAAGAGCTCGGCCACCGCATCCGTCAGTTGAGCGAACGGCTGGACAAGCTGGTCGGCGACGTCGATTTCCGGCTTTCCGCGCTCGAACGCGGCGGCGTTCCGGCGGGGGGCACGGCGGGCGGCCCACCTCCGTCCGGTGCACCCGCGGCGAGCGCCCCCACCGGCGGCTCGGCACAGGCCCCTTCGGGGCAAAGAACACCCAGTGCCGCTTCGGAGAGCGGCTTTCTAACGGAGAAGGACCTGCAGGCGGCATCCCGCGGCGGGACTCCGCCTCCCCAGGCGCAACGGCCGGCCGGCCAACCGGCAGGCGGCCAGCAGCCGGCGCTCGTTCCCAAGACCTCACCGGTGCAGTCGGCCGTGCTTCCCGGCGGCTCGGCGCGGGAGCAGTACGACTACGCGTTCGGCCTCCTGCGCCAGGCCAACTACGACCAGGCCGAAGCGGCGCTGCGCGAGTTTCTCAACAAGCACCCGAACGACCCGCTCGCCCCGAACGCGCGGTATTGGCTGGGCGAGACGTTCTACGTGCGCGGCTCCTACGTCGAGTCGGCGCAGCTCTTTCTCGAGGGGTACCAGGCGGCGCCCAAGGGCGCCAAGGCACCGGACGCCCTGTTGAAGCTCGGCATGTCGCTCGCCAACCTGGACAAGAAGCGGGACGCCTGCGCGACGTTTGAAAAGCTCGTGCGCGAATTTCCGGATGCCGCGCCGAGCCTCAAGTTGACGCTCGATCGCGAGCGCCAGAAGAGCGGCTGCAAATAATCTTCGACAGGATGTGAGGCATGACTCGCCCGCCGGCACCCGAGGCCAGCGAGCGTCCCCTGGCGGACGCCGCCTTCGCGGCACGGATGGCCGCGCTCGGGCCGTTCGAGGCGCGCCCGTGGCTGGCCATTGCCGTCTCGGGCGGCAGCGACAGCATGGCCCTCTGCCTGTTGGCCGATGCATGGGCGCGCACGCGGGGCGGCAAGATCACCGCGCTTACGGTGGATCATGGCTTGCGCCGGGAGTCCGCCGACGAGGCGCGTCTCGTCCAGGCCTGGCTCGGCCGCCGCGGCATCGAGCACCGCATCCTGTCCTGGCTGGGAGCCAAGCCCGCGACGGGCATTCAGGCGCGCGCGCGCGCTGCGCGTTACGATCTGCTCACGCGCTGGTGCGCGGATGCCGGCGTCCTTCATCTCGTGCTCGCACACCACCGGGACGATCAGGCGGAGACGTATCTCTTCCGCCGCATCCGCGGAAGCGGCCCCGACGGAATGGCCGGGATGTCCGCCCTCGTCGAATTGCGCTCCGTGCGCCTTCTCCGTCCGTTGCTGGATGTTCCGAAGGCGCGGCTGCGGGCGACGCTCGCGGCTGCGGGCCAGCCGTGGATCGAGGATCCGTCGAATGTCGATCCGGCGTACGGCCGGACGCAGGTGCGGGGCACGCTCGCCGCGCTCGCGCGCGCCGGCGTCGGCGTGGACGATCTCGCGCGCATGGCGGCGCGTTTCGGGCGCCAGCGTGCGGCGCTCGAGGCCGAGACCGCGCGGTTGCTCGCCAGAGCCGTTTCTCTCAATCCCGCGGGGTTCGCCCGCGTCGACGCAGCGCTGTTGCGCGCGGTGTCGGCGCCGCTTGCGCTTCGCGCGCTCGCCCGCGTTCTCATGTGCGTCGGCGGGCGAGAGCATCCGCCGCGGCGCGAGCGACTCCTGCGCCTGCACGATGCCATGCGCGAGGGCTCGCTCACGAGCGCGCGGACGCTCGGCGGATGCCGCATTCTTCCGACGGGCGGCGGATTCCGCATCGCCCGCGAGGCGGATCACCGCCGATCGCCGCCACGGGACGCTCCGGCGCGGGCGGACGCCGTCGCGCAGGCGCCCGAATTGCCGCAGTTCCGCGCCACTGGCGACGAAAGGGTTTCCAGCGTGCCCCACATGAACTATAAACGAGGGACGCCTTCGCGGGCGGCGGCAGCGCCCGGCGATTTTGTCCTTTCTCCCCGTAATTCGTTGTCGGAGCGGGGATTTGTCGTTGCGGACGGCGGGAATTGCACTATCTGAGTCGAAGGCGCGTGTTCTCGCGGACGTGAAAACCTTCTGCGGGGCGGAAATCGGCGGAAAGGTGCCGAAGTCCCTTCGGTGAAGAAAGGGTTGGCTGGTGAATTTTAGTCGGAATTTGGCGCTCTGGGTCATCATCGCGCTACTGATCTTCGCGCTGTTCAATCTTTTCCAGGGGTCGTCGCCGCGCGGCACCCACTACACCCTCGCCTTTTCCGAGTTCGTGACCCACGTCGACCAGAACGAAGTCAAAGAAGTCACGATCCAGGGCAACAACATCACCGGCCGCCTGAAGAACGGCGGCGTGTTCGGCACCTATGCGCCGCACGATCCGAACCTGATCCCGCGCTTGACCAGCCAGGGCGTCAAGATCACGGCGATGCCGTCGGAAGAAAACACGCCCACGCTCTGGGGCATCCTGATCTCCTGGTTCCCGATGCTGCTGTTGATCGGCGTCTGGATCTTCTTCATGCGCCAGATGCAGGGCGGCGGCGGCAAGGCGATGGGGTTCGGCAAGTCGCGCGCCCGTCTGCTCACGGAAAAGACGGGCCGGATCACCTTCGAGGACGTCGCCGGCGTCGACGAGGCGAAGCAAGAGCTCGAAGAGATCGTCGACTTTCTGAAGGACCCGCAGAAATTTCAGCGGCTCGGCGGCAAGATCCCGAAGGGATGCCTGCTCGTCGGCCCGCCCGGCACCGGCAAAACGCTGCTCGCGCGCGCGATCGCGGGCGAGGCCAACGTTCCGTTCTTCACCATTTCGGGCTCCGACTTCGTCGAGATGTTCGTCGGCGTCGGCGCGTCCCGCGTCCGCGACATGTTCGAGCAGGGCAAGAAGAACGCGCCTTGCATCATTTTCATCGACGAGATCGACGCCGTCGGCCGGCACCGGGGCGCCGGCCTCGGCGGCGGCAACGACGAACGCGAGCAAACGCTGAACCAGCTGCTCGTCGAGATGGACGGCTTCGAATCCAACGAAGGCGTGATCCTGATCGCGGCGACCAACCGGCCGGACGTGCTCGACCCGGCGCTGCTCCGGCCCGGCCGCTTCGACCGCCAGATCTTCGTTCCCAATCCGGACATCCTCGGCCGCGAGAAGATTCTCAAGGTCCACATGCGGAAGGTGCCGCTGGCACCCGACGTGGAAGCGCGCACGATCGCGCGCGGGACGCCGGGATTTTCCGGCGCCGATCTCGCGAACCTGGTCAACGAGGCCGCGCTGCTCGCCGCCCGCATCGGGAAGCGCGTCGTTGCCATGGCCGAATTCGAGGAAGCCAAGGACAAGGTCCTCATGGGCATGGAGCGGCGCTCGATGGTCATGACGGACGAGGAAAAGCGGCTCACCGCCTTTCACGAGGCCGGCCACGCGCTCGTCATGCTGCACGTGGAGGGCCACGAACCGCTCCATAAGGTCACGATCATTCCGCGCGGGCGCGCGCTTGGCGTCACCATGTTCCTTCCCGAGCGCGACAAGTACAGCCACTCGAAGCTCGAGCTCAGGGCATTGATGACCAGCCTCTTCGGTGGCCGCGTCGCCGAGGAGCTCGTGTTTGGCCTCGAGAGGATCACGAGCGGCGCCTCGGACGACATCAAGAAAGCGACCATGATCGCGCGCCGCATGGTGACGGAGTTTGGGTTCAGCGAGAAGCTCGGACCCATCCGCTACAACGAGAACGAGGAGGAGGTATTCCTCGGCCACTCGGTGACCCAGCGAAAGAACGTCTCCGACGCGACGGCGAAGATCATCGACGAAGAGATCCGCCGCTTCATCGACGAGGCGGAGGCCAAGGCGAAGCAGATCATCGGCGAGCACTTGGGCGACCTGCACAAGATCGCCCAGGGTCTCCTCGAATACGAGACGCTGTCGATCGACGATATCAAGACGCTGCTCCGCGACGAGCCGATCGTCCGCCCCGATACGACCGTCAAGCCGAAGGACAGCGGGCGCAAGGCTTCGGTGCCGCCGAGCGGCGCCCGGGCGAAGGACCTCCCGGGCCTCGGCGCCGAGCCCCAAGGCACATAAGCGGACCTAATCCGGCCTTCGGGCCCGTCATGCCGCGCGCCGCCAAACGTCAAACCCCGTCGTCCACGGTCGGTGCGTCGTACTCCGAACCTGTCCGTGCGTTCGCGGGTCTCACGCTCGACAGCCCGCGCATCATGGGCGTGATCAACGTCACGCCCGACAGCTTCTCCGACGGCGGCGATGCCTTCGACGGCAACGCCGCCGTGCGGCGCGGCTTGGCGCTGCTGGCGGATGGGGCCGACATTCTGGACGTCGGCGGCGAGTCCACCCGGCCGCGGGCGGAGCCCGTTACGCTCGAAGAAGAGCTCCGGCGCGTGGTGGCGGTGGTGCGTGCCCTCGCCAAGGAGGGCGCGCTCGTTTCCGTCGACACCCGCCGCGCCCGCGTGATGGAATCCGCTCTCGCCGCCGGCGCCAAGATCGTCAACGACGTGACGGCGCTGCTAGGAGACCCTGACTCGCTCAAAGTCGTTGCGCGGACCGGCGCCTCGGTGATCCTCATGCACATGCGGGGCGACCCCCGGACGATGCAGGACAATCCTCGCTACGACGACGTGGTGGGCGAGGTCGGGGCATTCCTCGCCACGCGCATCGACGCTTGCCTTGCCGCCGGCATTCCTCGAAGCCGTATTGCCGTCGACCCCGGCATCGGGTTCGGCAAGACGGTCCGACACAACCTCAGCCTCCTGAAGCATCTCGACCGCATCGCCGCGTTGGGGTGCGCTCTCGTGCTCGGCGTCTCGCGCAAAAGCTTCATCGGCAAGCTCTCGCAGGGCGAGCCGCCGAAGGACCGCATCGCCGGCTCCATCGCGGCAGCGCTCGCCGGCATCCAGCGCGGCGCCCATATCGTTCGCGTGCACGACGTCGGCGAAACGGCGCAGGCGCTCGCCGTATGGAACGCGATCGGCGCCGCCGAAGCGCGGTGAACTCTGGCCGTTCTCGGCGAAAGGGTGTAACACTTCAATTTCTTACGTCATGCCCGGCCTTGTGCCGGGCATCCACGTGGATCACCGGGACAAGCCCGGCGATGACAAATGGATGGAAATGGCGATCCAGGCGCGATGACCCGGAAACTGTTCGGCACCGATGGGATTCGCGGCACCGCCAACGCGGAGCCGATGACGGCGGAGACGGCGCTCCGCGTCGGCATGGCCGCCGCCGCCCACTTCACGCGCGGGGATCACCGCCACCGGGCGGTGATCGGCAAGGATACCCGGCTCTCCGGCTACATGCTGGAGCCCGCGCTCACGTCCGGATTCATCTCGATCGGGATGGACGTTTTCCTCGTCGGCCCGATGCCGACGCCCGCCGTCGCCATGCTCACGCGCTCGCTTCGCTGCGATCTCGGCGTCATGATCTCGGCCTCGCATAACCTCTATGAAGACAACGGCATCAAGCTGTTCGGGCCGGACGGCTTCAAGCTCTCGGATGCGGCCGAGCAGGAGATCGAAGAGCGGATGGCGGGCGATTTCAGCAAGGATCTGGCGCCGCCCGGCGCGCTTGGTCGCGCGCGCCGGCTCGAGGATGCGCCCGGGCGCTACACCGAACACGTGAAGCAGACGTTTCCGCGCGGGCTTCGGCTCGACGGGCTTCGGATCGTGGTCGATTGCGCCCACGGCGCCGCCTACAAGGTGGCGCCCGAGGTCCTGTGGGAGCTCGGGGCCGAAGTCATCCCGATGGGAGTCGAGCCCGACGGGTACAACATCAACAAGGATTGCGGCTCGACCGCCACGTCGTCCATGCAGCAGCAGGTCGTCGTCCACGGCGCCGATCTCGGGATTGCGCTCGACGGCGACGCGGATCGCGTTCTCTTCGCCGACGAGCACGGCGCGCTCGTCGACGGAGATCAGGTGATGGCGCTCGTCGCCGAACACTGGAAGGAGCACGGCCTGCTCAAGGGCGAAGGCATCGTCGCGACCCTGATGTCGAACCTGGGGCTCGAGCGGTACCTCTCCGGCATCGGGCTCCGGCTCGTGCGCACGCCGGTCGGCGACCGCTACGTGGTGGAGCACATGCGCCGGCACGGCTTCAACGTGGGCGGCGAGCAGTCCGGCCACATCATCTTGAGCGATTACGGAACGACGGGCGACGGCCTGATCGCGGCGCTGCAGGTGCTGGCCGCGATCGTGCGGTCGGGGAAACCGGCGAGCGAAGTCTGCCGCACGTTCACGCCGCTCCCGCAGGTCTTGAAGAACGTCCGTTTCAACGGTGGCCAGCCGCTCGAGAGCGCGTCGGTGAAGACGGCGATCGCGGAGGCGGAGCGCCGGCTCGCGGCCTCCGGCCGGCTGCTCGTCCGGAAGTCGGGAACCGAGCCCGTGATCCGCGTGATGGCGGAAGGCGAAGACGCCGACTTGATCGGCAGCGTTGTCGATCAGGTGGTCGGCACCATCGAGCGCGCCGCCCGCTGACCTATGTAGCCGGCGATGGCATTTCCCCTGAAGCCCCTCTCCACCCCCGGGGGTGGAGAGGGTAGGGTGAGGGGGGGGTACTTCTCCGAAAGCCCACCTCACCCGGCGCACTGCGTGCGCCACCCTCTCCCCCAAGAGATGGCGGAGAGAGTTTCAAGTCAGGGAAACGATCCGTGAAGGGACGCGTCCTCATCGTCGCCGGCTCCGACTCAGGCGGCGGGGCAGGCATCCAGGCCGACATCAAGACCGTGACCGCGCTCGGCGGCTTCGCGATGACCGCGATCACCGCGTTGACCGCCCAGAACACCGAGGGCGTCACCGGCATCCATGAGGTGCCGGCCGCGTTCGTCGCGGAACAGATGCGGGTCGTGCTCTCCGATCTCGGCGCCGATTGCATCAAGATCGGCATGCTCCACCGTCGCGACGTCATCGAGACCGTCTGCCGCACGCTTGAGAGCGACGCCCGGGGCGTTCCCGTCGTGGTGGATCCGGTGATGGTGGCGAAGGGCGGGGCGCGGTTGCTGACGGCGGAGGCGGTTGCCTCCGTGCGGGACGCTTTGATCCCGCGGGCGACCGTCTTGACGCCAAACGCGCCCGAGGCGGCGGCGTTGACGGGGAAGCGCGTGACCAATCGCGACGAGGCTCTCGCGGCCGGCCGGGCCCTCGCCGCGCTCGGCGCGGAATGGGTGGTGATGAAGGGCGGCCACATCGACGAGGCGGGCGATCTCATCGTCGATCTGCTGGTTCATCGGGACGGCGCGGTCCGCTCGTTCGAGCACCCGCGCATCAAATCGCGCAACACGCACGGCACCGGCTGCACGCTCGCGTCGGCCATCGCGACGGGGATCGCGCAAGGCTTGGCGCCCGGCGATGCCGTCGACCGCGCGCTTCGTTTCGTCGAGGCGGCCATCCGGACGGCGCCCGGCTTCGGTCGCGGCCACGGGCCCCTTAACCACGCGCACACGGTGAAGCCGTTCGGCGTGCGCGGCGACGCTTAAGCGCGGATCAGACGACGGGGAGCGGCGAGCCGGTGTGAACGCGGGCCACGTCGGCGACCAGGCGCAGCCCTTTGACCAGGTGCTCGCGGGATTCGATGGCGCCGATGCAGAGCCGGGCGCGGCCCTGGGCGACCTCCGGGCTCGCGGCGGCGAACGCTTCGCCGGGCGTCAGCGCGACGCCGAGGCCGAGCAAGCGCGCAATGAAGACATCCCCCGACATCGGCGCGGGAACCCGGACCCACGCATGGTAGGCTGCGGGGTGAGTCTGCATCTCCAGGCCCGGCAGATGCTCGGCGAGGAGGCGCTGGCGAACCCTCGCCTCGTCGCGCCGCCAGATCATCAATTCCTGCAACACGCCGTCGGCGATGAGGCGGCTCGCGAGCTCGACCGCGATCGGCGACGTCATCAGCATGTTCGCGCGGATCGCGGCCTCGATGGGGGGCAGGAGCTTGGGCGGCGCCGCCACATAGCCGACCCGGAGGCCGGGCGCGGCGATCTTCGAGAGACTGGTCACATAAACCGCGTGCTCGGGCGCGAACGCGCGGAGCGGCGGCGGTGCGCCGTCGACGAGGAAGCCGTAGACGTCATCCTCGATAATGAGCACGCCATGGCGCTCGGCGATCCGCGCGATCTCGCGCCGGCGCTCGGTCGGCATGATCAGAGCGGTCGGATTGTGGAGAGTGGGGATTGTGTAGAAGAAGCGGGGGGCGTGGTCTCGGCAGGCGCGTTCGAAGTCTTCGGGTCGGACACCGTGCATGTCCATGCCGACCGCTTTCACTTGCATCCCCAGCGCCTCGGCCGAAACGCGCAAGCCCGGCCACGTGAGCTCTTCCGCGAGGAGGACGTCGCCCGGCTGGCTCAACGCGAGGAAGATCGAGAAGAGCCCGTTCTGGCAACCCGCCGAGACCACGATGGCATCGGGGTCGGCCTCGACGCCGAGATGCGCGAGCCACGCGCTTGCGGCTTCGCGATGCGCCTGCATGCCGCGGGCCTGCTGGTAGGTGCCGGCGGCTTCCAGCGCGGCGGGGTCGGCCAGCATGCTTTGAAGGCCGCGGGAAAGGAATTCGGCGAAACGGCCGGGGACCGGATAGTTGACGGACATTTCGAATCGGCGGTCGGCGCCCTCATGCAGGGCCGCGAGATAATCGAAGGAGGGCGCGCTCCGGAAGCGCTCGGGCAGGACGCGGGCAGCGCCCATGCCCCGTTCGGCCTGGCGCACGAACGAGCCGCGCCCGACTTCACCCGCAATGAGGCCGCGTCGGGCCGCTTCCTCATAGGCGCGGGTCACGGTGCCGACGGTACACCCGATCTTTTGCGCGAGGGCGCGGTGGGTGGGCAGCCGGACGCCCTGTGACAGGGCGCCGCTCCGGATGTCCTGCTCAAGGGCATCCGCAATGGCGAGATACAGCGGGCGGGAAGCGGAATTGAGGGCGGGGGTCCACATTGTCTTCATGACAATTTAGACATTGACTCGAATTGTGTCAATGATTTAAAACAATCTCAATATTGTTAGGGGAAATTCGATGCCCACAAATCCAGATTGTATTGATACAAGAAACGGACCGCTGCCCTTCGATTTGCCGTCGTGGACGGATTGGCTGCGGTCCGGCCTCCGGCTCATTGTGCGGGACTGCGGGCGCATCGTGGACGTCCTGCTCCTGTGGGAAGAGCGTTCGAGCCAGCGCCGGGCCCTTTATTGTCTCGACGATCGGGCGCTGACGGACATGGGGCTCTCGCGCGCCGACGTGGAGCACGAGTGGCGGAAGCCGTTCTGGATTCCGTAACCTTGTCGGCAACGAAGCGCTGAACCCGTTCGTCTTCTCCGTCGCAGTGCTCCGCAATCCTCACTTCGTCGCGCCGGCGCTCGGCATCGCGGTCGAACGCACGAGCGCCGTTATTCTTGCGACAACGGTTGCCTCAGTCGTTATGCTGGCCGCTCTCGTCGGGGGCTGGAGCGGCAATCCGTGAGCTCGGACAAAATGCGTCTCATCGCGGCCTACGCGGCGGCCGCGTTCTCGATCATCATCTGGGGGGCGACACCGGCGGCGACGCAGATCGCGGCGGCCGAGATCGATGCGTTCACGACGGGACTGCTCCGCACCGTGCTCGCGGCGGTCGTCACGCTGCCGCTTGCCGCGCTCACCGGTCTGCCCAAGCCCTCGAATGCGCGCGAATGGAAGCTGCTGACGCTCTCCGCCTTCGGCGGCTTCATCGGGTTCACGCTCCTCTTCAACGTCGCCGTGCCGATGACCACGACGTCGCACGCGGCGCTCGTGATCGCGTCCGCTCCCATCTTCACGGGTTCCATCGCGGCCCTCGTCGAGCGCCGCATGCCCCAGCCCTATTGGTGGCTCGGCGTCGCCATCGCGCTCGCGGGCGAAGGCGCTCTGATCGGGTTCCGGAGCGGACTCGAGAGTAAGCCGGGCTCGCTCACGGGCGACCTCCTCTGCCTCGCGGCCATCATCATCGCGACCGGCGGGTACGTGGCCGGAAGCCGGCTCACCAAATCCATCGGGACGTGGGGCACGACCTTCTGGGCGATCGCGCTCGCAGGCGTCATCCAGCTTCCGCTCGTCTGGGTCGTGTTCGACAAGACCGATTGGGCCCAGGTCTCGATGATCGGATGGAGCGCGATGCTCTATCTCTCGCTCCTCTCGACGATCCTCGGCTACGTCGGCTGGTACTTCGCCCTCTCGATCGGCGGCGTGGTGCGCATGGCGCCGCTCCAGTTCTCGCAGCCGCTCGTTGCCATCGTGATCGCGCCGTTCCTGTTCAACGAGGCCATCACGCTACCGCTCCTCCTCTCGGCCGCCGCCATCATCGGCGGCATCGCGATCGCCAGCCGGCGGTAGGCAGGCGATTCCCATCGGCCGAAAAATGACGCACCATAGGACGCGATCGAGGATCACGAAGCCATGACCGAAGAGCTCTTCCGCGCCGATGCCTATGCCAAGACCTGCGAGGCCCGCGTCACCGCCGTCGATGCAACGGGCATCCGGCTCGACCGCACGGTGTTCTACCCGATGGGCGGCGGCCAGCCGGGCGACACCGGCACGCTCGCCACATCCGACGGGCGCAGCGTACGCATCGCCGACACGGTCAAGGACCCGGCGACGGGCGAGCCGCTGCACGTGCCGGCGCCCGACTCGGCCCAGCTCGCCCCTGGCGCTGCCGTCACCGCCGCCATCGACTGGGACCGCCGCTACAAGCACATGCGGACGCACAGCTGCCTCCACCTCCTCTGCGCGCTGATCAAGGGCGGCGTCACCGGCGGCTCGGTCGGCGAGGGCAGGGGGCGGCTCGACTTCGATCTTCCGAACACGGCGCTCGACAAGGACGCGATCACGGCCGAGCTCGCCAAGCTGATCGCCGCCGATCATCCGCTCTCCCATCGCTGGATCACCGACGACGAGCTCGCCGGCACGCCCGATCTCGTGCGCACGATGTCGGTGAAGCCGCCGGCGGGTCAGGGCCGGGTCCGGCTGATCGAGGTCGCGGGTGTGGATTTACAGCCCTGCGGCGGAACTCACGTGCGCTCGACGGGCGAGATCGGCCGCGCGCGCATTGCCAAGATCGAGAACAAGGGCAAGCACAACCGCCGCGTCAACATCGTTCTCGACGACTAAGCGAGGGGGAGGATGCCTAAGTTTCGGATCGCCGTCATTCCGGGCGACGGGATCGGCAAGGAAGTGGTGCCGGCCGCCATCCGCGTGCTCGACGCGGTCGGCCGCAAGTTCGGGGTCCAGTTCGATTGGGACCACCTCGGCTGGAGCTGCGAGACCTACAAGGAAACCGGACGCATGATGCCGGCGGACGGCCTCGAGCGCATCAGCGGCCACGATGCGATCTTTCTCGGCGCCGTCGGCTTCCCGGGCGTTCCCGACCACATCTCGCTCTGGGGGCTGTTGATCCCGATCCGCCGGCAGTTCGACCAGTACGTGAACCTGCGCCCCGTCCGCCTGTTCGAAGGCGTGCCCTCGCCGCTCGCCGGTCGCAAGCCCGGCGACATCGACTTCATGATCGTGCGCGAGAACTCGGAAGGCGAATATTCGGAGATCGGCGGCCGCCTGTTCCAAGGCACGGATCGGGAAATGGCGGTGCAGGAAAGCGTCTTCACCCGGCGCGGCATCGACCGCATCCTCCGCTACTCCTTCGATCTCGCGCGCGGGCGCAAGCGCAAGCAGCTCACCTCGGCGACCAAGTCGAACGGGATCATCCACACGATGCCCTATTGGGACGAGCGCTTCCGGGCCGTCGCCAAGGACTACACGGACGTGAAGACGGAGCAGTACCACGTGGACGCGCTCGCCGCCGCCTTCGTCCACCGCCCGGACAAGTTCGAGGTGGTCGTCGGCAGCAACCTATTCGGCGACATTCTCTCCGATCTCGCGCCCGCGCTCACCGGCACTCTCGGAATCGCGCCAAGCGCCAACCTCAACCCGGAGCGCAAGCACCCGTCCATGTTCGAGCCCGTGCACGGCTCCGCTCCCGACATCGCCGGCCGCGGCATCGCCAACCCCATCGGCCAGATCTGGTCGGGCGCGATGATGCTTGAGCATCTGAGCGAGTCGAAGGCCGCTGCCGCCATCGTCACCGCGATCGAAAAGGTGCTTCGGGAAAGCAACGCCAAGACGCCGGACATGGGCGGCAAGGCCTCCACGACGGATCTCGCGAAGGCCGTCGAGCAGGCGTTGTGACGTGACAACCGTCGCGCTCGCCATCGTCGACGCCATGTCCCCGGACATGGACGACGTGCGGGCCCTCTTTCGCGAGTATCAGGCGTGGCTGCAGGTCGATCTTTGCTTCCAGGGCTTCGAGGAGGAATTGCGCACGCTCCCCGGCCTCTATGCGCGTCCGCGCGGGCCGCGAACCGGATTGCTGCTGCAACCTTGGTCGCCGCTCTTGCGGCCCCCTGCAAGAAAGCGGCTTCCTCACCGGGTCTTTTTGGGAATCGAACCCGGTGATGCCGGGCGACGAGACGTCGATGGGCTTGGCCCAGCTCGCGCGCGGCAACTATTCGATGGCCGATAACTATTTCCAGCGCGCGCTTAAGAACAATCCCAAGGACGTTCACGCCATGCTCGGGGCGGGCATTCTCTATCAGAACACCGGCCAGACGGCCCGGTCCCGCGCGATGTACGAGGCCGTGCTGGCGAGCCAGCCGCGCGACACCGAGCGCTTCATGGCACTCGACGGGCAGCCGTCGCGGCCGATCGCCGAAATCGCGCGCCAGAATCTGGCGGTGATCGAGAGCGGCCCCGAGGGGCTGGGCGGACCTCCCCGCGCAATGCCCACGCAGCGGCCGATGACGCCGGGGACCGCGCCGTTTGCGCAGTCCTCGCCCATGGCGATGCCGCCGAGGCCCCCCGGATCGATGCTGGCCGTTCCGGTCACCCCCGTTCAAGCGGCCGGCGCGCCGCAGCTCAAGTTCGCCGACGGAGATGCCAACATCGTCTCCCGCTTCACGACGTTGCGCGTGTTGCGCGACCAGGGCCTCGTCGCGCCGGACGAGTTCAACGCCCGCCGGCAGTCGAACGTCGGCGCGCTGCTGCCGCTCACCTCGCCGCCGCCGGCCAGCGGCCTCGACCGTCCGGTCCCGACGACCGAGCAGATCGTCGGCCGGCTCCGGGCGATCGCGCGCGCGCTCGAGATGCGGGCGATCACGGTGGCGCAGCATTCTTCCGAGCGGGCGATCATCCTCGACGGCCTGATGCCGATCGCGCCTTCGGTCGTCGCCAACCCCGCGTCGCCGCCCTTGAATCTGCTGGACGCGGCCGACGCCGTCCGCCGCCTTGAGATGCTGCGGGAAGGCGGCTACGTCGCGCCCGAGGAATACGAGCGCGAGAAGAAGTCGATCGAGGCTTCGATCGCTCCGCCGCCGCCGCCGCCCATCGCCAAGGCCCCCGCGCCCCTGGCGCCGGCCGCCGGCAAGGAGGCGCAGCCCAAGGCGAAGGGGCCGCAGGCCGCCGTCCACATCGCGTCCTTCCGCTCGCAGAAGGAAGCCGAGCGCGGCTGGGCCCAGTTGAAGCGCGCGCACAAGGAGCTGCTCGGCAACCTGGATTCCGAGATCAGCAAGATCGAGCTCGGCTCGAAGGGCACGTTCTATCGCTTGAAGGCGGGGCCGCTTCCGGACAAGGCGATGGCGGCCGACGTGTGCAACAAGCTCAAGGCCCGCCGGCAGTTCTGCGACCCGGCCTTCATGGGCGAGTAACGAGCACTTCTCTTTCGTCATCGCCGGGCTTGACCCGGCGATCCACGACTTAATACCAAGCGCCGCTAATATTGACTCGTCATGCCCGCGCTTGTCGCGGGCATCCACGTCTTAAAAAAGACAATCAGTTCAAGGGCATGGATGGCCGGGACAAGCCCGGCCATGACTATGGGGACGGGTCAGTACCAAAGAGCGCTGGTATAAGACGTGGATGCCCGGCACAAGGCCGGGCATGACGTGAATGTAAGATTGCGTCCCGCGCGGCCTCACTGCAATCTCCGTGTCATGACTTCGTTTGGATCACACACCTCGCGGCGTTCCTTCCTCGCGGGCGCGGGCAGTGCAGCGCTCACGACGCTGGCTTCGAGCCGCGCGCACGGCTCCGTGCCGGCGCTCCATGAGTTCCGCTTTCTGGCGGCGCCGGGCCGTGCGCGGCTCACCGGCGACGAGCGCCCGGACACGAACGTGTGGTGCTATTCGGGCCGGGTGCCCGGGCCGGAAATCCGAGTGAAGCAGGGTGATCGCCTCCGCGTCGTGGTAGAGAACGGGCTCGCCGAGGAGACGACCGTCCACTGGCACGGAATACGCCTCCCCAACGCCATGGACGGCGTGCCCCACCTGACCCAGCCGCCGATCCAGCCGGGCGGGCGGTTCGTCTACGCGTTCGATCTGCCGGACGCCGGCACCTACTGGTATCACCCGCACGCGCGCGCCTTCGAGCAGGTGGGCCGCGGCCTCTTCGGCGCGCTGATCGTGGAAGAGCCCGGCCCGCCCGCCTTCGATCGCGACCTGACGTGGATGCTCGGCGACTGGCGCCTGACGCCTTCGGCCGAGATATCAGCCGATTTCGGAAACTTCATGGATATGTCCCACGCCGGGCGCCTCGGCAACACGGTCACCGTGAACGGCCGCGTGCCGGAGCCCTTCCGGGTGCGCTCGGGCGAGCGCATCCGCCTTCGCCTCATCAACGCCACCAACGCCCGCATCTTCGCGCTCGGGTTCAAGGGCCACCGGCCGCGCGTGATCGCCCTCGACGGCCAGCCCGTCGAGCCGCATGCACCGGATGCGGGCCGCATCCTCATCGGTCCCGCGGCCCGCGCCGATCTCGCGCTCGACATGGAAGGTCAGCCGGGAGAGTCGTTCGCCGTGGTCGAGACCTTCTACACCGGCGCCCCGATCAAGCTCCTGGACATCCGGTACGCGGAAGGTGCCCGCGTCCGAGAGTCGCCGCCTGCGGACGACGTGCGGCTCCCCGCCAACCGCCTGCCGGAGCCCGACTTGGCCGCGGCCGAGCGCCACGAAGTCCTGCTCGGCGGCGGCATGATGGGCGGGATGCAATCGGCCACGGTCGACGGCCACACGATGCCGATGCGCGACATGATGCGGCGCGGGCTCGCCTGGGCGATCAACGGCGTCGCCGCCACCGACCACGCCCACGCGCCCATGCTGACCCTCGCGCGCGGCCGCTCGTGCGTGCTCGATCTCCGGAACGAGACCGCCTGGCCGCACCCCATGCACCTGCACGGGCACGCCTTCCGGGTGATCTCGCGGAACGGCGCGCCGGCGCCGCGGCGCGAATGGCTCGACACCGTCCTCATCCAGCCGAAGGAGCGCGCCGAGATCGCCTTCGTCGCCGACAATCCCGGCGACTGGATGTTCCACTGCCACATCCTGGAACACCAGGCCGGCGGCATGTCGACCGTGATAAGAGTTTCTTGAATGCGTAGAAGGAGAGGAGCGATGAACGGGCTTGCGGGCATCATCGTCGCGCTCGTGCTGTCTCTGACGGCCGAAAGCCTCGCGGGCGATGCGCGGGTGGCAACGCTTTACAAGGATCCGGACTGCGGGTGCTGCGAAGGGCACGCCCGCTACTTGGAGGCGAACGGCTTCAAGGTCGATGTGAAGCCGACGCAGGGACTTGCCATGCTCCGGAAGATGCTGGGCGTGCCGGAGTCACTCGCCGGCTGCCACACGATCGTGATCGACGGCTACGTGGTCGAAGGCCACGTCTCGGCGCCGACGATCCGACGGCTCCTCGCCGAGCGCCCGAAGATCACCGGCATCTCGCTGCCGGGCATGCCGGTCGGCTCGCCCGGGATGGAGGGGCCGAAGTCGCAGCCCTTCGTCATCTACGAAATCGGACCCGGCGAGCCGAAGACCTACGCGGTCGAATAAAGCGGGTCAGCCCCGCTTTGCCGCCGTCTGCACGACGCCGTCTTTTGCCATCTGGGCGATCTCGGCCGCGCCATAGCCGAGCATTCCTTCCAGGATTTCGCGCGTGTGCTGGCCCAATCCCGGCGCCGGGACGGTGGGAAGATTGGGCGCCGCCGACAGATGCGGGGCGGTACGCGCGAAGCCGTAGGTGCCGACCTCGGGATCGGCGATCTGCATGATCGCGCCCCGCGCCTTCACGTGCGGATCGGCGGCGACGTCCTCGGCCCGGTTGACGGGCCCGGCCGGGATGCCGCTGTCGAGCAGCGTCTGCACGGCCTCCTCGCGGGTCAGCCCCTTGAACCAACGCTCTAGAATCGGGTCGAGAAATTCCGCGTTTTTTGCGCGCGCGGTGCCGGTTTTCGAGCGCTCATCCTCGACGAGATCGACGCGGCCGATCGTCTCGCAGAGCCGCTTCCACTGGATGTTGTCCGGGATGTTGACGGCGATGTAGCCGTCCTTCGTCTCGTACGCGCCGCGCGGATAGATGTTCTTCGGCTTCCCCCTTTCAGGGGATTGCCCGGCGACGGAATGGAGCACCACCATGGACTCGTTCAGCGCGATCATGTTGTCGAGCATGGCCGAATCGACGAACTGGCCCTCGCCCGTCCGCGTCCGCATGTAGAGGGCCTGCATGACGCCCCAGGCGGTGACGAGGCCGCTGTAGATGTCGGCCATGCCGTAAATCGTCCAGGAGGGCGGCTTGTCGGCGAAGCCGACCTGGTGCATGACGCCGCTCATGGCTTCCGCCACGATGTCGAAGGCCGGGCGGTCGGAGTAGGGGCCGCGGAAGCCTTCGAGCCGGCCGAAGCCCGAGATCGACGCCCAGATGAGCTTCGGGTTCAGCCTCTTCATGTCCTTGTAGCCGAGCCCCTGGCGGTCGATGGAGCCCGGCCGCAGGTTCTCCACCACCACGTCGCTCACCTTGATCAGGCGCTTGTAGACCTCCTGGCCCTTCGGCGCCTGGATGTCGAGCGCGATGCTCTTCTTGTTGCGGTTGTAGCCCATGAAGCCGGCGGCCTTCTTGACGCCGTCCTTCTCGGCGAAGGGCGGCATGGCGCGGCGGGGATCGCCGGTTCCCGGCCGTTCGATCTTGATCACCTCAGCGCCGGCGTCGGCGAGAAGCAGCGTGCAATAGGGGCCGGCCATGTACTGCTCGAGCCCGACGACGCGAACGCCGGAAAGAGGGCGGTCCATCGTTACTCTCCAATCCACTCGACGAGGGTGGAGACGCCCATGCCGACGCCGACGCAGAGGGTGGCGAGCCCGTAGAACGGCCGCTTCGCCTTCGGGGCCCGGCGCTTCATCTCGTGGATGAGCGTGACCAGGATGCGGGCGCCGGAGCACCCCGTGGGGTGGCCGAGCGCGATCGCGCCGCCGTTCACGTTGGTGATCGCGGGGTCGAGGCCGAGCCGGCGCATGCAGCCGAGCGCCTGCGCGGCGAACGCTTCGTTGATCTCGATGAGGCCGATGTCGCCGACGCGAAGGCCGAGCCGCTTCAAGAGCTTCTCCGTCGCCGGCACCGGCCCGTAGCCCATGACGCCGGGATCGACGCCCGCCGTCTGCGAGGCGACCCAGCGCGCCATCGGCTTCAAGCCCAGCGCCTTCGCCCGCTTGCCGCTCATCAAGAGGAGCGCGGCGGCGCCGTCGTTGATGCCGCTCGAATTGCCGGCCGTGACGGTGCCCCCCTTGCGGAAGGCGGGTTTCAGCTTGGCGAGCTCGTCCGCCGTCGTCGCCAGCACGAAGTGGCCGTTCTCCTTTTTATAACGGGGGTGCTCGTCCGTATCGACGTTGGCGGTCTCGCCTTTGCGGGCGACGGGGATCGGGACGATCTCGTCCTTGAAGCGCCCCGAGTCGATCGCGGCGACCGCGCGGCGCTGGCTCTCCAGCGCGAAGGCGTCCTGATCCTCGCGGCTGATCTGCATCTCGTCCGCGATCTTTTCGGCCGTCTCGCCCAAGCCGATGATCGGGTAGAGCGCGTCCATCTTCGGATTGTTGAAGCGCCAGCCGACCGTCGTGTCCCAGACGACGGGCGCGGCGTTGGTCGGCACCCGCTCCGGCTTCGCCATGACCCACGGCGCGCGGCTCATGCTCTCGACGCCGCTTCCGATGAAGATGTCGCCTTCGCGGGCGATGATCGCCTTCGCCGCCTGGTTGACCGCTTCCAGGGCGGAGGCGCAGTTTCGGTTGACGGTCACGCCCGGGACCTCTTTCGGAAAGCCCGCGAGGAGCACGGACATGCGGGCGACGTCGCGATTGTCCTCGCCGCCTTGGTTGCCGCAGCCGGCGTAGACGTCGTCGAGCAGCGCCGGATCGATCCCCGTCCGCTTGATCAGGCCCTTGTAGACTTCGGCCAGCAGATCGTCCGGGCGCACGCCGGAGAGACCGCCGCCGAATTTGCCGATGGGGCTGCGCACGCCATCGACGATGACCACGTCTTCCATTCCAAATCCTCTTCCGTTCCGAGTCGTTATTGGCGGAGCGGCACCCGCTGGACGGGGGCGGGGGCAAGGCCGCTCGGAGCGGGAGCACCGCCGCCGGTCCCGCCGCCGGCCCCCATCGGCTGGCTCGACTCGCGGGGCGAGACCGTGACCATGATCTCGGAGCCGCGAATGGCCGATGACCGGATCTGGACGACGATGACGCGTTCGGCGCGGGCGTACGTGAGAAGGCTCACCGGCGCCCGCACGGACGTGATCTCGTTCCAGCCGAACTTGGGCAGCTCTTGTTTGTAGAAATCGAACATGCTGTTGGCGTCGTGGGAAAGCCCCATGACCAGCTGGCCGTACCACAACGTCGGGCTGCCGACGATGAGGGTCTTGTCCACTTCCATCTTGGCGCCGCTCGGCATCGGGATATCCGGGAATTGGACGAACGGCTGGCCCGTCGCGAAATCGCTCTTGCTGGCGGCGGGCATCTCCGCCGATCCGGAACAGGCGACGAGGGCGGCGGCGGTGGCGCCCAGGATCGCGAGGCGCACGGATCCTCGGTCGTCGAGAGCCTTACTGGGATTCGGCTGTAAATTCGGCATGGACCCCGGCGTCGATTCCCGGGGCCGGCCGACTACTCGCGGCCGACCTCCGGTCAGCTCAACCTATACCACCCCGAGCAAGGCCCGCCAATCGGCCTTGAGGACTCGGAGGCTCAGTTGCCGAGCCGCGCGCGCAGGAATTCGACCACCCGCCGATAGGCGTCGGCGCGCGCGGCCGGGTCGCCGCCGACGGTGGGCGAGCGCCCGGAGGGCAACTTGACGCTCTCAAGCGTCCGTATCCCCGAGGGCGAGTCGAACGCGTGGTGTGCCCCGGGGTAGACGACGATGTCGATCGCGGCGCCGGCGCTTCGTGCGCTTTCCAGGAGCGCGAGACACGGCTCGGACGGCGTCCAGTCGTCGGCGCCGCCGAGCAGCGCCAGCATCGGCATCACCGGCTTCCAGCCGGCGCCCTGGTCCTTCGCCCGGCACCAGCCGGGATAGAACGCGATCGCCGCGGCAAAGTCGCCCTTCGGGGAGGACGGCCGACCGGGCGAAACCGGCGCGACGGTATACAAGGTCGTTCCCCCGCCGTGGGACCAGCCGATCACCGCGATCGCGCCGGGACGCACGAACGGTTGCGCCTGCAAGTGCAGCAGGGCGCCGTAAGCGTCGCGCGGACGCGCACGGTCGGGCGACACCTCGGGTTTGGGGTTGCCGCACACGATGGTCACATTGCGGGGCGTGAAGCCGTCGACCAGGAGGGCGACGAAGCCGTTTCGTTTCAGGTGCTCGCCCCAGGCGGCGTAAATCGGCGTCACGGCGCTGCGGTCGCGGGTGAGCATCCCGCTGCATCCGTGCAGCCCGACGACGGCGGGGAAGGGGCCCGCGCCCTCCGGGCGATACAGATAGCCGTCGATGCCGGTCGCCTGCCCGGCGATGTCGGCGTCGTTGGACTTGAACTCGATTTTTTCTTGCGCGGGAACGGCCGCGCTTTGCAGCGCCAGAAACCCAGCCATCCAGGCCCATCGCCTTCCGCGCACCGATGTTCCCCCCTTAAGGGAAATTGCCGTCCGCCATTCTCGCACAGGCGTCGGCGCCTGGCACTGCGTCAGCGACGGGCGCGCGGCGCGCGAGATGCCACCAGCCGCCAATGGACGCCGCGGTTCCAGCCGTCGATCATGCGCCGATGGGGATTTCGGACTTGCGCCTTGTCGCCGAGAGTCCGGACATCGCGCGACGACAAGGCTCGTTCGCCCTGCATGCCCGGTCTCCCCGATTGCAGCCTCGCATGACTGCGCGCCACGTTCGCGGCGCCGGCTTAGAAAGAACGCAGGGAGCATGTTCGGGGTTCCTGTCCCGTCGCCACGGACGGGCAGTCGCGCGACGGTCGAATGAATATGAAGCGGGAGCTTTATGCCGGCTCGGCCGACGCGCGCTTGCGGCGGGGCTTGGGGACGGGGTTCGCGGTCGCGGCCTCCTTGTCGGCGGCTTCCTTGGCCAACCGGAGGTCGCGGAGTCGCGAGATCTTGTTTGCGACCACCTCTCGTTCCTTGTCTTTTTTCTTGGTGGCCTCGGCTTCCTGCTTTCTTGTCTTATCCCATTTCACCTGGGCTTCGCGCCGCGCCTCGGCGGCCCGGATCTCTGCCTTCCTCATGCCTGCCGCTCTCCTCTACTCAACGCCTCGACCACAGGCGCCCCCCGCTTCAGTCGCCTCCCCTTGGGGACGTCGGGGGAATCCCCCGTAAACAGCCCCCCTTTTGTCGGACATGCGTTGCCGTCTCTCGAGAGGCGGGCCGCTGGACCGCATGACGCTGCGATCGACGCCCTCAAGAGCCGCTGCGAAAGGAAGATGGCCGGAGGCACCGCGGGATGCCGGGCGGCCCGCCTGCCGATGACTCGCGTCAATCGGCAGACGCGAGATTCGACGCTGCTTCCTTTCCGCGGTCGCGCACGACATCGTAAGTGACTTTCTGCCCCTCGTTCAACGTCCGCATGCCGGCCTGCTCGACGGCGGAGACGTGAACGAAGACATCCTTGCTGCCGTCCTCGGGCTGGATGAACCCGTAACCTTTTTTGCTGTTGAACCATTTGACGGTGCCGGTGGGCACGGATTTTCTCCAGTGACGTCGGAGTTGAGACTGTCGGGTCGGGATTGTCGAAAGCCAAGCGTCACGCAGAGCAATCTTCGACGCGCCCTGTTCAAAGCGTAACTACAATCCAGCATGGCGGCTTTGTCCCACCCTGTCAAATTTATTCCGGTCGTTTTGCGAGCGCATGTTGCGCACAAATATCTTTCGCTTTGTTTCTATTTTTTTATTGCGTGGCCAGTACTACGCGCCCAACGGACAGCACTGTTGCGGAAAAACGACTGCCACAGACTGCCGATGGATGCCGTGAGCTACGAGGGCGGCGTTTTTATCGTGAAATGGGGCGGCGCACTGCACAACGCCCCGGAACAGGAAGCCATGCCCTCGATCGACCATCGCTGTTGGCTGTGTGAAACCGCGAGGCAGAAACCGCGCTGCTGTTTCCGCCCGACCATGGGAGCTTGAGACTGAGACGATCGGCCGGCACGTTCGCGGGCGGCACGAAGGCCGGTTCGGCGATCACCCCTCGGAGAGAGTTAATTGATAAGAATGCTCCAATAAGGGGTAGATCGCCTTAACCTGGGCCAATCCACCGGCTGCTTATTTCTGCAGCCAGCTCTGGAATTCCTTCGTGAAGCTGTCGAGATTCTCGGCCCAGAACCGCGCATCCATATAGATTTCATTGTCGAAATGGGCGTTCGCTATTTTGTTCCGGATGTCTTCTTTAACCAAGTTTAGCGCCGACTTGCGGGCCGGCGCGTAGGCGACGAACTCGGCCGTGTCGGCGAGCTTCCGCGGCTGCAGCATGTATTTGAGATATTCCTTCGTCTCCTTCAGGCGCGGCGAGCCCTTGGGGATCGCCCACATGTTGTACGAATAGATCTGGTCGCGCCACATGACGCCGAAGTTTTTCTTCTCGTGCACGACGGAGGCATACCAGCGCGTGTTGACGATGGCCGTGAGATCGGTTTCGCCGTCGGCGAGCAGTTGCGGCATCTGTGCGACCGTGTCGAGCCATACGATGTTGCTCTTCTTGAGCGGCTCGATCTTGGCGTAGGCGCGCACGACGCCGGGTTTTGTCCCTAGCATCTTGTAAACGTCCTTGTTGGGGACGCCGTCGGCCATGAGCCCGTATTCCAGGATCGCGTAGACGCGCTTGCGGAACCCGCGCTTGCCCGGAAACTTCTGCGTGTCGAAGATTTCCGCCATGTTCTTCGGTCCCTTGCCCTTCCACTCCGGGTGGCGGTCCTCGTTCCAGGCCCACGCCCACGTCCACAAGTCGGATGCGATTCCGCAGGGCTCAATCGCGCCTTCATAGAAATCGCTGGGGTCGAGCCCGAGTTCCTTCGGGTCAAGCCGCTCCAGGATTCCTTCGTCGCACCCGGCGACCGCGTCCCACGGATTGAACGGATACGTGTCCGTCGTCACGTTCTTCGCCTGCACCATGCCCCGGATGGGCCCGAGGCTGCCGTTCCATGTATCGAAGACGGCGCGGATTCCTGTTTCCTTGGTGAAGGTTTCGGCGATCTTCTTCTGGGCGTCCTCCTGGGCGCCGCCCCAGGTGGAGATGCGGACCTCGCGCTGCTGGGCTTCAACTCCGGTCGAAAGACAGAACGCCGCGGCGACGATGACGCACGCGGCGACGTTTGCGATGCGTGCCATGGTTTCACTCCCTGATTGGTATTTTAATTTGTCACCCAGCCATCGTGCGCCGGATGGCCGGGGGAGTCAAAGGCGTCAAACCCGCCAGCCGCCGCCGAGCGCCTTCATCAGAGACACCGACGCCTGCAGCCGCGCGAGACGCACCTGCACCAGTTGATCCTCGGCCTGGTAGAGCGTGCGCTGGGCATCGAGCACGCCGAGCAGATCGATCGCACCTTCGCGATAGCGGGTCTCGGCGAGATCAAGGGCGAGGCGGGCCTGCTCGACGGCGTCGGCCTGGAGGGATTCCTGCTCGCGGGTCTGCTGGGCCGCGATCAACGCGTTCTCGACGTCGGCGAAGGCCGAGATCACGGCCTTGCGGTAAGTGTGCACGAGCTCCTGAAAGCGGGCCTCGGTAAAATCGACCTGGGCGACTTGCGCGCCGCCCTGGAAGATCGACTGCGCGACGCTCCCCGCGAGCGAAAAGAAGATGCTGGTCGGCTCGAACAGTGAGTGCAGCGCCGTGCTCGTCACGCCGTAGGTGCCGGTCAGCTGGATGCTCGGGAACATGGCCGCGCGCGCGTTGCCGATGGTGGCGCTGGCGGCGATCAGCTGGGCCTCGGCCGATTGCACGTCCGGGCGGCGCAAGAGAAGCTCGGACGGCAGCCCCGCGGCGACCGCCGGCGGCATCACGTCGGCGAGCGTGACGCCGGCGGCCTCGACGTCGGCCGGGTTGGCGCCGAGCAGGATCGCGAGCGCGTTCTCGGCCTGGCGCACCTGTACTTCGAGCGGCGGGATGGCGGCGCGCTGGTTCAGCACGACGGTGCGCTGCTGCGCGAGGTCGAGGGGCGAGGCGGCGCCGTTCTGCACGCGGGCCTCGACGACCGAGAGCACCCGTTCGGCGTTGCGCAGGTTTTGGCGCGCGACTTGGAGCCGGTCGCGGAACTGGAGGATCTGGAAATAGGTCGTCGCCACGTTCGAAACGACCGTGAGGGCAACCGTGTCGCCGTCGTAGCGGGTGCCGGTGAGCGTCGCCCGGGCGGCCGCGAGCGCCGCGCGGTTTTTGCCCCAGAAATCGATCTCGTAGCTGGCGCTCAAGTTGGCGTTGTAGGTGGTCGTGATGGTCGAGCGGCTGCTCGACGAGGACGTCGAGCGCGAGCTCGTCGATTTTGTCCGCGTCCGGCTCGTCTCCAGGTCCACCGTCGGCAGGAGGGGCGCGCCGGCGATGCGCGCCTGCGCGTCGGCCTGCAGCACGCGCGCGGCGGCGACGCCGATGTCCGGGTTGTTCCGCTGGGCCGCCGCGACCAGCGCGTTCAAGGTGGGCGAGCGGAACTCCTGCCACCACTCCGTCGACGGCCAGAGCTCGCCCGCCGACGCCACCTGGGTCTTCCACGCGATCGGCGTCGAGGTCAGGGGCGTCTCGTATTCCGGGACCATGCTGCAGGACGCGAGAAGGCCGAGGCAGAGGGGAACGGCTAAGCGCCCCCTTCCGTCGTTCCCGCGGAAGCGGGAACCCAGTCTTTTAATGGATATCTCTGTTGCTTTGGACCCCCGCTTTCGCGGGGGTGACGATTGGTTAAAATTAAATGCGCGCATGACTACTCCGCGCTCAGCGCGACGACCGGATCGACGGTCGCGGCCTTGCGGGCGGGGATGTAGCCGAAGACGATGCCCGTCGCGAACGCGCAGCCGAACGCGAGGATCACCGGCGTCACGGAGAAGAGGATCGGCGTCTCCAGCGCCCGGAGACCGGCGGCGACGGCGAGGCCGCCCGCGACCCCGATCGCGCCGCCGATGACGGAGACGACCACGGCCTCGATGATGAACTGCTGGAGGATGTTCGCCGTGCGCGCCCCGGTCGCGACCCGGATCCCGATCTCGCGCGTCCGCTCGGTCACGCTCACCAGCATGATGTTCATCACGCCGATCCCGCCGACAAGGAGGGAGATCGCGGCGATCGAGCCCAAGAGAATCGTGAGCGTGTTCTGCGTCTGCGTCGCGGTCTCCAGGATGGCCGCCATGTTGCGGATCTGGAAGTCCTGCACCCGGTGGCGTTCGCGCAAGAGGGTGGCGATCGCATCCTGGGTCGCGTCGATCTGGGCGACGTCGACGACCTGGACGGTGATCGTCCGCAGATAGCGGAGCCCGAAGAGGCGAAGCCGGCCGGTCGTGAGCGGCACGAACACGACGTCGTCCATGTCGCTGCCGAACGGAGTTGCCCCTTTCACACCCATGACGCCGATCACCTGGAACGGGACGTTGTTCACCAATACGTACTTTCCGACCGGGTCCGTCCCGGGCGGAAACAAGTTGTCGACCACGGTTTGGCCGAGCACGGCGACCGGCGCGTAGCCCTTCACGTCCGGGGCGCCGAAAAACGTGCCGCGCGCGATCGGCCAGTCGCGCACTTGGGGAAAGTGCTGGGACGTGGCGTTGGCTGGCGACTGGTAGTCCGCGTTGCCGAACCGGAGAGTCACGGTGCCCGTCATCTCGGGCACGGCCGCGCTCACGTTCGGAACCGTGGCGACGGCGACGGCGTCCTCGGGAACGAGGCTCGCGATCACCGCGCCGCGCACGTTGGCGGGGCTCGGGCGCACGAGCAGCAGATTGGTGCCCATGGCCCCGATGCGATCGAGGACCGATTGCTTCGCCCCGTCGCCGACCGCCAGCATGACGATCACCGAGCCGACGCCGATCACGATGCCGAGCAGCGTGAGGACCGTGCGAAACAGGTTGGCGCGGAGCGACCGAAGCGCGATCGTCACGGCTTCCGGCAGATCGGCGAGAAAGGGCGACGTGCGCCCGGCGCCATTCTGGGGTGCTTCTGTCGGTTGCTCGGCAGGAAGCGGGCCCGGCCCGCTGTCGCTCACGATCACGCCGTCCTTGATCTCGATGAGGCGGCGGGCATAGCGGGCGATCTCGCGGTTGTGCGTGATCAGGATCACCGTCCGCCCGGACCCGGCGAGGTTTCGAAGGAGTTCCATGACTTCGCCCCCGCTGCGGCTGTCGAGCGCGCCGGTCGGCTCGTCGGCGAGGATGACCTGGCCGCCGTTCATCAAGGCCCTCGCGATCGAGACGCGCTGCTGCTGGCCGCCGGAAAGCTGGCTCGGCAGGTGCCGGAGCCGGTCTTCGAGGCCGAGCGTGGCCAACAGCTCCTCCGCGCGGGCACGCCGGTCCGCGGCCGCCATGCCGGCGTAGATCGCGGGCACCTGGACGTTTTCGGCCGCCGTCGCGGTCGCGATCAGGTTGTAGCTCTGGAAGATGAATCCGAAGGCGTCGCGCCGGAGACGCGCGAGATCGTCGCGCCCGAGGTCCGCGACCTCGGTGCCGTCGAACCGGTATTCGCCCGTGGTCGGGCGGTCGAGGCAGCCGAGGATGTTCATCAGCGTCGATTTGCCGGAACCTGACGCCCCCATGATCGCAACGAACTCGCCCGGATGGATGGCGAGCGAAATTCCGTGCAGCACTTCGACGGAGAGCTCGCCGTTGGCGTACGTCTTGGTGACGTCGACGAGCTCGATGATCGGGGTCAATTGAGCCTCGGACGGTAGGCGGCGGGGGTCTGTGACGGCGTCGCGCGTTTCGCCCCGGCCTGGCGGGTGCCGACGACGACGCGCTCGCCGGCCTCGAGCCCTTTGAGTATCTCCGCCGAAATCCGGTTGGTGATCCCGACGGTCACCCTGCGCTGCTCGATCGTGCCGTCGTCGGTCAGCACCTGAACCGCGTAGTGGGCGCGTCCCGTCTCGGCACCTTCGCTCTTTGCCGGCCGTTCGCCCTCGCTCTTGGCGGGCCGCTCGCCACCGTCCCCGCCGCGGCGGCCGCCGCGCCCACCCTTTCCGACCGGCTTCAAGGCGGCGATCGGAACGAGGAGCGCATTCTTGGTCGCGGCCGAGACGAAGAACACTTGCGTGCTCATCTGCGTCATCAGCTCGCCCTTCGGGTTGGGGACATCGAAGAGGGCGTTGTAGAGGACGACGTTGTTGAGCACCTCGGGCGTCGGCAGGATTTGGCGGAGCGTCCCGTGCCAGCGGTGGTCGGGTTGGCCGAGCGTGGTGAAATAAGCATCCATGCCGAGCGCGAGCCGGCTCACGTCGGCTTCCGACACTTGCGTCCACACGGTCATCGTCGAGAGATCGGCAATGCGCATGATGATCGGCGCCTGCTGGTTGGCGTTCAGCGTCTGGCCCTGCTTCGCGATCTGCGACGCCACGGTGCCGGCCATCGGCGCGTAAATCTTCGTATAGCCCAAGTTGGCCACGTCGCCGGCGAGCGTCGATTCAGTCTGGCGGATTTGCGCTTTGACCGCTTCGACCTGCGCGTTGGCGGAGCGGAGCACCGCCTCGCTGCTCTGATAGGCTTCCTCACTGGTGGCGGTCGCCTTTTTCAAATTCGCCTGGCGCTGGAACAGCTGGTTCGCCAGCACGAGCTGGGATTGCTTGTCGGCGAGCTGGGCCTTGAGGTTCATCAGTTGCGCGCGGTCGGCTTCGACGCGGGACTCATAGACGGTCGGGTCGATTTCGGCGAGCAGGTCGCCCTGCTTCACGGAGTTGCCGATCTCCACGTGAATTTTGCGGAGCTGGCCGGAGACTTGGGTCCCTACGTCGACGAAGTCGCGGGGTTGCAGGGTCCCGAGCGCGGTGGTGCTGTCCTCGATATCGCCGCGCTCGGCGGCCGCCGTCACGTACTGATCCGGCGCGCCGCCCCACGGATACCAGAGATAAGCGGCACCGGCGATGAGGCCGAGCACAATGGCGAGGCCGGCGACGAGGGCGGCGCCGCGCCGCCGCTTCGGCCGCGGCCGGTGCGCGGACGGCCGCGACGAGACGTCGGGCCCCGAGGCGCTCCCGAGCTTGCGGTTGAAAAAGGAGTTCATCGGTGCGTCCTTTCCGCGGCCCGCCACTCGGCCATCTTGGCGCGGGCGTCCGGCGAGACCTGAGCGGCGGTTGCCGCGATCACGGACTGGAAGCGTTTCTGCATCTCGAACCTGCGGGCGCTGAACTCGGCCATGGCCTGGTCGAGCGCCGCCGGGCTGAAAGGCTCGGCGCGCATCGCCTGGCGGACGGCCTCGCGGGCCTTGCGAACGTCCGCTGACGCGGCTTCGAGTACCGGTGTCTGGTTCGCCAGCACGGCCCGAAGCTTCCCGGCGTCCGCATCCGGCAACGTCGTGGCCAGGCTCTCGGCCGCGATCCGCCAGCGGTCGCCGGTCGGTTGCGCCGGCTGGCGCAAGAGATGCGTGACGATCGCACCGGCAAGCAGCAAATTGACGGCGAGCGACACGAAGAGCGCGACCGAGACGGGGCGGCCGGAGATTGCGCGCGCGATCATGGCTCTTCTCCCGGGACCGGCGAGGCGTCGAAGGCGAACGCCATCAAGTCGTTGGACGGCGGCTCGACGGCGCCGATGTTGCTTAAGCCGACGAGGACGCCGAGCGCGGTCGCCGTGGCCAGAGTCGCCGCCTGCGACCACGCCGGCATCTCGAGCCCGCCGAGCAGGCGCGTCCAGGCGCCGGCAAGCCGCTCGCGGGCCGAAAGCCGCTGCGGCGGCAGATCGTAGAGCGTGGCCATGATGCGCTCCGCCGCGCCGGCGGGGACGTCCACGCGAACCCGCGCGAGGGCTTCGTCGAGCCAGCGGTCTTCGTCTTTCTTCCGGTCCATGGGTTGTCCTTATCTCATGCGCAAGTGGGCCAGGCGGTCGCGGAGCGTTCGCCGGGCGCGAACCAGCAGGCTTTCGACGCTGCCGGCCGAGGTCGCGAGGATCGCGGCGGCTTCCGCGTCGCTGAAGCCTTCATAATAAGTGAGCGTGACGGCCGCGCGCTGGCGGGCGGGAAGCTCGGCAAGGGCCTCGGTGACGGCGCTCGCCGTTTGGATTTCCTCCATCCGCGCTTGAGGATCGGGCGCGGGATCGGCGGGATCGGGGACATCATCCAAGGATGCCGGCGAGACGCGGCGGTCCCGGTCGATGCAAAGATTGACGACCACGCGGTAGAGCCAGGTGCGGAGCGCCGCCTCCGGCCGCCAGCGGGGCGCCTGAGCCCAAATTCGCATGAGCGCGTCCTGCACCACGTCCTCGGCATCGGCCCCATTCCGAAGGAACCGCCGGGCGAGCCGGAGCATGGGTGCCACGTGGCGCGCCGCGAGCTCGCGGAACGCCGGCTCCGAGCCCGCCCCCACCCGAGCCATGAGCTCTTCATCGCTGTCCATAGCGTGCCTGCGCACTGGTTTCGCCGCGGGCATAATAGCCGCTTGCAGCGCTGAAAGGCGCCCTCGGGCGTAGGCCGCATCGTGATCATGGTCCTCATACATCCTTGAACGGACCACCCGCGAAAACCCTGCGCGCCCCTCACCCCGACCCTCTCCCCGCCGGGGTCTTCGGGGGAATCCCCCGCAAATGCCCCCTTGCGGGGAGAAGGAGGGACCCGCACTTGCGGGAGGGTGAGAGGGGCACGCATGGACTCCTTCCCCCGCCCTCCCTACAGTTCGCCCCGATTCGGGATGGGGGCACGAGGGGACGATGGGAACGACTGGTTCCTACGACTACGTGATCGTGGGCGCCGGATCGGCGGGCTCAGTGCTCGCGAACCGGCTGTCCGAATCGCCGGAGAACCGCGTCCTCCTCCTCGAGGCCGGACCCGGCGACTGGACGCCGCTCATCCACATGCCCGCGGGCTACCCGTATCTCGTCTGGGGCCGACGTTATAATTGGGCCTACGAGAGCGAGCCCGAGCCCGGCCTCGACGGCCGCCGCATGCCCGTCCCGCGCGGCCGCGTGCTCGGCGGAACCTCCGCCATCAACGGGATGACCTGGGTGCGCGGCCATCCGCTCGACTACGACCGCTGGGCGCGCGAGACAGGGTCGGCCGCGTGGAACCATGCCCACGTGCTTCCTTATTTCATGCGCTCGGAGACCGGCTCGGCGGGGGCTGACGGATACCGGGGCGGCGACGGCCCGATCCGCGTCTCCACCGGCGCCGCCGCGAGCCCGCTCGTGCAGGCGTTCATGCAGGCCGCGCTCCAGATGGGCTACGGCCGCACCGACGACTTCAACGGCTTCCGCCAGGAAGGCTTCGGCAAGGCCGAGATGAGCATTCACCGGGGGCGGCGCTCGACGGCGGCGGTCGCCTACCTGCATCCGATCCGCGCGCGGCAGAATTTGACCGTGCAGACGGGCGCCCGGGCGAGCCGCATCCTGTTCGAAGGCCGGCGCGCCGTCGGCGTCGGCTACATGGTGCGCGGCCGCGCCGTCCATGCGCGAGCCGAGCGCGAGGTCATCGTCGCCGCGGGCGCGGTCGACTCGCCGAAGCTTCTCATGCTCTCGGGCATCGGCGACGGCGGCACGCTGAAACGCCTCGGCATCGCCGTCCGCGAGCACCTGGCGGCCGTCGGCGAAAACCTGGAGGACCACCTCCAGCTCTTCATCCGCCACGCCTGCACGCAGCCGATCACTCTTTATAATGCGATGCAGCCATGGGGGCAGCTTCGCGCCGGAATCGAGTGGCTGTTGTTCAAGCGAGGGCTCGCGGCCAGCAGCCAGTTCGAGATCGGCGGCTTCGTCCGCAGCCGGCCCGACCTCATGCAGCCGGACCTCCAGTATCAGTTCCTGCCGATGGCGCGCACGCGCACGCGGCCGCCGTTCGCCGAGGGCCACGGCTACCAGGCCCACGCGGGGCCGCTCCGGCTGGAAAGCCGCGGCCGCGTCTGGCTCCGCTCGGCCGACCCGAAGGATCCGCCGCGCATTCTCTTCAATTATCTCCAGGGCGAAGCCGACCGCCGGCAGTTGCGCGCCGCCGTCCACCTGACCCGCGAAATCCTGGCCCAGCCCGCGTTCGATCCCTACCGGGGCGCGGAGCTGTTGCCGGGCCCGGACGTGAAAACCGACGCCGAGATCGACGCCTTCGTCCGCGCCCACGCGGCCACGCGCTATCACCTCTGCTGCACGTGCCGGATGGGGCAGGGGGAGGACTCGGTCGTCGATACGGACGCGCGCGTGCACGGGATCGACGGGCTCCGCGTCGTCGACGCCTCGATCATGCCGAGCATGATCGGAGGCAATCTGAACGCGCCGGTCGTCATGATCGCGGAAAAGGTCTCCGACCTGATCCTCGGGAAACCCGCGCTCGCACCGGTCTC
>SHVQ01000018.1 GCA_009694195.1 Rhodospirillales bacterium
CCCCGTCGTCCCGCCCTGCGCCAGAACAATCTCAGCCTCGCGAAGCTTGCCGATAATCTCCTCAGGCCCGTGTCTCTTGCCCATCGCTCTTCTCCTTCTTGGTCCAGACTAAAATAGTCGATGGACCACTCTGAAGGGGGCAGGTCAGGCCGAGCGAGCGCAAGAAAAGTATGGCGATCCCATCTTGATTAAACCGCGCTTAGGGCAAGGGGCATTTAGAATCGCTGTAACTGAGGCCTATAACCGCAAGTGCGTTGTTACAGGGGAGAGAACGTTGCCTGTGTTAGATGCGGCTCACATTCGTCCGTACGCCAAAGGCGGCCATCATGAACTGACCAATGGCCTGCTCCTTCGGAAGGACATTCATAGGCTCTTCGACCTTGGTTATGTCACCGTATCTTCAGATAATCACTTCGAGGTTAGCCGCCGAATAAAAGAGAAGTTCGAGAACGGTCGGCATTATTATGCGATGCAGGGGACCAAATTAGCCGAACCCAAAAATGTCGCATTTAGTCCCTCCAGCGAGGTGCTCGAATGGCATCAACGGGAGGTCTTTCTTAAATAGTCTCCTTTGCCCCCCCATTCCCCCGGCCGCCGTCCCTTGCTATAAAGGGCCTGCGATTCTCCGGGCGCGACCGCGGGCGGGCTTCCGAAGACCCGAGGGAACAGGCAGGGACCATTTCGACCATGACCGCTAAATGCACCGCCCTTTCGACCGCCTTCCCGCTCATCGCGGCCTTGGCCCTCGGCGGATGCTGGGCGTGGGGCGAGCCGGTCTCCACCTTCTGGATGAAGGGCTGCGTCGAGAATCCCGAGCAGCAGCTCGCCGACGTCGATTTTTCGACCGCCCGCCAGGTCAACATCGCGATCCGCCACGGCGACTTCTCGCCGATGATCGTCAAGCTCACGCAAAACCGGCCTTATCTCCTGCGAATCCGCAACCGCGACGAATGGGCGCACGTGTTCAACGCGCCCGATTTCTTCCGCAGCGTCGCCATCGCCGCCGTCGCCGTCGACAACGAGCTGGTCGAGGAGCGCTGCTTCCGCGCCATCGCGCTGAAGCCCGGCCAGACGGCGGAAATCCAGCTTCTGGCCCTCAAGGACGGGCGCTTCGTGTTCGAGGACACCCGTCACGTGGTTCCGCTCGTGCCCCCGCGCGGCAACGGCGGCGTCATCATGGTCGAGGAAGCCATCTGAGGCCCGCCGGGGCGTTGTCGCGGCCCGAAACGCCCCCACATTCCCTGCTGTCGCCCCCGCGAAAGCGGTGTAGAGTGACGGCGGGAGGCTGGCGGCGGACGGGCTGCTCGCCAACTCGGCCAGGTCCGGAAGGAAGCAGCCGTAACGAGATTCGGCCCGGGTCGTTGTTCAGCCTCCCGCTTTCGTCATCCCGACACCTCGGAACCGCCCGACGGAACGGATTGCCCCGGCCGCCCCCATGACTTCCGACGACAAGACCGCTGAGGACAAAGCCCCGTCGCCGGCCCCGGAGCCTAAGGACGCCCGAACGGGCGCGCCCGGCGGCGACGCCGCCTACCGCGTGCTCGCGCGCAAGTACCGGCCGAGCACTTTCGCCGCGCTGATCGGCCAGGAGCCGATGGTGCGCACCCTCACCAACGCGTTCCAGCTCGGCCGCCTCGCCCATGCGTTCATGCTCACGGGCGTGCGCGGGATCGGCAAGACCACGACGGCGCGCATCATCGCCCGCGGGCTCAACTGCGTCGGCCCCAACGACGAGAAGGACTTGGGGCCCACCATCGATCCCTGCGGCGTCTGCCACCATTGCCTGGCCATCGCCGAGGACCGCCACGTGGACGTCCTCGAGCTCGACGCGGCGAGCCGCACGGGCGTCGACGAGATGCGCGAAGTCATCGACGGGGTGCGCTACCGCCCGACCTCGGCGCGCTACAAAATCTACATCATCGACGAAGTCCACATGCTGTCGAAGCACGCCTTCAACGCGCTGCTGAAGACGCTGGAGGAGCCGCCCCGGCACGTGAAGTTCATCTTCGCGACGACGGAGATCCGGAAGATTCCAATCACCGTGCTCTCGCGCTGCCAGCGGTTCGACCTCAGGCGCGTGAGCATCCAGGACTTGACCAGGCACTTCGCCGACGTGGCCAAGAAGGAAGGCGTGCGCATCGACGAGGCCGCGCTCCATCTGATCGCCCGCGCGGCGGACGGCTCGGTGCGCGACGGCTTGAGCCTGCTCGACCAGGCGATTTCGCTCGGCGGCGACATCGCGGCGCCGGCCGTGCGCGCGATGCTCGGGCTCGCCGACCGGACGCTCACCTTCGACCTCATCGAGGCCGTGTTCAAAGGCGACATCCGGCACGCCCTGGACGTGGCGGAGAATCAGTATCAGGCCGGCGCCGAGCCGCAGCAGATCGTCGAGGACCTGCTCGAGCTCACCCATTGGCTCACGCGGCTCAAGCTCGCGCCCGAGGTGGGGAACGCGCCGGGGGTCCCGGAGGCCGAGCGCGTGCGCGGACGGCAGATGGCCGAAGGACTGGCGATGGCGGCTGTCACCCGTGCCTGGCAGATGCTGTTGAAGGGCCTGGGCGAGGTGCGCGTCGCGCCGAGGCCCGAGCAGGCGGCGGAGATGCTGCTGATCCGCCTCGCCTACGCGGCCGAGCTGCCGACGCCGGCGGACGCCGTCAAGGCCACCCGCGACGACACGCCGGGAGCGGGCACGGAGACCTCCTCCGGCGGCCCGGACCCCTCGCCCCCGCGGGCGCGCGCGCGGGCAGGCGCCGGCGACACTGTCGCGACGGCGATGCCGGCGCCCGCACCCGTATCGCAGCTCCAACGCCCCGACCCAGCCACGTTCCAGGCGGTCGTCGCGCTCGTCGTCGCATCCGGCGACGCAGGCCTTCGGGCCGACGATCTGAAAGCCATCCACTTGGTTCACTTCGAGCCCGGGCGGATCGAGTTTCGCGCCGATGCGCGCACGCCCGCCGACCTCGCCAACCGCTTGAGCCGTTTCCTCAACGAGGCGACGGCCCGCCGCTGGGTCGTCACGGTCGCGACCGCGGCCGCGGCGCCGCGGGCGGCGGCCGTCGACAAGGAGCGCGCGGCCCAGAACCCGCTCGTCCGCGCGGTTCTCGACGTCTTTGCGGGCGCCCGGGTGGAGGACGTGAGACGGCTGCAGCCGGCGCCGGCGGAGTCGTCCACGTCCGACGAAGACAAGGAAACCTGAGATGAAAAATTTGGGCCAGATGTTGAAGCAGGCGCAGGCGCTGCAATCGAAAATGGCCGAGATGCAGGAGCAGCTCGCGCGCGAGGAAGTAACGGGGGCCTCCGGCGGCGGCATGGTGCAGGTGACCATGAGCGGCAAGGGCGACGTGCGGAAGATCAAGATCGACCCCGCGCTTGCGAATGCCGACGAGATCGAAATCCTCGAAGACCTGATCGTCGCCGCCGTCAACGACGCCCGCGGCAAGGCGGAAGCCAGGATGGCAGAAAGCATGGGGCAGCTTACGGGCGGTATCCCGCTGCCGCCCGGCTTCAAGCTGCCGTTCTAAGAAAGCCGTCAGCATTCAGCCATCAGAAAGATTTTTCCTCTCTTGCTCGCTGCCAGCGGATCGCTGATACCTGATACCTGCAATGTCGTCCCTCGAGACCCTGATCCAGCATCTCGCGAAGGTGCCCGGCCTCGGGCCGCGCTCGGCCCGGCGCGCCGCCTTGTTCCTGATGAAGCGGCGGGAGTCGCTGCTGCTGCCGCTCGCGGCCGCGCTCGCCGACGCGGCGAACACGGTCAAGCCCTGCGCGACCTGCGGCAATCTCGACTCGGCGGACCCTTGCGCCGTCTGCGCCGATCCCAGGCGCGACCGCTCCATCCTCTGCGTGGTCGAGGACGTGGCCGATCTCTGGGCGCTCGAGCGAACGGCGTCTTTTCGCGGGCTCTACCATGTGCTGGGGGGCATCCTCTCCGCGCTCGACGGGATCGGCCCCGACGATCTCAATATCCCGAAGCTGGTCGCACGGACGGGCGGGGACGACGTGAAAGAAGTCATCCTCGCGATGAGCGCCACGGTGGACGGGCAGACCACCGCCCACTACATCGGCGATCGGCTGGGCCCGCTCGGCGTCAAGGTGTCGCGGCTCGCCCATGGCGTGCCGGTCGGCGGCGAGCTCGACTATCTCGACGAAGGAACGCTCATCGCCGCTCTCAAGGCCCGGCGGTCGTTCTAGCAGCCGAGGCTCGGGATGGACAGCCGCCTCAAGCAAGCCCTCGCCCTCCACCAGGCGGGCAAGCTCGCTGACGCGGCCGACGTCTACAAAGCCATCCTCGCGGCGGAGCCCGACAACGTCGATGCCCTCAATTTGTTAGGTGCGCTCGCCCACGCCATGGGCCGGCACGAGCTTGCCATCGCGCTTGCCTCGCGCGCGGTCGCGCGGGCGCCCGACTACGCGGCACCCCAGGTCACGCTCGGCAACGCGTTGCAGTCGGCAGGGCGGCTGGAAGAGGCGGCAAAAGCCTTTCGCCGGGCGTGCGACCTCGCGCCCACATCGGCCGAAGCGCACGTCAATCTCGCGAGCGCGCTCAACGCCCTCGGCCGCCACGCCGACGGCGCGGCAGCCGCGCGCCGCGCGATCCAGCTCGCACCCGGGCTTGCCGCCGCCCACAACAATCTCGGGAATGCATTGGCAGGAGAGCGCGCCTTCGATGCCGCCGTCGCGAGCTATCGGGAGGCGCTCGCGATCGACCGGAGCGATGCCGCCGCCCACTACAATCTGGCGACCGCACTGGTCGCGGCGGGAGACCCGAAGACGGCGCTCCACCATTTTGCCCGTGCCGTGAATCTCGACCCGGCCAGCCCCGCCAAGCATTACAATCTCGGGAACACCGCGCTTGCCCTCGACCTCTACGAGGAGGCGGCCAACGCCTTCGCCGAAGCCGTCCGCCTCGATCCGGCTTTCGCCGACGCCCACAACAACCTGGGCAGCGCGCTGCAATCCCTGGGCCGGCTCGACGACGCGGTCGCGAGCTTCCGCCAGGCCGTCGCCCTTGAGTCCGAAAGCGCGGACGTGCACTGGAACCTCGCCCTCGCGCTTCTGCAACGGGGCGATTACCGGGAAGGGTGGGCCGAATACGAATGGCGCTGGAAGAACCCCGCCTTCACCACGCCCCGCCGGGATTTCGGAAAGCCCCTCTGGGACGGAAAGCTCCTCGAAGGCCGCGCCATTCTGCTGCACGCCGAGCAGGGCATGGGCGATGCGCTCCAGTTCGCGCGCTACGCGCCCTTGGTGCACGCGCGTGGCGGCCGCGTGGTGCTGGAATGCCGGCCGCCGCTCCGCCGCCTGCTCACTCACATGCCCGGCATCGACCGGACATGCGCCACAGGCGATGCCTTGCCCGCGTTCGACGTGCAGGCGCCGCTCATGAGCCTGCCGCATATTTTTGGAACGATGCTCGACACCATCCCGGCCGCTGTTCCGTATCTTCGCGTTCCTGCCGACACGGCGGTCGACCTTCCGAACGCCGGGACGGGCGAGCTTAAGGTCGGCTTCGCCTGGGCCGGCAGCCCGACCCGCCGGGAAGACCGCATCCGCTCCGTCGAGGCCAGCCGGTTCCGGCCGCTCTTCCAGGTGCCGGGGACGCGCTTCTATGCGCTGCAGGTGGGCGCGCGCGCCGGCGGCTTCCAAGCGATCGCGGACGCCGAAAACGTGCACGATCTCGCGCCCGCGATCGGCGATTTCGCCGACACCGCGGCCGCGCTTGAAAAACTCGATCTCGTGATCACCGTGGACACCGCGCTGGCCCACCTCGCGGGCGCGCTCGCGCGCCCCGTGTGGGTGCTCGTGCCTTTCGCCCGCACCTATCTCTGGCTCGCCGGGCGCGATGACAGCCCGTGGTATCCGACGCTCCGCCTCTTCGGCCAAACGAAACCCGGCGCCTGGGACCCGGTGTTCGCGCGCGTGCGCGACGAGCTCTCCCGCTTGGTCGGGCGTGGGGCTTAGGTGGCCTGCGCCGCGGGCAGCGCCGCCTTTTCCTCTTCGCCGCCGAGCTGCACATCCAGGATGCGGTCGCCCCGGCGGGTGATCGCCTTGCTCGACGTCGCAATCCCTTCGATGTCGCGGGCCGTCTGGTCGAAGTGCTTCGCGAGCTTGTCGACCCGATCGTCCAGCAGGCGCACGTCGTTCAGCATCTTCGCGACCTCGGCCTGGATGAGATTGGCCTGCTGCTTCATTTGCGCGTCCTTCAGGATCGCGCGCACGGTGTGGAGGGTCGCCATCAACGTCGACGGCGACACGATGGCGACGTGGCGGCGGTAGGCCTCGGCGATCACGCTTTCGAAGCGGGCGTGGGCCTCGGCGTAGATTGCCTCCGACGGCACGAACATCACCGCCCATTCGGCCGTCTCGCCGGGAACGATGTATTTTTCGGCGATGTCGCGGATGTGGGTGATCACGTCGGCGGCGAACGCCCGGCCCGCCTGCACGCGCTCCGCGTCATCCCGCGCCTGTTGGAGCGCGCGGTAGGCCTCGAGGGGAAATTTGGAATCGATGGCGATGGAGCCGGGCGGGTTGGGCAGCCGGATCAGGCAATCGACCCGGCGGGCGTTGGAGAGCGTTACCTCGAACGCGTAGGCGGCGGCCGGCAGCGCATCGCGCACCAGATCTTCGAGTCGCATCTGGCCGAAGGCGCCGCGCGACTGCTTGTTGGAAAGAATGTCCTGCAGACCGACCATCTGTTGCGAGAGGTCGGTGATGTTCTTCTGGGCCGCGTCGATGACGGCCAAGCGCTCGTGCAGCGCCTTCAGCCGTTCGCCCGTGCGCTCCGAATGCTCGGTGAGGCCGTCGCCGAGCCGCTTGGTGATGGCATCCAGCCGCTCGTTCACCACAGCCTGCGTTTGCTGCAGGCGGTCGGCGAGGACGCTCTGGGTGACGGTCAGCTTTTCCGCGGACTCGGCGAGGCGCGTCACGGCGGCCGAGGCCTCCCCCTGACGCGTCGCCGCGCGCCACGCGAGAAGCCCCACGCCCACGAGGACGATCACAATCACGGCCGCAATCCACGTCAGCGCCGGGTCCACGGGGCCAGCTCCGCAAGCGGGACGAAAAGAGAATCGCTTCCGAAAACGTTGCCCGAGATCGGACGCGAACGCAAACCCTTACACGAGCACGCCGATGACGGCGCCTGTGAGGCAGGTCGCGATCGTTCCGGAAACCAGGGACTTGAGCCCGAGCCCGACGATTTCCGCCCGCCGCTCCGGCACCATGCCCGCGAGGCCGCCGATCATGATTCCGAGGCTGCCGAAATTGGCGAATCCGCAGAGCGCGTAAGTCATGATCAAGGCCGAGCGCTCGGAAAGCGCCCCCTCCGGCAGCCGCGAGAGCTGCAGGTATGCGATCAGCTCGTTGAGCACGGTCTTGACGCCGAGCAGGTGTCCGGCGACCTGCGCCTCCGCCCACGGCACCCCCATGGCCCAAGCGACGGGCGCCATCGCAAGGCCGAGAATACGTTCGAGCGCGATCGGCATCCCGCCGACCGCGGGCAACAGCGCGAGCGCTTGATTGAGCAGAGTCACGAGCGCGACCAGGACGACGAGCATGGCGACGATGTTGATGAGGAGGCCGATGCCGTCGACGGTCCCGCGCGTGATCGCGTCCATTGCCGTTCCCGCCGCATCCTCGGAGGGGGCGAGATCGCCCGGCGTCGGCGGTCCCTCGTGCGGGACCATCAACTGAGAGACCATGATGGCGGCCGGCGCGCTGATGAGCGATGCGATCAGCAGGTGACCGACGGCGTCCGGGATCACGCGGGCGAGGAACGCCGCGTAGAGCGCCAGCACGGTGCCGGCGATGCTTGCCATGCCGCAGGTCATCACCACGAACAGCTCGCCCCGGCTCAAGCCCCTGAGATAGGGGCGGACGAGCAGCGGCGCCTCCACCATGCCGACGAAGACGTTGGCCGCCGCGCTGACGCCGACGGCGCCGCCGACGCCGAGCGTCCGCTCGAGCGCCCAGGCGAACGCGCGAACAACAAGAGGAAGGATGCGCCAGTAGAAGAAGAGCGCGCTCAAGGCGCTCATCACGAGGACGAGCGGGAGCGCCTGGAAGGCGAGGACGAAGCTCGCCCCGGGCGCGGTCTCGGCATACGGCAGCGGGCCGCCGCCCAAGTAGCCGAAGACGAAGGCGGTCCCGGCCATGGTCGCCTCCTGGAGGGCGGCGACGGCCCGGTTGAGCACGAGAAACATCGCCTTAACGGGCGGGAGGAAAAGAAGCACGAGCGCCAGCGCGAACTGGAGCCCGAGGCCGGCGGCGATGACGCGCCACGGCGGCATCCGTCTCTTTTCGCCGAGAAGCCATGCGAGCGCCGTCAACGCGACGACGCCGAAGACGCTCTGCCACGCCATTCCGCGCGCCCCCTTCGCGGACCCCGGCCACGCCGCCGACGCTCTCGATCCCGCCCAAGCCTTGACGGACAAGAGCCGAGATCGTATCTCGAAAGCGCAACGAATGCATATGGATTGACCTCGATTCCATGACCGTGCTGCCGATCATCGTCGCTCCCGATCCGCGCCTGAAAAAGACCGCGGCCGCCGTCGCGCGGGTCGACGACGACGTCCGCCGGCTGATGGAGGACATGGTGGAATCCATGCACGCCGCCAACGGCCTCGGGCTCGCGGCCCCGCAGGTCGGCGTGTTGAAGCGCGTGATCGTGGTCGACACCGCGAGGGGCGAGGACACGCCGCGGCCGATCCGGATGGCCAATCCGGACGTCGTTTGGGCCTCGGACAAAATCGTCACGGCCGAGGAAGGCTGTCTCTCGCTTCCCGAGCACTATGCCGACGTCGCGCGGCCCGCGCGCGTGCGCGTCCGCTACCTCGACCATGAAAACGAGATCCGCGAAATGGAAGCGGAGGGCCTTCTCGCCACCTGTATCCAGCACGAGATCGATCACCTGGAAGGCGTGCTCTTCGTCGATCACATCTCCTCGCTGAAGCGCCACATGATTCTCCGCAAGCTGCAAAAGGCGAAGCGGACGCAAGCCCCGGTCCCGGCCTAAGGCGCCGGGAGTCCCCGAAAGGCCTGCTCCCATGACTCTCCGCCTCGTATTCATGGGCAGCCCGGCGTTCGCCGTCCCGATCCTGCAATCGCTGGCGGAGGCCGGGCACGCCATCGTCCAAGTCTACGCCCAGCCGCCGAAACCGGCCGGCCGCGGGCGGCGGAGCACGCCCACGCCCGTGCACGCCTGGGCCGAGACCGGGAAGCTCCCCGTCCGCACGCCGAAGACGCTCAAAGACCCGGCCGAGCAGGAATTCCTCCGGGGGCTGAATGCAGACGCCGCCGTCGCCGCCGCCTACGGCCTGATCCTTCCCCCCGCCGTTCTAAGAGCGCCCCGGCTCGGGTGCCTCAATGTCCACGCTTCGCTGTTGCCGCGCTGGCGCGGCGCCGCGCCGATCGAGCGCGCGATCCTGGCCGGCGACCGGGAGACCGGCGTCACCATCATGCAGATGGACGAGGGCCTGGACACGGGCCCCACCCTGCTCGCCGAGTCGGTTCCGATCGGCCCGACGGCGACGGCTTCCGAGTTGCATGATGGGCTGGCCGCCCTCGGCGCGAAGCTCATCGTCCGCGCGCTCGCGGGCGTCCAGGCGGGCACCCTCCGGCCGCGACCGCAAGCCCAAGAGGGCGCCACCTACGCCAAGAAGATCGCCCCGGACGAAGGCCGGCTCGATTGGACCCGCCCGGCGAGCGAGCTCGCGCGCCAGGTCCGCGCGCTCAACCCGCGGCCGGGAGTCTGGTTCGAGCGCGGCGGCGAACGCATCAAGGTCTTGGCGGCGTCCGCGGAAGCCGGCGGCGCACGTCGGGCGCAGCCCGGAACCCTCCTCGACGATCGTCTTGGGGTCGCCGCGGGAGACGGCATCCTTCGCCTCCTCCGTCTCCAGCGGGCGGGAAAAGCCGCCGTCGACGCAGGCCCCTTCCTCCGGGGCACTCCGCTCCCGGCCGGCATCAGGCTCGATTGAGGTCTTTCTACGAGAGATCGATGGCCGGCCCGGCGCGGTTGATCTTCCGCAGATCTCCGAAGCCGTAGCGCATCTCCGAGAGGATGAACTCCGCCCGTTTGGACGGCGAGCCCGCGCTGGCCGACGGAAAGATGCGGTGCCACGCCTCCATCTTCACCGCGAGCCCGCAGAGCACGCCGCCGATCGTCGTGTGAAAGCCGCGGATGAGGCTTTCGACCTTGCGGAACCGCTCGGCCGAGATTTCGTCCCACATGTTGCGCGATTGGCGGTCGAAGGCCTCGAATCGGCCGGTCAAGCTCGCCAGCAGCTCGTTCATCGTCGATTCCACCACGTCCGTCGTCTGCATGAGCAGCGCGTTGTTCTTGAACGCGTAGTTGGTACGAAGAACGATGAGGGTCTCCAGGAACTCGGAGATGATCTTGCTGATCGAGTCGAGGCATTCGCGGTAGAAGGAGAGCGACAAGAAGATGTCGCCGTAGTCCTCCAGGAACTTCGGCACGTCGCCCGGCGCGATCTTGAGCTTCTCCGCCATCCGCTTCAGCCGTTCGAGCGCCTTCTCCCGGTCGGGCGACTTGAACAGCTTGAGCACGTCGTCGAAGTTCTCGATCGTGACGCCCTCGTCGCCGTAGATGCTGACGATGAGCGGACGGGTGAACTTCGTCATGTAGCCCGCGAGCTCCTTGCTCTTGGCTTCGGAGAGCCGGAGGTGGGTGTGGTCGTTCACCGGGATGCCGAGCTGGCGGAGCGAAATCCGGAGGCTGTAGACATCGAAGCTCGGAAGATTGCCGACTTTCCGCAGGATGCCGAGATCGGGATGGGCGTCCGCGCTGAACCAGGAGAATTCGAGCGGCACGTCCTCGATTTCCATCTGGCCGCTGCCGGTCTCGCGGCCGCTGAACAGCTCGACCACGCTCCGGAGCCGCAGGTTCTTGATGAGCCGCGCGCGGCGGAGGCTCGGCGTCTCCAGCGGGAGAATGGTAAGGGGCAGGATGTGGAGCGCATCGCGATCCATATCCCGGATCGGGATCGGCGCTTCCTCACGAGTTGCGGGATTCGGCTCCCGCGCAACGGCGCCTTCCGCTACCATCACGGCCCTCCCAGGCCCTCGCGTGGGAACTGCTGCCGACGAATATTGCTGTCGCAGGCCCAAACCATATGGTGGAATTGCGCCGGTTGAAAGACCGTTGTTTTAAGCCCTTTGCAAGGATGTCGCGCGGGACGATTCCTTTCGCTAAAACAAGGCTTATGCCCCGCTACAAATTGTTAATCGAATACGACGGCAGCGATTTCGTCGGCTGGCAGCGCCAGGACAACGGCATCTCCGTCCAGCAGGCCTTGGAAGACGCCGTCCACGCCTTTGCCGGCGAACGCACGGCGGTCTTCGGGGCGGGACGCACGGACGCGGGCGTGCACGCCCTCGGCCAAGTCGGCCACGTCGACCTCACCCGTGCCTTCGACGCAGCCACCGTGCGCGATGCGCTCAATTTCCACTTGAAGCCGAGGCCGATCGCCGTGATCGAGGCGTCGCTCGTCGAGCCCGACTTTCACGCGCGCTTCTCGGCCCGCGAGCGCGGCTATCTCTATCGCATCACAAACCGGCGGGCGCGGACGGCCGTCGACGCGGGGCGCACCTGGTGGGTGCCGGTGCCGCTCGACGCGGCCGCCATGCACGTCGCCGCCCAGACCCTCGTCGGCCACCACGACTTCACGACCTTTCGCGCGGCCTTGTGCCAGGCCCGCTCGCCCGTGAAGACCCTGAAGAGCCTGGACGTCGAGCGAAACGGGGACGAGATCAAGATCGCCGCGCGGGCGCGTTCGTTCCTCCACCATCAGGTCCGCTCGATGGTCGGAACGCTGAAACTCGTCGGCGAGGGGAAGCGGACGGCGGACGACGTCCGCGCCGCTCTCGACGCCAGGGACCGAACGAAAGCCGGACCCACGGCCCCGGCCTCCGGCCTCTATCTCATGGAGGTGCTCTATTGACGGGCGGATCGTTGCCTAAAGCAGGCGGTCCGCGAAGCCGGTGATGAAAAGGCTGAGGAGGAAATCGAACACCACGAGGCCGGCGGCAGTGGCGGCCGGCACCTGGAATGCGGTGCGCGCAATGAACCAGCCGTAGAACATGATCAGTGTCAGCGCGGCGACGTTGAGAACGGAGTACACGGGGCCCGGGATCGCACCCGTGATGCCGAACACCGCGAGCGGCATGTATAGGGCGTTCTGCCACACCTGGGCCCAGTTGTAGGCGACGATGTACGGAACGTATCGGTCGCTGCGGCCGAGCAGCCTGGAGATCGGATCCATCGCAACCGGAAACGCCACCCACGCGATCACATAGGCGATGCCCTCGATGGCGATATAGCGGGGGACGGATGCGGCTTCGAGCCCCATGAGATAGCGAACAAAGAGCAGAATGGCGTAAAGGGGCGCGACGAGGACGGCGGCAAAAAAAGAGCGGCGAAACCCCGCCGAGCTCACATTGAAGAAGCGGAGACCGCCCGGATCGAGCTGCGCGAGCCGGAGCGCCCCGAAGAGGGCGGCTGAGACCTCCCGCATCATGGGTTGGGCTCGGCGAAATAACCCTCGAGGACGGCCTCGTAAATGGCGGCGAGCGCGTGGATGTCGGAAATCCGCACGTTTTCGTCCACCTTGTGCATGGTCTGGCCGATCAGGCCGAATTCGGCGACCGGGCAATAGTCCTTGATGAAGCGGGCGTCGGACGTGCCGCCGGTCGTGCTGAGCTCGGGCCGCCGACCGGTGACGCGCTCGACTGCGGCGGAGACGACGTCGCTGAGCCGTCCTGCCGGGGTGAGAAACGCCTCGCCGGAGACCTTGATCTCGAGGTCGTAGCGCCCGCCGACGGCATCGAACCGCTCTTTGACGAGGCGCTTCAGGCTCTCTCCCGTATGCCGGTTGTTGAACCGGATGTTGAAGCGGGCAAACGCCTTCCCCGGGATCACGTTGCCGGCGGGATTGCCGACGTCGATCGTGGTGACGACCGCCAGCGTCGGCTGGAAATGCTCATTCCCCTGATCGAGCGGCGCGTCGGCGATCGCGGCCAGCATCTTCATGAGCCGGGGGATGGGATTGTCGGCGAGCTGCGGGTAAGCCGAGTGGCCTTGCGTCCCGTGCACGGTCACCGTGCCGGTGAGGCTTCCGCGCCGCCCGATCTTGATCATGTCACCGAGCGCGGACGGGTTGGTCGGCTCGCCGACGAGACAGGCATCGATCGCCTCGCCGTTCGCGGCCATCCATTTCAGCACCTTGGCGGTGCCGTTGACGGCAACGCCCTCTTCGTCGCCGGTGATGAGAAGGCTGATCGAGCCCTTGAATCGCGGCGGGCGCGATTTGAAGAACTTGACGGCCGCGACGGCGAAGCTCGCGACGGCGGCTTTCATGTCGGCGGCGCCGCGCCCGTACAGGCGATCCTCTTTGATGGCGGCTTCGAAGGGCGGCACGGTCCACGTGGACTCGTCGCCGACGGGGACGACGTCCGTGTGCCCGGCGAAGCAGAAATTCGGCCGGGCGCCGCCGAGCCGGGCATAGAGATTGTCGACCCGCTCCTCGCCGTCGCCGCTGAACGGAAGGCGGTGACAGACGAAGCCGTGGCGCGAGAGAAACTCCTGCAAAACGTCGAGGGCGCCCGCGTCCCTGGGCGTGACGCTGGGACAGCGGATCAGCCGCCGGCTGAGCTCGATCGGGTCAAGATCGTTGGCCAATGCGCGGCTCACGGCGTGTCCTGCTCCCGCGCTCTCGGCGCTCTCTCGGGTCGCGGCGCTCAATCCCGCAAAAGCTCGTTGATCGAGGTCTTGGCGCGGGTCTTCTCGTCGACCTTCTTCACGATGACCGTGCAATAGAGCGACGGTCCCGGGCTCCCGTCGGGCAGCGGCTTGCCCGGCAGCGTGCCCGAAACGACGACCGAGTATGCGGGGACGCGCCCGTAGTGGACCTGCCCCGAAGCCCGATCGATGATCTTGGTCGAAGACCCGATGTAGACGCCCATCGAGAGGACCGAGCCCTGTTCGACGAGAACGCCTTCGGCCACTTCCGCCCGCGCGCCGATGAAGCAGTTGTCCTCGATGATCACCGGGCTGGCCTGCAAGGGCTCGATCACGCCCCCGATCCCGGCGCCGCCGGAGATGTGGCAGTTCTTCCCGATCTGCGCACAGGTTCCGACCGTCGCCCACGTGTCGATCATGGTGCCGCTGTCGACGTACGCGCCCAGGTTGACGAACGAAGGCATCAACACGACGCCGGGGGCGATGTAGGCGGAGCGCCGGACGACGCACGTCGGCACCGCGCGAAATCCGGCCTTGCGGAAATCGGCATCCTTCCAGCCCTTGAACTTAGACGGCAGCTTGTCGAACCACTGGGCGCCGTCCGGCCCGCCCGAAATCGTCGCCATGTCGTTGAGGCGGAACGAGAGCAGCACCGCCTTCTTCAGCCATTGATGGACCTGCCAGGTGCCCGCCTGCTTTTCGGCGACTCGGAGCCGGCCCGCATCGAGTCCGGCAAGCGCGGCCTCGACGGCATCGCGGACCTCGCCCTTTGTATTGGGATCGATGGTGGTCCGGGCGTCCCATGCCGATTCGATGATGGCCTTCAGTTTTTGGATGTCGGCGGTCGACGGCATGCGGGCTCCCGCGGTGAAAAGCGCCCGAGAACATGGGCCACGAGGGTAGGGCTGTCAACAATCTGGGGGCACGGCGCCGCGCTCTAAGTTCGTGCGATCACGCCCTCGAGCCAGCCGACCAGATCGTCGGTCACGTGATGCACGTGGTCGCCGTCCGACCCCTCGGCGCCGAAGCTGCTGCCGGTGCGAAGCCACACCGTCGCCATGCCCATCGCCGCGGCGGGCACGAGGTTGCGCGCGAGATCCTCGACCATGACGGCGCGCTTCGGATCGACACCGTGCCGGCGGACGAGCATCGCGTACACGACGGGCTCGGGCTTTGGCCGGAATCCCGCGTCGGCGATGTCGAAAATGGCCTCAAACCGCCGCGCAACGCCGACGCGATCGAGGACGCGCTCGGCGTGGACCCGTGTGCCGTTGGTGAACACGATTTTTCGCCCGGGGAGGCGCGAAAGGGCCTGATCGAGGGCCGCATCTTGTCGAAGCGGCGAGAGATCAATGTCATGGACATAGGCGAGGAATTCTTCCGGCGCCACGCCGTGCCGGTCCATGAGGCCGCGCAACGTGGTCCCGTGCTGGCGAAAGTAGCTCTTTTGCAAAGTGTGGGCTTCATCAAGACCGAGCCCCAGCTCGCGCGCGATGAACGATCGCATCCGATCGTCGATCTGGGCGAAGAAATTGCTGGTCGCCGAATAGAGGGTATTGTCCAGGTCAAACAACCATACATCCCTTAGCCCGAGGTCTCCGGCTGGGAATCTGTTCGAAGGTGCCGAGACGCCCTGTGTCGAATTCACCATGTCTGCCCTAGTGTTAGCTTTTGGCTTGTGACTCCGGGCCCAACTCTCGTATAGGAACGGCGAGGCTATGGCTTGCCGGCGGCGGGGTTCCCGCTTGTTCCGACAGGTGATCAATGTTCTCATGATATTACCACCCGGAAGTGGCCGGGGTAGCGATCACGGCAATTCATGCGTGTCCCGGGGCAAGAATGGCGGAGAAACACCGCATCAAACCGCAAGGCGCGATGCCTTCCATATCCACTGAAAACGGCATGACGGCGCAAGTCTCGAATCGGAAGCTGCTGGAGGGCTATCCCGGAGCCGCGCTCATGGTCCGGGGCAAATGGGACCGTCCTGCAAGCGAACGCCAAGGGTAGCGGCATCGAGGCGCTTCTCAAGCAACGCACGGTGCCGGATATCGAGCGGCTCATCGAGACGGCATCGGTTTCGCAGTCGATCGCGGCCGGGGTCGTCACGCTGATGAGCGGCAAGGGAGAGATCGTGCTTGAGATCTCCGTCGTTCCGCTCCCGAACGCGGAGGACTCGCACCTGGTTCTCGCGCGCGACCTGACGATGGAGCGCAACCTCAGAACGGCGCTGGTCGAGTCGCGGCAGCGCTACAAGGATCTGGTCGAGGTCAACTCGGACTTCGCCTGGGAAGTGGGTCCCGACGGCGCGTTCATGTTCGTCTCGCCGAAGGGCGCGCTCGGCTTCCGCCCGGAAGAATTGATCGGCCGCACGGCGAAAGACTTCATCATCAATCCCGACGAATACAGCCCGCTGCCCTTCACCGCGGACAAGCCGACCGAGAACGTCGAAATGTGGATGCGGCGCGCCGACGGGACGACAGGCTGCGTCGTGACCTCCAGCGTTCCCCTTTACGACGATAAGAAGAATCCCAAGGGAACGCGCGGCATCTGCCGGGACGTGACCGAGGAGCGGGAAAGCGAAGCGGCTCTCGGTCGCGCGCGCCATCGCGAACAGCTTCTCCACTATATCGTGAGCACGGTGCGCGACGAGGTGGAGCCCCACGACATGCTGACGGCGGCGGCGGCGGCGACCGCGCGGGCGCTTTCCGCCTCGGGCTGCCGGATTTACCGGCTCGCCAAGCCGGGCGTGTTCGCGGTCGCGGCCGAATACGGCAATAGCGAGGGCATCAGCGCTCTCTATGACCGCTTGCTGGCGTTGAAAGCCGGCGGCGAGGTGATCGCGACGGACATTCGCGACTGGTCCGTCCTGGCGACCGCCACGCAGTACCGGCAGTCCGTCAATGGTGCGATCGCCATGTGGCGGAGTGTCGAGGCCGGTCCCTGGGAGGACGACCACCATCTCCTGATCTGCGACGTCGCCAACCAGCTCGGCATCGCCAACGAGCAGGTCACCAACCATGAGCGCATCGTGGCGTTGTCGCGCACCGACAGTCTCACCGGGCTTCTCAACCGCCGCGCGTTTTTCGAGGAGGAGTTGCCGCGGCGGCTCGAACGGCTCGAGCGCAACCGCGAGAGCGCCGCTCTCTTCTACGTGGACATGGACAACTTCAAGCGCGTGAACGACGTCCACGGCCACCAGAAGGGCGACGAGGCCATTCTCTTCCTCTGCGACATGCTGCGCGATCATTCGCGGCCGGGCGACGTGATCGCAAGGTTCGGGGGCGACGAGTTCGCCATGTGGCTCGACAAGATCGGGCCGGAGACGACGCTGAAACGAGCGACGACGTTAATCAAGGCGAGCGGGACTCTGCAAAAGTTCTCGGGCAGCGATACCCATCCGCTCGGCATCTCCGTCGGCATTGCGCTCTACGACCCGAAGGACGACGAGGCTCTCGAAGCGCTTCTGGCGCGCGCCGACGCCGCCATGTACGACGTGAAGAAGGCAGTGAAAGGCGGGTTCAAAGTGGCGACCCCGCCGGTAAAGGCGGCGACGGCATCCGTGGACGCCGCCCCTGTATCGGAGCCCGCGCGGTGAACGGCAATCTCGTGTCCGAACGGATTTCGTACGAAAAATCGAAAGAGCTGGCGCGGCACGCGGATGTCCAGGTGCGCCTCGCGCTGGCCTCGCGCACGGATATCCGGCCCGAAATTCTATTTTTCCTGGCGAATGACGCCTCCCCCGAAGTCCGCCGCGCGGTCGCGGCGAACGCTATAACGCCGAGTCAATCGGACGTCCTCCTCGCGCGCGACACGGACGCGGCCGTGAGGACGGGCCTCGCCGGCAAGATCGCGGCCGTCGCTCCCGGCCTCACGGCGAACGAAGCCGACAAGGCGAGGCGGGCCACCTACAAGGCGCTCGAGCTGTTGGCGCAGGACGAGATGACCCGCGTCCGCCAGCTGTTGGCGGAAATCCTGAAGGACGTCGCGGACGCGCCCGCCGACATCATCAGGGCCCTCGCCCACGACACCGAAATCGAGGTCTCGGGCCCGATCCTCGAACACTCACGGGTGCTCACCGACGAGGACCTGGTCGAGATCATCAAGTCCGGCCCGGCGTCCGGCGGACTCAACGCGATTTCCCGCCGCGAGGCCTTGAGCGAGACGGTCTCCGACGCGATCGTCGACACGAAAGACGTCGGCGCCATCGCCGACCTTCTCGGCAACACGAGCGCGCAAATCCGCGAAGAGACGCTCGACAACCTGATCTCCCAGGCGCCGACCGTCGGCATGTGGCACGCGCCGCTCGTGGCCCGTCCCCGCCTGACGAACGGGGCGGCCACCCGCATGGCCCAGTTCCTCGCGGACAACCTGTTGGACGTCCTGCAGAAGCGCTCGGACATCAATTCGGAGACGCTCGCCGCCGTGAAGACGGTGGTTCGGAGCCGGCTCGGCAAGGATTCAAAGGCGCAGACGCCGGACGTATCCGGGCCCGTGGCCGAGCCCGTGCAAAATTTCCTCAAGGCGGACCTGCCGCTGGACTTCATCCGCAAGATGAAGGACTCCGGGCGCCTCGACCAGACGGTCATCGCCAAGGCGCTCAATGCCGGCGATCATGTGTTCGTGCTGGCGGCGCTCTGCGTGCTCGCGGACATCGATCCCAAGGTCGGCCGCTGCATCTTCGCCGAGAAGAGCCCGAAAGGCGTCGTCTCCCTCGCCTGGAAGGCGTCGTTGCCGGCCAAGTTCTCGGTCCTGCTCCAGCGCCGCATGGCGCGGATCGGGCCAACCGAGGTCCTGATGCCGCGCGAAGACGACGAGCATGCGCTCGATGAACCGGACATGATCTGGCAGCTCGAGTTCTTCAAAGACCTCGCGCGGCGCGTGACGACCTGAATCCCGACCGGCGGCGGGGGACGGATCCAGGCAGGGAGCGGATGGTGGTCAAGGGACTGCTCGGACGCGGCGGGAAGGACAAGGCGGTCGACTACGAAGACGCGAAAGCCCTTGCCCGCGACAAGGACGCGAAGGTCCGCGAAGCCCTCGCGGCACGGCAGGATATCAAGCCCGAAATTCTCTACTTCCTGGCGGAAGACCCGGCACCCGCGGTACGCCGAGTTCTCGCCATCAACCCGGCGACACCGAGACCTGCCGATCTCATCCTCGCCCGCGACGGCGACGAGGACGTGCGCGCGACGCTTGCGCAGAAGATCGCGACGCTCGTCCCCGGCTTGACTCCCGAGAGCCGGGACAAGGTCAACCAGATAACGTGCGAGATCCTCGAGGTTCTCGCCCGCGACCAGGCGACCCGCGTGCGCCGGTTCTTGTCGGAGGCACTGAAGGAGGTCGCGAACGCGCCGCCTTCGGTGATCCGCCGCCTCGCCAACGACGCCGATCTCGTGGTTTCGACGCCCGTGCTGCGTTATTCGCCCGTGCTCACCGACGAGGATCTGCTCGACATCATCGCCCACAGCGCGGTCCCGGGAGTGCTCCGTGCGATCTCGCGCCGCAACGGCATCCGCGCCCCGGTGGTCGATGCCGTCGTCGCCGCCGATGACGAGCAAGCGATGGCACTTCTCCTCGCCAATCCCAGCGCGCAAATCCGCGAAGTCACGCTGGACCGCATCGTCGACCGCGCGGCGGACATGGAGTCGTGGCATGCGCCGCTTGCCAAGCGCCCGGGGTTGCCGGTCAACGCGGCGCGCAAGATCGCCCGCTTCGTCGCCAGGGATTTGCTGCAGCTCCTCGTCGACCGCAAGGACCTGCACCCCGACGCCATCGCGGCCGTCCAAAGCGTGGTCGAGAAACGGATTGCCGAAGAAGAGACGGAAGGCAAAGTCGCGGACGACACCGAGCAAGACACGCAGTCGGGTCGCGAGGGCGCGACGCGGCTCCATCAGGAGGGCAAGCTCGGAGAGGCGGGCCTGATGCAAGCGATGTCGTCGGGCGACCGGGAATTCGTGGTCGCGGGGGTGGCGTTGCTCGCCGGGCTGAAGCCGCTGGTTGTCGAGAAAGCGATCAGCACGCAAAGCGCCAAGGGGGTCCTCTCCATGGCCTGGAAGGCAGGGCTCTCGGCCCGTTTTGCCGAGCAGTTGCAGCTGCGGGTTGCGAAAATCCGGCCGAAGGATGCGCTGCGGCCGCGGGGCGGCGAGTCATACCCGCTCAGCCAGAAAGATATGGAATGGCAGATCGACTTCTTCCGCGACCTGGCGAAACGTTAAGGTGTTTCAATTGCCGCGGATCAAGGTCCCGGCGCCGGCCTCGGTGAACAGCTCGACCAGCACCGCGTGAGGAACCCGGCCGTCGATGATGACGGCGCCCTCGACCCCGTTCTCGATGGCGTGCATGCACGTCTCGACCTTCGGGATCATGCCGCCCTTGATGGTGCCGTTCTTGATCAGGCGCTTGACCTTGGTGGGCGTGAGCTCGGCCACAAGCTTGCCGTCGCCGTCGAGGACTCCCGCGACGTTCGTGAGCAACAGGAGACGGCGGGCCCGCACCGCGGCGGCGACGGCGCCGGCCACCGTATCTGCGTTGATGTTGAGGGTTTCTCCCGAAGGCCCGACTCCGATCGGAGCGATGACGGGGATGATGTCCGACATCGCGAGATAGTCGAGCAAGTGCGGATCGATCGCCTGCGGCTCGCCCACGAGCCCGAGGTCAAGCACGCGCTCAATATTGGAATCCGGGTCGCGTTTCGTGCGGCGAAGCTTCACGGCCTTGATCAGACCGGCGTCCTTGCCCGAGAGACCGACGGCGCGGCCGCCCGCCGCGTTGATGGCGGAGACGAGCTGCTTGTTGATCGAGCCGGAGAGCACCATTTCCACCACGTCGACGGTCTCCCGGTCGGTCACCCGAAGCCCGTCGATGAACGTGCTCTTGATCTTGAGGCGCTCGAGCATCTGGCCGATTTGCGGCCCCCCGCCGTGCACGACGACCGGGTTCACGCCCACTTGGCGGAGCAGGACCATGTCGCGGGCGAACTTCTGGGCCAGGTCTTCCTCGCCCATGGCATGACCGCCGTACTTGATCACGAAGGTCTGGCCGGAGTGGCGCTGCATGTACGGGAGCGCCTCCGACAACACGGCGGCCTTGGCGAGCCAGTCGCCTTTGTCGCTCGCCGCCTTTCTCTGGGCCATCGGCATTCCCCCGAACTACGCCCGGCACCCGGCGCCAGGGCCTGTGAGCGGCGCACCGTAACGTAATTCGCGGGATGGAGCCAGAGCGGGAACGCAGGCAAAAGGGGCCGAGCGGCTCCCCGTTTCGCCGTCAGAAGGGCCGCGCGAGGGACGCAAGCGCCGCCCGCAGTTCGGGGATTCCCTGCCCGGTGAAGGCGCTCGTCGCCATCACGTCCGGGTGGGCGGCGACATGGCCGCCGAGCTCGTCCGTCACGGCCCGAACGCATTCGGCCAAAGCGGGCTCCTTGGTTTTGTCGCACTTCGTGAGAACCACCTGATAGCTCACCGCGTCCGCATCGAGGAGGTCCATGGCGCGACGGTCGGCACCCTTGATTCCATGCCGGGAATCGATCAACAGGCAGACGCGGCGAAGCCCCGGGCGTCCTTTCAGATAGTCTTCGGTGAGGCCGGTCCACCGGTCGATTTCGCCCTGCGGCGCTCTCGCGTACCCGTAGCCCGGAAGATCGACGAGCATCAGACGCCCGCCCAAGTCGAAGAAATTGAGCTGCTGGGTGCGCCCGGGCGTATCGGAGACGCGCGCAAGTGCGTGGCGCCCCACCATCGCGTTCACAAGGCTCGACTTGCCGACGTTCGAGCGGCCGGCGAACGCAACCTCGGGAAGCTCCGTCTCCGGCAGCCCCTCGAGACTCGCGGCTCCCGTCCGGAACGTGCACTCTTGCGCGAACAAGCGGCGGCCGGCTTCGAGCGCGGCAGCGTCGGCGGCGGACGCATCCCGAAGGGGAGCGCCCGGGCCGCGCGCCGTCACACCTTCACTCCCATCCGCCGCATGATCACCCACTGCTGGAGGATCGACAGCAGGTTGTTCCAGGCCCAATAGATCACCAGACCGGCCGAGAACTGGGCGAGCAGGGCCGTGAAGAAGATGGGCATCAGCATGAACATCTTCGCCTGGATGGGATCCGCCGGCTGCGGGTTCAGCTTCTGCTGCAGGAACATGGTTACGCCCATGATGAGCGGCCAGACGCCGATGAGGAGGAACTCGGGCGGCGTCCACGGAATCAGCCCGAACAGATTGAAGAGCGTCGTGGGGTCGGGCGCCGAAAGGTCCTTGATCCACCCGAAGAAGGGCGCATGGCGCATTTCGATGGTGACGAAGAGAACCTTGTAGAGCGCGAAGAAGACCGGAATCTGGATGACGATCGGGAGACAGCCCGCCGCCGGGTTCGCCTTTTCCCGCTTGTAGAGCGTCATCAGCTCCTGGTTCATCTTGACTTTGTCTTCGCCGAAGCGCTCGCGCAGCTTCGTCATCTCGGGCTGCAGCTTCTTCATTTTGCTCATCGCCACGTAGGACTTGTTGGCGAGCGGGAAGAACACAAGCTTGATGAACACGGTGAGCAACAGAATCGACGTGCCCATGTTGCCCAAGAACTCGTGCAGGTAGAGGAGCGCGAGGAAGATCGGCTTGGTCAGGAAGTAAAACCAACCGAAATCGATCGCGCGGTCGAACCCTTTGATCCCGAATTGCGCCTCGTACCCGTCGAACAGCTTCACCTCCTTGGCGCCGGCGAAGACTTGCATTTCGGTGGAAGCCGAGGCCCCGGGCGCGACCGTCACCACACCGCCCAGCACGTCCACCTGAAAGCGGTCCTCGTTCTGGTCCTTGGTGTGGAGAAAGCGCGCGCTGACGGTCGCCTGCTGATTTGGCACGAGGGCCGCGAGCCAGTATTTGTCCGTGATCCCGATCCAGCCGCCGGTCGTCTTGTGCTCAATCTTTCCTTTGTCCTGCAGCTCGGAATAGCCGACTTCGGAGAGCGTGCCGTTGAAAACGCCGAGCAGGCCCTCGTGCAGGATGTAGAAGCCGGTGATGACCGGCGTCGTCCGGCGCGATACCAGACCGTAAGGATGGAGGGTGACCGCCTCCTTGCCCTTGTTCTCGACCCGGTCCGTCACCGTGAACATGTAGTTGCGGTCGATGGCGATGGTCCGGTGGAAGACGAGACCCTGCCCGTTGTCCCACGTGAGGTTCAGAGGCTCATCGGGCGCGAGCGTGGCGCGATCGCCGCGCCAGACCGTGTCGGGGCCGGGCAGCACGAGCGTCTGGCCGCCCGCGCCGACCCACCCGAACTCGGCGAAATAGGCCGTGCGACCGCCCTTCGGAATCAGCAGCACGATTTCCGGGCTCTTGCGATCGACCGTTTCCCGGTAATCGGCAAGCGTGAGATCGTCGAGACGACCGCCCGCGAGCGAGACGGACCCGTGCAATCGGGGCGTGTTGATCTTCACCCTGGGCGTGGTCGCCAGCAGGTGTTCGCGGGGCGGGAAGCCGGCCGCGCCGCCCGGAGCAAGGGCCTGCGGGGTGGTCTGCGTTCCCGGCGCGACGGGAGCCGGCGCCTGGACGCCGGCCGGCGGTTTTGCCTGGGTGACCTGAGTTTCGGTTTGTTTGGTCGCCTCGGGCGCCGGCGTGCGCTTCATATTGTAAAGCTCGAAGCCGAGCCAGATGACGATCGAAAGCAGGATCGCGACGATGACGTTCTTATTATCGGGCATCGGCGCCTGCTCCAAATACCCTCCGGCGATCGCCGGTTCCTTCCGTCGTCGCGCTCTTCTCGGGGGCCGGCACGGGGTCGAACCCGAGGCCGCCCCACGGATGGCAGCGGGCGATCCGCTTCACCGCGAGCCAGCCGCCCCGTGCCGGGCCGAATTGATCGACCGCCTGCATCGCGTAGGCCGAGCACGTGGGTTCATACCGACAGGCGCCGACGAAGAGGGGCGCGATCAGGAGCTGATAGCCCCGGATGGCCGTGTGCACGAGAGCGCGTCCACCTGTCATGTCTTGTCCGTTTCGCGGTAAACGCCGAGGCCCTTCAATGCCGCCTCCAGGTCCGCCACCAGCGCCTCATAAGGCCGCCGCAAGCTCGCCTGCCGCCCGATGACGACGAAATCGTGTCCGCCCGTCGCGTGGGCGGGCAGCGTTTGGCCGACGGCCGCCCGCAAGCGCCGGCGAACCCGGTTGCGCACGACGGCGTTGCCGACCTTTCGGCTGACCGTAAGTCCGACACGAATGGAGGAGTCGCATGGATCAGAGTCCTCGCCGGGAGCGTGGCGCCGCACTTGCAGAATCAAGCCCGGCATCACCCACCGGCGGCGCGCGGCTGCAGCCTTCTCAAAATCGACCCGACGCTTCAATCGGGAGAAAGGGGGTCGATCGGCTCGCGCGGGCGCCGGCATGACGCCGGGCCGTTACGCAGAGAGCCGCTTCCGCCCCTTGGCGCGGCGGTCGGAGATAACGCGGCGGCCGTTGGCCGTCGCCATGCGGTGGCGGAAGCCATGCCGCCGTTTGCGGACGATTTTGCTCGGTTGATAGGTTCGCTTCACGGGCCAGCTCCGCTCACATTCGGAAACAGGCCCGGTGTATATAGTTTCAGGAGGGGGAGTGTCAACGCTGGTGCGCGGGATTCCCAAGAGATTCCGCGAGGTTGGGGTCACGGAATGGTTATTGGCCGCAGGCCGGGCCTGTGCTTTAAAAAAGCCGTACCGAAGGGGGCCCGATGCAGGGGAACGATGAGGACGGGTCCGTGACCGGCGCGGCGCGCCAATCCCTCTTATCGCGGCTGATCCCGCTCGCGTTGCTCGTAATAGCAGCCGTTCTCTTCTTCGCGCTTGAGCTGCACCGGTATTTCACCTTCGACGCGCTTCGTCACAACCGCGAGTTCCTGATCTCCTGGGTCGCCGGCCACCCTGTGCTGGCACCTGCCATCCATATGGCTGTTTACGCGACGGCGATCGTCCTGCTTCCGCCGACCGGAGCGTTCATGACCGTGGTCGGCGGCTTTCTCTTTGGGCCGGCCGGCGGCACATTTTATTCGGTCATTGGCGCCACGTGCGGGGCGACCGCGCTTTTCCTCATCGCACGACATGTCCTCGGCGATCGGCTGCGGCGGCGCGCCGGACCCGCCCTCCGCGGGATTCAGGACGGCTTCCAGGAAAGCGAGCTCATCTACATGTTCGTCCTCCGTCTCATCCCGCTCTTTCCGTTCTGGCTCGTGAACATCGCGCCGGCGTTCTTGGGGGTTCGGCTTCGAACCTTCGTCATCGGCACGTTTTTCGGGATCATTCCCGGGGGGTTCGTGTTCGCGCTGTTCGGCGCCGGCATCGGCAGCATTCTGGATTCGAGCCAGGATGTTTCCTTGAAGGGCGTCCTGACCCCGGAGATCGTCGCCGGGCTGGTCGGTCTTGCGTGCTTGGCACTCCTCGGGGTCGGGTACAAGAAACTCAAGGCCCGCCGGAGCGGGACGGTTGGACGCCCGCCGTCGACCGGCCTACGGTAGACGCCGGCGACAGGCAGAGACGGACAGGGGCGCCGAGGCCATGGACGAGCTTAAGGCGGATATCTGCGTCATCGGCGCCGGATCGGGCGGCCTTTCCACCGCCGCCGGGGCCTCCCAGATGGGCGCCTCCGTCGTCCTCGTTGAAAAAGGCAAGATGGGCGGCGATTGCCTCAACTATGGATGCATTCCCTCGAAAGCGTTGCTCGCCGCCGGGCACGCGGCGAAGGCCATCAGGGATGCGCGCCGGTTCGGCGCCGATGCCGGCGAGCCCAGGATCGACTCGAAGCAGGTGTACGCCCACGTGCACGAAACGATCGCGGCGATTCAGCCTCACGATTCGGTCGAGCGCTTCGAAGGCCTCGGCGTCACGGTGATCCAGGCGCACGCCCGCTTCACGTCGCCCGATGCGGTCGAGGCGGGGGGGCGACGTATTCGCGCCCGCCGCTTCGTGGTGGCGACCGGATCCTCGCCCTCCGTGCCGTCCATCCCCGGGCTCGATCGCATTCCCTACATGACCAATGAGACGATTTTCGATGGCCCGGAGCTGCCGGGGCACCTGATCGTGATCGGCGGCGGGCCGATCGGAATCGAATTGGCCCAAGCGCACCGCGATCTCGGCGCGCGCGTCACCATGCTCGAGCTCGCGAAGATTCTGCCCCACGACGATCCGGAGCTCGCGGCCCTCGTCCGTGCCGAGCTCGCGGCGGACGGCGTCGACATCCGCGAAGGCGTGACGATCAGGCGGGTCGAGCAAAGCGCAACCGGAGTCGCCGCCATTTTGGAATCGCCTGATGGCGAAGCCCGAGTCGAAGGCTCGCACGTGCTCGTCGCCACCGGGAGGCGCGCCAACGTCGAGGGACTTGGCCTGGACGAGGCCGGCATCGCCCATTCGAAGAAGGGGATTGCCGTCGATCGGCGGCTCAGGACCACCAACAAGCGCGCCTTCGCCATCGGCGATGTGGCGGGGGGATACCAGTTCACGCATCTCGCCAACTATCACGCCGGGATCGTGCTCCGGAACGCGCTGTTCCGGCTGCCGGCCAAAGTGGACACGCGGTGCCTCCCCTGGGTCACCTTCACCCGCCCCGAGCTCGCCCAGGTCGGCCTCACGGAAGACGCCGCGCGGGCGGCGCACGGTCGGATCCGCGTGCTCCGATGGTCGTTCCACGACAACGACCGCGCGCAAGCCGAGCGCACCACCGACGGGATCGTGAAGGCGATCATCACGCCGCGCGGCCGTATTCTCGGATGCGGCATCGTGGGCCCTCGCGCGGGCGAGCTCATCCAGACCTGGGGACTGGCGATCCGCCAGAACCTGAAGATCGGCGCCATCGCGGGAATGATCGCGCCCTACCCGACGCTCGGCGAGGTCAACAAGCGGGCCGCCGGCAGCTTTTACACGCCGATGCTGTTCGGCGAGCGGACCCGCCGCCTTGTCCGCTTTCTCGCCCGCTTCGGCTGAGGCGCGCCGGGACCCATGCCTCGCCTTCCTTCGATCTCCCGCAATCTTTCCGCCCGCTTGCTGGTGCTCACCGTCTTCTTCGTGATGCTGGCCGAGTTCTTGATATACGCGCCCTCGATCGCGCGCTTTCGCAAGATGTTCCTCGAAGAAAGCATCGCGCGCGCACACCTCGCCATGGTCGCCGTCGAATCGTTGCCGGCGAAGCCCATGGACAAGATGTTGCAGGAAGAGCTGCTGTTCTACACCGGCACCTACGCCATCGTCGTCAACCAGCGGGACCGCCGGATGTTGATGGTGGGAAGCGAGATGCCGCCGCGCGTCGATCGCGAGCTCAATCTCGATGACGCGGCGTTCTTCGGCTTGATCCGCGATGCCTTCGAAACCCTGTTCCAGAAGTACAATCGTGTTCTCTGGCTCAAGGGCACGCTTCCGAAGAACCCGGCGATCCGCGTCGAGATCATTTTCGACGAGGATCCCCTGCGGAAGGCGATGTACGACTACTCTGGCCGCATTCTCACCCTTTCGATCGTGATCTCGCTGTTCACCGCCGGCCTCGTGTTCCTGAGCCTGCAATGGCTCATGGTCCGCCCGATGCTGCGGATCACCCAAAGCATGGTGGTCTTTCGCGACGATCCGGAGGATCAGACGCGGGCCATCGCGCCGACCAACCGTGCCGACGAGATCGGCGTCGCCCAGCGCGAGCTCGCGGTCATGCAGCAGGAAATCCGCGCCGCGCTCAAGCAGAAGACGCGGCTCGCCACGCTGGGGGCCGCCGTCGCCAAGATCAATCACGATCTCCGAAACAGCCTCGCGACCGCGGCGCTCGCGTCCGATCGCCTCGTCGGTAGCCCCGACCCGGACGTCAAGCGGGTGGCGAACCGCCTCTATAACGCGATCGACCGGGCGGCCGCGCTTTGCAGCCAGACGCTCCGCTACGTGAGCGACGTCGAACCCGGGCTCAACCTTTCGCGTTTCCAGTTGCGCGCGTTGGTGGACGAGGTGATCGGCCAGACCCCGCCGGAGAACGGACCGGAAGCGGGCAACGGGGTCCGCTGGGACAACACCGTCCCCGCGAACCTCGAGATCGAGGCCGACCGTGACCAACTCTTTCGCGCGCTCAGCAACCTCGCCATTAATGCGCGGTCGGCCGGCGCCAGGACCGTCACCATCGGGGCCGCGCGCCGCGACAACCGCATCTCCATCGACATTGCCGACGACGGCCCCGGCCTCAACGAACGGGCCCGACAGAACCTGTTCCAGCCGTTCGCCGGTACCGCGCGTGACGGCGGCACCGGGCTGGGCATGGTGATCGCGAAGGACATCCTCCGCGCCCATGGCGGCGACCTCGCTTTCGAAGCGACGGGACCGGAGGGGACGCGCTTCCGCCTGGACCTCGCCGACGGCCGCGCCTGAGCCGATGGCTTGGCTCGAAAGCTCTGCTAGAGTGGCCACGCAACACCGAGCCTGCGCCCATTTATGGCAATCTGGAATCCTGCCCAATACCTAAAGTTCAAGGATCACCGGCTTCGCGCGGCGCTCGATCTCTTGGCCCGCGTCCCGATCGACGACGCGCGTTCGGTTTATGACCTCGGGTGCGGCCCGGGGAATGTGACGCCGTTTCTCAAGCAACGATGGCCCGCCGCCCGGGTCACCGGCGTCGACGGCTCGCCCGAGATGCTGGCGAAGGCGCGCGCCCAACATCCTTCCCTTGCATGGGTTGAGGCCGATCTCTCGGACTGGGCTCCGCCCGAGCCCGCGGACGTTCTCTATTCCAACGCGGCGCTTCAGTGGCTCGACGATCACGCGACGCTGTTCCCGCGGCTCCTCGGCCGGCTTCGCCCGGGCGGCGCGCTCGCGATCCAGATGCCGCGCAACTACGGCGAGCCCTCGCACACGTGCATTCTCAAAGCGGCCGATGCCGGCCCCTGGGGGGCGAAGCTCAAGCCCCACGTTCGGGAGATGCCGGTCGCCGCGCCGGCCGAGTATTACGACATCTTCGCGCCGGTTGCCGCCGCGCTGGACATCTGGGAGACCGTCTACGAGCATCCGCTCGCGGGCGACAATCCGGTCGTCGAATGGACGAAAGGTTCGGTGCTGAAACCCCTGCTCGACGTCCTCGACGGCGCCGACCGGGATGGGTTTGCCGCCGCATACGCCCGGTGCATCAAGGCCTCCTACCCGAAGCGGGCCGACGGGATGACCGTGTTTCCCTTCCGGCGGCTCTTCATCGTCGCCGTTCGGTGAACGGCCCGCCCCTCCCGCATCCGGTCTCGGCCGCCGCGCGAATTATCGCCGCCGCCATTGCCGTTCTCGGGCTTTCATTCGCGGCCGGCGCCGCGCCCAACTCCGAGCCCTGGCCGCGCTGGGAGGCCCACGATCCCAAGTCCACGACCGCGGTCGATCATGGCGCGTGGGACCGGTTTCTCCAGCGCAACGTGACCGCCGGCGCCGACGGCATCAACCGCGTCGGCTACGGACGCACGGCGCCCGAGGACCGGGCCGCTCTCGACGGCTACGTGGAGGCGCTCGCGGCAACGCCCGTGAGCCGACTCAGCCGGCCCGAGCAGCTCGCCTACTGGATCAATCTTTACAATGCGCTCACGGTGCAGCTCGTCCACCGTCATCATCCGGTCGCGAGCATTCGGGACATCGGGATATCGCCCGGCCTCTTTTCCATCGGCCCATGGGGCAGGAAGCTCACCGAAGTCGAGGGCGAAAAACTCAGCCTCGACGACATCGAGCACCGGATCCTCCGCCCGATCTGGCGGGATCCCCGCATCCACTATGCCGTCAACTGCGCGGCCGTCGGCTGTCCCAATCTCCAGCCCGCCGCGTTTACCGCTGCGACCACGATTTCGCTCCTGGACGAGGCTGCGCGGGCGTTCGTCAATCATCCGCGCGGGGTCAGCTTCGACGGCGCGTCGCTCGTCGTCTCCAGCATCTATCACTGGTTCAAGGACGATTTCGGCGGGACCGACGAGGGCGTGATCGCCCATCTCAAGACGTTCGCGGCGCCGGCCCTCCGCGGGCGTCTGGAAACCGTGTCCCGGATCGCCGGTCACGACTACGATTGGCGGCTGAACGGAACGCCCTAAGGTCAAGAAAGCTGGAGGGTGAGCGCCTTCAGATAGGCCGACTCCGGAAGATGAGGGTGCACGGGATGATCCGCCCCGGCGCCGGCCGTGCGAAGAATGCGGCCCGTGCGACCGGCCCTCGAAAGCCCGGCCGCGACCTCGCCGGCAAAGGCATCGAGCCCGACCGCGTGGGAGCAGGACGCAATAAAGAGGAACCCGCCGGGGGCCACCACGGCCGCGCTCAAGGCCGCGAGCTTGCGATATCCGCGCAAGCCCGGCTTCAGGTCCTTCGCCGATTTGACGAAGGCGGGAGGATCGCTGACGACGACGTCATACCGCTTTCCTCCCTTGGCGAGCGATTCGAGGCTCTGAAACGCCTCGCCCGACCGGAAGCTGCAGCGCTCCTCGAGCTTGTTGAGGGCGGCCGCGCGGCGTGCAAGATCGAGCGCCTTCTCCGAGCTGTCGATCCCGACCGCTTCCTTGGCGCCGGCCGCAGCCGCCGCGAGCGTAAAGCCGCCGATGTAGCAATAGACGTCGAGAACGCTCAAACCCGTCGCGAGCTTTGCAACGAAGGCGCGGTTGTCGCGCTGATCGTAGAACCAGCCCGTCTTTTGCCCGCGCTGCAGATCGGCGAGGAAAACGGGGCCGCCTTCCCGCACCTCGACCGGGCCCTCGACCGCGCCGAAGGCGACCTCGACCTTCGTTTCCAAACCCTCCATCTGACGAAAGGGTGAATCGTTCCGCACGATCACCGCGCCCGGCGACAGCAGCGAGCGGACGGCCGCGATCACGGGGGGCAGGAGCGCGTCCATCCCCGCCGTGCCCGATTGAAGGACCACGACGTCGCCGTAGCGGTCGGCGACCAGCCCCGGCAGCCCGTCGGCCTCGCCGTGAACAAGCCGGTAGTAGGCGGTCGGATATAGACGGCTCCGAAGCGCAAGCGCGCTGGCGAGGCGCCCCGCGATGAATCGCTCGTCGACTTGGGCGCGTGGATCGCGGTCGAACAGCCGAAAGCAGATCAGGGTGCGCGGGTTGAACGTTCCGACCCCGAGCGGCTTTCCGTCGACCCGGTGGAGGAGGACGACACTTCCGGCCGGGATCGCCTTGGCCGCCGCGTCCATCCGGATTTCATTGGAAAAGACCCAGGGGTGCCCTTGGGTCATCCGCCGGTCGCGCCCGGGAAGCATAAAGACGTTGGGAGGAGGGTCCGAAGAAGTCATTGGAACTTTGCATAGCCGTGAAAGAAAAGCCCAGGCCTATCGGGAACGAGTCGCCTGATCACGTCAACGCGTCCAGCCCCTTCCGTTCTATCAGCTCCAGGAGCTTGAGCGCGGTGCCGCGCGGTGTCTTCTCGCCCTGCTCCCACTGGGTGACCGTCGACTTGGTCACGTTGAGATAAGCCGCGAACACCGGCTGGCTCACGCGCTGGCGAAGCCGGATGCGCTTGATCTCCGCCGGCGTATAGCGCTTCACCGGCGGCAGGCACAGCGCATCGAACTCCTTCATGGTCATGTCGTCGACCAATCCGATTCGATGGAGTCCCTTAACCCCTTCGTGAACCTCTTCAAGAATCCGACTGTGTTTCGACTTAGCCATTTTCACACCTCAGTCGCATCCATTCGCCCTCGGCGACGGCGCGTGCCGCCTCGGCGGCATCGCGGGCGAGTAATATTCCTGCGTAATCCTTCAATGCCCGTTCTTCGCGACGGTCGATATTCTCTCGTTCGTTTTTGCCGAACCCGAACAGAAAGATCGCCCGATCGCCGAATCGGATCGCGATCAAGGTGCGATACGATCCGCTCTTGCCCGAGCCGCGGCGTGGTACACGCTATCGTGTACAAACCACCGCCCAAATTAGCGTCGATCAGGCCGCGTTCCATTTCGTCGATCGCGTTGCACAGCATGCCATCCGGCAGCCGTTCCTTGGCCCGCCACCGCGCGAAGGGCTTGGTGAGAAAAACGTCCATGGCGGCGCCGATCCTTTGTTAGGATACATCACTCAGTGATATACATTGCAACGGCGGGCAAAGGATAACGCACCTCGACGCACAATGATCGGCCGGACCAACGATCCGAATTAGGAAATGCGGACAATGCCTTGAAGAGTATGGCGCGCCCGGAGAGACTCGAACTCCCAACCTCCTGATCCGTAGTCAGGCGCTCTATCCAATTGAGCTACGGGCGCTTGGCGTCCTGCGCCGGGCGATCGGGACCGGCCATCGACGGCCGCGGGATTCCGCGGAGGTCGGAACCTACTCTAGCATGGCAAGGATGGCAAGCGGCCGCCCCGGACACCCTCGAAAGCCAATTGTCGCAATGAAAATAGTAACTTGTACGTGTGATTCCCGTTGATGTAGTATCCTCGCAGATTCGCCGGGGGAGCGCTCCTACTCAACGGGAGTGTCGGTGCGGGTCAGGCGGGGTGCCGTCTTTTGAGCAATTCGAGGAATTCAGCGAGCATGGTGTGGGCTGCAATGCGGCGCCTCGCGGCAGCCGCGGTAATTTTGCTGCCTGCATGCGCGTTCACGGAAGAGACTCTCTGGCCGTCGCTCACGGGAAACGATCCTGCCGGAGACAAGAAAAAGGAGGCCGCAAGGCCGCAGTCTCCCACCCCCGGGCGTTCGCTTCCGGCTCAGCAAGCCCAAGCGCCGATGGCGCCGCTCTCGCCGGCGAGCGTCGAGGCGCCGCCGCCGACAACCGGCGCCGACACCGGCACGCTCGTCGGCAAGAAGGCCGGCGAGCTTCGCGCCGAGCTTCAACGGCTGCAAGGCCTCGTCGCCCAGCACAACGCTCAGCTTCAGCAGCTCCGGGCGCGCATCGTGCAGGACGCCCAGCGCTATCATGCCACCCTCGCCAACATGAATTCGCGCCTCCAGGTCGGAACCACGCCCGGCAACCCGATCCTGGTTCAGCAGTTCAATAGCGCTCAGGCCGATCTCGAGCGGCTCAACAACGACATCGCCGAAGTCAACAAGCTCGCGTCGTCCATCGGCGACGACGCGGCGCTCTCCGGCTTCCTCGGCGAAGCCACCAAGGCGTCCTTCTCGCTCTCGGGCGCCGTCGATGAAGATCACCGCCAGCTCGCGATCCTCGAGGACGAGGTCAACCGCACGGCCGTCCTCATCGACCGGCTGCTGAAGGAGGTTACCGACGACGTCCGCCGTCAGACGAATTACGTCGCGACCGAGCGTTCCAACCTCAATTTGATCGCGTCCGGCATCAAGAGCGGCGAATTCTACGGCTTGAGCCTCATCAACCAGGCGATGGCCTCGGCCGGTTCGGGGCGCGAAGGCAACGTGGCCGGCGCCCCCGCCGACGTCAGCGACCGGCGGCCGCTCGTCGTGATCCGGTTCGATCGGGCCAACGTTCCCTATCAGCAGGCCCTCTATAACGCGGTCAGCAAAGTGCTCGAGCGGCGGCCCGATGCGGTGTTCGATCTGGTCGCCGTGGCACCGACCGCCGGCGGTCCGGCCCGCGAATCGTTGAACTCCACGAAGTCGCGGCGGCACGCGGAAGACGTCCTGCGGTCGCTGACCGAAATGGGGCTGCCGCCCGCGCGCGTGGCCGTGTCCGCGAAGGCCCTCGCGAGCGCCAAGACCAACGAAGTTCACCTTTACCTTCGCTGATCGCGATCGCGTGCTCGGCCGGATCGGCCGCGCCCGGATCCTGCGCCCCGCTTAGCCCGTTTCCCCAAGGGACGTTCTCCCAGAGGGCATCGTGCGACACCACGCCATGAGTTGGACGGAGATCCATCGGGACGCAAAGCGCTTGGCCCGGATGCTCGCTCCCCAGGGCGCCTTCGTCGGCATTGTCGCGCTCGCGCGCGGCGGCCTGGTGCCGGCTGCGATCGTGGCGCAGGAGCTCAACGTTCGCACCATCGAAACGCTTTCCATCGCCAGCTACGACGAGACGGTCCAGGGCCCCGTGACCGTTCTCAATCCTCCCGCGGCCGCCGTCAAGACGGATGGGCGCGGCTGGCTGATGATCGACGACCTCGTCGATACCGGCGCAACCGCGCGCGCGGCGCGGAAGCTCCTGCCGGATGCTCATTTCGCGGTGGTCTATGCGAAGCCGCGCGGGTTTTCCCTGGTCGACACCTATGTCGAGGCGGTCGAACAGAACGTTTGGCTGGATTTTCCCTGGGACCCGGAACCTCCCGCTGCGCCGCCCTTGCGCGATCGAACCGGGTCCGCTGACAAGAAGAAATGACGTCTCCCGCCGTCGGCGCCTTCGACCGCGTCCCGCCGCACGTCGTGCTGCTCCTGGCCGGCCTCACGTTCGTGTGGGGCGTCAATTGGCCGGTCATGAAGATTTGCCTCGCCGAGATTCCCGTTTGGACGTTTCGCAGCAGCCTGCCGCTGATCGGCGGCCTCATCATGCTCTCCGTCGCTTGGCTCTCCGGCCAGCGGATTCTCGTGCCCAGGGCGCAGGTGCTGCCGTTGCTTTCCGCCTCCCTCCTCAACATCACCGGCTTTCTGATTTTATCCGCCTACGGCATCCGGCTGATCGCATCGGGCCGGGCCGTCGTGATCGCCTACACCATGCCCGTGTGGGCCTCTCTCCTTGGCGCTCTGTTCCTGGGCGAGCGCTTTAGCCTGCGCCAAGGGGCGGCCCTCGTCCTCGGCGTCTCCGGGATCGGAGTCCTCCTGAGCGACAGCATCGGCGACGTTCACCGGTCGCCGCTCGGCATTGCGTTCATGGTGGCGGCTTCCGTTTCGTGGGCGTCCGGGATCGTCTTGCTGAAGCACATGACCGGGCGGTTGCCGCCGCTCACGTTCACAGCCTGGCAGCTCGTGATCGGCGGCCTTTCCATGGCTCCGATCGCGCTCCTGTTCGAGATGGAGGAATGGCGGCCGTGGTCGGCGCCCGTGGTCGCGGGCTACCTTTTCAACCTGATGGGGCCGATCACGATCTGCTATTACGCCTGGGTCCGGGTCATCAGCCTGATCCCCGCGAGCGTGGCCGCGATCGGGACCCTCCTCGTTCCCGCCGTCGGGGTTGCGACCGGTACTCTTTTGTTGAACGAGCGGCTGGGGTGGCGCGATGCCGCGGCGCTCGCGCTCGTGTGCGCGGCCGCCGGTCTCGTTCTCCTCCGCCATTCCAAGCGGCCGGCAATTCGAGCGTGATCCTCCTCGATCTGAAGAACCGCCTCCACCGCTGGACGGCCGTGCCGCTCCCGGCCATCGCGCTGCTCGCCGCGCTGACGTTGGTCTCCGGGTTCACGTGGCCGTTCAACAAGATCGGGCTCAACGAGATCCCGCCCTGGACGTTTCGGTGCGGAATCTCGCTTACGGGAAGCGCGATCATGTTCGGGCTCGCCATTCTGGCGCGGCAGTCCCTCGCCGTTCCGCGCAACCGCATCCTCCTGCTGATCGCGCTCTCGCTTATCCATACCACCTTCTGGAACATGGCCACCGCGTTTGCGCTGGCGGTTATGGCATCCGGCCGCGCCGCCGTTCTTGCCTATACGATGCCGCTCTGGGTCGCGGTGTTCGGTATCTTTTTCTTGAACGAGCGACTGACGCTCCGCCGCGCCGTCGCGGTCGGCCTCGGCGGCGTCGGGATCAGCCTCCTGTTCGGGGGTCGGGAATCGAGCTCGTTGGGCACGGTCCTGATGCTCGCGGCAGCCGTCTCGTGGGCGACCTCCGTCATCATGATGAAGAGGATCGTGTGGAATATCCCGAACCTCTCGTTCGTCGCGTGGGCGTGCTTGATCGGCTCCCTCCCGATGATTCCCTTCGCACTTACGCTCGAGATTCATGAGCTCAAGCCGATATCGTTCGAAGCGATGGCGGCGACGCTATTCATGGTTCTCGGGCCGACGACGTTCTTCAACGTCGCCTGGTTTCGGGTCATTGCGATGCTGCCGGCGGTCGTTGCGGGGGTCGGCGTCCTGCTCAGCCCCGTGATCAGCGTCGTCAGCGGCATGATCATTCTCGGCGAGCCGGTCGGCTGGCGCGAAATCGCCGCGCTCGCCTCCGTGTGCGCGGCGATGGGCCTCGTGCTCATCCAGCCGCGCGCGAAGGACAAAACGCCGTGATCGAGAGAGGGCGCGTGTCCTTCAGACTGCCAAAAGGACGGCTCCGTAGCGCCCCGCCTTGCCGGCCCCGACGAGCAGGATGAAAGGCAGCAGGCGCACGCGGAAAACGCCGGCCGCCAGCGTCAAAGGGTCGCCGATGAAGGGCAGCCACGCGAGGAGAAGCGTCCACACGCCGTAGCGGCTGAACCAACTCGAGGCTTGTTCGAGACGCTGCTTGCCGATCGGGAACCATCGGCGATCCTGCCACTTGAGACAGAACCGGCCCGCGAACCAATTGGTGAGAGAGCCGAGCGTGTTGCCGCCGGTCGCAACCAACAAGAGAAGGATGTCCGGGTGCTCGTCGATGGCGTCGACGGCCGCCAGCATGGCCTCCGACGATATTGGAACAAACGTGGCAGCGAGAAATGCCCCCACGAAAAGGCCGATATAACCTTCCACGGCTGCCTCTCTTCCCCTGCCGAAAGCCTATACCGTGCTTGCGTGCCCGGCTAGGCGCCTCCCGCTCGCGGGCGTGGGAATGCTCAGACGGCCGTATTGTCGATGAGGCGAGTCTTTCCGAGCCACGCAGCGGCGAGCACGCGCGCCCGCCGATCCGCATTTTCATAGCGCTCGATGGGCTCGAGCGTGTCGGCATCCCGGACCGTGAGATAGTCGACCCGGCCGAAGCCGGCTTGCGTGAGGCGCTTGGCTCCGGCGGCGGTCGCCTCGGAAGCCGGTGCGCCTCTCCGTATCTTCTCGGCGACCTCGACAATGGTCGCGAACAGAGAGGGCGCCGCTTTGCGCTCGGCCGGACTGAGATAGGCATTGCGCGACGAGATCGCGAGACCGTCCGTTTCGCGCACGGTCGGAACACTCTCGATTCGGACGGGAATGTTGAGATCGGCGACCATGCGTTTCACGACAAGAAGCTGTTGATAATCCTTCTCGCCGAAAACGGCGAGATCGGGGAGTGCCTGCAAGAGAAGCTTGGCGACGACGGTGGCGACGCCCGTGAAGAACCCCGGTCGGAATTCACCCTCCAGGATATCCCCGAGGCCTTCGACCGTGACCTTCGTCGCATGGCCGGGGGGATATATCTCTTCAAGGGAGGGGGCAAAGAGGAGATCGGCACCCGCTTCCGCCAGCAGCAGCGCGTCCTTGGCTTCGTCGCGCGGATAGGCGGTGAAGTCCTCCGTCGGTCCGAACTGCTTCGGATTGACGAACAGCGTCACGCAGGTGCGCGGCGCCTGACTCCGCGCGTGCCGCACCAACGCCACGTGGCCCGCATGGATCGCGCCCATCGTCGGGACAAGCGCGGTCGGCTGCGCCGTGCGATACCAGTCCGCGATCCGCCGGCGCAGGTCGCCGACCGTGCGCACGATCTCGATGTCTTGACCGCTGCCCAAGATCGGCCTTTCGGATCAACCTCGCCGGCGCGGCGCGGCCCGCTTGACGCCGAAACAGTGCTCGAGCGCCGGGAACCGGCGCTCCCGGACGTCCTCGGCAAACGCCCGCGCGGCCTTCTCGACCGCCGCGCCGAGGTTGGCATAGCGCTTGACGAACTTCGGGGTGAAGGCCTGAAACAGGCCGAGCATGTCATCGACCACCAGGACCTGGCCGTCGCAGGCGGGCGATGCGCCGATGCCGATGGTCGGGATCGGCACCGCGGCGGTGATCCGGCGGGCAACCTTCTCGACGGTGCCCTCGATCACCAGGGAAAATGCACCGGCCGCTGCGATGGCCTTGGCATCGGCGAAAATCCGCTTCGCTTCCTCGGCGTCGCGGCCGCGCGCGCGATAGCCGCCGACGACGTTGACCGACTGCGGCATCAGACCGACGTGGCCCATGACCGGCACCCCGCGCTCGGCGAGAAACCGCACCGTCTCCGCCATCTCGCCGCCGCCTTCAAGCTTGACCGCCTGGGCCCCGGTCTCGGCCAGCACGCGGGCCGAAGCGCGGAATGCCGCCTGCGGGCTTTCCTGGTAGGTCCCGAACGGCAAGTCGACCACGACCATCGCGCGCTTGGACCCCCGCACGACGGCGGCGCCATGGGCAATCATCATATCGAGCGTCACAGACAGCGTGCTGTCCATCCCGTACAGCACCATCCCCAGCGAGTCGCCGACCATCAGGATATCGACGGCCCCGTCGAGGGCCTGCGCGATCGGAAGCGTGTACGCGGTGAGCGACACAATGGGAACGCCGCCCTTGCGGGCGCGGATTTCCGGCACCGTGATCCGTTGCTGCTCGGTGATCTTGCTCACGCCGAAATGACCTCGAAAGTCCCAGGGTCGGCGGGACTGTAGCAGATCGCGCGCCCTTTCGCAGGTGCGGCGAAGCTTGCCTGCGCTGGCCCATGCTTGTGGACAGTCCTTCGATAGCCCCTGTTAAAGGCGAGGATATCCGCAGAATCGGCCGCTTCGCAGGGGTGAAAGCGCGCGCGGATGAGGATAACTCTGGGGACATCGCGGCTCGGCATGGGGATAAGACGTTCTCGCTAACGCGTTGTTGTAACGCGGGGAATCTGCTAAGGCAACGGGGGCCGGCGCGAGTCCGCCGGAGCGCAACGAAACCGAAAGATCATTGTGACGGCAACCCCGAAATACGCCTCCGGCGACGACTCTCGTGACGGCATGGAGCTGCCGTTCCCGGGCCACTCCGATACGCCTGCTCAGCCCGAGCCGCAGTTTTCAACCGGCATTCTTCCCTCCCAAGAGCTTCGCGCGCTCATCCACGAGCGGCGCATTTGGGCGCAGCGGAAGATACCGGGAACCATGGTGCAGCCGGCCGAAATTCCCGAGAGCCAGATCCAACCGGCGAGCCTCGATCTCCGCCTCGGCCCCGTCGCCTACCGCGTGCGCGCGAGCTTCCTGCCCGGCAAGAACGTCGCCGTCGAGCAGAAGATCGATGAGCTCGCCATGCATACGGTCGATCTCGCGAACGGGGCCGTGCTCGAAAGACACTGCGTCTACATCGTGCCGCTCATGGAGAACGTCCGGCTCGGCTGGCGGGTGTCCGCGCGCGGCAATCCGAAAAGCTCGGCGGGACGGCTCGACATCTTCACGCGGCTGATTGCCGACGGAGCGACGGAGTTCGACACCGTGCGGTCGAATTACAGCGGTCCCCTTTATGCCGAGATTTCGCCGCGCGCGTTCAGCGTCGTCGTCCGCGAAGGCTCTCGGCTTTGTCAGCTTCGCATCCAGCGCGGGAATCCGCAGGCGACCGATACCGCGATGCGCAAGCTGCAGGAGGACATGCAAGTCATCAACGCCGAGACCAGACAGGTCGACGTCTCGGGCGGCCTCGCGGTCAGCGTCGATCTCAGCGGCGATCCGCTCAGTGGGATCGTCGGCTACCGCGCCAAGCACCATACCGGCCTGATCGACGTGGAGAACATCAGCCACTACGAGGCGGAAGAATATTGGGACCCCGTGCGCCCCGAAAAGAACGGCGGTCTCGTTCTGAATCCCGGCGACTTCTATATTCTCGCGTCGAAGGAGTCGATCTCGGTGCCGCCCGACTATGCCGCGGAAATGGTCGCCTACGACACGCTCGTCGGCGAGTTCCGGGTCCACTATGCCGGCTTCTTCGACCCGGGCTTTGGATATGCGGAGGCCGGCGGCGCGGGAAGCCGGGCCGTTCTGGAAGTCCGCTCCCACGAAGTGCCGTTCATCATCGAAGACGGCCAAGTCGTGGGGCGGCTTCTGTATGAGCGGCTGACTTCCCGGCCCGACAAGCTTTATGGCCAAGCGATCGGGTCCAGCTATCAGCGCCAGGGACTTCAGCTCTCGAAGCAATTCAAGAAGCTCAGCCGCTGAGCCACCCCGCGGCTGTCACGACTACGAGGATATCCAATTCCCCGCCTGTTCGCGCTAACATGGAGGCCTGGGAGCACCGGCATGCCTGATCCAGGGAGTCTCGTCCGCGCGGGCAACCGGGCGGCATCGGTATCGACGGCATCCGCGCACGCCGCCTTCGGCGTTGCGTTGATGCTTCTGCTCGCCGCCTGCGAGGAACACCTAGCCGGCAGCGTCGCGGTCTCCGGCGCATCGGCGCCCGGTACGGCCACTCGCGCGAGCTCCGCCGCGCAGGCGCTCAAGCCGCCCGACCCCGAGGCGCCGACCTACGTTCCGATCGTCGTCAATCAAACCCCCGCCACGGCCCAACGCCACATGATCGCGGCGCCTCATCCGCTCGCGGCCGAAGCGGGCCGCGAGATGCTGAAAGCGGGAGGCAGCGCGGTCGACGCCGCAATCGCCGCGCAAATGGTGCTGACGTTGGTCGAGCCGCAATCGTCCGGGATCGGTGGCGGCGGCTTCATCATGCACTATGCGGCCAAGAGCGGGAACATCACGGCCTACGACGGCCGCGAGACGGCGCCCGCATCGGCCCACCCGTACATGTTTCTCGACGGGACAGGGAAAGAGAAAGCCTTCGACGATGCCATGATCGGCGGGCTCTCGGTCGGCGTGCCCGGGCTCTTGCGCATGCTGGAGATGGCGCACAAGGAGCACGGGCGCCTCCCGTGGAAGACGCTCTTCCAGGCCGCGATCAAGCACGCGGAAAAAGGGTTCCCCATCTCGCGACGCCTGCACGAATCCATCGCCGGCGCGGTCAAGCACCTGGGACTCTTTCCCGACACGGCCAAGTATTTCCTCGATGCGGATGGCAAGGCGAAGCCGGCTGGGGCGATCCTCGTCAACAAGCCGCTCGCCGCCACGCTGCAACTGATTGCCGAGCGCGGACCCGATGCCTTCTACAGCGGTCCGATCGCCGACGATCTGGTGAAGACCGTGCAGCAGGCGCCGCGCAACCCGGCCGGAATGAAAAAATCCGACCTCGCCGGCTACAAGGCGAAGAAGCGCGATCCCCAGTGCATGCCCTATCACGAGCATCTCCTGTGTGGCATGGGGCCGCCGTCTTCGGGCGGGCTCACCGTGCTTCAAATCCTCGGCATACTGCAGAAGTTCAATGTCGCCCAGATGAAGCCGGGCTCGGTCGAGTCGGTCCACGTGATCGCCGAGGCGAGCCGCCTCGCCTTCGCCGACCGCAACGCCTTCATCGGCGATCCGGATTTCGTGAGCGTGCCGACGGCCGGCATGCTGGCGCCCGACTACCTGGAAAAGCGAGCGGGCGAGATTTCGCTCAGCCGCGCGGCCAGCGGGAAGGTCGCACCGGGCGCCTTGAGCGCGAAGCATACGCGGCTGTCGCTCCCCGACGCCGTTGCCGAGGGCGACTCGACCGACCACGTGAGCGTCATCGACGCCGACGGCAACGCCGTCGCCATGACCACCAGCATCGAACACCAGTTCGGCTCACGCCTGATGGTGCGCGGATTCCTGCTCAACAATCAGCTCACGGATTTCAATTTCACGCCGAACGACGGCAACGTCCCCGTCCCCAACCGCGTGGCGCCCGGGAAACGCCCCAGAAGCTCCATGGCGCCGACGCTCGTGTTCGACGGCCAGGGGCGCGTGGTGATGGCGGTCGGCTCGCCGGGCGGCTCCCGGATCATCGGCTACGTGTTGAATTCCATCATCGCCGCGCTCGACTGGAAGCTCAACATCCAGGAAGCGCTCGAGCTGCCGCATTTCGTCAACCGCAACGGCAAAACCGAGCTTGAGGCAGGAACGCCGCTCGAGAAATTGAGGCCGGCGCTCGAGAAGCTCGGCCACGAGGTCGATGTCGTGCGGATGCAGAGCGGCTTGCACGGGTTGATGGCCGTTGACGGCCGTCTTACGGGCGGTGCCGATCCCCGGGGCGTGGGCCTTGCGGTCGGCGATTGACCGTCAGCCGAACGACGCCGCGATGCCGTCGTAGAGCAGCTTCAGCCCCGTTCCGAACACGAAGACGTAGCAGAGGTTGTAGAACACGCGCGCGCTGACCGCCCGGTGGAGATAGACCCCGAGCCAGATGCCGAGCGGTGCGAGCGGCATGAGCACGAGCGCCGTCGCCAGGTTGCGCCCGTTGAATTGGCCGAGCCACGTGTAGGGCACGAGCTTCACGTAGTTGACCCACGTGAAAAAGATGACCGTCGTCGCCTGGTAGACGGTTTTTTCCAGCCGCTGGGGCAGCAGATAGACGCTGAGCGGCGGTCCGCCCGCGTGGGCGACGAAGCTGGTGAAGCCGGAGACGCAGCCCCAGAACCCGCCGCGCAACACGCTTGGGCCGCGCGGCGGCGGAGGCTCGGCCGAGCGCCTGAGCCAGTAGTTGAGCGAAAACCCGACGGCGATGACTCCGAGCAGGAGCCGGATGGCATTGGCATCGAGATAGCGAAAGCTCGCCGTGCCGATCGCGATGCCGCCGAAAGAGGCGACGATGAGGATCCGCATGTTGGCGCGGTCCCACTTGCCCCGATAGGCCCAAAGGCCGAACAGGTCCATGACGCAGAGGATCGGCAGCATGATGGCCGCGGCGTCGGTCGGTCCGACCGCCATGGCCATCAGCGGCGTCGCCAGGATGCCGAACCCACCGCCGAACCCGCCCTTCGAGACGCCGACAATCAGCACGGCCGGGATCGCCACGAAGTAGAAGAAGGGTTCGGTGATCATCGGAGGTTTCGGCGCCGTGCCGCGCCGGGATGGCGCGAGGCGCACTCTAGCAATCGTTTCCGCAGCCGTCGATCCAGGGCAATCGCATTTCATTGAGCCGGGCGGCCATTTGCGATTGCCCGGTGTCGCGCTTGGAAAGGTGCGGCCGTTCCCCTATCCTCCTGCGGACACCGTCAACCTTAGGAGAAGCACGATGAGCGAACCCGCCAGGCACGCCGCCACGAGCAAATCGTCGAAGCGGAATCCCCTTCCCCCCGCGACCGCGGCCGATGCCCTCTACGATATCGCGGAGCGCCGGCTTCCGGGCGCCGCGCTCGGCGCGAATTCGCTGCCCGACGACATCCGCTTCGTGGTTCGCAAGGGCGAGGGCTCGCGCATCCAGGACGTGAACGGCCGCTGGTACATCGATTATGTCTGCGGCGCGGGCGCCTTGATCCTCGGCCATGCACACCCGCAGGTGACCCAGAAGATCGCCGAGCAGGTCGGCAACGGCATCCATTTCTTCGGAATGCTGAACGAACAAAGCGTGCAGCTCGCCGACGAGGTCGTCGAGGCCGTGCCGTGCGCGGAAAAAGTGGTGTTCGGAACCACCGGCTCGGAGGCGACCTTCTATGCCATGCGTCTCGCCCGCGCCTTCACGGGGCGCGACGCCATCCTCAAGTTCGAGGGCGGCTATCACGGCAATAACGACTATTCCAACATCAGCATGACGCCGAAGGCGATCTCGAATTATCCGCAAGGCCAGCCCGATTCCGCCGGCATCCCGGCCGGCACCCAGGCTTCGGTGCTGGTCGCCCCGTACAACGACCTGGACGCGGTGCGCCTGCTCGTGGCCGAGCACAAGAACGAGTTGGCCGCCATCATCGTCGAGCCAGTGCAGCGGATCATCTATCCGGCGCCCGGGTTCCTGCAGGGCCTCCGCAAGATCGCCGACGACTACGGCATCCTTTTGATCTTCGACGAGGTGGTGACGGGCTTCCGGCTCGCCTATGGCGGCGCGCAGGAGCTCTACGGCGTCACGCCCGATCTCGCAGCCTATGGAAAGATCGTGGGCGGCGCATCCGCGCTCTCCGCGGTCGCCGGCCGGGCCGACGTGCTCGACCTCTCCGACCCCCGCAACAAGTCGAACCCGAAGTACGTGCACGTCAACGGAACGCTGCACGGCAATCCGGTCGCCTGCGCGGCCGGGCTCGCGACGCTCGCCGAGATCCGGAAGCCCGGCTTCTACGATCGCTTGAACACGATCGGCGCCGACTTCCGGAAGGCCATGCAGGACGTGCTCGACCGCCTGGGGGTGCCGGCCCTCGTGCTCGGCGAGGGCTCGCTCTGGCACATCCTCTTTTTGACCAAGCCGCCCCGCAATTACGCCGATGTGCTGTCCTCCGATCAGGCGCGCACCAAGGCGCTCGACCACGAGCTCGTCCGCCAAGGCCTGTACGTGCTGCCGAACCGGCGCTTCGTATCGGCCGCTCACACGGACAAGGATATCGAAGAAACGGCGAGGGCCCTCGACGCCGCCTGCCGCAAGATCAAGTGACGACTTCTCGTCACCCCCGCGCAAGGGGCTCTTGGGGGATTCCCCCGTACCCCCTGGGCGGGGGTCCAGGATTTTTGGAATAAACTGGATTCCCGCTCCTCATCCTGAGCCGCGCGCCTCTCCTTCGAGGCTCGCTATGCTCGCACCTCAGGACGAGGCGCGCGAGTCGCCCGGGGTCTGCGGGGGAATCCCCTGCAAAAATCCCCCTTGGGACGCGGGAATGACGCCCTCTAATGAACCAGGATCTTGCTGAGGAACAGCTTGGTCCGTTCGTCTTTCGGGTTCGAGAAGAACGTCTCCGGCGGCTGCTCTTCGATGATGCGGCCCGCATCCATGAACACGATGCGCCCGGCGACCCGCTTCGCGAACCCCATCTCGTGCGTCACCACGATCATCGTCATCCCCTCGCGCGCGAGCTTTACCATGACGTCCAGCACTTCCTGGATCATTTCCGGGTCGAGAGCCGAGGTCGGCTCGTCGAACAGCATGACCTTCGGCTGCATTGCGAGCGCACGGGCGATGGCCACCCGCTGCCGTTGGCCGCCCGAAAGCTGGGCGGGGTATGAGTTTTCCTTTTCCGGAATGCCGACCCGATCGAGCAGCTTCCGTGCGGCGACGACGGCCTCGTCGCGCGGGATCTTCTTCACCTTGATCGGCGCCAGCACGATCGTTTCCAGGGCGGTGAGATGCGGGTAGAGGTTGAACTGCTGGAACACCATGCCGACTTGCGTCCGCAGCTTGTTCGCATTGAACGCGCCGTCATTCAACGAGACACCGTCCACCACCAGCTGCCCGGACTGGAACGGCTCGAGCGCGTTGATGCAGCGGATGAGCGTGCTCTTGCCGGAACCGCTCGGTCCGCAGACGACGACGACCTCGCCGCGCGTCACGTGGAAATTGATGTCGTTGAGAACGTGAATCTCGCCGAAGTGCTTGTTCACCTTCGTGAACTCGATCATCTTGTCGCTTGCTGCGTTCACCTTCTGCTCCCTGACGCTTTATTGTCGTACGATTTTTATGCCGGACCGAACGGCCGCCCCGCGACATACAGAAGCGAACTTGCCGGCCGACCGCAAGAAAAAAATCGCAGGGCCGCCCCTTTAGGCCGCACGCTTCAGCCGCGCCCGCCGTTTGGGCGACCGCACTTTGCGCCCGGCGACCTTGCGCTTCGGCGCCGGGCGCGCACGCGCCTTGCCGTTGCCGCCGCCAAGCAGGCGCGCGAGCGGCTGGACGGACGACAGGCGATCGATTCCGGCCATGAGCGTACGCACCTTTTCGACCGCCTGTGCCGGGAGCACGCCCTGCGTGAGGCGACGGAACTTGTCTTCCACGTCGGCTTGCGTCGCCGGCTGCTTTATCGAGCCGCGGGCGCCCATCACCGTCACCTTGAGCTCGCGGCTGTCCATCGTCGTCACGATCACGCGGCTTCCGAGAACGGCACCGTAGGGGAAGTCCGGATGCGCGCGCACGGTGATTTTGTCCTGAAATGCTTTGATGCGCGGATCCTTGAGGACCTGGTCGTTGTAGATGCGCGGGTCGCGGATGTCGTAAAGAAGCGCGGCGGCCATGGCGAACAGGAGGCTGTACTGGGCCGCCATGATCGATGTCGTGCCGTCGAGCACGTTCTGCTCCACACCCTTCTCGGTGGTCTCGATCTCAAGCTTCCGGATATTGTCGGTGCTGAGCCCGTGCTGCTCCTTGAGCTGTAGAATGCCATCGATCGCCGCGTGCAGATCGCTGCAGCAGGCATAGGGCTTCACCGTGATCTCGTCGATCATGTAGCGCCGCCCCAGTCCCTCCGTGAGCCACCTGGGCTCGATCTTTTCACCGTAGCAGGCGAGGTAGCCGTACTTGCCTTCGAGCACCGTCGTCGGTCCGGTCAGCCCGGCCTTGGCGAGATAGGCGGCTTGCACGCCGCCTTCGGCCGCGCGGCCGGCGTGGAATCGCTTCACCATGCCGCCGGTCTGGCAGAATTCCGTGAGCCCGCCGCACAGCGAGCCCGCGATGCCGAGCGCATGAATCATCTGCTCTGCATTGAGACCGAGGAGCTTGCCGGCCGCCGCCGCGGCGCCGAACGCGCCGTTCGTGCCCGTGGGATGCCAGCCCTTCATCATGTGGTGGACGTGCCCAACGGCGAGGCCGATGCGGCTCATCACCTCGTAGCCCGCGACGACCGCGACCAGGAAGTCGGTCCCGGAGGCGCGTACGTCTTCAGCGACCGCAAGCGCGGCCGGGACCACGACCGTGCCCGGGTGGAGGAGGGATTCATCGTGAACATCGTCGAGCTCGAACGCGTGCGCGAAAGAGCCGTTCACCAATGCGGCGATGGGCGCCGTCGCGCGCCAGGTGGCAGCGAGCACGGTCGCGCCGTTCTTGGCGGAGGCGCCGGTCGCGCGGCCCTGCGCGGCGATGATCTTGGACCACGGCTTGGTCGAGCCGTAAATCGCGACGCCGAGCGTATCCAGGCTATAGCGCTTCGCGAGATCGAGGAGCCGCGGGGGCAAGCGCTTCGCCGACATGGCTGCGGTGAATTCGGCGAGCTCACGGGTCGTGGGCATGGGGTAAGCGATCCTCCCTTTCGCGTTTAAGGGACGCCTTGCCGGCGCCCCATATCCGGGGTACTTCCCTCGGCCTCGATCGAATAATCGGCTGACAGAAGCCACCTCACAGGGGACATACCATATGCCATCGGACCTCTTCGAAACAGGACGAAAAAACCGCGTGGCCGTGCTCGGCGAAGCCTACGTGCGGAAGAACTTGGACGAAGCCGACGGATTCAACCGGGATTTTCAGCGCCTGATGACCGAGTACAACTGGGGCTTCAACTGGAGCCGGACCGGACTCGCGCGCAAGCACCGGAACCTCCTGAATTTGGGGATTCTCGCGGTCCTCAACCGGCCGGAGGAGTGGGAGCAGCATTTTCGCGCCGGCATCAAAAACGGGCTTACGCTCGCCGAGCTCGAGGACGCGCTGATCCAGATCGGCATCTACGCGGGCATGCCCGTCGCGGTCGGCGCCTTCAAGATCGCCAACAAGGTGTTGGCCGAACTGCGCGAGAAGGGCGAGCTTCCGCACCCGTGATCAGGCCGCGGGCGGCTGCCACCCCAACGGCACCAGGCGGCCGTGGCTTTCCGGGATATCCACGTCGGGCGTGGGCGAGACGATCTCCAGCATGCTTGGCCCCTTATAGCCGATGTCGCGAAGAGCCGCCGCGAAGGCCCGGAAATCGACGCTCCCGCGACCGACGGGGTCGTGCCGCCAGCGGTCGCGCCCGGTATCGGAGAGGTGGACCACGCGCACGCGAGAGCCGAGCCGCTTCAGTCCGGCCGCCGGATCCTCGCCGATAAAGGCAGCATTCGCCACGTCGTAACAGACGCCGAGCTCAGGGATCGCAAGCGCATCCAGCATGGCCGCCACTTCGTCCGCCTTGGGGAGCCAGGCGGTGGGTACGTTCTCAATGAGGAGCTGGACGCCCGCTTGCTTGGCAGCCTCGGCAAGCGTTCGCATTCCCTCGCCGAACCACTCTTCGAGCCAGGGGCGCGGCGCCGGGAACAGCGGCGACACCCGGCCCGGAACGAGGATGATCCACGGCACGCCCCATTCGCCCGCGAGGCGGATGAACTCGAGGAACCGCTCGACCGTGTAGCGCCGCATCTCCGGCATCGGGCTGACGAGGTTGTGGTCGAGGCTCGGGTGATTGAAGGAGAGGATGCGGAGCCCCTCTTCCCGAAGCGCCCGCGGAATGTCGAGGCGCGCTTGGCCGTCCAGCGCGGGAGGCCAGAAATGGGGCGGCGTCGAGAGAATTTCGAACGCCCGGTAGCCGAGCGCCTTCAAATGCAGGAGGCAGTCGAGCGCCCGATGGCTGTAGGTGTAGGAGTACGTGTTGACGCCGATCTCGAAGCCGGCCATGGGTACCTTCCATCGGCATTTGACATCATTTCCATACGGTCGGTAAGATCAATTTCACGTTCAACGTTTCCGCGCCTAGTCCAGGACCGGGCGCTCTCATCAAGGAACACAATCCAAATGCCGGAACAGAACCGGGCCGAATTCGCCCCAGGCGTCGGCTTCATCGGCGGCGAATACATGCCCCGCGGCGACATGAAAATGTCCGTCCACGATCTCGGTTTCATGATGTCCGACATGACGTACGACGCGGCCCACGTGTGGAAGGGCAAGTTCTTCCGCCTCGACGACCATTTGGACCGGTGGGAGCGATCCGTCGCAAAGCGGGGCTACAAGCAAATACCGAGCCGGGCCGAGGTCAAGGAAATCGTCTTCGAATGTGTCCGTCGTTCGGGTTACCGCGACTCGCTCGTCTATTGGATTGCCACGCGCGGCACCGCGACCGACGGCCGGCGCGACCTCCGGACCTGCAAGAACACGTTCATGGCGTGGGCCGGACCCTTCAACTGGATCATCCCGAAGGCGCTGCTCGACGAGGGCAAGGGCGCCAACCTCTACATCAGCTCGGTCAGGCGCACCCCGCCTGAGTCCTCCGACCCGACGGTCAAGAACTTCTCCCGCCTCGACTTCTCCCGCGCACTCCTGGAGGCGTACGAGCACAACAGCGACTATCCCGTCCTGCTCGACGAGGAAGGCAACATCACGGAAGGGCGCGGCTGGAACCTGTTCGCGCTCTTCGACGGCCGTCTCATCTCGCCCGACTCCGGCGTGCTCGAGGGCTTCACGCGCGCGACCGTGCTCGAGCTTTGCAAGAAGACCAACATCAAGGGCGAGCTCGGCAAGATCAAAGCCGACGATCTCAAGCGGTCGGACGAGATGTTCCTGGCGACGACGGCGGGCGGCCTCATGCCGGTGACCCATCTCAACGGCGCTCCCGTCGGCAACGGTGCGCCGGGCCAGGTCACGGCCAGGCTCAGCGATCTCTATTGGGCGCTGCACGACGATCCCAAATACAACACGCCCGTCGACTATCGGGACGAACCGGCAAGGAAGTAGCTCGCCTGCTGGGCAAAGTCCGGCGTCATGGGCCCCGCCGAAGACAACACGGTTGCGGCCGAAGTCGTCGTGATCGGCGGCGGGGGCAGCGGCCTCGCCGCCGCCATCGAAGCGAAGCGCTTCTGCGCAAACGTCGTGCTGCTCGAAAAGAACTGGGCGCTCGGCGGCACGACCGCGCTCTCCATCGGCTCGATCACGGCGACCTGCACGGCCTATCAACGGAAGGCCGGAATCGTGGATAGCCCGGATGAGCACTACCGCGACATGCCGCTCTTCCACGGCCGCCACGAAGGCCTCGACAATCCTGAGCTCCGCCGCATCCTGACGGAAAACGTGCCGGAGACGGTGGCATGGCTGGGCGAGCTCGGCGTCGAGTTTTTCGGCCCGATGCCGGAGCCCCCGCACAAAAAGCCCCGCATGCACAACGTGCTGCCGAACAGCCGCGCCTACATCTACCACCTCGCGAAGCGTGCGCGGGGGTTGGGCGTCGACATCCGGCTCGGGTGCCGGGTCGAGCGATTCATCGAGGAGCGCGGGCGGATCGTTGGGGTAGAGGCCGCCGTCGACGGCCGCAGAACGCGCATCGAGGCGCGCCGCGGGATCGTGCTCGCGAGCGGCGACTATAGCGCCAGCGCCGAGCTCAAAGGAGAGTTCGCCGGTCCCGACGTGGCCAGGGTCGAAGCCCTCAATCCGACGAACACCGGCGACGGCCAGCGCTTGGGCCGCGCGCTCGGCGCCCGCGTCCTCAACGGCCACGTCATGCTCGGCCCGGAGATCCGCTTCCAGAAGCCGCCCGGGAAGGCGCTCGTTCAGGAGCTGCCGCCCTACCGATGGCTTGCCCGCTTCATGCGGCTTTCCATGGACGCCATGCCGGCCTGGCTGCTCCGCCCTTTCATCATGATGTTCCTGACGACGGCGCTTGCCCCCTCCCCCAACCTCTTCCGCGAAGGCGCGATCCTGGTCAACCGGGAGGGCCGGCGTTTCACCGAGGAAACCAAGTCGCCGGCCTTCGACGTGCCGAAGCAGCCGGACGGTGTCGCCTACATCCTGTTCGACCGCCGCATCGCAGAAAAATTCTCGGCCTGGCCCCACTTCATCTCGACCGCGCCCGGCATCGCCTATGCATATTTGGCGGACTACCGCCGCAACCGGCGGGATATCTACAACGAGGCGCCGACCCTGGAGGCGCTCGCCCAGAAGCTCGGCATGGCCCCCGCCACGCTCGCGTTGCCGGCGCTAACAGAACCGCCGTTCTACGCACTCGGTCCCGTCAAGAGCTGGATCATGTTCACCGACGGCGGGCTCACGGTGACTTCGCGGCTGGAAGTGAAGCGCGAGGACGGCTCGGTCGTGCAGGGCCTCTATGCCGCGGGCTCGGCCGGCCAAGGCGGCCTCCTGCTCGAAGGCCACGGGCATCATCTCGGCTGGGCGTTCACCTCCGGGCGGATCGCCGGGCGCAACGCCGCCCTCAACACGCCCGTTCCGGTCGGGAACGAATGACGGTCAGGCGTCGTCGGGCGGCGAGGTGACGACGAAGAATTTCAGATCGACCATCCCTGAGTTGTAGATGGCGTGCTCGACGCCCGGCGGCAGGTAGATCACCGTGTTCGGGCGGACGACCGTGCGCTTGCCTTCGATCTCCATCAGCCCTTCGCCCTCCAGGATGTAGTAGATCTGCTCCTGCACCTTGTGGGTGTGGGGCTTCACGTAGGCTTTCGGCTGGTAGGATGAAATCCGGAAGTCCATGTGCTTGGTGTCGGCGTTCTCCGGCCGCACCAGCATCTTGGAAAAGGACCCTTCCGAGTGGCCGGGCGGGTTTTCCCACAGCACTTCGGCCGCGTCGCGGATGATCGCCTGCCTTGGCATGGTTGTTCTCCCTCAGTGACGGACGAAGGGCTTCCCGAACGCGGGCTCCCGGTAGGGCGTCGGCGGAATCTGCCAGGTGCCGGTCGCCGGTGGGCGGACTTCGCCGTCCACGTGAACGTCGAGCACGAAGGGCTTGCCGCTCGCGACCGCGTGTTCGAGCGCGCCCTTGAGATCGTCGGGGTTACGGACGGTTTCTCCGTCGACGCCGTGGGCGCGCGCCATGGCCGCGAAGTCCGGGTTGTAGGGCTCGTTGGTTCCGTGCCGGTAGAAGGCGGTGCCGATCTCGCGCCCCTGAAAGAGGCCGTGCTGGATGTCGCGGATCGCCGCCCAGGCGAAATTGTTCCAGATCACCCAGACCGCCGGGATGCCGTACTCGACTGCCGTGCAGAGCACGTGCGGCGTCATCGTGAACCCGCCGTCGCCGATGATCGCGACGCAAGGGCGCTCGGGCGCCGCGAGCTTGGCGCCGAGGATGCCGCTGACGCCGAACCCCATGGCCGAGAAGCCCCAAGTGTTGAGCATGGTCTGCGGCTTCCGGGCCCGCCAGAACTGCATGAACCAGTTGTGATGGACGCCCGAATCGAGGGCGATGATGGCATCCTCGGGCAGCACGTCCGCGACTGCCCGGACGACCCGCTCCGGCCTGATCGGGCTCCCGCCGATCTCGAACTTCGGCCGGACGAAGTCTTCCCACTCGCGCTTCCACCCGGCGATGTCCTCGAGCCAGGGCGCCAGATGCTCGAATTTCCGGATGCCGGCTAAGTCGGCATGGGCCAAGAGTTGGCGGAGAAACGTCCGCACATCGGCCTGAATGCCGAGCGCGACCGGGTAGTTGCGCCCGATCTCCGCGGTGTCGATGTCGACCTGGATGAGCTTGCTCGGCGGGATGTTCCAGGAATAGCCGGGGATCCAGGAGGAGGACGAGCGGTCGTCGAAACGGGCGCCCAAGCTCAGGATCGCGTCGCAATGGCGGCCCGCCTGGTTCGCCGGGTAGGCCCCGTTTCTGCCGATGAAACCGAGCGAGAGCGGGTCCTCCATGTCGAGGGTCCCCATGCCGTTCGGCGAGCTGATGACGGGAATGCCGAAGCGGCGGGCGAACGCCGTGAGCTCGACGCTCGCTTCCGACAGCGTCGTCCCGTGGCCGACGAACATCACCGGGTGTTGCGCCTCCCGGATCATATCGAAGGCCCGTTTCACATCCTCGGGCGCGGCGCCGGTGCGGCTGCTGACGGCGCCTTCGCCCGCGGGAAGAAGCTCCACGTCGGCCGACTCCTGGAACAGGTTGAACGGCACGTCGATGTTGACCGGGCCGGGCCGGCCGGCGGTCATGAGCTGGGTCGCCTGGCGAAGCGCGAGCGGCAGCATTTCCACACGGCTCGGCTGAAAGCTCCGCTTCACCAGCGGCCGGATCACGTTCGGGTAGTCGGCCTGGTTATGACGGTAGAGCTCCTGGAACGGGCCACGGTTGAATTGTGACGTCGGCACGTTGGCGGTGATCGCGAGGAAAGCGGAGGAGTCCGCGAGCGCGCACGCGGTCGCCATGAGGATGTTCATCGAGCCGGGGCCGCAGGAGGTCAGCGTCGCAACGGGCTTGTGGGCCACGCGGAAATAGGCGTCGGCCATGTGCGCGGCCGTCTGCTCGTGGCGGGGAGATATCAGGGTAATTTTATCGCGGACGTCGTAAAGGGCCTCCAGCATGCCCACGTTCCCGTGCCCGCAGATGCCGAACACGTACGGCATCTTTTCGCGCACGAGAAATTCCGCGATCAGCTCGCCGCCCTTCATCATCGGCATGCGGTGTCATCCTGCCTGCGCGCGACGGCGCCGCGCTTGGGGCACATTATTCGACGAGCAGGTATTTCGGATCGAGCTTCTTGACGGCCCACGAGAGCGCGTAACAGCAGACGAAATAGACCGCCGCCATGGTGATGTAGAGCGCAAACGGCGCGAACTGGGAGTTGTTGACGATCTGCACCGCCCGGAAGAACTCGATCACGCCGATCGCGTAGACGATGGACGTGGTCTTGAACAGCATGACCAGCTGGGCGATGAACGCCGGCACCATGTTCCTGAGCGCCTGCGGAAGGATGATGTGGCAGAACGTCTGGAACTCGTTCATTCCCGTGGAAATACCGGCCTCGCGTTGCGTCTTCGGCACCGAGTAAAGGCCGCCCCGGATGACTTCCGCGAGATAGGCGGCGGCCATCATGGTGAGCCCGATGATCGCCGCTCCCCAGCTCGGGACCGCATGACCCACGAACCGAGGGAAGGTGAAGTAAACCCAAAAGACGACCATGAGCTCGGGCGTCGCCCTCACCACCTCGATGATGGCGATGGCGATATGCCGGAGCCCCGGCGGGCCGTACACGCGCCCAGCCGCCAGCGGAAGCGCGAGGATGCCGCCGAGCACGATCGAGACGATCGCCAGAACCCAGGACATCAGCAGGCCCTTCAGCAGGTAATGGCTGGTGTCGGCGACCACGTGCCAGCGGTCGTCGCGGTATTCCCACAGCATCCACATCAGGAAGACGACGATCGCGGTATTCCAATACCGGACTTTGGCCTTGTCGTTCGTATATCGGAGAAGCCACGCGGGCTGGCGGAAGGTCATGGCCATTTCCGGTTCACATACTGCTGCACGCCCGACATGATCGCGGCGATGACGAGCACGACGCCGAGATAAACGAGCGTCACCGCGGTCGCGGCTTCGAAGCCACGGAACGTCTTGTGCTCGATCCATTGCGTCTGGAAGGTCAGCTCCTCGATCGCGATCAGGAGGGCGACGGCTGAGTTCTTCACGACCTGGATGTATTGGGTCGTCATCGGCGGGATGACAAACCTGACGGCCTGCGGAATGAGGATGTAGCGGAAGACCTGAAGATAATTGTGGCCGCACGAGCGGGCGGCCTCCGTCTGCCCCTGGGGAACCGAGCGGATGCCGGCGGCGGTGACGTCGGAAATATAGGCGCTCTGATGGAGGACGAGCGCCACCACCCCCGAGAGGAACGCATCGAACCCGATGATGAAGTGCATGAAGAAAAGCTTCACCACCACGGGAATGTTTCGCATCAACTCGACATAGCTGTTGCAAATCTTCCGAAGAAAGAACGACGGCGTCGTGCTGAGGCAGCCGAAGAGGACGCCGACGACGGTGCTGCCGACGATGGCGATCGCCGAAAGCTGGGCGGTGACCACGAGACCACTCAATATCTCGTAGCGGAAATTCCAGATGATGTACCACTCAAGGTTCACGGTTCAGGCTTCCCGCGGCAGGAGCAATCCAGATGCCTTGAAATGGGGCCTCCCTCTCTCCGCAGGGCGGAGAGAGGGAGGAAAGAACGTTATGATTCACGTTCGCTTGAGGACGGCGCTACTTCTTCCACATATCGAACTTCGCGTCGCCGACTTCGAGCACGCGCGGCTGGAGCTGGGCGTTCTCCCATGGGAAGAAGGGCGGGTCCACTTTGTAGTGGGTCTTGTAGAGCGTCTGCAGGATGCCTTCAGCCCACATCCGTTGCAGCGCCCAGTTCACCCAGTTGCGCCACTTGGAGTCGTTCTGCGGCAGGCCGATGGCCTGCGGATCGTAGAGGAACGGGTTGCCCATGACCACGCCCTTGGCACGCTCGCCGAGCTTCTCGATCAAGTCGAGGCCGGTGATCTCGGAAACGACCATCAAATCGACCTTGCCCTGGGCGAGCGCGATCATCAGATCCGGGTACTCTTGGTAGAGCTTCATGTTGGCGTTGGGGGCCCGGTCCTTCCACAATTGCACGAAGTTGGAGCCTTGGATGGCGCCGACGACGACCTTGTCGTTCTTATAATAATCTTCCGGGTTCTTGCTCATCCCTTCGCGGACGACGATGGTCGAGCGGTCCAAAACGTAAGAGTAGGAAAAGT
>SHVQ01000045.1 GCA_009694195.1 Rhodospirillales bacterium
AGCCCGGCGACTACGTAGACTTGCGCGCCGAGATGGACGTGCTCGCCGTCATCTCCAATTGTCCGCAGGTCAACAACCCCTGCAACGACGGGGAACCGACGCCGATCAAAGTGGTGATTTGGCGGGGGGAGTAGGGGACAGTCTCTTAGGCGGTGTTTACAAAGTGATTGACGGGTGAATCGAAGTTTGATTCAAGGATTCCTCTTGGAGGGAGGGATTCTTGAGCCGAGGCGATCTGAGCGAAGCGGAATGGCGGTTGCTGAAAGACCTTCTGCCGGCCGAGCACGGGCGCAAGAGCCGCCCGGCAGGCGACAACCGGCCCATCGTGAACGGCATTCTGTGGCGGATGCGCACCGGCGCGCCGTGGCGCGACCTGCCGGAGAAGTACGGCAAGTGGATGACGGTGTACCAGCGCTTCCGACGGTGGAGCGTGGCCGGCATCTGGGAGGCCGCGGCGACGGTTCTGGCCCAGGCGATGGCGGACAATCGACATCACAGCATCGACTCGACGACCGTCCGGGGCCACGTCTCGGCCGCCGGCGGAAAAGGGGGGCTCGCGAACAGGCTTTTGGCCGCTCGCGGGGCGGGTTCACCTGTAAAGTTCATTGTCTCAGTGATGCCGCCGGCCTCCCGCTCGCCTTCCACCTCACGGGCGGCGAGGCGGCCGACTGCACGCAGTTCGAAACGGTCACCGCGCTCGCCGAAGCACGGCCTGACTACCTGATCGCCGACAAGGGCTACGACAGCGACGCGATCCGCGACAGCCTCCACGAGGCCGGTGTACGACCCGTGATCCCGCCGCGCTCGAACCGCACGGCCACGATCCGCTGGAACAAGCGGATCTATCGGCAGCGCAACCGCATCGAGCGTATGATCGGTCATCTGAAGATCAACCGCGCCATCGCCACCCGCTACGACAAGCTCGCCAGATCGTTCCTCGACATGCTGCACTTGGCCGCGCTTCGCCGCCTCTTGCGCCACGCTACTTTGTAAACAGGACCTAGTTATCCCCAGTCTGTGGAAATTAACGCTCTTTCAAGCGCGTGACAACTCCGGCCACGATCAAACGCAGCGGTTTGGCCCTCCAATTCGCGCGGAAAACACCGCCTGAGGCCCGGATTCAGGGGTCATTTTGGCCATTTCGGGAGGCTCCCGTCCGCTCCGGCAATTGACGGCGCACCGCCCTGCACCTAGGGTTCCGCCCGCAATCGTTGCCCGGACGAACGAATCCAGCCGATGTCTGACCTCCGTACTCACGCCCCTCACGCCAATGCGTGGCCATTCACCGAGGCCCGCGCGCTCCTGAAGCATATCGGCGACCGCCCGCCCGAGAAGGGCTACGTGTTGTTCGAAACGGGCTACGGTCCCTCGGGCCTCCCCCATATCGGCACCTTCGGCGAGGTCGCGCGGACCTCCATGGTCCGCCGCGCGTTTTCGATGATGAGCGGCATTCCGACCCGTCTGTTTGCTTTTTCCGACGATATGGACGGCCTCCGCAAGGTCCCGGACAACGTGCCGAACCAGGAGATGCTGGCCCGATATCTCGGCAAGCCGCTGACCGCGGTCCCCGATCCGTTCGGCACCCACGAGAGCTTCGGCCACCATAACAACGCTCGGCTGAAGGCGTTCCTCGACTCCTTCGGCTTCGAATACGAATTCAAGAGCGCAACGGAGTGCTACAGGGCCGGGCTCTTCGACCCGACGCTGCGCCGCGTCCTCGAGCGCTATGACGCGGTCACCAACGTCATCCTGCCCACCCTCGGCCCCGAGCGGCGGGCAACCTACAGCCCGTTTTTGCCCGTCTGCCCGAAGACCGGCCGCGTTCTGCAGGCACAAGTCGTCGCCCGCGATGTCGCCGCCGGCACAATCGTCTACGTGGATGAGGACGGCTCCAAGGTCGAAGTGCCGGTGACCGGCGGCCACTGCAAGTTGCAGTGGAAGGCCGACTGGGCGATGCGCTGGACGGCGCTCGGCGTCGACTACGAGATGGCCGGCAAGGATCTCACGGATTCGGTTCATCTCTCCGGGAAGATATGCCGCATTCTCGGCGGGCGGCCGCCCGCCGGCTTTATTTACGAGCTCTTCCTCGACGACAAGGGCGAGAAGATCTCGAAATCGAAGGGCAACGGCCTCGCGGTCGATGAATGGCTTCGTTACGCGCCGCCGGAAAGCCTTTCCCTCTTCATGTATCAGAAGCCGAAGACGGCGAAGCGCCTCTATTTCGACGTGATCCCGCGGACGGTCGACGAATACCTCGCCCATCTCGAACAGTTCCCCAAGCAGGAGGGCGTGAAGCAGCTCGAAAACCCGGTCTGGCACATCCACGCCGGGCACCCGCCGCGCGAAGACGCGCACTTAACCTACTCGATCCTCCTCAACCTCGCCTCCGTCTCCCATACCGAGGACAAGGCCGTGCTCTGGCATTTCATTTCGCGCTATCGGCCGAGCGCGACGCCCGCGAGCGCCCCCATTCTCGACCGCCTGGTCGAGTACGCGATCACCTACTACCGGGATTTTGTGAAGCCGACGAAGCGCTTCCGCGAACCCACGGCAGCCGAACGGAGCGCGCTCGCGGATCTCGTCGGGAAGCTCGAAGCGCTCCCGCCCGGCGCCGACCTCGAGGCCATACAAAACCAGGTCTATGAAGTCGGCAAGCGGCCGGAGCTCTCCGATCTGCGTTCCTGGTTCCAGGCCCTTTACGAAATCCTCCTCGGCCAGAGCCAGGGGCCGCGCATGGGGACCTTCTTCGCGCTCTATGGCGTTGGAGAATCCGTCGCCCTCATCCGCCGCGCGCTCGACGGAAAGCCGCTCGACACCGACAAGAACGACGTCCGAAAGAGCGCCGGACGCTGAATGTCGCCACCCGCATCCGGCGAGAAAGCGCTGCCGGCAGAGTCCGCCGGCGTTTCTCCCGATGCTGCCTTCTATGTCAGAGGGTTGATCCTCGCCGTCAGCGCCGGCCTGGTGTGGAGCACGCTCGGGCTCGGTATCCGCTTCCTCGAAGAAGCGACGGCCTGGCAGATCGTGTTCTATCGCTCGCTTGGGCTGTTCGTGGCCGTGCTCGTGGCCATGGCCGTTCGTCACCGCGGCAGGATCGATCGATCGTTCCGCGCCGCCCGCTGGAACAATCTGCTCGGCGGCATCGCGCAAGCGGTCGGCGCGACCGCCTCGATCTTCGCCATCCTCCACACCACCGTTGCCAACGTCGTCTTCATGCTTTGCTCCGCACCCTTTTTCGCGGCGTTCCTCGCCTGGTTGGTGCTGGGCGAGCGGGTCCCGTTGCACACCTGGATCGCCATGGCGACAGCACTTATCGGCGTCGGATTGATGGTGGGCGACGGCTTCGCCAGCGGCGCCGTGTTCGGAAACCTGATCGCGCTGCTGATCCCCGTGAGTTTCGCGACCTTCGCCGTCACCTTGCGGTACAGCCGCACGGCCGACAAGTTCCCGACCCTCGCCTTCAACGCGCTGTTCAGCATGGCGCTTGCGGTTCTGTTCATCCCCGGATTCGGCATCACGCCCTGGGATTTCTTGCTCTGCTTCGGGCTCGGCATCCTGCAAAAAGGCGTCGGCGCCATTCTCTTCACCCTCGGCGCCCGTTATCTGCGCGCGGCCGAGGTGACGCTGGTCTCGCTCATCGAAGTGGTTTTGGGGCCGGTCTGGGTTTGGCTCGCCATCGGCGAGACCCCGAGCACGCTCGCGCTTGCCGGAGGAGCCGTCGTGATTACAGCCGTGCTCGGCCAGGCCTATGTCGGCGCCCGCGCAAAACGCAATGAGACGGGTTAGCGTCTACGCGTCCCGCGCCTGCGGATTGGCGAGATAGGCGAGCGCCGCGTCGACGCCGCCCTTCCGGTAGGGGACGCCCGCGAGCTCGAGCCCCATCTCGACCCCGCAAAGCGTGCCGGCCAGCATGAGGTCGTTGAAGTCGCCCAAGTGGCCGATGCGGAACACTTTGCCCTGAACCCTGCCGAGACCGGTGCCGAGGGACATATCGAACCGCTCCAAGACCGTGCGCCGGAACGCATCGGCGTCGTGACCCGCCGGCATCATCACGGCCGTCAGCGTGCTCGAATATTCGGCCGGGTTGCGGCAAAGGATTTCAAGGCCCCAGCCGCGAACCGCGCGCCGCGTCGCTTCTGCCATGCGGTCGTGGCGGGCGAACACGGCGTCGAGCCCCTCCTCGAACAGCATCTGAAGCGCCTCGTCGAGGCCGTAGAGAAGATTGGTCGCCGGCGTATAGGGGAAGAACCCGCCTTTGTTGTTGGCCAGCATGGCGTCCCAGTCCCAATAGGAGCGCGCGAGGCGGTTCTTCTTCGAGGCCGCCAGCGCCTTGTCGCTGATCGCATTGAATCCGAGGCCCGGGGGCAGCATCAGGCCCTTCTGCGAGCAGCCGACCGTGACGTCGACGCCCCACTCGTCCTGCCGATAGTCGATCGAAGCCAGCGAGGAGATCGTGTCGACCAGGAGCAGCGCGGGATGGCGGGCGCCGTCGATGGCTTTGCGCACTGCGGCGACATCGGAGGTCACGCCGGTCGAGGTCTCGTTGTGGACGACGCAGACGGCCTTGATCGCGTGGCTCCTGTCCTCGGCGAGCCTGGCTTCGAGCAGCGAGGCCGGTACGCCTTCGCGCCAGTCGCCTGATATCCACGCGACGTCGAGCCCGAGCTTGTCGGCGAGCCCGCGCCAGAGCGTCGCAAAATGGCCGGTCTCGAACATGAGCACGCGGTCGCCAGGGGAAAGCGTGTTGACCAGCGCCGCTTCCCACGCGCCGGTACCGGAGGACGGATAGACGACGATCGGCCCCTTGGTCTTGAAGACGCGCTTGAGGCCGTCCAAGAGCTTCTTCCCGAGCGTCCCGAACTCGGCTCCCCGGTGGTCGATAGTCGGTCGCTCGATCGCGCGGAGGATGCGGTCGGGAACGTTGGTCGGGCCGGGGATCTGGAGGAAGTGGCGGCCGCTGCGGTGGGGCATGGAACTCGGGCTCGGTGGTGAAAGAGGCTCCCGCCCATAATGCATTCGGATTCCAGGGCGATCAACGCCGGTTCCTTCTCGCCCCTCGCCAAACCGGCTATTTTGCGAGCATTGTTCCGAAGCCCCGTTTCGAAGGTCCCGGTGTGACGACGAACCCCCGTTCCCGAGTCGGCGATCCACGACTGGCCAAACGCCTTGAGGGCGAGCTCGAGGGCGAGGTGCTGTTCGACCCGTTCAGCCGCGGGCGTTACGCGACGGACGCGTCCCTCTATCAGATCGAGCCGGTGGGAGTCGCGATCCCCAAAACCACGGCGGACATCGGCCGCGTGCTCGAGGTCGCGCGCGACGAAGGGGTCCCTGTGCTGCCGCGCGGGGCTGGAACCTCCCAGTGCGGCCAGGCCGTCGGCGCGGCGATCGTCGTCGACGTGAGCCGGCATCTCGACCGCGTGCTCGATTTCGATTCAGGCTCGCGCACGGCCCGCGTCGAGCCGGGGATCGTGCTCGACCGCCTGAACGCGTGGCTGAAGCCCCACGGGCTTTGGTTCCCCGTCGACGTCTCGACGGCGAGCCGCGCCACCATCGGCGGCATGGCCGGAAACAACAGCTGCGGGTCGCGCTCGCTCCGCTACGGGACCATGCGCGACAACGTCGCCGCGATCGAGGCGGTGCTGATGGACGGCACGGCCATGCGGTTCGCGGGCGTGCCCGACGACGCGGCCCTGCAAGGCCGCCCGCAGCGCGAACGCGCGCTCACGCAACGCCTGCTCGCGCTCGGCGCGCGCGAAGCGGCCGAGATCAGCAGCCAGTTTCCGGCAGTCATGCGCCGCGTCGGCGGCTACAACATCGACGCGCTGGTTCCGGACAACGGCGTGCCCTTGAGCGGGCGGCTCAGGAAGCTTCCGGTGCCCAACCTCGCCCACCTGCTCATCGGGTCGGAGGGCACGCTTGCCTTCTCGACGGCGATCGAGCTGAAACTCTCGCCGCTCCCCACCCACAAGGTGGTCGGCATCTGCCACTTCCAGAAATTCTACGCGGCCATGGACGCGGCACAGCACATCGTCAAGCTCGGCCCCGCGGCCGTCGAGGTCGTCGACCGCACGTTGATCGAGCTCGCGCGCGACATCCCGCTGTTCCGCCCGACGATCGAGCGCGCCGTGCGCGGAACGCCGGATGCCCTGCTCCTGGTCGAGTTCGCCGGAGACGATCGCGAAGAGCAGGTGCGGTCCTTGAAGCGGCTTTCCGAGCTGATGGGCGATCTCGGGTACCCCGATTCCGTGGTCGAGGTGCTCGCGCCCGACTTCCAAAAAGCGGTGTGGGACGTCCGCACCTCCGGCCTCAACATCATGATGTCGATGAAGGGCGACGGCAAACCCGTCTCCTTCATCGAGGATTGCGCCGTCAGCCTGGAGCATCTCGCCGAATACACCGACCGCCTGACGCAGGTCTTCGCCAAACACGGCACGACCGGCACCTGGTACGCGCACGCGTCGGTCGGCTGCCTGCACGTGCGGCCCATCCTCAATCTAAAATCCGGCGCCGACGTGAAGAAAATGCGGGCGATTGCCGAAGAGGCGTTCCAGATGGTGCGCGCCTACAAGGGCTCGCACTCGGGCGAGCACGGCGACGGCCTCGTCCGCTCCGAGTTCAACGAAATCATGTTCGGCGGCCGCATGGTGCGCGCGTTCGAAGAGGTGAAAGAGATCTTTGACCCCCAAGGCCTCATGAACCCCGGCAAGATCGTGCGGTCCCCCCGCATGGACGACCGTTCGCTCTTTCGCTACCGCCCGGACTACCGCGTCCAGCCGCTCGCGGCGGCGCTCGACTGGTCGGCCTGGGGCGGCTTCGGCGGCGCCGTCGAGATGTGCAACAACAACGGCGAATGCCGCAAGTCCAGCGCCGGCGTGATGTGTCCCTCCTTCCGGGCGACAGGCGACGAGCAGCACGTGACGCGCGGGCGCGCGAATACGCTCCGTCTCGCCATCTCCGGCCAGCTCGGCCCGGATGCGCTCGTATCCGACGCGCTCGCGGACACGATGAGCCTTTGCGTCTCCTGCAAGGCGTGCAAGCGCGAGTGCCCGACCGGCGTCGACATGGCCCGGATGAAGATCGAATTCCTGCACCACTACAAGAAACGGCATGGCATCGGCTTGCGGGACCGCCTCGTCGCCTATCTCCCGCGCTACGCCCCCCTGGCGGCACGGCTCGCGCCGATCCTCAATCTCCGCGACCGCGTCCCCGGGCTCGCGATGCTGAGCGAATGGTTGCTCGGACTCAGCGCCCGCCGCAAGCTCCCGGCCTGGCGGAGCGATCGGTTTCGCGCAGGCTCACGGCCCCCATCGTCCGGCGGGCGCGAGGTCGTGCTCTGGGCCGACACGTTCAATACGTATTTCGAGCCCGAAAATATCCGCGCGGCCATTGCCGTGCTCGAAGCGGCAGGAAGTCGTGTTCATATCGTTGCACCGAAAGACGGAGGCCGCCCGCTTTGCTGCGGTCGCACGTTCCTCGCCGCCGGGCTGGTGGATGAGGCGCGCACGGAAGCCCGCCGCACGCTTGAGGCGCTGCTTCCGTTCGCCGAGCGGGGCGTCCCCATCGTCGGGCTTGAGCCTTCCTGCCTGTTCACGTTCAAGGACGAGCTCGCCGCCATGCTGCCGGGCAAGGAGACGGAGACGGTCGCCTCCCGCGCCATGATGCTCGAGGAATATCTCGCGCAGGAGGCCGCGGACGGGCGCGGGCTTCCGGCACTTACATCGATTGCCGGCAAGATCATCGTTCACGGGCACTGCCATCAGAAGGCCTTCGGCGCCATGGGTGCGGTCGACAAGGCGCTGAAGCTTATTCCCGGCGCCGACGTCACGGTCATCGACTCGACCTGCTGCGGCATGGCCGGCGCCTTCGGGTACCAGGCGGAGACGTTCGACGTCTCGCTGCGGATGGGCGAGCTTTCCGTGCTGCCGCAGATGCGGGCCGCGGTGGCCGACGCCATCCTGGTCGCCGACGGGACGAGCTGCCGCCATCAAATCCGGGACGCGACGGGGCGGGAAGCGGTGCACGCGGCCCGCGTCTTCGAGCGTGCGCTGGCGCCGGCAAAACCCTCATGAATGCCCGCGACGTCGCAGCTTTCGTGTTCGGCCGCGGACTGAGCTCGCATCTGCCGGAGCGCGTGCGGCAATCCATCGCCGCCCAGGAGATCGGGAGCGAAATCCTGATCGGGTGGGTTCAGCTCGCGCTGGTGGCGACCTTCGGCGCCCTCTACGCGCTCGCTCCGAAAACCTCGGCGACGACGATGTTCCATCCGGTTCCCTGGGCGCTTCTCCTCTACTCCCTGTTCACGCTTGCCCGTCTCGGGTTCGCCTACAGGCGGTGGCTTCCGACGGCTCTCCTGATGATTTCCGTCGTCATGGACATGGGGCTCCTGATGACGCTGATCTGGAGCTTCCACATCCAGTACGAGCAGCCGCCGTCCTTCTATCTGAAGGCGCCGACGATGCTCTACGTCTTCATCTTCATCGCGCTCCGCTCGCTCCGGTTCGATCCGCGCTACATCGTCATGGCGGGCGCGACGGCGGCCTCGGGCTGGCTCTTTCTCATGCTCTATGTGATCTATGCGAACCCTGAGGACCCGATGATCACGCGCAATTACGTGGTCTATCTCACGTCCAACAGCGTCCTCATCGGGGCCGAGGTCGACAAGATCCTCTCGATCGCGCTCGTCACCCTTGTGCTGGCCGTCGCCGTGCTTCGGGGACAGCGCCTGCTCCGCCAAGCGGTCGCCGACAGCGTCGCGGCGAAGGACCTTTCCCGCTTCGTCTCCCGCGAGATCGCCGACCGCATCACGTCGGCCGACCGCGCGATCCAGCCGGGGGACGGCGAGTCCAAGGTGGCGACGGTCCTCTTCACGGACATCGAGGGCTTCTCGACGATCGCGGAAAAGCTCACGCCGCAGGAGCTCGTGCGCACGCTCAACGACTATTTCGGCGCCGTCTCCGAGGTCATCGACCGCCATGGCGGCGTCATCACCCAGTTTCAGGGCGACGCCATGCTGATTGCGTTCAATACCGTGACGCCCGACCCGGACCACGCCGCCAATGCGATCCGCACGGCGCTCGGCATCCAGGAGGTCCGCCGCACGTTCGGCGACGGGGTTTCGCTCAAGACCCGCTGCGGCATCAACACAGGCACATTAACCGCCGGAGCGATCGGCACGCGGGACCGCCTCACGTTCACGGTCCACGGCGACGAGGTCAACATCGCCGCACGGCTCGAGCAGCTCAACAAGCAGTACCGGACCTACGTGCTGGTCAGCGAGCAGACGAAAAACGCGGCCGGGGACGGGTGGGATTTCCGCCCGATCGGCGAGGTGACGGTGCGCGGGCGCTCGCGGCCGACGGCCGTCTACACGGTCGCCGACGGGGCGAAATCGTAGGGTCGCCTCACACTCCTCGTCATTCCCGCGCAAGCGGGAATCCAGTCTGGACGCCCGCTTCCGCGGACGTGACGACTAATTGTTACGGCGAAAAACGACGTTGTACGTTTTGTACAATGTGTACGGCCGCGGCCGGGAATTATCCGTTTTACGTACCACGCGCCTTACGGGCTCTTCACGTCCATCATTTCGATGTTGCGCTGGGCGGCGTCCGCCGCGGCGGTGCCGGCCGCCGCCTGCAGCACGGCGAGCCAATCCTGCCGGGCGCCCGCCGTATCGCCCTTGAGGCGGCGGAGGATGCCACGCTCCAGCAGGCCTTCCGGGTGCCGGGGGTCGAGCGTGAGAGCGCGCTCGGCGTCGGCCTCCGCGCGCGCAAGGTCGTCGAGGAACCGCTGCGCCGTCGCCCGGAACACATAGGCGTCCGCGCGGCCGGGATCGAGGCGGACGGCCTGGTCGAGGTCGTCGATCGCCTCCCGGTAGTGCTTCATGGCGGCGCGCGCCTCGGCCCGGTCGATCAGCAGATCCGGATCGTCCGGGTTGAGCTTGATCGCCGCGGTGAGCACGTCGAAGCTGCGCGCCGGATCGTCGGCGAGGAGCCACGCCCGCGCCGCCTGCGCCAGCAGCCCCACGCGGACGATATCCCGCTCCTTGCTCTGGAGCGCCATCGCTTCCAACCGGCGCCCCGCCTCCCGGTACTGCTTGAGACCGAACAGCGCCGCCGCGAGGCAATGCTCGGCCGCTTCGCCGCCGCCCAAGCCCTGCCATTCGAGCGCCTTGTCGAACGCGCCGTCCGGATTTTTTTCGACCAGCGCCATGCACCGCTGATAGCGCTCGGCGTCGCTCGGCTCCGTCTGCGCAAGCGCCGGAGCACTTGCCAGGATCGCGACGGAAAGGCCGAGGCTACGGAAGGCTCGCAAGGGCATCGTCCATGCGGTCGAGAAAGGCGTCGCAAACGGCCTCGTCGTGGGCGAGGGAGAGATAGAGCTTGGTCCCCATGGGATTGAGGAATATCCCGCGCTCGAAAAGCGCCAGCATGAGCGCCCGCTGGCGCTCGCGGTTGGCGCCGCGCATGTCGCGGTAGCTCCGGACTGGCTCGCGGGTGAAAGCGACCTGGGCGAGCGGCCCGTCGCCCAGCACCTGGCCCGCCTCCTGCCGGCTTGCGAGCACGCGGGCGAGGCCGTCGCGCAGGTAGCGGCCGAGAGCGTGCAGACGCTCGTACGTGCCGTCGCCCTTGAAGACTTGAAGCGCCGCCCGCGCGGCCGCGGTCGAGATCGGGTTGCCGCCGAGGGTCGAGGCCGTCCACACGTAGTTGGGCTCGCCCATGCGGTCCTCGCGGACGATGTCCATGATCTCGCCCCGGCCCCCGAACATGCCGATGGGATAGCCGCCGCCGAGCGCCTTTCCGTAGGCGACGAGGTCGGGGACGACGCCGTAATAGGCCTGCGCCCCGCCGTAGGCGAGACGGAACCCCGTCACCACTTCGTCGAAGATCAAAAGCGCGCCGTGCTCCCGGCAGGCTTCCTTGAGACCGGCGAGGAAACCCGCCACCGGAGGGAGACACCTGTGAAGGGGCTCGACGATGACGGCGGCGAGCTCGGCCGCATAGCGTGCAATGATCGCCGCGGTCGTGACCAAGTCGTTGTAGGGCGCGACCAGCACGTGGTCCTCGACCGCGTGGGCGACGCCCGCGCTCGACGGATCGGGCGTCGGAAAATCGAGCAGCCGGCCCGCCTCTTTGGTCGGCGGGAAAAGGCTCGTCACGCCCACGTCGTTGGCGCCGTGATAGGCGCCTTCGAATTTCAGGATCTTTCGTCGCCCTGTGAACGCGCGCGCAAGGCGCATGCAGTACATGGTCGCCTCGGTGCCGGACGCGCAAAATCGCACGCGCTCCGAGGCCGGACTCAATCGCACCACTTCCTCGGCGACCGCGAGGGCGTTCTCGTTGATGTAGGCGAAGTTAGCGCCGAGGGGTGCCTGGACGCGCACCGCCTCCACTACCTCCGGCCGGCCGTGGCCGACGAGCACCGAGCCCCAGCCCATGGAGAAATCGAGATAGCGCTTCCCCTCCGTATCCCAAAGCTCGCAACCCTCGCCCCGGGCGATGACCATCGCAAGCTCCGCTGGCAGGTTGAACTCGCCGTTGGAGCCCGCCGGAAAGACGGCGAGCGAGCGTTCGCGGAAGGACGGCACGCGGAATCCTCCAGGTAGCGGGGCGCCCATCCAAGTGCTTATAAGAAGCCTTGGCAAGCGTCCGCTCAACCGAACCGAGGTTGTCTCCCGTGCCGAGGCTTTTCTGTTTCGGGCTTGGCTACAGCGCCCGCGCTCTCGCCGACCGCTTGCGGGCCGAGGGCTGGGCGGTCGCCGGCACGTGCCGCAGCGCGGAGAAGCGGGAAGCGTTGCGCGCGGCCGGCATCGACGCCTTCCTTTTCGACCGCGCCCGGCCCCTCGCGGATACGGCCCTCAAAGGTGCCACGCACGTGCTGATCTCCGTCCCGCCGGATCGCGACGGCGATCCCGTGCTCGCCCGCCACAAAGCCGACATCATCGCGGGCGACGGTATCGCATGGCTCGGCTATCTCTCGACCACCGGGGTCTACGGCGACTGTGGCGGCAACCAGGTCGACGAGTCCTCGCCCCTCAAACCCACGTCCGAACGATCGCGCGCCCGGGTGCAGGCGGAAGCGGGCTGGCTCGACCTGCACCGGCGGCATGACCTCCCGGTGCACGTGTTCCGACTCGCCGGGATCTACGGCCCCGGCCGCAGCGCGATCGACCAAGCGCGGGAGGGTCGCATCAGGCGGATCGAAAAGCCGGGGCACCTTTTCTCCCGCATCCACCTGGAGGATATCGCTAATGTGCTGGCGGCTTCGATCGCCAGGCCCGCCCCGGGCGCGGTGTACAACGTCTGCGACGACGCGGCGGCACCCCAGGCGGACGTGATCGCCTACGCGTGCGAGCTTCTTGGCTTGCCGGTCCCGCCGGCCGTTCCCTTCGACGAAGCGAAGAAGGAGATGACGGAGATGGCGCTCTCCTTCTGGCGCGACAACCGCCGGGTCTGCAACCGGCGGATCAAGGAGGAGCTCGGCCTGCGCCTCAGCTATCCCACGTACCGGGAGGGGCTGGCCGCGATCGCGAACGGCGTTGCCCGAAAGTAGGGCGAGCAGTATAATTCGCTCTACTACCTATGCGGGAATATCACGATGGCGATGAAAACGGGTTCCGTTCCGGCAGGCGTGCTTGGCTTGCTGCTGGCGATCGCGGCGCTTTCTGCGCACGCGCAAGAACTGGAAGTCCGTCGCATCACACAGACTTATGCGACCAGCGATTGCATCGGCGACCCCTGGACGCCGCTCTGCGCCCTCGATACATATCTCGCATGTCGAATCCGATACCAACCTGATCTTTGCATCATCGTTGGAAAGAATCACAACAAACCGGAAGGCAGACCTCCTGAGGGCTTATACCAATCTGCGCGGAGTGTGACTCACGCGGGGGATTCCCAAATCGGTGAAACTCTGAATCAATGTGGCGAACAAAGGAGGTTCGCCATGTCGGCTGCGATTGGGTTGGGGGGTGTTTTTGATGGTGCGGGATTGAGAAGGCTCG
>SHVQ01000046.1 GCA_009694195.1 Rhodospirillales bacterium
GAGGTCCCGACCGTCGACGGCGCCGTCAATATGACCGTCCCGGCGCCGTCCAATACCGGGTCCGTGATGTGTCTTCGCAATAAGGGGCTTCCGAAAAATCCAGGCGGCCGGGACGACCAGTACGTCCATCTGAACGTCGTCCTTCCCCCGGATTCGAACACCGAACTCACGGAGTTCGTTCGCGCATGGGGGCCGCGTCACAAGTACGATGTCCGCCCCAAGGGCCCGAATAGGGATTGAACGATGCGCGATCCCTATGAAGTGATCGGTGTCGCCAAGCCGTCAAGCCAGGACGACATCAAGAAGGCATATCGGAAATTGGCACGTCGGCTGCACCCGGATCTTCACCCGGGCGACAAGCAGGCGGAGGCCCAGTTTAAGGAAGTTTCCGCGGCTTACGACTTGATCTCGGATCCGAAAAAGCGGGCCGCTTACGATGCCGGCGAAATCGACGCGAGCGGGAACCCGCGCCCGGAAAGAACCTTCTACCGCTCGTATGCGGACGGTCGGCGCGGCGCCAAATACCGCGATGCGGGCTCCGTCTTCGGTAGCGGGATGGACGCCGACGACATCCTCTCCGAATTGTTCCGCCACGCGGCCCAGGGCCAGCATGAGCGGCACCAGAGCGAGCGAAGCCCTGACATGCGTTACCGCCTGGAAATCGACTTTCTCGATGCCGCACGAGGCGTGACGAAGGAGGTCAACCTGCCGGACGGGCGGCGGCTCCGGGTGGCGATCCCCCCCGGCGCCGAGGACGGTCAAGTTCTCCGTCTTAAGGGTCAAGGTATTCCAGGCGTGCGGGCGGGCCAACCCGGCGACGCGCTTATCGAGCTGCAGGTTCGGCCGCATCCGTTCTTCAAGCGCAAGGGGCGCGACATCTCCGTCGAGATTTCCGTGACCGTGCCGGAAGCCATTCTGGGTGGGAAGGTCGACATACCGACGATCGCCGGCGATGTCTCCATGACGATCCCCGCGGGATCCAATGCGGGAACCGTCCTTCGCCTCAAGGGCAAGGGCATACCCGATCCGAAGGGGACACCGGGAGATCAATTCGTGACGCTGAGGGTTGTCTTGCCCGAGCAGCCCGATTCCGAGCTCACCGAGGCCATTGCGAAGTGGGTGAAGACCCATCCGCAGACGATCCGCAACCGCACGGGAGGGTCTGCGTGATTACCATCGAGGATATCCTCGTCCGCCATTCCGTCGACCGCGTCGAGCTCACGGCGTGGATCGAAGAACGCTGGGTTCAGCCGCAGCAGACGGAGGCCGGCGTTTTCTTCGACGAAGCAGACGAGGCGCGCGTGGCTCTCATCTGCGAGTTGAGGCGCGACCTCTCGGTGAACGAGGAAGCGCTCCCCCTCGTGCTGACCCTCCTGGATCAGCTTTACAGCGTGCGGGATGCATTGCGGAGGTTGACCGAGGCCCTCCATTCGTTGCCGCCATCCCTGCGGGATGAAATCAAGAGCCACCTCGGCCCCGATCTCGACGGGAGCCGCAAGGACGGTTGATTACACCTAGGAGCGGCGCTCCGCTCCCGCCAGGATTTCGCGGAGGGAAGCATCGAATCCTTTCTGATGACTCGCCTTGATGTCGGCCAGCAGCGTGGTGAACCGCTGATGCCAGCCGTCCGTTCGGGCCGACAGACCCTCGTCCTCGAATGAAAAGCCCAGCGCCCGAAAGAGATCGTAAAGCGTCGCGCTTGTGAGGTCGCGCGCCAGGACCCAATCGTCGCGGGCCGTATTCTCGATGAATCCCGCGCGGTGGAGGGCAGCCATGACCCGCTCGACCACCGCTCCCGAACCGCCGGTCCGACCGAGAATTCCGGCGCGGGATGATGCACCGCCCTTCCGGCTCCCCTCCATGAGGACCGCCAAGACGGCAAGCGCAAGCTCCACCAGCCGTAGGGGCGCCATTTCGCCTTCGGCGGGCCGACCGCCCGCCGCCGCCCATTCGCCGATCACATCGGTAAGCACGGCGCCCAGCAACACGACCGCCCACGACATGTACATCCACACGAGAAAGATAGGGACGACGGACACAGCGCCGTAAACGGCTTGGTACGTCGGAAACTTGGCGACGTAGATTCCGAAACCCGTCCGCAAGAGGGAAAAGAGAATCCCCGCGACGGCGCCTCCGATGACGGCGCCTTTGAAGCTCACGTCTCTGTTGGGGACGATAAAATAGAAGACCGTGAGCGCGACCACGATCATCAATGTCGGCAGCAGCTTCGCGAGACCTCCGAACACTCCGGCGGTGACGTCGATGCCGACCCATTCCGTGGCCGCGAAAAGGTAGGTGGAGAGGGAGAGGCTTGCCCCGAGAAGCAGAGGGCCAAGGGTGATCAAGGCCCAAAAGACCAGCATGCGCGGGCCCATGGGGCGCGGCCTGGTGACCCTGAAGATGCTGTTCAGGGCCGACTCGACCGTTCCGAGCAGCAAAACGGACGTCGCCCCAAGGCCGACGATGCCGACGGCCGTGAGGCGCCCGGCGTTCTCGACAAATCCTTCGAAATATTCACGACCCGTTGCGGCCGTCTCGGGCAAAAGGTTGCTGAATGCCGCCTCCTGTATCTTCCCCCGCACGCCCTCGAACACCGGGAACGCCGCCAACATGGCGAAGGCGATCGCGGTCAGGGGCACGATCGCCAGCAACGAGCTATAACTGAGACCCGCCGCCATGCGGAGGCAATCGCCGGCGAAAAAGCGGTGCCAAACGTAAAGAACGAACTCCTTGCCTGTCCGTAGCCGGCGGTTGAGCGGCATGCCGTTACCCTGCGTCAAGGCCTCCCGAGGCGAGGAATCGATCATACACGGGCACGAAACCATGCGAAACCCGGTCGCCCCGATCGATTTCTCCAACCTGTTTTTGCCTTTTCGCCACTTTTGTGTACGATCGCGCGTCCGACGGTTTTCTCAATGGAGCGAGGGGAACATGGTGGCTTCCGGACCACTCATGGCCGGAAAGAAGGGCCTTATCATGGGCGTGGCGAACGATCGCTCGATTGCGTGGGGGATCGCTCAGGCCGCGCATTCGCATGGCGCGGAGCTCGCCTTTACCTACCAGGGCGAAGCGCTGATGAAGCGCGTGGGTCCGCTCGCCCGGTCGGTCGGCTCCGATTTCGTGGCTCCCTGCGACGTCACCGACCACGCGAGCCTCGATCGCGTCTTTCAGGAGGTCCAGCAGCGGTGGGGAAAGCTGGACTTCGCGGTCCATGCGATCGCCTACTCGGATAAGGAAGAGCTGAAGGGCCGCTATCTCGACACGACACCGGGAAATTTCGCGCTCACCATGAACGTGTCCTGCTACTCGTTCACGGCGCTCTGTCAGCGCGCGGCGCCTTTGATGTCGGAGGGCGGAAGCTTGCTTACGCTCACCTATTTTGGGGCCGAGCGGGTAATGCCGCACTACAACGTGATGGGCGTCGCCAAGGCCGCGCTCGAAGCGAGCGTCCGCTATCTGGCGGAAGACCTGGGAAAGCAAAAGATCCGCGTCAATGGCCTGTCGGCCGGACCGATGAAGACGCTGGCGGCCTCGGGGATCGGCGATTTCCGCTATATCTTGAAGTGGAATCAGTACAACTCGCCGCTTCGCCGCAACACGACACTCGACGACATCGGCGGCGCGGGGCTGTACCTCCTCAGCGAGCTTTCGAGCGGAGTAACGGGCGAAATCCATCACGTGGACTGCGGGTACAACATCGTCGGCATGAAGGCCGTCGACGCCCCCGACATTTCCGTCGTGTGAATGGCGGCGACGCTGCCGGCGACCCTGGAATGATGCGCCGGCACGCGGCGCCAAGCGAGCCGACATGAGCTTCAACACCTTTGGCCACCTCTTTCGCGTCACGACCTTCGGGGAAAGCCATGGCCCCGCCATCGGTTGCGTGGTGGACGGCACACCGCCGGGGATCCGGCTTTCCGAGCCTGACATCCAGTTCTACATGGACCGCCGGCGGCCGGGACAGACCCGGCATACCTCGCAACGGAAGGAACCGGACACGGTTCGCATCCTTTCCGGCGTCTTTGAGGGTCAAACGACGGGGACGCCGATCGGCATTCTTGTCGAGAACATGGATGTGCGCTCGAAAGACTACGACGCCATCAAGGACGTCTACCGCCCCGGCCATGCGGACTACACGTACGTTCGGAAATACGGGTTTCGCGATTACCGCGGCGGGGGACGCTCGTCCGCCCGCGAGACGGCGATGCGCGTGGCGGCGGGCGCGGTCGCCCGGAAGGTGCTCGACCACCTGGTGAGCGGCATCCGCATACGCGGCGCACTCGTCCAGGTCGGTCCCCACGAGATCGACCCCTCGCGTTGGGACTGGGACGCAGTCGAACGCAATCCGTTCTGGTGTCCCGATCCCGCAACCGCCCAACGATGGGAAAGCTTTCTCGACGAGGTGCGCAAGCGCGGCTCGTCCGCAGGAGCCGTCATCCAAGTCGAGGCCTCGGGCGTGCCGCCCGGCCTTGGGGCTCCGATCTACGGCAAGCTCGATTCCGACCTGGCGGCCGCGATGATGGGGATCAACGCGGTCAAGGGAGTCGAGATCGGCGCGGGCATGGGAGCCGCCGCCTTGAGCGGCGAGAAAAATGCCGACGAAATCCGGACGCAGGACGGCAAGGTCGCGTTTCTGTCCAACAACGCCGGCGGGATTCTCGGCGGCATCTCTACGGGCCAGGACATCGTCGTCCGCTTTGCGGTGAAACCGACCAGCTCTATCCTCACGCCCCGCAAGACCATCGATGCCGATGGCAACAACGTCGAGATCGAGACAAAGGGCCGCCACGACCCGTGCGTCGGCATCCGCGCCGTCCCTGTCGGCGAGGCCATGATGGCGTGCGTCCTTGCCGACCACCTGCTCCGCCACCGCGCGCAATGCGGCTTGGCCGGCGACCGATAGCGGAGGAATTGAATGACAGGACAGGTTGAAGAGGTAGACCCCGCCACCGTGAAAGAGTGGCTCGACAAGGGCAAGGCCGTGCTCGTCGACGTGCGCGAGGTCCCCGAGTACGCGCAAGAGCACATCGCAGGCGCCCTGCTCGTGCCCTTGTCCGAGTTCGACCCGCAGAAAATTCCGCAATCCCCGGGCAAGAAAGTCGTCATGCAGTGCGGCGTCGGGCAACGGTCTCACCAGGCCGCCGAATACCTCATCGGCCAGGGATACCAGGACATCGTCAACATGTCCGGCGGCATCCAGGCCTGGAAAGAGGCCGGTCTTCCAACCGAAGGTTCGTCCTAGGCGGGAGCCGCCGCGCCTTTTTTGGCAGCGATGAGGAACTCCTTGTTCCCGTCGGCGCCCGCGATCGGGCTGTCCGTGAGGCCGAGAACGTGCCACTCCATATCGTCGGATAACCACGCGCTGATGGTGTCGCAGACCTCGCGGTGAAGGGCGGGGTCGCGAACGATGCCGCCCTTGCCGACGCGCGCGGGCCCGACTTCGAACTGCGGCTTGATGAGCGCAATGAGGGTGGCCACATCCGCTGCGAGCGCAAGCGCCGCCGGCAACACGGTGCGTAGGCCGATGAAACTTGCATCGCAGACGATGAGGCCGATCGGCTCCGGCACGAGCTCGCGGGAAAGCACGCGGGCATTGGTCTTTTCGAGCACGACGACACGGGCGTCATTGCGGAGAGTCCACGCGAGTTGGGCCCGGCCGACGTCCACCGCATAAACCTTGCGCGCGCCGCCCTCGATCAGCACGTGGGTGAACCCGCCGGTCGAGGCGCCGATGTCGAGACAGCCTTTTCCCTGCGGACTGATCCCGAAGCGGTCGAGGGCGTGAGCGAGTTTCAGGCCGCCCCGCGAGACCCAGGGGTGGTCCTTGCCCTTGAGCGTGAGGGGCGTGTCCGCGGGAACCCGTGTCCCCGGCTTATCGAGCCTGCGGGTGCCGCTGAAGACGAGTCCGGCCCGCACGAGCGCCTCGGCACGCGTGCGGCTTTCGGCAAGCCCTCGATCGACGATCAACTGATCGACGCGGATTTTCTCGGCCATGCGCCCAGCCGGGGACCGCAAGAACTTTTATAGTGTCGAGGACGGCGACGACGCCGCTCGCGCAGCGCTCAAGCCCGCGCGGAGGTTTCCGAAAACTCGTTGCGCCCAAAGGCCGTGCGCACGTTGGCGACGATGTGCGCGGCGTTGAGATGCGCAGCGTCGTTCTGAAGCTCGGGCTTGTCGTGGTCGAGAAACACGTCGGGCATGGTCATGACACGCACCTTGAGACCGTTTTCGAGCAGGCCCGCGTTCGCCATGAACGTGAGGACGCCGGCGCCGAAGCCGCCCGAGGACGCTTCCTCGATGGTGATCAGGACCTGATGCTCGCGTGCCAGGCGCCGGATCAAGTCCTCGTCCAAGGGCTTGGCAAAACGAGCATCGGCGACCGTGGTCGACAGTCCCATGGTCGCGAGCTCGTCGGCCGCCTTCAGGGACTCCTGCAGTCGCGCCCCGAGGCTCAAGATCGCAACGGTGGTGCCCTCGCGCACGACACGCCCCTTGCCGATCGGCAATATCGTCCCGCGCTTCGGCAATTCGAGGCCGATGCCCTCGCCGCGCGGATAGCGGACCGCGCTCGGCCTGTCGTTGATGGCAGCGGCCGTCGCCACCATGTGCATCAGCTCGAGCTCGTCGGCCGCCGCCATGACGACGAAGCCCGGCAGCGTGCAGAGATAGGCGAGATCGAATGCGCCCGTGTGCGTCGCCCCATCGGCGCCGACATATCCGGCGCGGTCGATCGCAAACCGGACGGGCAGGCTCTGCAGCGCGATATCGTGGACCACCTGGTCATAGGCGCGCTGGAGAAACGTCGAGTAGATCGCGGCAAACGGCTTGAAGCCTTCGCAGGCCAGTCCGCCGGCGAACGTCACGCCATGCTGTTCCGCGATGCCGACATCGAACGCCCGCTTCGGGAAACGTTCCGCGAACTTGTCGAGCCCGGTGCCGCTCGGCATCGCCGCGGTGAGGGCGACGATCTTGTCGTCGGCTTCGGCTTCGGCGATCAGCGCCTTCGCAAACACCCCGGTGTAGGAGGGCGCTTTGGCTTTCGCCTTCACCTGCTGACCGGTCACCACGTCGAACTTCGTCACGCCGTGGTATTTATCGGCCGATTCCTCGGCGAATTTGTAGCCCTTCCCTTTCTGCGTCACGACGTGAAGAAGAATGGGGCCGGGATCGGTATCGTCGCGGATATTCTTCAGCACGGGCAGCAGATGATCGAGATTGTGCCCATCGATGGGGCCGACATAGTAGAAGCCGAGCTCTTCGAACAACGTCCCGCCGGTGACCATGCCGCGGGCAAATTCCTCCGCCCGGCGGGCTGCCTCGCCGAGACGGCGCGGAAATTTTTTGGCCAGCTCCTTCATCAGGTGTCGGATGGAGCGGAACGGGCGCGACGAGATGAGGCGCGACAGATAGGCGCTCATCGCGCCGACCGGGGGCGCGATCGACATGTCGTTGTCGTTGAGGATGACAATCAGGCGGGCATCCATGGATCCCGCGTTGTTCAATGCCTCGTAGGCCATGCCGGCGCTCATCGCGCCGTCGCCGATGATCGCGATGACATGGTTATTGCCGCCCGCAAGATCTCGGGCAACGGCCATGCCGAGCCCCGCCGAAATGGATGTCGAGCTATGTGCGGCGCCGAACGGGTCGTAGATGCTCTCCGATCGCTTGGTGAAACCGGAGAGACCGCCCCCTTGCCGCAGCGTGTGCATCTGGCTGCGCCGGCCGGTCAGGATCTTGTGCGGGTAGGCCTGATGGCCGACATCCCAAAGGAGACGATCGTGCGGCGTGTTGAAGACGTGATGGACGGCGACCGTCAACTCGACCACCCCGAGGCTGGCCCCCAAATGGCCGCCCGTGATCGACACGGATCGGACGGTGTCGGCGCGCAGCTCGTCGGCCAACTGTTTCAGTTGCTCGGACGTGAAACTTCGGATGTCCGCGGGATCGTTAACCGCGTCCAGAAGCGGCGTCGACGGCAATGGTGACAATGTGATTCCTTACCCCCTCGGCAACGCTTTCACCCCCCCCACCGGGGTCTTATGCGCGTCTTTCTATCACGAACTGCGCCAGTTGCTTAAGAGGTTCGCCTTTTTCTTCGAATATTTCAAGATGTTGCATGGCCTGGTCGGCAAGAAGTTGGGCATGCTCCCGGGCCCGCTCAAGACCCAATAGCTTGACAAACGTGGCTTTTCCGGACGCCGAATCCTTTTTCGTCTTTTTTCCGACCTCCACCTCCGTTCCTTCGACATCGAGGAGATCATCGGCAATTTGGAACGCGAGCCCGAGGTCGTGCGCGTACGCACGGAGGGCATGCCGGGACGCCTCGTGGGCGCGTCCAAGGATCGCACCGGTCTCACATGCAATTCCAATGAGCATCCCGGTCTTCATCCGCTGGAGACGCGTGATCTCCGGAATATTAAGGGCCGTCTTCTCCGCCAAGAGGTCGAGCATTTGACCGCCGACCATGCCTTCGTTGCCGGCGGCCCGCGCGAGGCCGAGGACCAGATCGGAGCGGACGTGCGGATCTGAATGGGTCTTCGGGTCGGCAATGACCTCGAAGGCCTTCGTGAGCAGTGCATCGCCCGCCAAGATCGCCGTCGCTTCGTCGAATTTGATATGGCAGGTCGGCCGTCCGCGGCGCAGGTCGTCGTCGTCCATCGCGGGGAGGTCATCGTGAACAAGCGAATAACAATGGACCATCTCGACCGCCGCCGCCGCCCGCAAAGCGCAGGAGCGGTCGACGTTGAACAACGATGCGCTGGAGAGGACGAGAAACGGCCGAATCCGTTTCCCGCCGCCCAGGCTCGAGTACCGCATGGCTTCCATCAGCCGGGCTTCCGGGCATTCTTCGAGCGGCAGAAGCCGGTCGAGCGTTTCTTCGACCGCCCGGGCATTTTGAGCGAGGGCGTCCTGGAGGTTGGTCATCGGAAATGCCTCAGTCGAGATCGGCGGGTTCCGTGCGAACGTCGTTGCCCGCGGCGCCGAGCGGCCCGAGCACGATCTTGTCGACTCGCAGCTGCGCTTCCCGGAGCTTCGCTTCGCAATGTCTTTTCAGGGCGGCACCGCGCTCGTAGGCCTTGATGGCCTCGTCAAGCCCGCCCTTTCCCTCTTCGAGCTGGCGAACGATTTTCTCGAGCTTCGCCATGGCTTCCTCGAAGCTTAATTTCGCGACCTCGGCCGGGATAGCATCGTCGCCCATGACGGTCATCCTTCCATCAATGTCCGCACATGGAGGGCGGCGCTTTCGGCCAACGCTTCGAGGTCGTAGCCGCCTTCCAGGCTCGAAACAAGGCGTCCCTTACAATGGGCGTTGGCAATGTTCAAGAGTTCGCCGGTGAGCCAGCCGTAATCTTCCGTCGCAACCTCGAGCTGGGCGAGCGGATCGCGCGCGTGGGCATCGAACCCGGCCGAGACGATCAACAACTCCGGTTTGAACCGGCCAAGCGCCGGAAGAATCGTGTCCCGATAGGCGTGGCGGAATTCTTTCGAGCCCGAGCCCGGGCGAAGGCGAACGTTCACGATATTGTCGGCCACGCCCCGCTCGCTTTCCATGCCGCTCCCGGGATAGGCCGGCCACTGATGGCTCGAGGCGTAAAACAATTCGGGGTCGCTCCAAAAGGCGGCTTGCGTCCCATTTCCATGGTGGACGTCGAAATCGACGACGGCGATCCGTTTGAGACCGTGGATCACGCGCGCGTGCAAGGCCGCTATCGCCACGCTGTTGAAAAGACAGAAGCCCATGGCACGCGCCGGTTCCGCGTGATGGCCGGGCGGCCGCACGGCGCAAAATGCGGTCTTGCCGTCGCCGCCGACCACCGCGTCCACCGCCGCACAAGCAGCGCCGGACGCGCGCAGCGAGGCTTCGCCCGAGGCCGGAGAGAGGGCGGTATCGGCATCGAGATGGACTTGGCCGGCATCGGGCACGGCGTCGAGGACTTGCTTTGCGTAAAACGCGTCGTGGACCCGTTCGATCCAGGCGAGGTCGGCCCGCGGGGCTTCCCGCCGATCCAGCGATGCAAAGTCCTTCCTCTCGAGAGCGCCCATGACGGCCTTCAGCCGGTGCGGGCTCTCCGGATGATAGAGCCCGGGATTGTGATCGATGCAGGCGGGATGCGTGTAAAGCAAAGTCGCCATGATGGCCTCGGTGCCGCTATGGGGTGCCGGGACGGCCGCGCGCGGCAGGGGACGTCACGTCTTTCAGGAAAGCGATGAGTTGGGCGAGCTGCTCTTTGTCGGGCATACGCTGCAGCGGCATCTTGGTGCCCGGAAGAAACACGTTCGGGCCCTGATCGAACAACCCCCACAGGCTGTCCTCGTTCCAAATCACCTCAGAGCGGCTGAGCGCCGTCGAATACTTATAGCCCGAAACTGTTCCCGCCCGGCGCCCGAACAGGCCACCCAAATGCGGGCCCGAGCGGCTGGGGCCCTCGGCGGACAGCGCATGGCACGCCGCACACTTCGTGAAGAGTTTGGCCCCCGGGTGCCCACTCGCGAGCCCCGGCGAGGGCTCCGCCGCGGCGGCTTCGGTCGATCCGATGCGATCGCCGGTTTCGAGATGCCAGACCCGAACGACTTCGTCCGAGCCGGCCGACACAACGAACCGCCCATCCGGGGTAAAGGTCACGGCCCAAACCGCGCGGTCGTGACCCTGGATCATTCGAAGCGTCGCTCCCGTGGCAAGGTCCCAGTGAAGGAGGCGTCCATCCCTTCCGCCGGACAACGCAGTCTTGCCGTCCGGCGAGAATGCGACGGCATAGACTTGGCTCTCATGGCCGGAGAAAACGAGGGCTTCCTGTTGGGCCTCAATATCCCAAAGGCGCACCGCCCCGTCGATGCCGGCCGAGAGAAGCGACCGGCCGTCGGGGGAGACGTGGAGGCGCGTGACCGCGAGTCCGTGCCCCTGGAGCTTGCCCACCGGCTCGCCGGTCGAAACGTTCCAGAGGCTGATGGATCCGTCATGCCCACCGCTTGCGAGAACCGCGCCGCCCCTTGCGAACGCAACGGCATTCACGGGAGTTTTCTGAGGGATGGTTCGAACTTCCTGTCCGCTTGCCGCGTCCCACAGCTTGACCGTCAGATCCCAGCTTCCGGTCGCCGCCAAGCGCCCGTCCTCGGAGACCGCCACGGCGGTGACCTTATGGGCGTGGCTGCTCAGCGTCCGAACGGGCTTTAAGGATGCGAGGTCCCAGACGATGGCGGTCCCGTCGTCGCTCCCCGTCAAAGCCTGCCGCCGGTCCGGAAAGAAGGCCACGTCGTTCAACGGCCCCGCGTGTTCGTTCAGCACGCCGAGCTCGGCCTGATCGCCGAATTCCCACAGGCGCGCCGTGTAATCGAAGCTTCCGCTCAGCACGCGTGCCCCGTCGCGCGATATCGCGACGGCGCGCACGATGCCCCCGTGACCGGCCATGTCGGCTGCCGGCGTCGGCACCTCGCCGGCTCCGAGGAGAGTAAAAGCCGCCGCAATAAATCCGACTCCGCTACGCATTTTCATGCTGCGACCCGACGAAGCGCCCCCTCCGGAGGCAGGGCGCTCATTCTGTCGAAATGGGACCCTGTTGCCAACGCTCAATCAACCGAGGCGCGAGTCCCGTCCAGCTTAATGTGGGAGCGGGTTGGGCAATGGGCGAGTAGAAACGTCTTCACCACTTGTTCGACGAGGCGGTCGACGGTCTCGTTGGACTCCTCGGCGCCGAGAGCAAGCAGGCGGCGCATCCACAAATCACCCCGCAACATGCCAAAGAACAGGCGGGCCGAGGCCTCGGGATCGGGCACCGACAGCAGTCCGTTGCGCGACATGCCGGCCAACAGCGTCGCGAGATTGTTGGTGGCCTGCAACGGCCCCGCGCGATAGAAAGCCTCCGCGAGCTCGGGAAAGCGCCCGCATTCGGCGATGACGACGCGAAAGTACTCGATATTGCCGGGCGCGAGCACGAGCGAGAGATATCGCCTGGCGAGGCCCCGCAGAGTCTCCTCCGGTTCCGCCGCGGTTGCAGCTTCGACGGGAATGAATTCCAGGAGCTGAGCACAGCGCTCCTTGATAATGGCGCTGAACAACGCCTCCTTGCCGTTGAAGTGGCTGTAGACCGTCTGCTTGGACACGCCCGCTAGGTTGGCGATTGCATCCATGCTGGTATCGCCGTAACCGCGTTCCACGAACACGCGATGGGCGGCGGCGAGGATGGCCTGTTGCTTGGTGGGCGGAACAAGGGGCGGCCGGCGCGGTTCCCGCACTTGAGCACGCTTCGCCATGCGCTCTATCTGTTCCCGAGATGCGACATCGAGGCACCACAGTAACCTGGACTAGACGGTCTAGTCTAGTCGGATGTGGGCGGACTTCTGGCAGGCCCCTACTGATCTGCCCCCTTCAGAGTGGTCCATCGACTATTTTAGTCTGGACCAAGAAGGAGAAGAGCGATGGGCAAGAGACACGGGCCTGAGGAGATTATCGGCAAGCTTCGCGAGGCTGAGATTGTTCTGGCGCAGGGCGGGACGACGGGG
>SHVQ01000047.1 GCA_009694195.1 Rhodospirillales bacterium
CTGAGGAGTGTTACGGTCCCCGACGATCCGTTCGAGACGGACGCGATCCTTCGGGGTGACTTCGACAACGATGCCTGTTCTCATGCCCACAGCATGGCCCAAGTCGGCGCATTCGGGAATCCTCCGAATGCGTCAATCCACTAGGGTGGGTGGGTAGCGGGCGAAGGCGAGTCGGGCACCCTACCCAACGCGCGCGTTGTGCCGGCGGGCAAGTCGGGTGCCGGGGCTAGGGTGATAGCGGGAAGGGGAGACTTGTGAACGGGAGGCAACGTTTTCGTTGCTTCCGCCCCACCTCTGAGCGTGTCCGCCGAAACCTCGCCACGCTCTAGCTGTCCCATGGCCCAGCGGTCGGCTGCAACATGGCAAGCCTTCCGGCACGAGGGTGAACAAAAACGTTGCTCCTTCCCGCCCGCCGTTCGGGGCCGCGGCTCGAAGTGACGGGAGCACCAGAGGCACGCGTTCATGCTGCGGCCTCTTGGCTGCCCCCGATGCGGGGAACGCGGAGCCCGTCGAGAAAGGCGATCACGGCCGCCAAGCTGTCGAGAGTGGCGACCGTTCCGCCCGCTGCCGCGATGTCCGCATGACAAGCGCGTTGCGACTCACTCAAGTTTTTGACCTTGCCGGGCGCCTTCAATTCGATGGCGACGAACCGGCCGCGCCAGCACAAGATGAGGTCCGGTGTCCCGGCGCGCTGGCCCATCGCTCTTCTCCTTCTTGGTCCAGACTAAAATAGTCGATGGACCACTCTGAAGGGGGCAGGTCAGCACCAGCGGGTGGGATATCATTGAGAGGGGAGTGCAGCTTTACAAGGTACCCGACATTGTTGGTGGCAGCCCGGACAACCGCGCTCATTGAAGTGCGGCCCAGCCCGTCGGACCGGGCCGGGAAGGCCGCCGCCGCATGCCGTGCGCCTGTTTCAAGACCTGCGCTGGCCGCAGGGCAGGCCCGTCCTTTGAGCATGGTCGAAGTGTGCTGTGCATATGTCTAATTGAGAAATAAAGGGTATTTACAATGGCATTGGGGCCTTGCTTGCCCTGGAGGGTTCTTCGCAGATGCGGTAGGATTGCTGCCCTCGGGAGCGGCGCACGGCCGGCCCCATTTTGTAGGTCAGCTCGGTAACGTCACGGGCCTCCACCTCCTTCGTACCTTTTTCATCGCCTTTCACGCGCGCCCAGGGACTCGCCTTGGGGCCCGCCCCATAGGTGTCTCGTTCATGCCCATCAAAGTGTCGCGCCCCGGCCGGGCGGACGAACGACTCTCCCTTCTCGTGATCGGGGCGCTCGGCGTCGTCTACGGCGACATCGGCACCTCGCCGCTCTATACGATCCGCCTTGTCTTCAGCGCGTTCGGCGGCATCCAGCCGACCGAGGCCAACGTCCTCGGCATCCTGTCCCTCGTTTTTTGGGCGATCTTCCTCATCGTGAGCATCGAGTACATGCTCCTGATTCTGCGCGCCGACAACAACGGGGAGGGCGGTATCGTGGCCCTGACCGCGCTTGCGCGCCGCACGCTCACCGGCAAGCGGACGCGGGCGCTGGTGCTGACCGCCGGTCTCGCCGGCACGGCCCTCTTCTTCGGCGACTGCATCATCACGCCCGCGATTTCCGTGCTGAGCGCCGTCGAAGGCCTGGAAGTCGCCACGCCCGCCTTCAAGCCGTATGTCGTGCCGCTGTCGCTGGCGATCCTGTTTCTGCTGTTTTTCGTGCAGAACTGGGGCACGGCCTCCATCGGCATCTTGTTCGGCCCGTTCATGGCTCTCTGGTTTGTGACGATCGGGATTCTCGGGTTGACCGAGATCGTGAAAACGCCGGACGTTCTTCGCGCGGTCGATCCCTCGTATGGCATCGCGTTTGCCTTTGACCACGGTTGGCAGGCCTTCGTCGCGCTCGGCGCCGTGTTTCTCGCCGTCACCGGCGCCGAGGCGGCCTACGCGGACATGGGCCATTTCGGCAAGCGCGCGATCCGCATCGGCTGGTTCGGGATCGCGCTCCCGGGCTTGCTCCTTTGTTATTTCGGCCAGGGCGCGCTCATCATCCGCGATGCTTCGGCGGTGCGTAATCCGTTTTTCCTGCTGGCGCCGGACTGGCTCCTTTACCCCCTGGTCGCGCTCGCCACGGTGGCGACCGTGATCGCCTCGCAAGCGGTGATCTCCGGCGCGTTCTCGATATGCAACCAGGCGGTCCAGTTGGGCCTCGCGCCACGGCTGGAAGTGCGTCACACGTCCGAGCGCGCGATCGGGCAGATCTATATGCCGCAGATCAACTGGGCCCTGTTCGTCGCGGTCGTGGTGCTCGTTCTCGAGTTCCAGACGTCCAGCAGCCTCGGCGCCGCGTACGGGATCGCGGTGACCGGCACGATGGCGATCACCACGGCCTTGACGTGCGCGACGGCCGTTCGCCGGTGGAACTTGCCGCGCCCGCTGACCGTCGCGCTGTTCGGGCTTTTTCTCCCGATCGACCTCATGTTCTTGGGGGCAAATTCGCTCAAGATCCTGGAGGGCGGCTGGTTCCCGATCCTTGTCGGCTGCGTCATCTACGTCCTGATGTCGACCTGGATTCGCGGCCGCGAGGTTCTCGCGCAGCGGCTCCGCGCCGACAACATCGACGTCGACGATTTCATCCGGACTCTCCGGCCGGACTCTCCGCACCGCATCGCCGGCACCGCGGTCTACCTCGCGCGCATGGGAGAGACGGTCCCCCACGCGCTCCTTCACAACCTGAAGCACAACAAGGTCCTGCACGAACGGGTCGTTCTGTTGACCGTGGTGAACGAGGACATTCCGTACGTCGAGCCCGCCGAACGCATCGAGGTCACGCCGCTGCCGAAGCGGTTCTATCGGGTCATCGTGCACCAAGGCTTCACGGAAACGCCCAACATTCCCGCCGTGCTCGAGCTGTGCGCGGACAAGGGCCTCGAGTTCGACATGATGCAGACGAGCTTCTTCCTCGGCCGCGTGACGCTGGTTCGGGCCTCGCGGTCGCGGATGTGGCGCTGGCGGCGGCGCCTCTTCTTCTGGCTTACCCGCAATGCCCGCAGCGCCACCGACTTCTTTCACATCCCGAGCAACCGGGTGGTCGAGCTCGGTGCCCAGATCGCGCTCTAAGCACCCGATGGCCTCCGCGATTACGGTTGCGGAGCTTTACGAGCCGCGGGCCGGTGGCTGCCACGCCGCCGTCGCGCACGGGCTTCTCTACACCGCCGGCATCCTGCCCCTGAACGCGCTGGGCGAAGTCGTCGGCCGGGGCGATCCGGTCCGCCAGGCCGAACAGGTATTCAGGAACGTGGGCGCGGTGCTCAAGGCGGCGGGCGTGCCGTGGTCCGGCGTCGCCCGCATCAAGTGGTTTTTCGGTGCCGAGGCGCGGGGGAAGGCGATCGAACGCGTCTGGGATGTCCAGCGCCGGTATGCGGCGCCGGGCCGGCAGGCGGGGCTCAGCATCTTCCACGACTCCGTCGAGCCGGACGTGCTGGTCGCGGTCGAGCTCATCGCGGCGGTTGATGGGAAGAAGCACGTGGTCGGCGACCCGAGCTCCAGGTGGGCGCGCCTGGTGCGCGTCGGTGACGTCGGCTTCGCCGGCGGGTTCGTCCCGCGCGTGCCGCGCCCGTTCCAGCCGGGTGAATTGTTTCGCCAATCCGAGGACATCTACGCGCAGCTCGCGGCCGCGCTTAAGGACGCCTCATCGTCCCTCAAGGACGTGATGCGCGTGCACCAGTACGTGACGCGCCCAGGCCTCGACATGGGCGAGTTCCGCCGCGCCCGCGATCCCTTCGTCAAGATCGGCGAGTTCGTCTCCACTTCGGTAGTGAGCGGAGCCGGAGATCCCGAAATGGTGGGCGACGATGTCCTTATCAAGATGGACGCCGAGCTGTCCCTTGCCCCCAAAGAATACGCGAAGCTGAAAACGGCGTGGGTCAATCCGGGCGGTTTGCACGCGATCAAAACGGGCGATTTCGTCTTCGCCCAGGCGCAAATGTCGCGCGCCCTCGACGGGAGCACGCTCCACCCAACCGACCTCGCCGCCCACTGCGATCAGACGCTCCGCAACCTGGATGCGGAGCTGAAAGGATGCGGCGCCGATTGGCGGAACGTCGTCCACTTCCGCTCGTTCCTGAAGGACGCCGCCGGCCGCGAAATTGCCCGCCAGGTCCAGCGGGCGTGGATGAAGAACCATGCGTGTCCAACGACCGAGCTGGTCGGCGGCTTCTTCGACCCGCTTGCCCTCTATGAGGCCGAGGTGATGATCGCCCTGTGAGGCGGGGGACGTCTGCCAACACCCCGAGCATTCCCGCGATCACTGCGCTATCCTCAACCAGGTGGGAAAGCATGGGACGGAGATGGGTGAGGCGATGAGCTCGGTAGAAGAAAAGATCGCCGAATACGTGGACGCCAACCGCGACGCCTTCATCGGCTTCCTGCAGAGGGTCGTGCAGGTGCCGTCGGTCTGGGGCGACGTGCCGGAGCTTGAGCGCGTCGGCCGGGTGATCGGCGGCGCCATGGCGGATGCGGGCGTCCGCGTCGAATATCCGGACTCCGGCACATCAGGCGCGCCGAATGTGCTCGCCCGCGTCGGCAGTTCCGCTTCCAATCGGACGCTCCTTCTCTGTGGCCACATGGATGTGTACCCGCCGTCGAAGGCCTGGAGCTTCGGGCCCTTCGAGGCGCCGATCCGCGACGGCAAGCTTTACGGCGCCGGCTCCTCCGACATGAAAGGCGGCACATGCGCCATGGCCATGGCGATGACCGTGCTCGCCAGGCTCGGCCTGCCTGCGAGCGGCCAGGTGGCGGCGCTCGCCGTTCCCAACCACTTCGAGGGCGGCGAGGGGACCCGCCGCGCGCTCGACGCAGGTCTCGCCGCCGAAGCCGGGATCGTCTGCGAGCCGACCGACCTCGATATCTGCGCAGCCCAGCGGGGCATCCTCTATCTCACGGTTCGCGTGAAGGGCCGGGGCGCCCACACGACCGCCGCCCACTTGGGCGTCAACGCGATCGAGAAGGCGGTCCTCGTGATGAACGCGGTCAAGTCGCCGGGGTTCACCAAGCCGAGCCACGACGCCTACGGCGACGAGAAGATCGTCAACGTCGCCATGGTGCAGGGCGGGCTTCGCCGCTGTCTGATCCCGGAAGAATGTACGCTCACCGTCGACATCCGGTTCGCGCCCTCGACAACCATGCAAGCCGTTCTCGCCGAGGTCGATCGGCTTCTTCGCGGCATCGCGGCCGGCGATCCCGACTTTCGCGCGACCGCCGAGCCCGAGGAGACCTGCATCCGGAACCCGCGGAGCCCGATGGCTTGGGTCGAGCACCCGATCCGCGACGCCGTCGCCTCCGCCCACAAATCCTTCAACGGCAAGAACGCGGCGCTCGCCTGCCATCCGGCGTGGCCGGACACGCCGGTCATGTGCGAGCGGGGCATCCCCTCCATCACCTACGGCCCCGGCTCCAAATATTGTTATTGGGACGAGGAGTTCGTCTCGATCGAGGAGTATCTGCAGGCGATCCGCGTTTATGCGGCAACCGCCGCCCGCTGGTTCGAGCGCGCTTAAGTGATCGCCCCCACCCAGCTCCGGGTAGGCGCAGCTTGACCCCGCGCCAACCCTCCTCATCCCTCTCTCCCGTGTCGGGGGAGAGGGGAGGGTGAGGGGGTGGCCGTGTATCGTGCCGACCGCTCAATAACCGCGCTTCAAGTCGACCAGGTTGCGGAACGGGCGGCCCGTCCGCCAGCGTTTCATGTTGTCGGCGAAGATGTCGACCACGCGCGCCGCGTATCGGCTTGGATTGCCGGAGATGTGCGGCGTCACGATGACATTATCGAGCCCCCACAGCGGGCTCTCGGCCGGCAACGGCTCTTGTTCGAACACATCGAGGCAGGCGCCGGCGATTGTTTTTGCTTTGAGCGCCATGGCGAGGGCCCGCTCGTCCACTATGGAGCCGCGCGCGACGTTGATGAGGAACGCCGTCCGCTTCATGGCAGCGAGCTCGCCCTTTCCGATGAGGGCCTTGGTCTCCGGCGTCGATGGCACGACGAGCACGACGAAATCCGATAGGGCGAGCATGTTCCGCATCTGGTTCGGCCGGAATACCCGGTCGACTGCTTTGACGGAGCCTGCGCGGCGTTTGGTGCCGAGCACGGTCATCCCGGCCGACTTCGCCCGCTCGGCGATGGCGCGGCCGATGGCGCCCAAGCCGACGATGCCGATGGTTTTCTCGGCGAGCGGGTCGAACTCGCGCGCTTTCCAGATGCGGGCCTGCTGTTCGCGAAAATTGCGGGGGAAATCCCACTGCAACATGACGAGAGCCGCCATCACGTAGTCGGCCATCACGGGACCATGGATGCCGCCCGCGTTGGTGACGGCGACGTGCTTAAGCCGGTTGCGCGCGGGCACGAGGAAATCGATCCCGGCGTTCGTGCACTGGATCCACCGGAGCCGCCGGGCGCGGGGCAGGATGTCGAGCGGGAACGTCGGCGCGATCACCACGTCGGCCTCCGGCATGTGCCGTTCGAGCGCCTCGGGGCCGTGGCCGCCCACGACATCGACGCCGGGACAATGCTCGCGCACCAGCTTGCAGTAACGTTCGTGATTGCCGTGGTAGACGAAGACCTTGGGCGGCGGCGACCTCCGGCCGCGTTTCTTGTTTGTGCGTGCTCGGCGCTTAGCCATGTGGACAACCCCCGGACGACAACCTTATGTTCGCGCGCTCGGGCGTGCAACCATTTCGGTGCCGACGGACATGACGGACGAGGGCGCACTTAAGGGCATTCGCGTGCTCGACTTGACGCGCATGCTGGCGGGGCCGTTCTGCACGGCGCTGCTCGCCGACGCCGGCGCCGAAGTCATCAAAGTGGAGCGCCCCGGCAGCGGAGATGACGCGCGGCAGTTCCCGCCGAAGAAGGGCGGCGAGAGCGGCTACTTCATGCTGCTCAACCGCGGCAAGAAAAGCATCACCCTCAACCTCAAGTCGCCCGACGCGATCCGCATCCTCCGCGATCTCGCGGCCGGCGCCGACGTGGTGGTGGAGAATTTCAAGCCGGGTCTCGCGAATGACTTGGGCATCGGTTACTCGAGCTTGAGCGCGATCAATCCGCGCCTCGTCTACGCGAGCATTTCCGGTTTCGGCCAGGAGGGCCCGCTCGCGAGCCGCCCGGCCTACGACATCATCGCGCAGGCGATGAGCGGTCTCATGAGCATCACCGGCGAGCCCGACGGGCCGCCGACGCGGGTGGGCGAGTCGGTCGGCGATCTCATCGCCGGGCTCTACTGCGCCTGGGGGATCACCGTCGCCTTGCAGGCGCGCGAGCGCAGCGGGCGCGGCCAGTACGTGGACGTCGCCATGCTCGACTCCGTCTTTTCGTTCCTGGTGACCGCGATGACCCAGTACGCCTACGGCGGCATCGAGCCGAAGCGGGTCGGCAACCGCCACCCCATCAGCACGCCGTTCGGCGTGTTCAAGGCAGGCGACGGGCACATGGTGATCGCGATCGCCAACGACCCCATGTTCGCCCGCTTCGCCGAAGCGATCGGGCAGCCCGCGCTCGCGACCGACGATCGCTTCCGCGCGGACGAGCTGCGGACGAAGCACGAGCCCGAGCTCCGCGCCATCATCGAGACGTGGACGGGGGCGCGCACGGTCGCAGAGACCATCGCGACGCTGGAAGCCGCGGGCGTGCCGGCCGGCCCCATCTGGTCCGTCGGCGAGGCCGCGCGGAGCCAGCACATCCGCGAGCGCGGGATGCTCACCGAGGTGACCCATCCCACCGCCGGACCGATCACGCTCCTGCAACAGCCGGTCCGATTTTCCGACACGCCCGCGCGCATTCAGGGGCCACCGCCGCTCTTGGGCGAACACACGGAGCAGGTTCTCTCCGGTCTCCTCGGGCTCGACTCCGAGACTATTGGACGGCTCCGCGCGAACCGCGTTATCTAAGGCGTGCTCTGAACGGTCAAATGCGGGAGGGTTACCCCATGCGACGCGCGAATCTGCCGATCGAGATCGGACGCGGGCCCGAGCTGCGCTGCCGCGGGTGGCGGCAGGAAGGCATCCTGCGCATGCTGGAGAACACCCTCCACAACGGCGAGAAGCCGGAGGAGCTGATCATCTACGGCGGCTCCGGCCGCTGTGCCCGCAATTGGGACTGCTTCCACATGATCGTGGATTCTCTGAAGGCGCTCGGCGACGACGAGACGCTGCTGATCCAGTCGGGCAAGCCCGTCGGGATCATGAAGACGAGCCCGCGGGCGCCGCGCGTGCTCACCGCCAACGCCAACCTGGTCGGCCGCTGGGCCACGTGGGAGCACTTCCGCGAATTGGAAGCCAAGGGCCTGATGATGTACGGCCAGTACACGGCCGGCACGTGGTGCTACATCGGCACGCAAGGGATTTTGCAGGGCACGTATGAGACCTTCGCCGCCTGCGCAAAGAAGCACTTCGGCGGCACGCTCAAGGGCCGCATCGTGCTCACCGCAGGTCTCGGCGGGATGGGCGGCGCGCAGCCGCTCGCGGTCAAGATGGCGGAGGGCGTCTGCATTACGGTCGAGATCGACCCGGCGCGCGTCGAGCGGCGGGTCAAATCCGGTTACTGCGACGTGCTGGCGAAGTCGCCGGAGGACGCGATCGTGATCGCCCGCAAGGCAGCGAAGAAAGGCGAAGCCCTCGGCATCGCCGTGCCGGGCAATGCGGCCGAAGTGCACGAGAAGTTCCTGGCGCTTGGATTCCAGCCTGATGTGCTGACCGATCAGACGTCGGCCCACGATCCGCTCAACGGATACATTCCGGCCGGCTACAGCCTCGCCGACGCGCTCGAGCTTCGCCGCCGCGACCCCGAGCGCTACATGAAGGAGAGCTTCGCCGGCATGGTGCGCCAGGTGAAGGCCATGCTCGCCTTCATGGATAAGGGCGCGATCACGTTCGAATACGGCAACAACATCCGTCTCAACGCGAAGGACCACGGCGTTGCCCGCGCCTTCGACTTCAAGGGCTTCGTCCCGCTTTTCATCCGGCCGGAGTTCTGCAAGGGGCGCGGACCCTTCCGCTGGGTCTGCCTGTCGGGCGATCCGAAGGACTTGGAGGCGACCGACGCCGCCGTGCTGAAGGAATTCCCGAATGACCGCTTGCTCAAGACCTGGATGGACATGGCCAAGGTGCAGGTCCCGATCCAGGGCCTGCCGTCGCGCACCTGCTGGCTCGCGCTCGGCGAGCGCGACCGCATGGGCCAGGTGTTCAACAGCATGCTCCGCGAGGGCAAGCTGAAGGGGCCGGTCGCCATGGCGCGCGATCATCTGGATTCCGGCTCGGTCGCCCAGCCGACGCGCGAGACGGAGGACATGATGGACGGCAGCGACGCGGTCGCCGACTGGCCGCTGCTCAACGCGCTCAGCAATGCCTCCGTCGGTGCCGATCTCGTCTCCATTCACCAGGGCGGCGGCGGCGGCATGGGGGCGTCCATCTCGGCCGGCATGATCGTGATCGCCGACGGCACCGACGAAGCCGACGATCGCATCCAGCGCTCGCTCTACAACGACCCGGCAACCGGCGTCATCCGCCATGCGGACGCGGGCTACCAGATCGCTAAGGACGCCGCCGCCGCGGCCGGTCTGGTCATGCCGATGGCGGGGTCGCAATAGCGTTCATGAATCGCGTCTCCACCCCCACCCCAACCCTTCCCCGTCCAGGGGGAGGGGACTTTTCTTTTTTTGTGAGCCCTCCCCCCTTGCGGGGGAGGGAAAGGGAGGGGGGTGCCCGCCCGAACGGCATCCCGCATTGAATGGACTTTTCCATCCCGCCCGAGGATGCGGCGCTGCAGGACGCGGTGCGCAAGTTCGCCGCCCGGCAACTGGCGCCGCGCGCGTCCCACTACGACGAGACGGGCGAATTCCCGTGGGAGCACATCAAGCCGCTGAGCGAGCTCGGCGTGATGGGCCTCAACATCCCGGAGAGCTTGGGCGGGGCGGGGGTCAGCGCGCTCGGCCTCGCGCTCGCCATGGAAGAGATCACAGCCGCGTGCGCCGGCACGGCGTCCATGGTCGGCGCCCATTATCTGTTCACGGACACGCTGCTCCTCGGCGCCGACCGGGCGTTGCAGGACCGTTACCTCGTCCCTGCGGCCAAGGGCGAGCGCCTCGGCGCCTACGCCTTGACCGAGCCGCAGGCCGGGTCCGATCCCGCCGGCATGCGGACCCGCGCGTACGAGGAAGGCGACGGGTGGCGGATCGAAGGCGTCAAGCACTTCATCACCAACGGTGCCGAGGCAGACGCGATCGTCGTGTTCGCCAAGACCGATCCGGACGCAGGCCACCGCGGCATCAGCGCGCTCGTGGTGGAGAAGGGGACTCCGGGATTCTCAGTCGCCCGGAAGGAGTCCGTCATGGGCGTGCGCGGGAGCCCGGTGTACGAGCTCGCGTTCTCGGGCTGTCGCGTCCCCAAGGGCAACATGGTGGGCGCGCCCGGAACCGGCTTCAAGACGGCGATGCGCGTTCTCGACCGAAGTCGGGTCGAAGTCGCGGCCATGAGCCTCGGGCTCGCCCGCGCGGCGCTCGACGCCGCGGTCGCGTGGGCGAAGGAGCGGAAGGCCTTCGGCCATGCGGTCGCCGACTTTCAGGGCATCCAATGGATGCTCGCCGACATGGCGACGGAACTCGACGCCGCCCGGCTGCTCACCTATCGCGCGGCGTGGATGCGGGAGAAGGGCGAGGGCCGCTATTCGCGCGAATCCGCCATGGCCAAGCTGTTCGCCTCCGAGATGGTCGGGCGCGTTACCGACTTGGCGCTCCAGATCCACGGCGGCTACGGCTATTCCAAATCGCTGCCGCTGGAGCGCTACGTCCGCGACGCGCGCATCCTCCGCATCTTCGAGGGCACGTCCGAGCTTCAGCGCAATATCATTGCAAGGGAGATGTTGCGCTAGCCGGGCGGGTTGACGGGGGTACGGGTAACCCGTACTATGGCCATGGAATTCGAATGGGACGACGCGAAAGCGCTGTCCAACCTGGCGAAGCACGGAATCGCGTTTGCGGGTGCGCTGAAAGTCTTTTTCGATCCGCGGCGTATTGAATTCAAGGATACGCGGAGAGACTACGGCGAAGAGCGATTTCAGGCGATCGGCAACGTGGAGGGAGTTCTCGTGCAGGTCGTGTACGCGCTGCGGGGCGAAAATGTCCGCATCATCTCGGCGCGGAGAGCGACGCGTTTGGAAAGGAGCCTCTATGGGCAAAATTCGGCGATTTAAGCTCGATCCAAAAAATTTGCCTAAGGATGTGACCGACTGGGAGCGCGTCCGCAAGATGACGGACGCCGAGGTGCTTCGCGCCGCGCGCAGCGACCCGGACGCCCAGCCGCTCACGGCCCGGCAGCTCAAGCAGATGATGCGCGTTCCCGACGTGCGGCGGGTCCGGCGGAAACTCGGCATGAGCCAGGCCGGGTTCGCACGCGCGTTCTGGCTTTCCCTCGGGACGGTGCGCGACTGGGAGCAAGGACGCTTTTCTCCCGAGGCTCCTGCGCGAGTTTTGCTCGCGGTGATCGAGCACGAGCCGGCCGCCGTGCGGCGTGCACTCAAGGCTTCCGAAGGCAAACAGGGCCGTGCGGGTGGCCACGCGCACTCCGATTGAGGGGTCCGACATGCCATCCAATCTGAACGGCCGCCGGATCGGCATGGTCGGCGGCGATGTCCGCGAACAGGAGATCGCGCGTCTTGCGGCGGCCGCCGGTGCCCGCATCCGCGTCTACGGAATCCCATGGCCGGAGGCCGGCATTCCGGGCGTCGATCGCGCGAACAGCGCGGCCGAGGCGATCGCGGGCGCCGAGATTGCGCTGTTTCCGCTCCCCGGCATCAAGGAAGGCTGTCTCTACGCCCCGCAGGCGCCGGGGCCGATCAAGGCCGATCGGGCGTTGCTCGACGGCATGGCGAAGCCGGGACACATTCTCCTCGGCTCGGCGCCGCCCCCGTTGCGCGAGGCCGCGAAGGCGCTCGGCCTTCGCCTGCACGAATACGAGCACGATGTCGAAGGCCGCCGGATGCGGGCGCCGGCCATCGTCGAAGGGGCGATTTCCTTCCTCATCCAGAACACGGCCTTCGTCCTGGAAGGGGCGCGCATCGCCGTGCTCGGCCAGGGTGTGATCGGCAGCCTGCTTGCGCGTCGGCTCGCCGCCATCGGCGCCCGCGTGCTCGTGGTCGCCCGCAACGCGGGGCAGCGCGAGGCGGCGCAAAAGGCGGGGCTCGAAGCGATCCCGTTCGATGCCTTTCCGAAACGCGCGGCCGAACTGGAGATCATGGTCTCGACCGCGTCCGGGCCGGTCGCCGACCGCGCGCTGCTCGCCAGCCTTCCGAAAAGCTGCCTGGTGGTCGACACGGCGTCGCCGCCCGGCAGCATCGATTTGGAAGCGGCGAA
>SHVQ01000019.1 GCA_009694195.1 Rhodospirillales bacterium
CACATCGTCGAGGCGGCGATCAAGGCGATGCGCGACGGCCATCACGGCTACACGCCGGCGAACGGCATCCCGGCCTTGCGCGAAGCGGTCGCCCGCGACATCCGGAAGCGGCGCGGCGTGACGGTCGATCCCGGCTGCGTGCTGATCGTGCCGGGCGGCAAGGTCACGATGTTCTTCGCGGTCCTGATGTTCGGCGAGCCCGGGGCCGAGATCATCTATCCCAATCCCGGCTTCCCCATCTACGAATCCGTCATCAACTTCACCGGCGCCAAGGCGGTGCCCATGGCGCTGCATGAGAAGACCGGGTTCTCGTTCAGCGCGGGCGAGGTCCTGGGGCTGATCACGCCCCGCACCCGCCTCCTCATCCTCAACAGCCCGGCCAACCCGACCGGCGGCGTGGTCCCGCGGGCCGAGGTCGACACGCTGGTGAAGGGCCTCGCCAAGCACCCCCAGGTCGCCGTGATGAGCGACGAGATCTATTGCCGCATGGTCTACGACGGGCGCGAGCACGTGAGCCTGCTCGCTTACGAGAGCATCCGCGACCGGCTGATCCTCTTGGACGGCTGGAGCAAGACGTTCGCGATGACCGGCTGGCGGCTCGGCTACAGCGTGTGGCCCAAGTCGCTCATCGAGGACGCGACCCGGCTCGCGATCAACTGCCACTCGTGCGTCAACGCGCCTACCCAGTTCGCCGGCATCGCGGCCTTGGACGGCCCGCAGGACGAGCCCGAGGCGATGGTCCGCGCCTTCGCCGAGCGGCGCCGCGTGATTGTGTCCGAACTCAACCAGGTGCCCGGATTCACCTGCGTCGAGCCGGGCGGCGCGTTCTACGCCTTCCCGAACGTCTCGGGCACCGGGATCGACTCGCGCGCCTTGCAGGACAAGCTTCTCAACGAGGCCGGCGTGGCCCTGGTCGGCGGCACCGCTTTCGGCCGCATGGGCGAAGGCTACATCCGCTTCTCCTACGCGAGCTCCATCGACAACATCCGAGAAGCCATCCGGCGGATTAAAGGCGTGCTGTAGGGGCGACTTCCTTTTCTTGCGTCATGACCGGGCTTGGCCCGGTCATCCACGTTCTTCCGGACCGAAAAGACATGGATGGCCGGAACAAGTCCGGCCATGACGAAATTCGGCGTGCTGCTTTCTTGTGCGCTTGCCTAAAACATAGGCGCGCCAGCTTCGCGCACGGCTGCGGAAAAATTCTCTAAGCGGCTGCGATTCCACATATTTTTACGCTCGCCCCACTTGGCACGGGATGTGCTCTATAGAGTCGCGTGCGCGGTATCGCACCGGCGCCGGGAAGGAACGTACATGAAAAAAATCGAAGCCATCATCAAGCCCTTCAAGCTCGACGACGTGAAGGACGCCCTGCACGAGATCGGGCTCCAGGGTCTCACCGTGACCGAGGCCAAGGGCTTCGGCCGCCAGAAAGGCCACACCGAGCTCTATCGCGGCGCCGAGTACGTGGTCGACTTCCTGCCCAAGGTGAAGATCGAGGTCGTCGTCGACGACGCCATGGTCGAGCGGGCGGTCGAGGCGATCCAACAGGCGGCCCGCACGGGGCGCATCGGCGACGGCAAGATTTTCATCATTCCGGTCGAGGAGGCCATCCGTGTCCGCACCGGCGAGCGAGGATCCGATGCCGTTTAGCGTCATGACGGCGATCGAAGACCTGCCGAAGACCGCGCCGCCCGGCCGCGGGAATCCCCTCCTCCGTTACCTCAAAGTCTCTCCGCCCGCCGAGCTCCGACAAACCCCGGCCAACGACAACCAGCCGCCCGCCGCCGAACCAACACCGACAACCGAATAAGGGAACCAGGACCATGTCGCTCAATTGCAAGAAACCCGCCGATGTCCTCAAGGCCATCAAGGACAAGGAAATCCCGTTCGTCGACCTCCGTTTCACCGATCCGCGCGGGAAGTGGCAGCACCTGACCATGTGCGCCAAGTACATCAACGACGACTCCTTCACCGACGGACTCATGTTCGACGGCTCCTCCATCGCCGGATGGAAGGCGATCAACGAGTCCGACATGGCGCTCATCCCGGATGCCACCACCGCGGTCATGGACCCGTTCGCGGCGCAGCCCTGCATGATCCTCTTCTGCGACATCATGGAGCCGACGACGGGCCAGGCCTACAACCGCGACCCGCGCTCGATCGCCAAGAAGGCGGAGGCCTATCTCGGCACGACCAAGATCGCCGACACCGCGTTTTTCGGCCCGGAAGCCGAGTTCTTCGTGTTCGACGACGTCCGCTTCGACGTCACCATGAACAGCTGCTTCTACGAGTTCACCTCGGAGGAAGGCCCGTACGTCACCGGGAAATCATTCCCCGAGGGGAATACCGGCCACCGCCCGCCGGTCAAGGGCGGCTATTTTCCGGTTCCGCCCGTCGACGCCGCCCACGATCTCCGCGCCGAGATGGTGACGCAGATGATGGAGATGGGCCTCGACATGGACAAGCATCACCACGAGGTGGCGCCGAGCCAGCACGAGCTCGGCCTCACCTATTCGACATTGGTGCGCTGCGCCGACAACATGCAGATCTACAAGTACTGCGTCCACATGGTCGCCCACACGTACGGGAAGACGGCGACGTTCATGCCGAAGCCGGTGGCCGGCGACAACGGCTCGGGCATGCACACCCACCAGTCGCTATGGAAGGCCGGCAAGCCCCTGTTCGCGGGCTCCGGCTACGCCGACCTCTCGGACATGGCGCTCTACTACATCGGCGGCATCATCCGCCACGCGAAGGCGCTCAACGCCTTCACCAACCCGACGACCAACAGCTACAAGCGGCTGATCCCCGGGTTCGAGGCGCCGGTGCTGCTCGCCTACTCGGCGCGCAACCGCTCGGCCTCCTGCCGCATCCCCTTCACCACGTCGCCCAAGGGCAAGCGCGTCGAGGTGCGCTTCCCCGACCCCATGTGCAACCCCTATCTCGGCTACGCCGCCATGCTGATGGCGGGCTTGGACGGCATCCAGAACAAGATCCACCCCGGCGACGCCATGGACAAAGACCTCTACGACCTGCCGCCCCAGGAGCTGAAGGACATCCCGACCGTCTGCGGCTCGCTCCGGGAAGCGATCGGCGAGATCGAGAAGGACCACGACTTCTTGAAAAAGGGCGAGGTGTTCTCCGACGACGCGATCGACGCCTACCTCGCCCTCAAGTGGGACGAGATCCACGCCTTCGAGCACGCGCCCCACCCGATCGAGTTCAAGATGTATTACTCGGGGTGAGCGGCGCCCGCATCCAACCCGGCATTCAGCGGCGGACTTACGCCGCCAGCCGGCGCCGCCTCACCTTTCGGCGGATCGTTCCGCCGAGCTTCGCCTCGGCGAGCGACAGGTTGTAGTTGGCCTGGAGGTTGAGCCAAAAGCGAGGCGTCGTTCCGAAATAACGGGCCAGCCGGAGCGCCGTGTCCGCGCTGATCTCGCGCCGGCGGCGCACGATCTCCGTGACTCGATTTGATGGCACGTCGAGCGCCGCGGCCAGTGCCGCGCCGGTAAGGCCCAAGGGTTTCATGAACTCCTCGCGCAGAACCTCTCCAGGGCTCGTTCTGATACGCATGGTCAACTCCTCAGTGGTAATCGACAATCTCCACGCCGTGCGCCGCACCGTCCCGCCAAACGAAACAGATCCGCCACTGGTTGTTGATGCGAATACTGTGCTGCCCTTCGCGGCCGCCCTTGAGGGGTTCCAGGCGGTTGCCCGGCGGCGAGCGTAAATCCATCAGGCTTTCCGCGGCGTCGATCACATCGAGCTTTCGAAGCGCCGCTTTCTTGATCGAACCGAAGCGCTTGACGAACGCTCCCTCCCAAAGCGCCTTTGTCTCCTTGCTTCCGAAGCTTCCGATCACGGAGAATATGTAATACGTATCGCGTACGATATCAACACGGTTTTATGAAAAGACAACCCTCCCGATTGCCGTAGGCACGCCGCCCTCGTCGTCTCGGCCCGTGCCCATTAGCGGATCGGCACGTACTTGAACCAATCCTCCTCGTCATTCCAGAGAATGAGCACGGCCTTGCCGAGGATGTCGGCCCTTGGCACGGGTCCATGTTCGTTCGAGAAGCGGCTGTCCCGGGAGCGATCCCTGTTATCGCCAAGCATGAAATACCCTCCTGCCGGCACCACGAATTCGGGGGTGGTGTCGTAAGGGCTATTCTCGGTCACCTCGGCGATCTGGTGCCTTGAGCCTTCGGGAAAAACCTCCGTGTACCGCCGCAGGGGCGCTCCTTTCGGGTCATCGGTGGGCACCCACCCGTCTGGAAAACGCGGCTCGGGCTGCCGATTGATGAAGAGCACGCTGTCGCGGAGTTGAATCACATCGCCGGGCAATCCGACGATACGCCCAATGTAATCCGTTGGGTTGTCGGTTGAGAGCTTGTAGACGACAACATCGCCCCGCCGAGGCTCCTGGAGCAGGAAGCCGAACGCGACTCCCGGAATGCGCCCCGGCAAGTGATGGTGCGTGTAGCCGTACGCGAACATCGCGACGATGACCCGATCGCCCTTCTCGATCGTCGGAACCATCGATCTCGATGGAATGGCATAGTAGCCGTACACCAACGCTTTGAAGATTGGCGCGGCGATGAGAAACACGACAAAAACCGGCGTCAATACGTACCAGCGTGAATACCACGCACGCTTGCCGTCCCGCGGCCATCGCTTCGCAGCGACGTAGCAATGACATGTGCCGAGAACGACAATCGCGGCCAGAAACACGACGCTCGCCGTCTCTCCTTCAAGCGCCGTCCATCCGAAATAGGATGCAGCACCGGCCACCCACGCCGGCATAAACCATGCGACGCCATAGGCAACGCTCCACCACCCGCAGCCGAGGAACAGAAATCCGGCGACCGGGCTGAGTAACGCTGCGACAAGAGCCGCGGCCCAGGGACTTCGGGCACGAAATCCTTGCAACACGCTCAATGCCAATGTGCTCATCCAGCGAAGGGCCGCGGGGCGGCTCTTCCCGCCGGCGGGCGCGTCAGCCTTCGAGGATGAACGTGATCTCGACGGTGGCGCGGTATTCCGTGATCTTCCCGTTCACGACCTTGGCCTTCTGCTCGATGACCTCGACCCCGGTGATGCCGCGCACGGTCTTGGACGCGCGTTTCACCGCGGTTTCCACCGCGTGCTGGAAGCCTTTCGTCGATGCCGCCGTGATCTTGCTGACGCGGGCAACGGATGTCATGGGATCCTCCCTTAGTTCGATGCGACGCTGTTGGCCTGGCGCGGTTTCATTCTGCCGGAAAACAACCCGCCCCGCCATCGTCGCTTGCATCCGCTACCGCGATGGTGAAGATGCCCGTCCATGAACGAGAAACGGAAGACCCTCGTCCTCGACGGCGGCATGGGGCGCGAGCTGAAGCGCCGCGGCGCGGGCGTGGACGAGACGCTGTGGTCGGCGGGCGCCCTCGTGCGCGCGCCCGCGATCGTGAGGGACGCGCACCGGGCCTTCATCGAGGCCGGCGCCGACGTCATCACGCTCAATAATTACGCCGTCACGCCGAAGACCCTCGCCAAGGGCGGCATCGCGGAGCGCTTGGACGAGCTCACGCGGCTTTCGGCCGCGCTCGCCGGCGAAGCGCGCGAGCAGTCCGGGCGCCATGTGCAGATCGCGGGCGCGCTGCCGCCGCTCTCCGGCAGCTTCCGCCCGGACCTCGTCGACACGGACGCGACGAACGCGGCCGTTTACCGGCGCATCGTCGACATCCTGGCGCCCGACGTCGATCTCTTCCTCTGCGAGACCATGAGCTCGGCCCGCGAGGCCCGTGCGGCCGCGTCGGCGGCGCGCGCGGCGGGGGCACGCACGTGGGTCGCGTGGACGCTCGCCCCCGGTCGGCCGGCTGCGAAGGGCCCGCGCCTCCTCAGCGGCGAAACCCTCGACGATGCCCTCGCCGCCCTCGACGGCCTCGGCGTCGAGGCGGTTCTCTTCAACTGCTGCCCGCCCGAGGCGATCACGGCGGCGATCCCGGCGCTCCGCGAGAAGACCGATCTTGCAATCGGCGGCTACGCCAACGCGTATCAGTCGGTCCCCTCGAACTGGAAGCTGGAGAAGGACGGCTTCGTTCCCTTGCGCGAAGACTTGGACGTCGAGCGCTACGCCCGCGTGGCCCAGCGCTGGCTCGACGACGGCGCCGACATCGTCGGCGGCTGCTGCGGCATCGGGCCCGCGCATATCGCCGCGCTCCGGACGCTGGTAGAAAACAGGCGTTAGTCTTCAGTGATCCGACGGCTGGGCGAGCTTTTCCGTGAGCCCGGTGGCATAGGCGGCGCCGGCCGCCGTCAGCGTCATCGCGCTCGGATAGCCGGGCTTCGCCAGGCCTTTCCGCGCGAGCGCGGTCCACACGGCCGGGTTCGAGAAGCCGCTCGCGTAGCGGGCCGAGACCACGAGCGAGCCCACGTGCAGATGGTCGCCGTGTCCCATCGGGATGCCGGTGATCGCAACGTCGCCGCTCGCGTCGTCCCGCTTCGCGGTCTCCGGGTGGCGGGCGAGCTCCTGCAGGAGCGCCAGCGTCCGAAGCTGGAGGCCGTTCAGCTTGAGCGGGTTGTTCTTCGGCGGCATCTGGTCCTCCTCTTGCGTCATGCGAAAGCTTGACCCGCGCATCCACGGCGCTGCGCGCTCGTCGGCCATGTGCCCTTCTCTTACCGAGTATTTCCGCTCGGGCTCGCGGGGGCAAGGCTCAAGCCGGTCGCCCCGCACGGGCGCACGGGCGGCCTCGGCTTCGGATACCCGAACGTGCCCGGGCTCTCGCCCGTTGCCGCCGCCAGCATGCGGGCGATGGTCGGCATGCAGTTGCGTCCCTGGCAATTCCCCATGCCGGCCCGGCAGGAGGTCTTCACTTCGTGGAGCGTGCGGGCGCCGTTTCCGATCTCGTTCCTGACGGTGCGCGCGGTCACGTCCTCGCAGCGGCAGACGACGACGCCGTCCTCGGCAAGGTCGAGGAGACCGGTGCGCGGGCGGAAGGCGGACGCGAGATAGCGGTCGAGCGGACGGAGCCGGGCGAGGCCCTTGTGCAGCGCCGCCATCTCGCGCGCGGCGTCGCGGCCGCCGGTGCGACCGAGCGACTGGGCGACCGCGAGGCCGGCGATCCGGCCTTCGATCACGGCGCGGCGGGCACCGTGGACCGCGGCGCCGTCCCCGACCGCGTAGACGCCGGCGGCGCTCGTCGCCATGCCCGGGTCGCGGCGCACGCCCCAGACTCCGAGCGCGGGCGCGAAGTCGAGCGCGCATCCTCGAAGGGCAGCCAGCTCGACCGACGGAATGAGGCCGAACCCCAAGCAGACCGCGTCGACTTGGATGAACTCGCCCACGTCGCGCCGCGCCCGGCCGTCGGCCCCGACCGGCGCCACGAGGGCACCCGCGACCGCCTCGGTCCCGAGCATCTGGACAACCGTCCAGCCGCGCTTCACCGGCACGCGCTTCGCACGGAGGCGTGCGAGCAACGAGAGTCCTTCGCCGGCAAGGCTCGGGTGGGCGAGGATGCGGGCGGCCGACGCCCACCACTCGGCCGCCGGGGCGGCATCGAGCACGGCGACGACCTGGGCGCCGGCCTCGGCGAGCTGCGCCGCCGCCTGCAGGATCAGCGGACCGGCTCCGGCGACGAGAACGCGTTGCCCGGCCACGCGCCCGCTCGCCTTCAGCAGCGATTGCGCGCCGCCGGCCGTCATCACGCCCGGCAGCGTCCAGCCGGGCATCGGCACCGGCCACTCGTAGGCGCCGGTCGCCAGCACGATGTGGGGCGCCGTGAGCCGGCGGGTGCCTTCCGGCCCTGCCGCGTAGACGACATTGTCGCCGGAGATCGCCCAGACCGTGTGATCAGGCCGATACGACAAATCCGGCACCGCGTCGCCCCGATAGAGCGCCTGGATCGAACGGGCGTAGTCGGGAACGGCCGGGGCCGGCAGGGCGAGCGGGCGGCGGAATATCTGGCCGCCCGGCAAGCGGTGCTCGTCCAGCAGCACGACCGAGATGCCGCACGCGGCGGCGCGCGCGGCGGCGGCGAGGCCGCCCGGCCCGGCGCCGATCACGATCAGGTCTGCACGCTCCGCGTGGGGGAGGTCCGTGCGTTCCGCGTCCGGCTGGGCGGAAGGCTCGCTCACGGCACGTCGATCCGCATGTCCGGCTCGATCGCGCGCATGCAGGCGCGCACGTTCGCCTCGCCGTTCACGACGACCAGGCACTCCTGGCAGACGCCGATCCCGCAATAAAGCCCGCGCGGCGCGCCCTTCGCGTTCAGTCGGAACTTCTTTCGCCCGGCCGCGATCAGAGCCGCCGCGACGGTGTCGCCCGCCGCCGCTTCGAACGCCGCGCCGTTGATGAGGACGCGGGTCATGACAAACCCTCTCCGCCGGAACGGGGGAGAGGGTGGCGCGCGCGAGCGCGCCGGGTGAGGTGGCATGAACCCCACCTCTCCCCGACCCTCTCCCCCCCAACTGGGCGGAGAGGGAGTGCTAAGGTCGCTGTCACGAGGGGGCTCGCGCCTTGAGGGTGCGCACCTCGGCCGGGTCGCCGGGCTTGAGGCCGAGGCTCACCCGCGCCTCCGGCCCGAGCGCGACCGCGCCGGCCGCGACCTCGGGCGACGCCGCGATCCACGAGCGGAGCGGCGCGCCGAAGGGATTGACGAACTCGACGAGCGCGCCGTCGCCGCCGAGCGCCTGGACGTCGGCCGGGGAAAACACGGTCACCCGGCGGCCGTCCTCGAAGCGGTCGAGATCGGCGGCCGTCACCTGCAATCGGCGGACCTGGCCGGTCATCTGGCGGCGGAGCGTCTTCGTCGCCGCTTCATCGACCGCGCCTTTCACGATGACGACGCCGTATCGCGCCCGTGCGTGGCCGGCCGTGATGTAGCATTCGCGCACGTCCAGGGCGACCTGGGCGGGATCGCGCTCGGTCGCCGTCCCGTACCCGCCGCCGCCCGCCGTCTCCACCACCACCACGTCGCCTTGGCGCAAGGGGAAGCCGGAAACTTTGCCCGGCACGTTCGAGGGCGCGATGATCTCGTTGCCGCGCCGGACGGTGAAACGGTTCGGCGCCCCCGCATGTCCGCCGCAGACGCCGTAGGGCGGAATCAGGTTGCGGTCGGAGAGTTCGGAGAACCGGCCCTCCTCGGCCAGCAGGCGAATCTCGCGCTTCAAGCCGAGGCCGCCTCGCTTCATCCCGGCGCCGGAGGTATCCGGATTCAACGCGCACGTTTCGATCAGCAGCGCGTGCTCGATCTCGACGGCTTCCACCGGCTGGATCGAGCTGAAGTCGCCTTCGTCGTAGGCGCGCATGGCGTCCGAGCCGTCGTGCTCGAGGAAGCCGCCGGTGCCGCCCGCCGGGTATTCGTAGAAGATCGTGTCGCGCCCGCGCCGCGGATGCCGGCTGCCGATGTACGTGTGATTGGACGTGCCTTTGATGTCGCCCGCCACGTACTTCGGCACCGCGCTCGCGAGCGCCCCCATCATCACGGACTCGACCCGGCGGCGGATCTCCGTGTAGCCGCCGACGGCGCCGGGCGGCTGCACGTTCACGATCGTGCCCTTGGGCGCTTCGACCTGGATGCGGCGGAAGGCGCCGTGGTTGATCGGCCCGTGCGGGTCGAGCAGCGCCTTCAACGCGACGAACGTCCCCATCGCGGTGACCGCGAGGCTTCCGTTGACCGGGCCCTGAACCTGGAGCGACGAGCCGGCGTAGTCGACGTGGAGGCGCTCCTCCTTCGCCGTCACCTTCACCTTGAGCAGCACCGGGCGCCCGGCGTTGTCGCTGTCGAGATAGTCCTCGTAGCGGTAGACGCCCTCCGGGATCGTCGCGATCGCGCGCCGCATGCGCTTTTCCGCGCGGTCGAGCAGCGCCCGCATGACGGACGCGAGCTGGGCGCGGCCGAATTTTTCGACCAGCTCGTCCAGGCGGCCCTTCGCCGTGTTGCAGCAGGCGAGCATGGCGTGGAAGTCGCCCTCGCGCTCGTCGGGGATGCGGACGTTGGAGAAAATGAGGTTGAGCAGGCTTTTGACCGGCTTGCCCTTCTCGTAGACCTTGATGAAGGGGATGCGGAGCCCTTCCTGGAAGATCTCCGTCGCTTGGCCGGAGATGCTGCCGGGCGTCATCCCGCCGATGTCGCCCCAGTGCGCGCGCGTGACGATGAACGCGATCGGCTTCCGCCCGACGAAGTAGGGCATGATCATCGCGACGTCGTTCATGTGCGTGCCGGACGAATAGGGATCATTGACGAGGATCACGTCGCCCGGGCTGAGATCGGCGCCGAAGTGCTCCCGCGCCTCCCTGACCTGCCAGGGCAGCGGGATCACGTGCGCCGGGCTGTCTTCCGACTGGGCGACGAGCTGGCCCTCGCCGTCCAGGAGCGCGCATGAAAAGTCGTGGCCTTCGTAGATGATCGAGGAATGCGCGGTCATGATCATCGTGACCCGCATCTCGCGGACGGTCGCGATCAGGTACTCTTGGATCATCTCCAGCGTGACCAGATCGATCTTGCGTGCCATCGCGCTCTCCTAGAGCCTCGAAACGTAACGTCACCCCCGCGAAAGCGGGGGTCCAGACTGGATGCCCGCGTGCGCGGGCATGACGAATGGGAGCTTCATCATTTCGCCTCTCCTCACCCGTGCCTGGCGAGCCGGAGGTTACCCCAGGGATCGACGCGCAGCCGCCAGCCCGGCGGCACCACGGTGGTGCTGCCGAATTCCTCGACGATCGCGGGCCCGTCGAGCGGCGCATCGTGCGCGAGGTCGTCCCGCCAATGGACGGCGCATTCCGCGACCCAGCGGCCGTCGAAATAGACGGGGCGGCGCACCACGTCGCGCGGCGAATCATGCGCGATGGCGCCGGCGGCGAACAAGGGCCGCGCGACGACGCCGGTGCCGACGACCCGCGCGGCGACCATCTCGATGACCTTGCCCTCGCGCTTGAACCCGTAGCGGCGGGCATAGAGCGCCTCGAACTCATGGATGAGCTGGGCCGCGTCCTTCCATTCCGTCGCCATCGGGACCGTGAGCTCGAACGCCTGGCCGCGGTAGCGCATGTCGACCATATGCTCGACGCGGATCGCGCCGTCGGCGAAGCCGTCGGCTCGAAGCCGCTTCCGCGCACGGCCGGCGAGCCGGTCGAGGACGGCGATCGCCTGGACGAGCGCGGCGTCCGTGCAGGCGTCGAGCACCGTCGCCGCGAAATCGTATCGGATGTCCGCCGCCGTGAGCCCGATGGCGGAGAGATTTCCGGGAAACCGCGGAATCAGGATGGACTCGATCCCGAGCGCGGCTGCTATTGCCACCGCGTGCAGCGGCCCCGCGCCTCCCATGGCGAAGAGCGTGTAGGGGCGCGGATCGACGCCGCGCTCGACGGAGATCTCGCGGATCGCGCTGACCATGCGAGTCACCGCGAGCGTGATCACGCCGTCGGCAAGCCGCTCGCGGTTCTTGTACTTGGCGGTGGTCTCGAGCCCAGCGAGCGCCGCCGCGGACGCGGCGCGGTCGAGGCGCATGCGGCCGCCGAGCAACGTCCGCTCATCGAGCCGGCCGAGAACCAGGTTCGCATCCGTCACCGTGAGCGCGACGCCGCCGCGCCCATAGCAGGCGGGGCCGGGGACTGCGCCCGCGCTTTGCGGGCCGATGCGCAGGCTGCCGTCGATGTCGACCCAGGCGATGGAGCCGCCGCCGGCGCCGACCGTGTTGATGTCGAGCTGCGGTAATTTAAGCGGCATGCCGCCGATCGCGCTCTCCTGCACGACCGAAGCCTTGAGGTCGTGGACAAGGGAGACGTCGGTGCTGGTGCCGCCCATGTCGCAGGTGATGAAGTCCTTGATGCCGGCGGCGCCGCAGATGAGCAGCCCGCCGTTAACGCCACCCGCCGGGCCCGAGAGAATCGTCCGGGCCGGGAACCGGGCGGCGGTCGCCGCCGTCATGCTGCCGCCGTTGGACGCCATCACGTAAAGGGACTGGCCGTCGTGCATCAGCCCGTCGAGGCGGCCGAGATAGCCTTCCATCTTCGGCAGCACGAAGCCGTTGATGACGGCGGTCGAAAGGCGCTCGTATTCCCGGTACTCCGGCACCACGTCGGCCGAGGTGACGATCTTCACGCCCGGCAGGCGCGCGCGGATCGCCTCCTTCACCTGCTCTTCGTGAGCCGCGTTGCGGTAGGAATGCAGCAGGCAGACGACCACGACCTCGGGCGCGCTCCCAGCGAGCTCATCGCAGACGCGGGCGAGACTGTCCTCTCCGAGCGCGGTCCACACGCTGCCGTCCGCCAGCAGCCGCTCCTCCACTTCGAAGCGGCGCGAGCGCGGGACGAGCGGCGCCGCCTTCACGAACTTGGTGTTGAAAAGGCCGGGGCCCTGGCGGCGCGTGCGGCCGATCTCCAGGAGATCGCGGAAGCCGCGCGTCATGACGATCGCCATCTTGGCGCCGTTCCGCTCGAGGACCGCGTTGGTGGCGATGGTGGTGCCGTGCACGATGCGGACCTCGCCCGTCGCATCCTCGCCGATCTCGCGGAGCACGTCGGCGAAGCCTTGCGCGGGATCGGCCGGCGTGGTCGGCACCTTGGCGACGCGGATCTGCCCGGACTCGCCGTCGAGCACGGCGAGATCGGTGAACGTTCCGCCGACGTCGATCCCGATGGTGCGCATGCCCGCGCTCCCTAGCCGTCATGCGCGGGCCTGACCCGCGCATCCACGTCCTTGATTCCGTGGATGGCCGGGACAAGCCCGGCCATGACGATGGAGGAATTGCTGAGACTCGAATTCATTTGATGGTGCGCCGCGCTTCGAGCCAGGCGGCGAAGTGCTTGATGCCGCCGCGGATGGGGTAGCGGGGCGCATAACCGAGAACCTCTTTCGCGAGCTTGAGGTCGAGCGCGCCCAAGGGCTGTTCGGGAACGCCCGGGCGGACGATGACGGGCCCAGGCCCGAGTTGAAGATCGGCTTTCGGATAGAGCTCGCGCACCACGCCGGCGACCTGCCGCCAGGTCATCACATCGCCAAGGGCGACGTTGTAGGCGCGCCCGCGAAGCTTCACCGCCGGCACGTCGAGCGCGGCGAGGAACGCCTGCGTCACGTCCTCCACGTAGGTCGGGTCCTTCGTCTGATCGCCACCCACCGTCATGCGGTAGGGCCGCCCCGCTTGCGCCGCCTCCAGCATGTCCTGAATGACGTTGCCGCGGAGGCCGGACGGGCGGCCCGGCCCGTACACGTGCGGGATGCGGAGCGACACGAAATCGACGCCGTAGCAGGAGTTGTAGACGTTGCCGAGGGCCTCGCTCGCGAGCTTGGTGACGCCGTAAGGCGAATCGGGGTGCGTCGGATGGCCCTCGTCGACGGGGGCATAGCGGCCGGGGCCGTAGACGCTCTGCGAGCCCATGAACACGATGCGGCCGAGACCGAGGGAGCGCGCGGCTTCCAGAACGTTGGTGACGCCGAGCACGTTGGTCGTCACCGTGCGGACCGGGCCGTCGATCGAGATGCCGGCACCGACGATCGCGGCGCCGTGCACGATGCGCTTCGCCTTCGACTGCTGGATCGCGCGCACAAGGCTGAATGAATCCAGGATGTCGCCGGCCGCGAACGGCACGCTCGCGATCGCGTCCGTCTCGTCGAAGGGCGTCGGCGGGCGCTGGTCGAAGAGCGTGACGGGCGTTCCTCGATTTTGTAGCGCGCGCGCGACCGCCGCGCCGATGAAGCCGCTGCCGCCGGTGATGAGAACGGGGTCTTTGCTCACGGTCTACTCGCGTCTGTTCAAAAAATCGAATCCGGCACGTGGACGTGGCCGTCCATGATCAGGCGCGCCGTCCGCGTGACGATCGCCTTCTTGACGCTGGCGCCCTCGCCATCGGCCGCGATTTCGACCTCGATCACGCCGGAGGGATGGCCGAAGCGCACGCGCCCGCGAGTGCGGGGGCCGTCGCCGGCCATGAGCTGAACGATCGTCCCCTGAGCCACGGCCGCCGCGGCGGTGCAGATGGTCTCCGCGACGCCGTAGGCCTTGTGCACGATGGAGAGGAAGATTTCGCGGGCGGTGAAATCCATCGTGGCGGCGGGCACGCGCTCGCGCGAAACGTAAGATGTGTATTCGGCGGCCGGGCCGATGAGGGAGACGAGCGGGATATTGTCGCTGAGCCCGCCGTCCGGCCCCATGATGCCGGCCTTGCGGGCGACCGCCTGGCGGATCTCTTCGATCTTCGCCATGACGTCCTTCCGAGAGTCGAGCTCGTCCGGGCCGTCGGTCGGATTCAACTGCAGCGCGCGCGCCTCGACGAATGCCATCGGGTTCGCCATGTCGACGATGGAGACACGCACCGGCCCCACGCCCGGAACGTCGAGCACGTCGATCGCCTGGCCGGTCGGCAGGAGCTTGCCCGTGGAGGAGCCGGCCGTATCGGCGAAGTCGAGGCGGATGGCGGCGCCCGAGCCTGGGACGCCTGCGATCACGCAGGTGCCCTCCTCCGCCGCCCGGCCGTCCGCGACCGGCACTTCGGCGATCACCAGGCGGCCCGCGTTGACCACGTGAACGGTGACGCGCGCGAGCTTGGCGTTCGTGCGCACGTATTTCTCGTTCACCGCATAGGCCGCGACCGCCGAGAGCACGTTCCCGCAGTAGCCGGCGTAGTCGACCTTGTCATTGGCGATGCCGACCTGGCCGAACAGGTAATCGATATCGGCGCCGGCCTTGGTCGGAGGGCCGACGATGGCGACCTTGCTGGTCAGCGGGTCGGCGCCGCCGAGGCCGTCGATCTGGCGGCGGTCGGGGCTTCCGAATACGCGGAGGATGACGCGGTCGCGCTCGTCGGCGTCGTCGGGGAGCGTGTCGCGGCGGAGCAGGATCCCCTTGCTCGTGCCGCCCCGCATGATCGTGCAGGGAAGCTTCATCGCCGGCCTTCAGCCATCATCTGGATGAGCCCGCCCGCGGCATCGGGCGCGCGGTCGAGGCCGGCGAGCCAAGCCTTGAGCTTCTCCGCCGTCTCCGGCTTCCAGCCCGCGTGCCGGATGCAGTCCTTGAGCTTCGCCATGCATTCGGCCTCGGTCATCGGATTGTCGGGGTGGCCCTTCATGACAGTGACGTGCTTCTTGAATGTCTTCCCCGCGCGCGTTTTCACCATGATGTCCTGCGGGCCGAAGCCGTAGGGATCGGGAGTCGGCACGGTGGTCACTTTCTGTGCGAGCGCCATCATCTTGGGATCGGTCACGACCTTGGGGTCGAGCTCCTTCAAGCCGACGGCACCGAACATGAGCGCCGCCGCGACATTATAGGCCGTGTTGAACTGGGCGCTCACTTGCGGCGTGTCGCCGATCACGAACGGCCCGCCCACGTAGTCGTGGGCCTCGCCCGGCATCTTCACTTCGATCGAGTCCACGTCTTCGGGTTTTAGGCTCGCTTCCTTGCGGATTTCGAGAATCGCGTCGACCGTCCCGTGGCAGAACCGGCAGGAGGGATAGGGCTTCATGCTGGCGGCCTCGCCCTCGAACCAGGTGCCCAGGCGGTCGCGCAATGGCTCCTTGTTATATTCGCCCCACTCGTAGAGCGGGAAGAAGCCGAACTTACCTTCAAGCACGTTCTTCGCCCCCGTGATGCCGATGCGGGCGAGCATCACCGCCTCGACCGCCGCGCGCGAGGAGAACGACGGCTGCAGGCGTTTGGTCAGGCTCCCGTCGAGGATGCACTGGAAGTTGCCGGAGGAAAGGCTGTAGGCGATGCCCATGGCGTTGTGGAGCTGCGCGCGGTCGAGGCCGAGCACGCGTCCCGCGGCGATGGCGGCGCCGAAGATCCCGCAAGTGGCGGTCGGATGCCAGCCGCGGTAGCGCTTGATCCCGAGGCCGATGCGGTAGGCGACGTCGACGCCGACCGTGACGGCGGCGAGGAAGTCGGCGCCGGAGACCTTGCCCTTCACTTCGGCCGCCGCGAGCGCCGCCGGCAGCACCACCGAGTAGGCGTGCATGTCGCCCTTCTCGTGAGTGTCGTCGTAGTCGAAGGCGTGCGCGGTCAGGCTGTTCGCGAGCGCGGCATAGGGCGCCGGAAGGCGCAGATCGCGCGTGAGCACGGCGGCCTCGCCGGCGCCGCCCCACGCGGCCAACTGATCGAGGACGGGTGCGACCCCGGGCGCGCGGGAGCCCGCGATCGTTACCGCGAGCGTGTCCTGGATGAACGCTTTCGTGACGGCGAGCGTCTTGGCCGGGATGTCCCGCGCGTTGACCGCGTAGTCGAGGATCGGGTTGATGGCGTCCGTCGGGGCGTGCGCGTCCATGATTTCCTCTTCGGTTGGGCCTTGGCCTCGGGCGTGAACAGCGTGAGAAGGCCGGCGACGTTGGGCAGCGTTTCGACTGTCTTGGTTCGGGCGATCATCCTATCGCAAAGCTTGGCGTATTTGGGCTGCAGCGCGAGAAGCGCGCGGAACTTGTCTTCGATCTCGCGCTCGAAGCGCCCCGCCTCGGCATAGATGGGGTTCTCGGGATCGCCCGACGGCAGGTCCTGGTACTTGGAGACCTCGCGGCCGTCCCTGAGGCGGATCGTCACGTTGGCCGGATAGCGTGCGGGATAGAGCTTCTCGTAGTCCTCGTCGGGAATGCCTTTCACCCGCCTGCAGAGATCGAGAACCTCGGGATCGCGGATCGCCTTCTCTGTGAAATGCTTGGCCACAGGCGGGCCGCGGAGGATGCTGACGGCGACGGCGTAGGGAATGCTGAATTGCGCGTCCACCACGGTCTGCGGATTCCTTCGGCGCTCCTCCGGGTTGAACAGCGTGATGTGCGCGGTGCGGTACACGCGCACGGTCGCGTCGGCCACCTGCTCGGGCTTGATCCCGTGTTCGCGCACAAGCGCGAGAGTCGCGTCCACCACCTGGTGAAAGAACCGGCAGCCGGCGTAGGGCTTGAAGCTGGTGCCGTGGCCCCGGTACTCGGTGCCGAGGCCGTCGGTGATTTTTGCCGCGTCCCACTTGCGCTCGAAGGAGAACGCCTTCAGGAACCCGTGCTCGCCTTCAAGGATGGTCGCGGGGCCGGTGTAGCCGCGCTTCGCCAGCATGGCCGCGAGGATGCCGGCTTCGGCCGATTTGCCGGGATGCAGGCGTTTGGTCCAGGAGCCGTCCGCCTTCCACTCCTGGAGACCCGCGGCTTGCGTCCCGGCGATGCCGAAGGCCTGGACGAGTTGCGTCTCCGAGAGCCGGAAAATCCGGCCAGCGGCCGCGGCGGCGCCGAAAACGCCGCAGGTCCCGGTCGGATGAAAGCCCTCGTGGTATTGCGTTCCCAAGAAAGCATCGCCGATCCGGGTCATCAACTCGTAGCCCGCGATGACGCCTTCGAGGAACGCGCGGCCGCTCGCCTTCGCATGCTCGGCCGCCGCTAGAGCCGCCGGGATCACGGCGACGGCGGGATGGACCGCCGCCGTCCGGTGGTCGTCGTCCATTTCGATCGTGTGTCCCATGACGCCGTTGGCGAGCGCCGCCATGGCGGCCGACGTGCGGAAGTCGTGGCCGATGACGGTCGAGGTCTCGCGGCCGCCCAAGGTCTTCACCACGTCGGCGATGATGAGGCTTGAAGATTCCGACGATCCCGCAAGCGTCACGCCCAGGTAGTCGAGCACGAAGAGGCGCGCCCGCTCGATCACCGGTTTCGGAATAACCGCGAGATCGCAGCCGACGACGAACGCGGCGAGCTGTTCGGTCAGCGTCTTAGGCATGGTTCGGCATTCCGCTCCGTCCCTCCGGCCGAGAAGCCCCCGGAGAGGATCGCCTCTTCGAGCACCCCGTAGATGCGGTCGTCGAGCGAGCGGTCGTCGGCGAGGCGGAGCTGCATGTCAGCCACCTACATCGTCATGCGCGGGCTTGACCCGCGCATCCACGTCTTCAAGGCGTGGATGGCCGTGACAAGCACGGCCATGACGAAAGAAGAGAGAAGCATGGTCGCACTCCCCTATTGAGCCTGCGCCGCGTGCTCGGCGGCGAGCGCCTGCAACACCGGCGACTCGTGGCCTTCGGCGATGAGCTCGGCCACGATCTTGCCGGTGAACGGCGACATCATGATGCCGGCGTTGCCGTGGCCGGCCGCGTGGAACAAGTTCTCCGCGTGGCGCGCGCGGCCGATGACCGGAAGATTGCTCGGCGTGCAGGGCTCGAGCCCCGCCCAGGCGCGGATGATGCGCAAGCTCCGGAACGAGGGAATGACCGCGCCCATATTCTCGGCGATCGCGGCGACCGCCTCGGGATCGACGGCGTCGGTCGGGCCGACGATGCCGAAGCCGCCGCAAAACAAGATGTTCCCGTTGGCGGTCTGCGTGAACGAGGAAAGCTGCCACGGATTGGCGAGCTCGGCCTTCTGCTTGTCGCCGTCGGCCGCCACGTCCTCGAAGTCGAGGGTCACCGGGTTGAGATTCGTGACCATGTTTTTCGAGCAGTAGATCGTGGTGCGGAGCGTGCCCGGCGGCAGTGCCTCGCTCACCAGCATTTGCGCCCGCTTCGGCACGATCGGGACGGCCTCGTCGGCAAGCGCGGCGATGGCTTCGGCGCCGCAGCCGGCCGCGTTGACCACGAGCCCGGCCGGGATGCGGCGGTCCTTGGTGCGGACGGCGGTGATGCGACCGCGCTCGCGCTCGATGCCGGTGACCGGCGCGCCGACGATGACCTCGCCGCCGCCGAGCCGCCGGGCGGCAGCGAGGTAGGCGCGGGTAAGGCGGAACGGATTGACCAGGCCCTGCGATGCCGTGAGCGCCGCGCCGACCACGGAGTGCGCGAGCAGCGGCTCCATGTCCCGCACTTGGTTGTGGTCGAGCCAGACGATGTCCAGGCCCCGCGCGCGCTTTTTCTCGACGAACTGTTTCATGATCGGGACGTTTTGCTCGTCGTCGACCACCGTGAGGCCGGGACGCTTCGCAAATTCGATCTCGGCGCCGAGCGCTTCGCCGAGGCCCGAGAACATGGCGTAGCTTTCGATCACGATGTCGGTGACGGCACCCATCTTCCGCTTGGCGATGCTGCCGACCAGGCCCTCGGCGGCGCCGGAGGCGCCCGAGGCGACGCCCTTCCCCTCCACCACGGTGACCCGGAAGCCGCGCCGCGCGAGCTCGAAGGCGACCGCGCCGCCGATCACGCCGGCGCCGATCACAAGGGCGTCGGGCGAGCGGGTCGTCGCGACGGCGGGGCTGCCAAGCATCCGTCTATCTCGGAAGCACCAGGAGCGGCATCAGGTCGGCGAACTTCTCCGCACGGTCGAGGGCCATGCAGGCGTCCATGATGCGGTCGATCTGCTCGACGGGCATCGCCTCGCCCGCGCATTCGACGAATTTCGTCCGGATATCGTTCGCGTTCATCCGGTTGCGGGGATCGCCCTTCAGGTCCTCGCGCTCGACCCGCTTCCGGTAGCGCTTCCCGTCCTTGGTCGTGATGATGGCTTCCGCCGCCGGCACGATGGCATCGAACTCGGGCCCGTGCTCAAGGGTGGTCCTGTCGATCAGCGCGATCACCCGCGGGTCGGAATAGTTTTCATCCTTGTAGATGCGCGGCGTGACCGCGCCTTCGAGCACCGCCATGGCGGTGAGGAAGTAGCTCGAGTGGTCGGCGGTCTCCTTGTTCTTCGGATATTTCTTGACCGGATCGCCGGTGTGGAAGCAGGTCCGCTTGTTGGTGCGGATGGTGATGGACTCGATCTGCTCGGGCTTGATTCCGTATTGCTTGACCAAGTGCGTCGTCGCCCTGATGTGCCCGTGGGTATAGGCCTCGGCGCACATGCCCTTGACCGTGGTGGTCAGCACCCAGAGCCGGTTGCCGGCGGGCTTCAGCTTGAACTTGTCGGGTGCGCCGAAGATCGCGTGGGCGAAGCCTTTGTTCCCTTCGATGATGCGGGAGGGACCCGTGAGACCCTTCTTCGCCAGGATCGCCGCGAGCAGCCCGCGCTCCGCCAGGCACCCGTCCACCAGGTTCTTGGTCATCACATATTCCTCGCCCTCGGCGTCGAGGATGTTGAGGGCGACGGTGAAGCTGCCGGCGATGCCCATGGCCATGGAGATCTGCTCGGCGTCGAGGCCCATCAGCCGTCCCGCCATGGCGCAGGCGCCGTAGGGCAGCGCGGTCCCGTGATGGAAATTGGCGACTTCGAGCGACGTGGCATAGCCCTCGAGGAGCCGGCCGATCACTTCGTAGCCGGCGACCATGGCGGCGATCACGTCCTTGCCCGAAGCGCCGAGCTTCTCGCCGACGGCGAAGGCGACGGGCAGCGCGTCGCTCGGATGCGCGGCGGCGATATCGCCGGGAGCCAGTGCAATCGACATGTCGTCGTTGTAGTCGAGGTAGCGGATCATCGGCTCGTTGGCGAGCACGGCCGCCGAGCACGAGACCTTGGTCGTCTCGCCGATGATCGTCGCCTCCGGGGGCCCGGAGATTTCTTTCGCGGTTTCGCGGCAGATGCGCCCGGTCTTGCTGTCGTAGCCGCCGATGGCGCACGCGAGCGTATCGGCGATCAGGAGCTTCGCCTGCTCGACCGCCTCGCCGGGGATTCTCTCGAAATTGAGATCGAGCGCCACCTCGGCGAGATTCTTGGTGACGGACACCGCGCTCTCCCTTTGTCGATTGTCGACGAGAGGCGCAGTATTGCGGGATTCAGCCGAAGGTCAAGGCAGGAGCGCGCGATCGAGTGGAACAGCCGGCCGTCCGGATAAGGCGTGATCCCGTAGTCGGGCTCGTCGTAGTAGCCGACCCGGTTGAGCAGGCCCTTCACGGCAAGCACGTCATCCTCGTCGGCTGGGCTGTTGCGCGCGAGAAGCGTTTTCAAGGCGAAATCGGTGGACATTGGAACACCTGTGTATAATTATGCGCATATGAATATACAGTAGTGCGCTGGCCGATTTCCAGCAGTTTTAGCGGCTGTCTTTGGCTCCGATGAAAAATCCCTTCCCCTAGATTTAGCATGTGCTAGAAGACTTGCCTCGATTCCTGGTACCGCAGAGGCCGGGGATACGTTCTTTCTTGATGAGGGGACTGGGCAACTTATGAGCATTTTGAGCACGTTATTCGCGAGCAAACACCGGAAGCTGGCGGCGTGGCAGAACGCGCGCTTGGTAAACGGCAGCGACCCGAAGGTGATTCGGCAGGACGACACGGGCGCGATGATCCGCTGGAACGATTACGCGGATCGGAATTCGAACTGGGGCTGGCTCATCGAGCGCCGGCAATCCGGCGCCCGCGGCCGGGACGAATTCCGCGCGGTCCACTGCCAGAATGTCGCGAAGCGCGCCGGGCTGTTCGGAGGGCTGCTGCGCTTCTCAACCCGGTGACGACCGCGAGAGCTGGACTCCTTCCTCGCGGTCCGGGGAGTCCGTTTCTCGCGCGCAGGCTTCGGAAACCTCGGCGAGGAATGATGGATTCATGTGGCGCGCGAATCCTTCGATGGCGCTGAGGCGCGCGCGCAACGTCTCGAACGCGATAAAGCGGCAAATCTGATTGAGCGGCGGGTTGAGGCGCGAGAACGCCGGCCGGTTCACCTCGCCGAGAACCTTGGCGCGCCGCTCTGCCCCCGCCACCAGAAACAGCGGAATGTTCAGGTTCGGCTGCATCGCCACCAGGTCCGCCATCCTGAGCAGGCCGGTGTAGATCGACGTCGTGCTCTCGATCTCGAAGGCCGAGACGATGGCCTTCCCTTGCAGCCAGAGCACGTCGATCAGCTCCACGGTCCGCGTCGTCTTCGCGTCGAATTGGACGGGGAGCGCGTCGACCAGGCGGGCGAGGCCGGTGAATCGGTGGCCTTTGAAGTCGCGGTGGCGATCGTTGCGCGCGACCCACACGTGCAACCCCATGTCGTCACCGAGCTTGGCCAAGAGCCATTGGATTTCCGTATGAAGGGTGGGGTTCTCCGAAATGCGCGGCTCGCCCGAAAGATCCAATGCCGGCGCGGCCGGCGCCGATGGTCGCAGCGCCAAGTCGCGCGCCTTCTCCACGACGGCAGCGGCCACGGCCTCGCCGAACGTGCGATCGCAGGATTTCAGCCCTCCCCCCGAACGCCGCTCACCCGCCGCGCCATCGGTTCGTAGCCGAACGGTCTCGGGCCGATCCTCGAGGATCGCGAAGGGAACCCCCGTCTCCGGGGAGAGCACGGCGACGGGGATGACGGGAACGCCCGCGAGCCCGCCCGTCCGACCCCTTGCGCGGCTTGGTGGCGACGGGCGGGCGGGAAACGGATAGCCGTCGACCTCAAGGACGCCCACCCAGCGCTCGGCGTCGGCGAGGTAGCAGAGGAGATAGTCGCCGGGCTTCATCGGCCCGAGATGCCGCCGGTCGGACTCGCGGAAGCTCGCGACTTTTCCGCTGCTCCGGCGGAATGATTTCCAGGTATTCAGCGTGTAGTGGTCGCGCCAGTAGCGCCGGCTCCCGGGGTCTGCGGGGGCATCCCCCGCAAGTGCCCCCTTGGACGGCTCACCCGTTCCGCTCGCTCCGCCCTGTTTTATCGGCAACCCGCGTTCCCGCCATACCGGCTGGATAAGTCCAGCCGCTGCCCAACGAGGGTGAGATCCCATACCGCGCGTGGCGATCTTCACCCTTTAGTCGAGCTACATTGTAAATGTGGCATCCTTAGGTATTCAGTGATGCCCATCATTTAATGTTGATTACAAGCACGGCGGCTAGAATGCCGAAGCGCACGCCTCCCTTCCCTTAGCTGCATCCCTACCGGGCTACAACAAATAGCGTTCAAATGCGTAGATCACACTGCATCCTGCTTGCGCAGCCGGAGCGGGATTCTTAGGATCATCGCCGGGATTCGCTCACGAGGAGCTTTGATGGACGATCTCTTTGCGTTTGCCGACAAGCGCCCGCGGAAGGAGCGCCCGAAACCCGCCAAGGGTCGCGGCGCCTCCGGCGCCAAAGCCGGCCGCGGAGGAAAATCCGAGGAATATTCGGCGAAGGACATCGAGGTTCTGGAGGGGCTGGAGCCGGTGCGCCGGCGGCCCGGCATGTACATCGGCGGCACCGACGAGCCCGCCCTCCACCACCTCGCGGCCGAGGTCCTCGACAATGCCATGGACGAGGCGGTCGCCGGCCAGGCAAGCCGGATCGAAATCCACTTGCAGGCCGACGGCACGCTCGAAGTGAGCGACAACGGCCGCGGCATCCCGGTCGAGAAGCACCCCAAATACAAAAATCGCTCGGCCCTCGAGCTGATCATGACGACCTTGCACTCGGGCGGGAAATTCGGGGGCAAGGTCTACACCACGTCGAGCGGCCTCCACGGCGTCGGCGTCTCCGTCGTCAACGCGCTCTCGGATCGGCTCACCGTTGAAGTGGTGCGCGAAAAGCAGCTCTGGACGCAGTCCTACGTGCGCGGCGAAGCGAAAGCGCCGGTGAAAAAGGTCGGGCCCGCGGGAAACCGCCGCGGCACCACCGTCGCCTTCCACCCCGACCCCAAGATCTTCGGGCCCGAGCTTACGTTCCGCCCGGCGACCCTCTACCGGATGGCGCGCTCGAAGGGCTACCTCTTCCGCGGCGTCGAGATCCGCTGGTCGTGCGATCCGGCGCTCCTCGACCGCAAGGACAAGATTCCGGCCAAGGAGACCTTCCATTTCCCGGGCGGCATTTCCGACTATCTCGCGTCCGCGCTCGCCGCGCGGAAGACGCTCACGCCCCAGCCGTTCCAGGGCGACAGCAAGCTCAACGGCGATGCCGCGTCGGGCAAGGTCGAATGGGCGATCGCCTGGCCGAAGGACGAGGATCCGTTCTTCAACTCCTACTGCAACACCGTGCCGACGCCGCAGGGCGGGACCCATGAGGCGGGCCTAAGGTCGGCCGTCATGCGCGGCCTCAAGGCCTACGGCGAGCTCGTGAGCAACCGGCAGGCCGCCAAGATCATGGCCGAGGACGCGCTCGGCGGCGCCTGCGTCATGCTGTCGCTGTTCATCGAAAACCCGCAGTTCCAGGGGCAGACGAAGGAAAGGCTCGCGAGCGAGGCCGCCGCCCGCCTGGTCGAGAGCGCGGTGCGCGACCATTTCGACCACTGGCTTTCGGGCGACCCCGAGCGCGCCAAGACCCTGCTCGAGCACGTGATCGAGCGGGCCGACGAGCGCCTGCGGCGCCGGCAGGACAAGGAGCTGAAACGCGCCTCCGCGACCCGCAAGCTCCGCCTCCCGGGCAAGCTCTCGGACTGCACCCGCAACTCATCGAAGGGGACGGAAATCTTCCTTGTCGAAGGCGACTCGGCCGGCGGCTCGGCGAAACAGGCGCGTGCGCGCGAGTTCCAGGCCGTGCTGCCCTTGCGCGGCAAGATCCTCAACGTCGCCAGCGCCAGCCCGGAGAAGCTCCGCGCCAATCAGGAGCTGCAGGACCTGGTGGAAGCGCTCGGCTGCGGGATGGGCGAGCGGTTCGACGAGCACGCGCTCCGCTACGAGAAAGTCGTCGTGATGACCGACGCCGACGTCGACGGCGCCCACATCGCGTCCTTGCTGATGACGTTTTTTTACAAAGAGATGCGCGGGCTCATCGAGAGCGGCCACCTCTATCTCGCGATGCCGCCGCTCTACCGCATCAGCCAGGGGCCGAAGACGCTCTTCGCCCGCGACGACAAGCACAAGGACGAGCTCATGAAGAGCGAGTTCAAGGGCCGCGGCCAGGTCGAGATCAGCCGCTTCAAGGGCCTGGGCGAGATGCCGGCGGCGCAGCTCAAGGAGACCGCCATGGCGCCCCAGAAGCGCACTCTGCTTCGCGTCGTCATCCCCCGGGAGGGCGACGGCAAGCAAGCCAAGGAGGCGAAGAAGACCGCGAAGCTGGTCGAAAGCCTGATGGGCCGCAAGCCCGAGCTCCGCCTCGCCTTCATCCAGGAACACGCGCGGTTCGCGCGCGACCTGGACGTTTAGACTTTTCCATCCACGGCTTACAGACAACGCCACGGGTTCGGGGGGAAGGAACCCGTGGCGTCATCCGTTCGCGGTCGTTAGCGGCTGTTGCCGGGCTGCGAGAAACCGGCCGGGATTTGCGACACGTCCGGGGTCATCACGTCGCGGGCGATGGACCCCTGCTTGGCCACCTGGCTGTTCGCGAGGGCGGCGGTCGCGGTGAAGGTGCCGAAGCCGACGAGGGCGGACACGGCGAGGACGGCGAGGGTCTTGTTCGACATGGGTGCATACTCCTGTTTGGGTTGAAGCGATTTCCGTCTTTCGAAGTCGAAGCGCGGTCGTTTGCGTTGGGCCGGATATTGGATCAAGCGGGCGGCCGGCGGAAATGCCGATTGCCTATGGTTTCGATGCGCCGCGGCTATGACGCGGGCGCCGGGGCGGCGGCGCACAATTCCGACACATTTTCTTGGTGCTGTTGGCGCCTGCCGGCGCGAAGCCGAAGCGGCGGCCGGACGAGGTCCCGATGCGGTTCCCGAAAAAGAAGTGGTTGCTCCTGTTGGCCGTGCTGGCTGCCGGCTGCGCTCCGACCGACGCCGCGCTGACGCCGCTCTATCACCGTGCCGGCATCCCGAGCACGTTCGCTTACGCCGGCGGCCGCGATTTCAAGGTGGCGGTGATCGGAAATCCGTTCCCGTCCGTCGCGCAGGAAACGTTCGGGAAAACCGTCACCGACTCCATGCAAGGCCGCCACTGGGGTCCCCCCGTCAACTTCACGACCACCCCCGGCGATAACGCGCGCCCCAACTATCGCATCGTGATGTTCTTCGACCCGCCGGTGAATTCATCGGGCAATCAGCTCTGCGGCGATGCGGCGCGGCTGGTTCCGGAGCGGCACCCGGACCGGATCACGCTCCACGCCGGATTCTGCGTCGCCGACGAGCTGCAATCGGAAGTCAAGGCGCGCATGGGCACGGTAAGCGCACCGGAAAATTCCGCGTTTCGCAGCATGGTGGGCGCGGTGGTGCAAACGCTTGTTCCCCCGGTCGATCCGCACCGCGAGCGGCGCTTCGGTTTTCCCCTCTGCCGGTTCCCGCATTGTTCGTGATATGCTTAAATACACTCGGTTTCACCGCAAGCGGACTACTCGAATGAAACGTTCGTTGCATTTCCTAATCGGAATTGGCGCGCTCACAATAACCGGCTGCGACTACTACGGCAGGACCGAAGCCGTGAGGGCCTACTACCACCGGCCGGGCATCGAGCAGACGTTCACCTACGGCGCCCGCGACGGGACCTTCCCGGCCGTGGTCGTCGGCAATCCGTTCGCCGGCGAAAAGGCCGCGCTCGACCGCGCCGTGGTCGATGCCATGAGCGAGGCCTACCGGGGAGCCCCTACCCGCTTCATCGCGACGCCGGCGGACGGCGCGCGCCCCTATATCCGGATCGTGATGCTGTTCGATCCGCCGATCACCGCCAACGGCGGCGCCGCCTGCCGGAACCCGAGCGCGCTGCCTTCGGCCCCGACCGGCGAGCGCATGCGGATTCTGGCGGCGTTCTGCAGCGGCGACGACGTGATGTCGGACGTTGTCGCGAGCGCCCCCGCCGTGACCTCGCCGGGCGATCCCGTCTTCCGCCGCGCGGTCGCCGCCGTCATGCGGGACATCGTTCCCATCCAGTCCCCGGATCAGGGCGGCAACTGCGCGAACAATACCTGCTGACACAAGCCGTATTGAAGCGATCGGTGATGCGTCCTCTTATTCTGATTCCCTGTCTGCTCATCGCCGCCTGTTCCAGCGAACATATCCAGGCGCACATGTACCGGTCGGGCGTGCCCCAGAGCTTCCAATACGCCGCCCGCGACGGCGACATCCACGTGGCGATCCTCAACAACCCCTTCTCCGCCGACCGCGCGTCCGTCGAGCGCAGCATCACGGAATCGATGACCGGCCACAGCGCGGCCCAGGTGAAGCGTTTCCTCGCCGTGCCCGAAGGGGCCGCACAACCGCCGGCCCGCGTCGTCATGTTGTTCAATCCGCCGCCCGCGATGAGCGGGCTCGACCTTTGCGAGGCGCGGAGCGCCGCCTTCGCCGACGGCGCAGCGGACGGCCGCCTCCGGCTGCTCGCGAGCTTCTGCGTCGGCGCTCAGGCGCAGTCTCGAGTGACCGCGAGCATGCCGCTGCCTGCCGCGCCCGACGACCCGCGGTTCCGCTCCCTGATCGGGCAGACGATGCTCAATCTGATTCCGCCGGAGCCGGACGCGGCCAGCATCAACGACGACTGAGCGCGGCGCTTTCTACCCGAAGCGCACGGCCGTGACCGGCGGCAGCCGCGCGTCCAGCGCCGCCCACGAATCGCCGCCGTCCTCCGAGATCCAAAGCCCGCCGCTGGTCGAGCCCATGGCCAGGCGCTCGCCGCTCGCGTCGACCGCGAGGCCGTGGCGCCACACCAGGTCGTAGGCGTGGCGCTGCGGGAGACCCTTGCGCAGCACATCGAAGCTCTTGCCGCCGTCGCGCGTGCGGGCAACGACGAGCTTGCCGTCGACCGGGACGCGCCGCTCGTCCTTGATCGCCGGGACGAACCACGCGGTCAACGGGTCGCTCGGGTGCGCCGCCACGGCGAAGCCGAACTTGGACGGGCGGATCGCCGTCACCTCGGCCCACGCATGGCCCGCGTCCTCCGAGCGGAAGACGCCGTTGTGATGCTGGCACCAGACGATCTCGGGCCGCGCGGCGCAGCGCGCGAGCAGGTGCACGTCCTGGGCGATCGGGTCGCCGCGGCGGTCCGGCGGCATTTATTCGTTGTACATGCCCTGGTTGATGATGCGCCACGAGGTGCCGGCATCGGTGCTCGCCCAGACGCCCGCGCAGGAGACGCCGACGCGGATGTCGGAGGAGTTGCACGGATCGACGAGCACGGAATTGATGCCGGGCTGCTCGCCGCCGGCGACGCCCATCCACTGCCGCCGCTCGGGCATCCGCCAGAGCGGATCGTTCAGCGCCCACGACTCGCCGCCGTCGTCGGAGCGGAAGAGGCCGCCCGGCATGGTGCCCGCCCACAGGCGGCCATCGACGCCGCCGGACGCGAACGCCCAGATCTTGCCGAGCGACCAGGGGTGCGGATCGTCCGTGGCGTCGTCCGGCTTCGGCGGAAAGACCGGCACGGGAAGCTCGCGCCATGTTCCGGCGCGGTCGCGGCGCCAGAGCTTCGCCCCGAAATGACCGAGGTCGAGCCCGGCGAAGACCTGGCCGTCGGCCGGCAACACTGCGGTGACGGGATCGCCGAGGAACCGCATGTCGGCGATGTCCCACGCCCCTTTGCGGCGCGCGAGCTGGAAGAGCCCCTTGTGGGTTCCGACATAGATGGTCTCCGACATTCGGGTCCTCCTTCAACCTCCGGGCGACGCCTGAACGGCTTACATCTCGGCCCGCCCAGGCAGCCCGTCAAGAGGCGTCGCGGAGGACCGCGGCTAGGGCTTCCTTTACCACTTGCCGCTAGCATCGCCGGAGGAAGACACGCGGGTGCTTGCGATGAAGTCCTGGAGCTTATTTATCCTTCTGCTGGTGATCGCGGCGTGCACCGAACGGACGCCGCCGCCGGCCGTCGATGCCGCGGGAGGCCCGTGTTCGATGGCCGGCGCCCTCGGCGCATCCGGCGCGTGGCTGATCGGCCGCTGGACGATGCCCCTTCACACCCTCGACATCCGGCGGGACGGCGACGGGCTCCGCTGGGATTGGGAGCGCGAGCCGGGCGTGCATTCGCAAATCTGGGGCGGCGACAAGGCGCCCGCCCGCGTCACCGGGCATGTCGTCAGCGTCTCCGGCTGCGCGGCGGAGCTCAGGGGCTATTACGTGTGGTCATCGTCCGGCCCGATCGTCGGGCGCGCGATGACGCTGAAACCGACGTTGATCCACCCGCGCGGCATGCGCGGCCAGATGCTCGGCGCCGGCGGGGTCTGGCTCGACACGGCATGGCGCCGGGCCGACTGAGGCAATGCGGAGCCGCTACGCCACGCCGGCGTAATATTTATCCGACAACATCCCGATCGAGGTCCGCTTGGGCCGCCAGCGCTTCCGGCGTCGCGCGTGAGCCACGCGACTTTCTCCGCTGAGTCGCGAGAGAGATGGGCGCGCCTGTAATGGGCGAGCCCGTGCCCCTGACGGGCCGCCTTCTCCAACCACGTCCGCGCTTTTTCGTCGTCGGCATGGCCTTCCTCGTATTTCCAGGCCAGCAAGTACTGCGCGTCGGCATCGCCTGTTTCGGCCGCCTTGCGCACCTTGGTCCAGTTCGGACGTTTCGCCATGGGCGCTCCGCTAGTGTTGCGACTCTAACGGATGATACCCGGCAGCCAAACCTTCGCTCCTCCCGTCACCCCGGCCAAGCGGCCAAGGGGATTCTTGCGGGGATTCCCCGCAGACCCTGAGCCGCGCGAGCCGGGGTCCATATCGCCGAAAGCCTGGTCCCCGGCTCTCGCTTCGCTCGGCCGGGGTGACGATTGAGGAATACGAGGGGACTCATCTGTTGGCGTCGCTCCCCTAGCGCATCAAGTACTGGGCTTCGGCAATCAAGCGGGTGCAGAATTCCCGCGCGAGCTCCGGGAACTTCTTGTGCAGCCGGTCGGCCGCGGAGGCGGCGGCGCGTCCGTCTCCCAGGATCGCCTCGTCGAACGCGAGCGCCGCACGCCGGGCGCGGTTCAAAAGGTCGAGCGCGGCATCGATGTCTTCGTCCCGCACGTCGGGGTGGGCCTGGCGCAGCGCGCCGGCGGCGACCGGGCCCTGCGCGCCCGTGTAGAGCACGCCCGCGCGCCCGAGCGCCTCGAACGCTTCGGCCGCGAGGCGGCCCACGGCCGGAGCGGGCGTCGGCCTCGCGTACGACAGCCACTCCGTCCGGCCGGCGGCGATGCGCGCCTTGGCCAGCACTTCCAAGCGCGCGATGAAGCGGGCGCTGTAGCCTGGCACGCTGAGCCGGATGATGTTCTTGGCCTGCTTGCGGCGATGCCGCGCTTCCAAGGCGTTCACGGCAATCGTCGCCTGGGAAATCGCCTCGCACAACGCCGCCACGGCATCTTGAAGTGCTTCGTCCGGAGCTTTAATGCGCCCGCGCAGCCGCTCCAGCCACACGGTCGGCGGCCGCTTCACCACGTCCTCGGTGTCGAGAAGGAGAGCGCACTGCTCGGTCAGTGCCGACCCCGGAACGTCGCCAGCGCCGCCCATGGGAATAGGCTAAGCGGCGCGGCGTTAAATTCGCGTGAATCGCAGCCGAACGCCTTACGGAAACAACGGCTCCTGCTCGAGCCCGGCGGTCTCGGCGAAGCCGGCGACCACGTTCATGTTCTGCACCGCCTGGCCGGACGCGCCCTTCACCAGATTGTCGATGGCGGCGATGACGATCGCGCGGCCCTTGATGCGGTCGGCGAACACGCCGATCAGGCAATGGTTGGAGCCGCGCACGTGGCGGGTCGCCGGGCTCACGCCTTCCGGCACCACGCGGACGAACGGCTCGCCCCGATAGCGCCGGGCGAGCGTCTCCCGCAGGTCGGCGGGCGACGCCTTCCCTTTCAGCTTCACGTAGATCGTCGAAAGGATGCCGCGGTTCATCGGCATCAGGTGCGGCGTGAAATTGACAATGACCGCGCGGCCGGCCGCCTTCGAGAGGCCCTGCTCGATCTCCGGCGCGTGCCGGTGGGAGGCGATGCCGTAGGCGTTGATGCCCTCGCCCACCTCGCAGAAGAGGATGTTCTCCTTGAGCGCGCGGCCGGCCCCGCTGACGCCCGATTTAGCGTCGATGATGATGTCATCGAGCACCACTTGGCCCGCCTCGATCAACGGCACCAGCGGCAACTGGGCCGACGTCGGATAGCAGCCCGGGCAGGCGATCAGGCGCGCCTTGCGGATCGCGTCCCGCGCGAGCTCGGTCAGGCCGTAGACGGCCTCCTTCTGCAGCGCGGGCGCCCGGTGCTCGTGCCCGTACCACTCGGCATACGTCTTCACATCGGCGAGACGGAAGTCGGCCGAGAGATCGATCACCTTCAAGCGCTTGGGCAGGCCCGCGATGAACTCCTGCGTCGTTCCGTGCGGCAACCCGCAGAACACGATGTCGACCTGGCTCCAGTCGGCGGCGTCGAGGGCGACGAGATCGGGGAGCCCCGTCCCCGCGAGATGGGGGAACACGGCCGCGAGCGGCTGGCCCGCCTTGCGGTCGGCGGTCAGCACGCGGATTTCCGCCGCCGGGTGACGGCGGAGAATGCGGATCAGCTCGGCACCCGTGTAGCCGCTGGCGCCCGCGATCCCGACCCGGATTTTGTTCGATGTGGCGTTCATCGTATCCACTCCATCGCGTACACCCCCTCCCCTAGCCCTCCCCCCTCGAGGGGGAGGGCTAGGGGAGGGGGTGCGGCCCCGCGTTCGCCTGAGGCCGTCGATCATAGGGCAAGCAGCGGGGCTGGGTGAATTAGCGTTTCGAGAGTCAGAAACGCGCGCTGCTCACGGCATGGCCGATGGCCCGCATGGACCTCAACGGAAGAGAGTTGCGGGGGGCGAAGCTATTCGCGACGGCTCGCCCTGGCCGTCACGGAAACTTAACCGCCTTCTTGCCCTCGCCGAGGATCAAGTCGCCCTTATCGTTGATCGCCTCAACCGTAAACTCGTACGTGTGAACGCCACCGGGAGGACACGGCCCGTTGTAGCCAGCCTTGAGTGCACCCGGCGGGATGGCGGCCTGCCCCGCATAGGCAACCTCGCCACCCCCATGGTTCCAATTCGCGGCGTCAAAGTCGACAAGTTTCACCGCCAGCGTCTTCGTTCCCACGGGCACATTGCGAACGCGGATTTCCGGGGACTCGGTCCCACACCGCGACGTCTTGCTCCAATCAAAATCAACGTCGAGCTTTGCGGCGTTTGGCGCCATCTGCCGCGAGGCTCATGCTGACGTCGCCAACATGAGAACAATCACCGAGACAACAGAACTGTCACGAAGCAGCTTGCTCATTTGATCCCCCTATAATGCCAAGCACGCCAAAAAGTGGCAGACAGTATAGGGGAATACTATCACTCGGGCGGCTTGGCCGCCACGACAATGGTCTGCGAAACCGACCTAGCGTTTCGAGAACTGGAAGCGGCGGCGCGCCTTGCGGCGTCCGTACTTTTTCCGCTCGACCACGCGGGCATCGCGGGTGAGGAAGCCGCCCTTCTTCAGCACGGGCCGCAAGGCCGGCTCGAAGAACGTGAGCGCCTTGCTGATGCCGTGGCGGACGGCGCCCGCCTGGCCCGACAGGCCGCCGCCGACGACCGTGGCCAGCACGTCGAACTGGCCCTGGCGGTTGGCCGCCGTGAGCGGCTGATGGATCAGCATGCGGAGCACGGGCCGGGCGAAGTAGACCTCCAGCTCGCGGCCGTTGACCGTGATCTTGCCGGGGCCGGACTTCAGCCACACGCGGGCGACGGCGTTCTTCCGTTTTCCCGTCGCGTACGCGCGCCCCAACGAGTCGATCTTCTGCACGTGCTCGGCCGCTTTCTCCGGAACGACGGTCGCGACGACCTGTTTCAGATCCTGCAACGAGTCGAGCGTCTTGGTTTCCTCGGCCATGGGACTCATGCGCTCCGCTTGTTTTTCCGGTTCATGGCGGCGACGTCGAGAACCTCGGGCTTCTGGGCCTCATGGGGATGCGCCGCGCCCGCGTAGACGTGCAGCTTGCCCAGCCACTGCTTGAACAGGGGATGCCGGTTGCGCCGGAACATCCGCTCGACCGCCGTCAGGATCACGCGTTCCGGGTGCTTGCCCGCGAGCACCTGCCCGGCTTTGGTTTCCTTGATGCCGCCGGGATAGCCCGTGTACCAGTGATAGGTCTTCTGCCCGAGCTTCTTGCCGGTGAGACGCACCTTCTCCGCGTTGACGACGATGATGTTGTCGCCGCAATCGAGGTGGGGCGTGTACATCGGCTTGTGCTTACCGCGGAGGCGCATGGAGAGAATGGTCGCGAGCCGGCCGAGCACGAGGCCGTCGGCGTCGATGACGTACCACTTCCTCTCGATCTCGCTTGCCTTGGCCGAGTAGGTCTTCATGGAACGCCTCGTATCCGGAACCACGGCAGAGAAATGGAGACGGCGGGATCGCCACCGAGCGCGCGTCAATTAGGCCAATTCAAGCGCGCCGTCAACGGAAAACCTATTCCAATCCGGGCCTTTATGCATAGGGTAATATAATACCGCGCAGCATCCGGGGCCGCCCCCCCCTTGCAAAGGCGGGCGGGAAGACGGACAGTCGGCGCGCGCATCGTTTCCGCCCCCGTTCGAAGGAATGTTGCCATGGGCGAGCATCCGCGACCGGATGACAACGAGCCTGTCCTCGTGCGCCGCGATGCGGGCGCGATCGCCACGCTTACCCTCAACCGACCCCGCAAGTACAACGCACTCTCCATCGCGCTCCTGGACGCGCTCCGCCAGGAACTCGAAGGTCTCGAGCGCGCCTGCGGGGTCAAGGTCGTCGTGCTCGCCGGCGCCGGCAAGGCGTTCTGCGCCGGCCACGACCTGCAGGAGCTCCGCGACGACGCCGAGAGCGCGAAGGCCGCCTTCAAGAAGTGCGCCGACGTGATGCTCGCGATCGCCAAGCTCTCGAAGCCGGTGATCGCGCGCGTGCACGGGACCGCGGCGGCGGCGGGCTGCCAGATAGTCGCCTCCTGCGATCTCGCGGTCGCCTCGGAAGAGGCCCGCTTCGCGACTTCCGGAATCAACGTCGGGCTCTTCTGCGCGACGCCGATGGTGGCGCTCACCCGCAACGTGCCCCGGAAGGTGGCGATGGAGATGCTGCTGACCGGCGATTTCATCGACGCCCAGGCCGCCCTCCAGGCCGGGCTCGTCAACCGCGTGGTGCCGCTTCCGGAGCTGGACGCGGCGGTCGGCGCCCTCGCGGCCAAGCTCGCCGGCAAGTCGGCGGCGGCGATCGCATTCGGCAAACGGTTGTTCCACCGGCAGCTCGAGGCCGGGCTCGACGCGGCCTATGCGCTCGCGAGCGAGACGATGGCGTGCAACCTCGCGTCCGAGGACGCGCAAGCCGGCATCGACGCCTTCGTGGCGAAAAAGCCGACGCCCGCGTGGAAAGACAAGTGACGGCGCCGGTTCCCGACAGCGACTCCCTTCTCCGCGACATCCTCACAAGCGTTCGCACCGTTGCGATCGTCGGCGCTTCTCCCGATCCCGGCCGGCCCTCGCACCGGATCATGCGCTTCCTCGGGGAGAAGGGGTACGCGGTCATCCCGGTGAATCCGCGGGGCGGCGGCCGGATCCTCGGCAAGACGGTCTACGCCCGCCTCGCCGACGTTCCCGGCCCCATCGACATGGTCGACATCTTTCGCGCCAGCGACGCGGCGGGCGCCGTCGCCGACGAAGCCGTCGCGCTGGCCCCCACGAAGGGCATCCGCGTGATCTGGATGCAGCTCGGCGTGCGCGACGACGCGGCGGCCCGCCGGGCCGAAGAGCACGGCCTCACGGTCGTCATGGACCGCTGCGTGTCGGCCGAATACCGGCGGCTCGTGGAGCCGGGTCGGCGCCGCTCCGCTTCGTAATGTACATCGTCGTTCCCGCGCAAGCGGGAACCCAGCTCTTGAAACACTCGGGCATCGACCTGGGCCCCCGCTTTCGCGGGGGCGACAATTTGCGGGAATCCTACTCGGCCGCGGCCGGAACCTGAGCCTCCGCGCGCTTCGCCGGCAGCAGAAGCGAGAGGAGGAAGCCCAGCGCGGACAATCCCGCGAGCAGCATGAACAGCCAGTAGAAGCCGCCCGTGTGGTTGTAGATCGTGCCTTCCAGCAGCACGCCCAGGCTGCTCAATCCGATGCTGAGGACGAACTTGAGACCGAACGCGAGGCCGCGCCAGCGGCTCGGCGAGTAGCGGGCGACGAGGACGGCTTCCGCCGGCAACACCGCGATGTTGACGAAGACCATGCCGGCGATGACGGCGATGAAGGGTACGCCGGTAAACGTCGCCGCGGCGCTCAAGAAGGCGATCTGCAGGAGGAAGCAGGTCGCGTAGACGATCTTCGGCGCGACGCGGTCGACGAGATAGCCGCCGGCGAGCTGCATGAACCCGGCGATGAGGAAGATGGTGCCGATGATGACGGAGATGCCGAACACGCCCTCGCCTTCCGGCGCCCAGCGCTCGGTGAAGAGCTTCGGCATGGCGGGGAGCGTCGAGTTTTCGACCAGGGAGACGCAGATCATCGTGAACGAGAGGAGGACGAAGGCGCGGACCATGTCGCTCCGCCCCGTAGGCGCCTCGGGCGCCCGGTCGACTTTCGGCTCGACGATGTCGCCCTTCGCCAGCAACGCCCAGAAGACGAGACCGGTCGCCGCGACCACGACGCCGGGGACGATGAAGGCCCAGCGCCAGCCGGCGAACTCGGTCAACGCGCCCGCGATCATCGTGGCGCTCCCGATGCCGAAACCGCCGAAGATCCCGTTGACGCCGACGGCCATGCCGCGGTTGACGGCGTTGCGGACCACCCAGGCGATGCCGACCGGGTGATAGATGGATGCGAACGTGCCGGTGACCGCGAGCCAGAGCGCGATGCCCAAGGGCGTCGTCGCGGTCCCCGTCATCGCCATCGCCGCACCGGTGCCGAGGAAAAAGATCACCATCATGCCGGTCATGCTCCAGCGGTCGCCGAGCCAGCCCGCGAGCGGAGCGCCGAGCCCGAACATCAGGCTGCCGGCGATCACAAGGGTGATCACGTCGCCGTGGCTCAGTCCCAGCTCGCTCTCCAGCGCGAGCGCCACGACGAAGAACATCGGCGCGAACAGGTGCGAGAAGCTGTGGGCGGCACACGCGAAGCCGAACGAGAGGCGGGCGGAGATGGGCGACATGCGGATTCAGCGGCGTGGGAAACGGGAGCGCGATTATGCGCCAAGCGCGCGCGTTTGCAACCGGCGTGGCCTTGGTATTAGTCTCGTCATGCCCGCGCTTGACGCGGGCATCCACGTGGATCGCCGGGTCAAGCCCGGCGATGACGAAAGAAGGGAATGATCACCCGTCGGTCGCTCATCCGCCGCATCGCGGGGTTCTTGCCGGCCCTCGCCGCCTCTCTATGCGCTGGACGCGACGGCCACGCGGCGACCTTCTCGGCGACCGACCGCCGCTGCGCCACGTGCGACTTCTGGCGCGGCAAACGGAAGCTCAGCGCGGATGGAAAACGCATCATCGTCCCGGACGACGAGCGCGGTTTTTGCACCAACGGCCAAAGCCCGCTGTCCGGCAAGGTCGCCTTCCCGGGTCAGGTTTATCCGGACGGCCACAAGACGTGGCGGCAGATCACGAGCTTCGGGAACTGAGCGGCGCTACTCGGCCGGCGCGGGAACGCGCGCGGCGCCGCGGCCGGGAAGCCACAACCCGCTGACCCAGCCCGCGACCGCGAAGCCGGCCATGACGACGAACAGCCAGTAGAAGCCGCCGGTCAGATCGTAGAGGGTCCCTTCCATGACCACGCCGAGTCCGGCCAAGCCGAAGCTCAAGATGAACTTGAGGCCGAAGGCGAGGCCGCGCCAGCGCCTGGGCGAATAGCGGGTGACGAGCACGTTCTCGGCCGGCCCAGAGACGATGTTGAAGACCACCATCCCGAGCACGAGGGCGGCAAGCGGCGCGCCCGCGGTTACGGCCACGAGCAATAGGATCGGCACCTGGGCGAGAAACGACCAGACGTAAACGTTGCGGGCATCGAAGCGGTCGATGAGCAGGCCCGCGATCAGCTGCATGAAGCCGGCGATGAAATAGACCCCGGCGACGGTCGCCGAGACGCCGAGCACGCCCACGTCGCCCAGGCGCTCGGAGAACAGCTTCGGCAGCGCCGGCTGGGTCGCACTGTAAATCATGCCCGCGCAGAACATGGTGAAGGAGAGCGCGACGAAGGCGCGCACCATGTCGTCCCGCGAGGCGGGCTTGGTGGCGACGCGGTCGGCGCGCGGCTCGACGATCAGGCCCCTGACGACAACAGCCAAGAACGCGGCGCCGATCGCGGCCACCACGGCGCCCGGGACGATGAACGCCGCCCGCCAGCTCCAGGCGGCGATCAGGGCGCCGGCGCCGAGCGCCGCGATCGCGTTACCGAGGCTCCCGAAGATGGCGTTGATGCCGAAGGCTGTGCCCTGCTTGACGGCGTTGCTCGCCACCCAGGCGAAGCCGACCGGATGATAGATCGAGGCGAACAATCCGGTAACGGCGAGCCAGAGAGCGATCGCGAGCGGAGTCTCGGCAAATCCCGTCGCCACCATCGCGCCGCCCGTCCCGAAGAAGAAGACGACCATCATGCCGGTCGCCCGCCAGCGGTCGCCGAGCCAGCCCGCGAGCGGCGCGCCGGCGCCCATCAACACGTTGCCGGCGACGATAAGCGCGATCGCCTCGCCGTGGGTCATCCCAAGCTCGGGCTCGAGGGCGAGGACGGCCACGTAGAAGATCGGCTGGAACAGGTGCGACGATGCGTGGCCGAGGCAAGAGAAGGCGAGAGACAGCCGGGCGGAGACGAGGGACATTCCCACGAGCCTGAAAACAAAACCGGCCCCGCGGCCGGATTCGCCCTACCGTGCCATCCCGGCGCGAACGGCGCAAGCGGGCATCCTGGCGGCGGGAATTCCCCTACTCCGCCAGTTTCTTCGCGAGCCCCGGCCAGTTGGCGTCGCCCTTGGCGACGTTGCCGGGCACGTCCTTCGCCCAGTTCTCCTGCACGTTCTTCGAGTAGTTGAGGTAGAGCTTGCCGTCGACCACGCGCCAGGCGTCGGGGTCGGTGGAGGCCGTGTAGTTGCGCGAGACCGCCCAGGCGCAGTAGCCGCCGTACCGGGGCGCGTATTTCTCCGGCGTGGCGGCGAACGCGTCGCGGTTGGCCGCGGTCGCGAAGCGCCAGGTGGCGCCTTTCCACGTGTGCTGGAACTCAGGTCTCCCTTTCACGGGCTTGCTCTCGGTGAAATAGGCGACCGGATCGTAGCCGCGGATCGCGGCGCCGTCGGCGGCGAAGATCAGCTTGTCGGCGGCGAAGGCACCGGCGGGAGCGACAGCAAGGCCGAGAACGGCGAGAAGAACGAGAAGCCACCGAGAACGGAAGTGTTGCATGGCTTATTCCTTCTATGCGGCCTCGACTCTGAGCCGGCCCTGCCGGCGCGTCCGCGGTTCGCGGATCAGAATCTCGACGTCACTGCCCAACGCCGTGAGCAGGCGCAGCAGCCGTTCCATCGAATAGTCGCGAAAGTCGCCTCTGAGGAGGCGCGACACATCAGGCTGCGAGAGGCCGAGCCGCTTGGCCGCTTGTACCTGCGTGAAGCCGCGGCTGCGCATGATCGCGTTGAGTCGGGCGACAAGCTCGGCTTTCAACAGCTGCGTATCGGCGTCGGGCCGTCCGAGATCGGCGAAAACGTTGCCTGACCCTCTCTCGATTTTGGTTTTGCCGCCTTTCATTTTTTCAATCCTATGCCATAGGTTGCATCGTAATGCTGGGACGCCGCCTTCAATCGACGCTTGACCACTTCGATATCGGACTGCGGCGTTGAAATGCCCTTCCGGGACTTTTTTTGAAACGAATGCAAGACGTAGATTGCCTGCCGAAATCGGACCACGTACACGGTTCGATAGGTGTTTCTGTCAAAATCAGAGACGACCTCAAAGACACCGGAGCCAAACCCGGACAGCGATTTCGCGTCGCGATTCTTAAGCCCGATTTGAGCCTGATAGAGGGCAAAACCGATACGGTCCTGGACCTCTTTCGGGAAACGCCTTCAGGTCGTCCCGGCTCGACCCGACCCACGGAGCAGCCGAGACTTCCGTTCATCCATAGGCGAATATGGTGTTTCCGCCATAGGAATTCAAGAAAAACGTTCCGTGCGGATGACGATAACCGCTGGCGGCGCCGCCACTACCTTACGATGATGAACGAGATGGACACGCGGGCGAGCAGCGTTTCCAGGTCGATCGCCTTCGCGAGCTCGCCGCCTGGGAGAGCACGATCGCCCGCGCCCTCTCCCGCCGCAGAGCCTCGTACACCGCATCCGCGTCGGCGGGAGCGAGAGATTTGGGCTCGGATGGGCGGAATTTGTTCTTGGGCTTGGGCTTGGCCTTGGACTTCGTCGCGGACGCGCGTCTCGGCATGGGATCGCCTTCCGTCTCGTACTTTGAATATTGGCCCGCGAGGGGCCGGCGGCCAGTATAGCGGCGCGCGAATGGGAGTCATACGTGCCCATTGACGAAGCCGCGCCGACGCCATAAACCCCCTCCGACAAAACACAATGGATGCGGAGGAAAACATCTCATGGCACGAAAAGAACGGATCAACTTGCCGCACGTCGGAATCGCGAGCTTTTGCAGGTTCCCGATTTGCGAGGACCTGGACAAGCTCGACGCCGACATCGCCATCCTGGGCTTCCCGTTCGACGAAGGCTCCAACTTCCGCTCCGGAAGCCGCCTCGGCCCGCGCAAGATCCGCGAAATGTCGCTCCGTTTCTCGTATCCGCGCGGCCGCAAGACCGGTTATTTCGACATCGAGACCGGCCGAGACATATTGACCGAGCAGATCAAGGCGAACCGCATCTGGGACTGCGGCGACGTCGACATCATCTACACGAAGCCGATGGAGACCTATCAGAACGCGACCGACGACGTGGCGACCATCCTCTCGCGCGGTGCGTTCCCGGTGGTGTTCGGCGGCGATCACTCCATCAGCTTCCCGCTCATCCGCGCCTATGGCAACGAGCCCATGGACCTCGTGATGGTCGACGGGCACCTCGACTTCACCCACGATACGCTCGGCGTGACGCATGCGAACGGCATGCCGTTCCGCCGCGCGTCCGAGCTCCCCAACGTGCGCAAGATCGTCCAGCTCGGCATCCGCGGCATCCGCAACTCGCGCCAGTACTACGACGACGCCAAGAAGCACGGGAACTTCATCTTCACGGCGCGCGAAATCCGCCGGCGCGGCATCGTCGAGTGCCTGAAGGACGTGGGCGAGCTGCAGAACGTCTACTACTCGATCGACGTCGACGGCATCGATCCCTCGATCGCGCCCGGCTGCTCCGGCACCGAGCCCGGCGGGATGAACTACTTCGAGCTGCTCGATAGCTTCGAGTACATCTGCAACAATTCGACCGTCACCGGCTTCGACGTGGCGGAGGTGAACCCCTATCTCGACGTCGCCGACATGACGTCGAGCCTGGCCGCCATGCTGGCGATCCAGTTCTTAGGGTTTGCCACCGCGTCCCCCACCTGGAAGAAGCGGAAGCTGATCCCCAGGAAGGCGTAGGGCGGGGAACTCACCCCTTCGTCATCGCCGGGCTTGACCCGGCGATCCATTCCTTTAGCGCGTAGATGACCGGGACAAGCCCGGTCATGACGACGTTGGGAGCAGCGTCACCCGCTCGTCCAGGTAACGGGCGAGCGCGCCCGCATCGAGGCGCGCGCCCGCGAGCCCGACGTGGCCGTCCGGCCGCAGAAGATAGAACGAGGGCTTCGGGATTCCCACGCGGGCAAGCTCCCGATCGTTGGCCGGGCTGTCCGGCACCACGTGCGTGCGTATCAGGCCGCCGCGATCGGCGAGGCCGCCGGACGGCAGCGACGGCCCGATCACGACGAGATTGAAGCGCATATCGTCGAGCCGGGCGAAAAAATCCTCGGGCGCACCGTCAGGCGCGAATTTGAGCCTGAGCCACGGGAAGCGGTCGCCCGGACGCGGCTCGCTCTCCGACAGATCGGCGAGCGCCTGCGAGAGCGGGCTCTCGGGATAGCGGATGCCGATTTGCGAGATCGTGCGAAACGCGAGCTTGCGCGTGACATCGCGGCTCATGGCGAACTTGAGGATCAGGGGGAAAAGCCGCGTGCGGAAGATCCCGGCGAGCCAACGGTCGGAGACGAGGGGCGTGAACGCGCGGTCGGTCGTCTTGAGCAGCCGCTCGGCCACGGGAACCCGCTCGGCTCCGTAGGTTTCGAGCAGCCGCGCGTCCGCCCGCCCGGACGCAACGATCGCGAGCTTCCACGCGAGATTGTAGGCGTCCTGCAGCCCGGTGTTCATCCCCTGCGCGCCGACCGGGCTGTGGATGTGCGCCGCGTCGCCGAGAAGGAAGCAACGGCGTTCCTGGAACCGCTCGGCCCGCCGGTGATGGATGCGGTAGGTCGAGAACCAGGTGCACTCCTGGAACCGGAGTGCTGCGCCCACATTCTCCCCGGCATAAGGGACGAGCGTATCGAAGTCGAGATCGTCGCGGCCGCGGAGATGCGGCGGCATGATCCCGACCACCCGCCAGTGATCGGCCCCACGCATGGGGAAGAACACGTGGAACCCGCCGCGCCAGAGATAGACATTGAGCTCGTTCGGCACCATCGGCCCGGTCGCCCGGGTGTCGGCGACGAAGAACACGTGCTCGTAAGGCGCGCCGGGAAAGCCGATGTTGCAGAGGTGCCTGACCGCGCTGTGGGGGCCGTCGCATCCCCCGACCCAGCCGGCTTCGACCTCGAACGTCGTGCCGTCGGCCCGCTTGAGCGTGGCGGTGACGCGCGCCGGGGTTTGCGCGAGGCCGACGAGTTCCGTATTCCACTGCACGTCCACGCCATGCTTGCGTAATTCCTCGCCGAGAAGCTTCTCGTTGTCGTCCTGGCCGAGGATCAGGAGAAACGGGTACGGGCTGAGATCGCGCCCGATGTCGCCGAGCGGGACGCGCGCCATCTTACGGCCGGCGACCCACATGTTGGCGCCGGTCGCGCGCCGGCCGAGCGCGAGCGCCCGGCCGATGATCCCCATGCGGGCGTAGATTTCGAGGGTGCGCGCTTGAACGCCGAGCGCCTTCGTCCGGATCGACGGGCCGGGGTTGCGCTCCACGATCATCGGGCGGACACCGCGCCGCGCGAGCTGATTGGCAAGCATCAGCCCGGTCGGGCCCGCGCCGACGATGAGGACGGGGGTGGTGTCCACGGGTCCCTTTCGCGTCGTTCCCGCGAAAGCGGGAACCCAGTCTTACGTAAGTGCTGGACCCCCGCGGAAGGGGGCCTCTTGCGGGGGATTCCCCCGCAGACCCCTGGCGCGGGGGTGACGAGATGCCGAAAACGGAAAGGCCCGGCAGCTTACGGCCGCCGGGCCCCCGCAAACCGTACGACGTTCGCGCTTACTTTATCTGCGTGTACTTGCCGTCCTTGCCCCAGACGTACCAGACGTAGTTCGAGTTCTTCACGTCGCCCTTGTCGTCATAGATCAGCTTGCCGATGACCGTATCGAACGTCTTGCCGTGGATTTGCGCGGCAACTTTCTTGGCGTCGGTCGAGTTCGCCTTCTTCACCGCCTCGATCCAGACCTGGAACGCGGCATAGGTGTAGAGGGTGTAGCCCTCGGGCGTGTACTTATCTTTCTTGAAGTTCTCGACGACGGCCTTGGCCGTCGGCTCGGCCATCGGGTCCGGCGCGAAGGTCATGAGAACGCCCGCGCCCGCCGGCCCGGAGATCTTCCAGAACTCCTCGGTGACGATGGCGTCTTCGCTGACGAACTGCGCGTTGAAGCCTTGCTCGCGAGCCTGCTTCACCATCAGTCCGAGCTCGGTGTGGTAAGTGCCGACATAGACCACGTCGATCGCCTGTGCCTTCATCTTGCTGATGATGGCGGTGAAGTCCTTGTCGCCTTTCGAGAACGCATCCCACAGCGTCTCCTTGCCGCCGGCCGCGTTGTAGTTCTTCTTGGTCTCCTCGGCGATGCCCTGGCCGTAGGCCGACTTGTCGTGCAGGATCGCGATCTTCTTGCCCTTGTACTTGTCGGCCAGGAACTTGCCGGCGACGACGCCCTGGATGTCGTCACGGCCGCAGGTGCGCGCAACCGTCGTCCACTTCTTCGCCTTCGCTTCGTCGGTCAGCCGCGGGTTGGTCGAGGCCGGCGTGATCTGCATCACGTTGTTCTCGACGTAGACGGCCGAGGCCGGGATCGACACGCCCGAGCAATAGTGGCCGGCGACGAACACGACTTTCTTCTGCACGAAAGAGTTGGCGACCGGAAGGGCCTGCTTTGGCTCGCAGGCGTCATCGCCGATCTCCAGCTTCAACTTCTTGCCGAGCACGCCCCCGGCAGCGTTGATGTCCTTCACGGCCATCTCGGCGCCGCGCTTCATCTGCTCGCCGAAGGTGGCGTCGCCGCCGGTCATCGGACCGGCGACCGCGACAACGATATCCTGGGCCCACGCCGAGGCGGTTGCCAACGCGATGGCGACCGCGAAGGCCAGGAGCCCTGAAACCTTACGCATGCTCGATTCTCCTCATGGGTTGCTCTTGTGCTGTTGACCGGGCATGGAAACCTGGGAAGCCTCCGAATAACTGCCTGCCCGGCTGCGTAACAATGCCACACCCCGCCCCCGCCAGCAATGGCCGCCGGGCGCAAGGGAAGCCCCGCGAAACCGGCTGGAATTTAGGCCTTAGGCCGCCAGGCGAAAAGCCCGGCGCGCTCGTAGAGCCAGGGATATTGGGTGACCATCATGCGGGCCAGCCACAGCCGGTGCGCAGCCAGCGTGACGGCGATCAGATAGATCGTGCCGACGGTCGCAAAGCCGAGATTTTCGATCACGTACGCGTCGAGGTTCTGCGCGCGGCCGATGAACAGCATGTACTCCGTCAGCCGCGCGCCCAGCGAGAGCAGCAGGCCGTAGCCGATGCACTGCCCCCACGGCCGCCACGTGCGGGCGAGCGCTTGGCCCGCCATCAGCGCGAACCACCCGTACAAAACGAAAGCGTTGACCGCGATCTGGACCCAGTTGTCCTGAAACGGAGTCACGGAGCCCCTCCCGCCACCACCTCTTCGGTCACGCCGCCCTCGAGATACGCCGCCCGCACCTCGCGATTGGCGAGAAGCTCGGCGCCCGTGCCGGTCATCCCGATCGTGCCGGTGACCATCACGTAGGCGCGGTGGGCGAGACGCAGCGCGTGGTACGCATTCTGCTCGACCAGGAAAATCGTCACACCCTGCCGGTTGATGTCGCGGATGACCTGGAAGATCCGGCGCACGGTCATCGGCGCGAGGCCGAGCGACGGCTCGTCGAGAAGAAGAAGCCGCGGCCGGCTCATCAGCGCCCGCGCGATCGCCAGCATCTGCTGCTCGCCGCCCGAGAGCGTGCCGCCGCGCTGGCCTTGACGCTCCTTGAGAATGGGGAAGATGGCCAACGCGCGTTCGAGGTCTTCGGCGAAATGCTCGGGCGGGGCCGACGAGGCGCCCATCTGCAAATTCTCCAGCACCGTCATGCGGGGGAAGATGCGGCGGCCCTCGGGCGCCTGGGCGATGCCGCTCCGCATGATCTCGTGCGTCGGCACCTTCGTGATGTCGCGGCCGTCGAAGACGACGCGGCCCTTCGCGGCCTGGGGCGTGCCGCAGATGGTCATCAGAAGCGTCGATTTGCCGGCGCCGTTCGACCCGATGAGCGCGACGATCTCGCCCTTGCGAACTTCCAGATCGATGCCGCGCAAGGCTTCGATGTGGCCGTAGAAGGTGTGCACGCCCTGGACCGACAGCATGGCGCTCATGATTGCACCCGCGCGCATCCGTGCCGATCGTCACCCCTGCTCCCAATGCCGTCACCCCCGCGGAAGCGGGGGTCCAGGGGCAAGCGACGGTGCTTGCGGCTCTGGATTCCCGCCCGGGGGTATGGGGGAATCCCCCAAAAGAAACCCCCTTGTGCGGGAATGACGAAAAATTTGTGTCCCGTTTCAACCACTGCGGATCAACTCCCCGCGGGGACGCCGGCAGCGCCGAGGTCCTTGGACACTTCGGGCGGCAGCGCCTCGTCCTCTTCCTCGCCGAGATAGGCGCGGATCACCGCCGGGTCGGCGCGCACGGCTGCGGGCGAGCCGTCGGAAATCTTGCGGCCGTAATCGAGCACGACGATGTGATCGGAGATCTTCATCACCACGCTCATGTCGTGCTCGATCAAGAGCACGCCGATCTTGTGCTCGTCGCGGATGAACATCAGAAGCTCGTTGAGCTCGGCCGTCTCGCGCGGATTCAAGCCGGCGGCCGGCTCGTCCAAGCAAAGGAGCTTCGGCTCCGTGCACATGGCGCGGATGATCTCGAGCCGCCGCTGGGCGCCGTAGGGGAGATTGCCGGCGCTGTCATCGGCACGGCCGACGATGCCGGCCCGGTCGAGCCAATAGCTGGCGAGATCGACCGCCGCCCGCTCGGCTTTCTTGTAGGCGGGCGCGCCCACCAGGCCGGCGAGCGTGAAGCCGGACGCCCGCATCAGCTTGTTGTGCTGGGCGACAACCAGGTTCTCCAGCACCGACATGCCGGGGAACAGGCGGATGTTCTGGAACGTGCGCGCCACGCGCGCCGTCTTGGCGATGACGTGCCCCTCCATCTGCTCCAGGAGGAAGCGGTGCCCCTCCGGGTGCGTGAGCGTGAGCCGCCCGACCGTCGGCTTGTAGAAGCCGGTCAAGCAGTTGAACACCGTCGTCTTGCCGGCGCCGTTGGGCCCGATGATGGCGGTGATCTGCCGGTCCTCGGCGGCGAACGAAACGTCGTCGACGGCCACCAGGCCGCCGAAGCGAAGCGTTAGATGTTCGACAACCAAGAGCCGCGTCATGGCGTGCCTCCCCGCCCCGCGACGCCGAGGCGGATCGTCGGGTCGCGGTGGGCGAGCAGGCCCTGTGGGCGCCAGATCATGATCGCCACCATCAGGGCGCCGAAGGCGAGCATGCGGTAGAGCTCGAGGTCGCGGAACCACTCCGGCCCGCCGATCAGCACGATCGCGGCAATCACGACGCCGATCTGGCTGCCCATGCCGCCGAGCACGACGATCGCGAGGATGATCGCGGATTCGAGGAAGTTAAAGCTCTCGGGGCTGATGAAGCCCTGGCGCGTGGCGAAGAAGGCGCCGGCGAAGCCGCCGAACATGGCGCCGATGGCGAACGCCGTGAGCTTGGTGTTGGTCGGATTGATGCCGAGCGCGCGGCACGCGGTCTCGTCCTCGCGCAAAGCCTCCCAGGCGCGTCCGATCGGCAGCTTGCGGATGCGAAGGGTGAACCAGTTGGTCACCATCGCCAGCACCAGGATGATGTAGTAGAGAAAAATCTGCCGGTGCATGGGCGAATAATCGAGGCCGAAATACTCGTGGAAGGCGATGGAGCCTTCGGGCGGCGACGCCGTGAACGCGATGCCGAAGAAGCCCGGGCGCGGGATGTTGCCGATGCCCTTCGGTCCGTTCGACAGCTCGTTCCAGTTAAGCAGGATGATGCGGATGATCTCGCCGAAGCCGAGGGTGACGATGGCAAGGTAATCGCCGCGCAAGCGCAGCACCGGAAAGCCCAGCAGGACTCCGAACGTGGCGGCGAGCGCGCCCGCGAGCGGGAGAGATTCCCAAAATGAGAGGCCGAGCTCGATCGAGACGATCGCGTAGCAGTAGGCACCGACGGCATAGAAGGCCACGTACCCGAGGTCGAGCAGGCCCGCCAGGCCGACCACCACGTTCAGGCCCCAGCCCAGCATGATGTATGTAAAGATCAGGATGCCCAAATCGACCGCACGCTTGTCGTCGGCCATCACCGCGTAGAACGGCACGCTCACGGCCACGAGCACGAGAAACGGCGTGAGGTGGACCGCCGCCCGGCTCACCATGGCGCCGAGACCGGCTTGTCGCGCCTTGGCGGCGGCTCCCGCGGTGTCGCGGTAGAACGTGTGCCAGCCGCGCACCGCCAGCGTGGCGGCCAGCAGGAACGTGAACCAGCCGAGCGCCGGATAGGCGACCGGCACCGCCGACGCGGCGGAGTTGACCAGCCAGGCCAACGACAGTGCGCTCGTGAAACTGGCGATGGGACGCGCCCATCCCGCCCCGATCAGCAACAAGCCCAGCCGCCCGAGGAAAATGACCGCCACCGCGTAGAACAGCTGGCCGAAGCGGAATTCGACCTGCGTGGTGCTCAGATGGTCGATAAGATGGAAGCCGACCAAGGGAATGGCGAGCGCGATCGACACCGCGGCCACGCTTGCGGCATCCCGAAGCATCTCCGCCCAGCCGCCCTCGAGTCGCGCGCCCGCTTCGGCCGCCACGGCTTTCTGCACGGCTCAGACCTTTTCGACCTCGGGCTTGCCGAGAAGCCCGGTCGGCCGGAACACCAGAACGAGCACGAGAATGCCGAAGGCGGCCACGTCCTTGTACTCGGCGCTGAAATAGGCCGACCAGAACACCTCGATGAGCCCGATCAGCAGCCCGCCCAGCATGGCGCCCGGCAACGAGCCGATGCCGCCCAAGACGGCGGCGGTGAACGCCTTGATGCCGGCGAGGAAACCCACGTAGAAATCGATGATGCCGTAATAGAGCAGCCACACCATGCCGGCGACGGCGGCCAGCGACGCGCCCATGACGAAAGTCAGCGCGATGGTCCGGTCCACGTCGACGCCGAGAAGCCGCGCCATGCGCATGTCCTGCTCGCACGCGCGCTGGTTGCGGCCGAGCGTCGTCGTGTTGATGAGATAGGTGAAGCCGGCCATCAGCAGCACCGTCGACACGATGATGATGATCTGCATGTAGCTGAGCTGCACGCTGAAGCCGGCGCTATCCATCAGCGTGATGCCGCCGCTGATCGGCGGCGTGCCGAGCGCCTTGTTGCGGGCGCCCTGCAGCAACTGCACGTAGTTCTGCAGGAAGATCGACATGCCGATGGCCGAGATCAGCGGCGCCAACCGGCCCGAGTTGCGGAGCGGCCGGTAGGCCACGCGCTCGAGCGCCCATCCGTACAGCGCGGTGAACGCGACGGCGACCGCCAGCATCACCAGAAGGGCGAGCGGAACCCAGGTGATGCCCAACAGCCCGAGCACCATGAACGCGATGATGGCGATGAACCCGCCGACCATGAAGATGTCGCCGTGGGCGAAGTTGATCATCCCGATGATGCCGTAGACCATCGTGTAGCCGATGGCGATGAGGCCGAAGATGGCACCGAGCGAGAGTCCGTTGATGAGCTGCTGGAGGAAGTAGGCCATCGCCGTCCCCTATGCGCGTGCGCGCGAGCGCGGCCCGGGGCGGCGGCATGCACGTGCCGGGAAACGGATGGAAGTGCCTATGGTTCGCGTCCGCGGAGTGCCGACTCCCGCCGCCATTCCGTCTCCCTCGCCCACCGCCCACCCAAGTGCCTGTTCGGCATTATTTTTTTGGGCCGTTTGACGCTACCTGAGGGCGGCCCGGTGTCAAGGGAAATTGGAACCGGCGCGCGGCAACACTCTCAACCCTCGCCGGCTTTGCGCCGCCGCTTGGCGATGGCATAGATCAGCTTCCGCGTCGCCAGCCGCTTCAGGTAATCCTCGCTGTAGCCGCGAGCGCCGACCATGACGATCTCGGTCCCGCTCTCCGGATCGATGGCGACGACGCGCACCGCCTTGCCGACGCGGATGAACTCGAACAGGACTTCCTCAAGCTCGACGTCGTCCGGGTCCACGGGGCCTTCTCACCTAAGCAACGCGAAGGCGATCATCGTCTGAATAGGGATCGATCTCGACCACGATCTTCTTGATGGCAGCGCTCGGCGCCTTGCGGCGGCCGACCGTCTTCATGGTGACAAAGCCGGCAGCTTCCAGCTTCGCGAGGGTACGCGTGAGATTCGGTTGCGCCCGTCCGCTCATCTCGGCCAACGCGGCAATCGACGACGGCTTGCGATCGCGGATCATCGCGAGAAGCTGCCGATTTTCCGGCGTCAACAGCCGGACCAAAGCTTCGACCGAATTGAAGCTTGGCTTGGCTGCATCGGCCGGGGCGGCTCGATCGCCTCGCGCCACGGCCTTCATCTCGTCCCGCAGGGATCGTAGGCTCTGCACTTTGGAGCGGGTCATTTTGGCCTCCGTGTTTCTTCCACCCCGACGACCGCCGTTCCAACGCCACGCTCGCGCAACACGCGCTCCACCTCGTTGAAGAAGTCGTCGATCAGGGTTTCGGCGTCCTTGAATTCGTACGGTCGCCCTTGATCGTGCTCCGCCCGGTGCCAATGATCGGTCGCGTCCGGTCTCGGTCTGAACCGCGAGCCGGCCGCTGGAACCTTGTGGGCGTTGTCGAAGCCGACCAGTCGCCTGCCATCGGGCGCATGGAGCGTAAACGAATAGGACAGACCGTGCGGTTGCTGCGTGACGGCCTTGACGCGCTTGATCGCGAACTTGATCCAGTAGCCCTGTTCGAGGTGATGGACGCGGCCGTCAAAGGCCAGCAGGAACTCAAGCCCGTAGTCCGGTTCATCGCCTTCCATTTCATATCACCACATGATATATAACCTGCCTGCTTACGCGTCAAGGACGGATCACCCCTTTTTGAACCGGCCGAATTGAGCGTATTCTAAATAAAGAGGATGAAATCGGGGCCGACCGTCATGAAACATCTGGAGCGTTTGCGTCCGCGCGTGCGGGGCGCCTATCCGCAAGTTCGCATGCGCCGCAACCGGACGGACGAATGGTGCCGACGCCTGGTCGCCGAGAACAGGCTCGCGGCCGACGATTTCATCTGGCCGGTCTTCGTCGTCGAGGGCAAGCGCGTGCGCGAGCCCGTGCCGTCCATGCCGCGGGTCGAGCGGCTTTCGGTCGATCTCCTGGCCGGCGCGGTCGGCGAGGCGAAAGCGCTCGGCATTCCGGTGATCGCGCTCTTTCCTTACACGGACGCGGGCCTGAAGACGCGCGACACGGCCGAGGCGTTCAATCCCGAGAACCTGATCTGCCGGGCGACGCGGGCGGCCAAAAAGGCGCATCCGGACGTGGGCGTGCTCTGCGACGTCGCCCTCGACCCCTACAACAGCGACGGCCACGACGGGCTGGTAAAAAACGGAGAAATCCTCAACGACGAAACCGTCGAGGCGCTCTGCAAGCAGGCACTCGTGCAGGCGGAGGCCGGCTGCGACGTGATCGCGCCCTCCGACATGATGGACGGCCGCGTCGGCGCGATCCGCGAAGCCCTCGACGACCAGGGCTTCCAGAACGTGCGCATC
>SHVQ01000048.1 GCA_009694195.1 Rhodospirillales bacterium
GTCGGGCGGGTTCTTGTCGACGAAGAACTGGATCAGGTTGTCGACGACGCGCATGCCCATGGCGACGCGGGTTTCGCGCGTCGCGCTGCCGAGATGGGGGAGCAGGACGACGTTCTCCATCGTCAGCAGATCGTCCGTCACGTTCGGCTCCCGTTCGAACACGTCGAGACCGGCGCCCGCGATGCGGCGCTGACGGAGTGCATCGACCAACGCCTGTTCATCGACGACGTCGCCGCGCGCCGTGTTGATGAGAAAGGCCGTCGGCTTCATCAAGGCCAGCCTCTCGGCATTCATCAAATGGCGCGTTTCCGGCAGCGCCGGACAGTGCAGCGAGACGAAATCGGCCTGCCGCAAGACATCCTCGATGGACGGGCAGGCGCGGACGCCGAGAGATTTGGCCTCTTCCGCAGGGAGCGGTTGAGGATCGTGAAAGAGGACCTGCATTCCGAACCCAAAGTGTGCCCGCTTGGCCACCGCCCTACCGATTCGCCCCATGCCGATGAGCCCGAGGGTCTTGCCGGTGACCTTGGTGCCCATCATGTGGGTCGGCCGCCAGCCGGTCCAAGCCTTGGTGCGGACGTGGCGCTCGCCCTCGCCGGCCCGGCGCGCAACCATGAGCAAAAGCGTCATCGCCGTATCCGCCGTGCAATCGGTGAGCACGTCCGGCGTGTTGGTGACGGCGATGCCGCGGGCCTTCGCCGCCTTGATGTCGATATGATTGAAGCCGACGCCGAAGCTTCCGAGGATTCGCGTGCGCAACGGCTCGGCCGAGAGCACGTCCGCCGTGATCCGGTCGGAGACCGTCGGCAAGACCGCATCCGCCGTGCGGAGTGCGTTCTGCAGCTGCTCGACGCTCAGCGGACGGTCGTCCTGGTTGAGCGCCACGTCGAACAACCCGATGAGCCGCTGCTCCACCTCCTCCGGCCAGCGGCGCGTGACGATCACTTTCGGCTTGGTTATGGCCTCTCTCCTACGCTGTCCCCAGCGTAGCACCGCGGCGGACGCGCCGCGTCATTCGACTGGGATGGGGGCCTATGCAGGAATGGGTCGACGCCACGCCCATTCAACGTCGCAATGGAGCCTATTCGTCGTCCTTATGGGGGCTGAAGGGGTTGCGCCAAGTCTCGCCCGGCTGGTTGCGCACCCGCTCCAATTCTTCCGCCGTCTTATCGACAAGCTTCTTCACGAAGTCCTGGCAAAGAATGGCGAAATACTTGGCCCGATCGGCGTTGTCGAAATAATAGTCGCCGTCGATGCAGCCCCGCTCCTGGTGGTTTCGCGCGAGCTGCGTGCTGACCTCGAGCTTCGTTTCGGGGATGCGGACCGAGGCATTCATCGGGACGGGACCGAGGCTGCGGACGACGTTGTGCCGGACTCGCACACGGAACGCTTGAGGCTCGCCCATCGTCGCCGTCCCGAATGCCCGCCGCTATTTCGCCCTCGCGGGGCTCGATTCCGTGGTGCCGCGCCGTTTTCGCGGAGTTTTGCGCTCGGGCTCTGGCCGCCGTTCCTCCTTCGCGTAGTCCGAGGCTTCCGTGACGAGGAAGTCGCGGACTGCCGCGATCCGGCGCGAGTGGCGTAGCTCCTCCGGGTAGACCAAATAGGCCTCCATGCGGGGACCCTCCAGCTCCGGCAGGATTTCCACCAGGTCCGGATCCTCGTCGCTGAGGTAGTGAGGCAGCGCGCCGATGCCGAGCCCGCTGCGCACGGCCCGGTAGATGGCGTAGACGCTGTTGACGCGGAGCGTCGGCTCCCGTCGCGTTCCCGGCGGCGCGCCCGCCTCCAGCAGCCAATCGAGATCGGTGACCGGGCCGGGAATCTCCTCGCCGTACACGACGATGTCGTGATGGTCGATATCTTCGGGCTTCGTGGGCGTCCCGTGCCGTTCCAGATAGTCTTTCGACGCGAACACGCGGTAGCGGATGGTCATCAGGTGGCGCTGGATCAGGTTCGGGTGGGTCTGACGGGCGAAGCGAATCGCCACTTCCGCCTGACGGAGAAACAGGTCCAGCTCGATGTTGTCGACCAGCAGAAGCGACACCGAGATGTCCGGATAGAGAATATGGAACGTATTGACGCGGCTGGTCAGCCAGCCCGAGCCGAACGCGACCGAGGTGGTGATCTTGAGCGGGCCCTTGGGCACGTCGCGATATTCGTTCATGCACGCCAAGCCGATGGCCACCCGTTTGAACACGTCGGAGACCGCCTTGTAGAACTCCTCGCCGGGTTCGGTGAGGACCAAGCCCTGCGCGTGGCGGTGGAACAGCGAGACCCGGATCGACCGTTCGAGGGCAGCCATCTGCCGGCTGACGGCCGATTGGCTCAAGTTCAGGATGCGCCCGGCGCGGGTGAAGCTCTTGGCGCCGACCACCGTGTAGAAAATCCGCAACTGATCCCAATCGATTGTCTCGGGCGTGACGACGGGAACGGAAGGACGATTGGCCATTCCGCTAGGACGCTGTGCCGCGGGGTGAGTCATGGGTCACAAGGAATGCCCGATGCCGTGTTTTCCGCCGCGCCCGGCAAGACGCCGGAAAGCACGCTATACCGTCGCTCTCAGTCATTCAAGATTTCCGCCCCCTACGGGCCTGGAAGTCGAGCCGCCAAGGCGCGGTAGAGGCCCCCACCGATGATCGCGCCGATGACCGGCGCGAGGATGTAGACCGTGAACCAGCCGCCGCGCGGGCCCGGGATCGCGATTTCGCCCCAGCCGAGGAAATAGGCGACGAGACGGGGCCCGAAGTCGCGCGCCGGGTTGAGGCCGGCTTGGGTGAGCGGAGCAACGACGGAGATGATCGCGGCGACGCCGAGGCCGATAATGACGGCCACCACGGCCGGCGACGGGCGCGCGCTATTGCGTGGATGCGTCACGGCGGAAACGATGAACGCCAGCATGGCCGTCCCGATCATTTCGGCGAGGAACGCCGATCGCTCGCCGACGATGCGCCAGGCCTCCTCCGCCGTTCCGAAGATCGCCGGATTTGGGAAGTACTCGCCGAACATCATGGCGCTCAACTCGCTGCCGGGTCCCCCGCGCAACAGCCCGTGCTTCCGCTCGAACTCGATGATGGCCTCCGCGAACATGCCGTAAAGGAGAAGCGAGGCGCAGGCGGCTCCGGCGACCTGGGCGACCCAGTAAGGAACCACGCGCCGGAGCGGGAAGCCGTCGTAGAGCGCGGCCATGGTCGTGATCGCCGGATTGATGTGCGCCCCCGACAACGACGCGGAGGAATAAATCCCGAGGCTGACGCCGACGGCCCAGACCACGGCCACCTGCCAAAGTCCCATCTGCGCGCCCGTCGCCACCGCGGCGTTCACCGACCCGACACCGAAGAAGACGAGAATGAAGGTCCCGATATATTCGCCGAGCAAGGCCGTCGATAGCCGCGGCAGAGCCCCGACCTTTGTGTTTGTGTGATCGGGACGCATTCTTTTTACCATGGCCAACACTCGCGCAGGGCTCACCGTGACGACTCCTTCACTGGCTGCGGTAGACCACGCGCCGCTTCGAAGCGCGCGCCCGTCAACGTCGACTCGCCAAGCCGTGCGCCGGTCAGATTGGCTTGGCTCAGATCCGCCTGTTCGAGCAGGGCCTTCCCGAGATCGGCTCCGGAAAAATCGGCGCCCGTCAGTTGTGCGAGCGCGAGGGAGGCTCCCGTCAGCCGGGCCTTGCGGAAGTCCGTCGCGTACGCACGCACCCACGTCATCTTGGCGCCCGAAAAATCCGCCTCGGCGGCATGCGCCCAGCTGAGATCGGCATGACTGAGGTCCGCTTCCGTCAACGTCGCCCGTTCGAGCCGCGCCTCCCTGAGATCGACGCCCCGGAGAACGGCCCGCGCAAGGTTGGCTCCCGTCAGATCGGCGCCCCGGAGGCGCGCAGGAGCCGGGCCCGCGTATCCGATCGCGTGAGCGCCCAAGTTGCTCGCCTGCAGATTTGCGCCGGCAAGCTTCGCCTGGCTCAGATCGGCTCCCGGAAGAAAGGCCGCCGCGAAGTTGCCGCCCTCGAGCATCGCCTTTACCAGGCTCGCGCCGGGAAGCATGGCGCCGGCGAAGCTCGCGCGGGGGGCGTTGGCGGTGTCCAGCCGCGCGCGCGAAAGATCGGCGTTGTCCAATCGCGCGTCCGTCAGATCGACCCGCGTCATGTCGCTGCCGCCGAGCTTCGCGCCCGTCAGGTCGGCGCCTTTCGCCTTCGCCTCGCGAAGGTAGGCTTCCCTGAGATCGGCGCCGCGCAACACCGTCTTTTCGAGATTGGCGCCCGAGAGATTGGCGCCGACAAGAATGATGCCCTCGAGATTGCGGCCGGCGAGATTGGCACCTCGCAGGTCGGCTCCGGAAAAATCACTCCTTGCCGCAATGGTGGAAACGTCGGCGGCAACGGCGACGCCGCCGCTCACGAGCAGCAGAGTCAGCAACATCAGGGCAAAGCGATGGAGCACGGCGGTCTACTCGGCAATGTTTTGCGGCAAGAACGAAACCGTTTCTTTGAGTTTAGGGTCGGCGCGAAGCCTTCGGATATCCGCCCAAACGCCCTTGTAATAGGGAATTGTCGTGGCCGGATCCACGTGATCCGAGACCAGATCGCCGACCGCGCCGCGCGGCTGCCCGAACAACATGAACGTGTGCCCGGGTTTCACGCTGTCGCTGATGTAGGCCATGGCTTCCACCTTGCCCATGTCGTTCGAGAGCTCCACGAGATCGCCCGATTCGATGCCGAGCGGGGCGGCGTCTTGCGGGTGCATCTCGAGATAGGGGCGCGGAAAGCGGTCTTGAAAGAAGGGCACCAGCTGGTGGTGATAGAGCGTCTGCCAGACGTGGTTGTTGCGCCCGTTGTTGACCCAGAACCGGTAGCGCTCCCGCTGCTTCGCGACCTTGCTCGCATAGCCCGGCCACGGGAGCGGCGCCGGGATGAAGCGCGCCTTGCCGGACGGCGTTCCGAAACGGCCGTCTTCGTGCAGCCTCACCGTCCCGACGGGGACGCCGTTGACCAGCCGGGTCGGCGTCTGGATGCCGTTGTTTCCGAGCTCGCGCAGCAGCTTATAGGTGACGCCCGCGTAACCCTCCATCGGGTCTTTGTTGTCGCCCTTGAAGCTGTAGCGGGCGTGGATGAACACGTCCTCGTTGGTGCGCCAGTCGTAGTCGAGAAAGCGGTTGGCCATTTTCGGGTTGAGGTCGTCGAGATAGAGCTGGCGCAAGCGGCGGGCGACGTTCGCGATGATGCGCCAATCCGGCAGGGCCTCTCCGGGTGGGTCCATGAACTTCTCGTAGAGACGGAGCCGCCGCTCGCCGTTGATGGACGTGAGGTCCGTTTCGCCCCATTGCGCCGCCGGCAGGACGACGTGCGCGTGCCGGGCGGTGGCGGTGAGATAGATGTCCTGCACGAGGAGCATCATCCCGCCTTGCTTCAGCGCTTCGACGACGGCGGCGACGCGCGCGCCGACGGGCTTTCCCTCCGTTGCCGCGAGGGCCGCGTGAACCGGCTTGCCGCGTTCCAGGAACGCCGCCTCCATCGCCTCGGCGCGGAGCGTCGTGAGCACGGGATTGCAGCCGCCGACCCAGTAGACCTTGATCTCGCCCCGGCGCACCGCCTCATCGACATTCAAGGCCGGCCGGCCGCCCGGATACGCCGGGCGGACGTAGCCCTCTTGATGGCCGCCGAGACGGCTGATGCCGGTGCCGGGCCGGCCGACGTTGCCGGTCAGCAGCCCGAGATCGACGATGGAGGCGACGTTCTCGTAATTCTTGAGCCCCCAGATAAGGCCTTTTTCGTAATGAATGAGTGACCGGCGGCGGTAGCCCTTGGTCTTCGGCGCGGCGATCCACTCGGCCGCCTGGTAGATCTGAGCCTCCGGAATCTTGGCGATCTGGGCGGCCTCGGAGACGACGGACTCGATCGGCCGGTCGATCGCCAGCGTCGAGCGCTGATAGGCTTCGAAAGTTTGCCGCTCGGTATGACGTTCGATGAACGCGATGTCGTGCCATCGCCGGTCGAGGATGACGCGCGCGATGGCATTCAGCAGCGCGATGTCCGCGCCGGGTTCGATCTGCAGGTGCAGCACCCGGTCGGCGCCGCCTGCGGCTTCGGCGGTGGCGACCGACATCGTCCGCCGGGGATCGACGATGATCATGCGTCCGCGATCGACCGGCTCCGCGCCGAATGTCTGGCGCTTCAGCGAGAGCGAATCCCCGTTGAGGTTCGGCACCATGTGCGCGAGGTAATAGTTGGTCTGCGTCTCATAGGGGTTGGCGCCGACGATGAGAATGGTGTCGGCGAGCTCGGCATCGGCATAGGCGTTGGTGAGCGCGCCGACGCCGGCGTCGCCCGCGGCGTGCACTTCGCTGTTGTAGGCCGGGCGATTGTGGATCGAGGCGTTTTTCGTTCCTACGCCGGAGAAAAAGAAACGGCCGATGGCCCAATTGTTCTCGAATCCGCCGCCGCCGCCGCCGTGGTCGAAGAACTTCATGCCGACGGCGTCCGGACCCCAGCGGTCGATCACCGCTTTGACGACGCGGGCCGAGAGATCGGTCGCCGCGTCCCACGGCATGGCGCGAAGCTTCTGGCCATCGGAGACCAAAGGAGCGCCGAGGCGTGCCTTGGTCGGGCGATCCGGCGCATACAGGGTTTGGGCGAGACCTCCGCCGCGGACGGATGACAGGCCGCGGTTCACCACGCACTCATCGTCGGGGATGATCGCGACGTTGTAGCGACGCCCGTCGCGCTCGGTGATGACGTTGTGCATGGACGGCGCGATCCACGTTCCGAGCGGCGGCTGCGCCTGGCGGAAATCGATCCCGAGGGCGTTCTCGCCCGGCGCCGGCCCGCCATCCTTCCCGACCGGCCATTTGTAGACGCGATAGCCGCATCCGACGATGCAGAACTGACACACCGTCTGGCGACGCTCGGCCGTCGGTGGCGGCAATGGCACGCGCGTCATCGTCAAAGGATGTTCGTGTGGCGGCCGTAGATGAGACCGTCGACACCGAAGGCTTGAACCACCCCTTCCATCACGCGAAGGCGGATTTGCGGCAGCGGCTCGCTTGCCTGTCCGATGACGACCGAGCCCTTCTTGCTTGGATCGAAAGTGCTCCAATGGCAAGGACAAATCAGAATCGTGCGATCGGCCCGATAGTTGACAGGACAGCCCTTGTGCGTACAGAGCAACGAAAACGCGACGATCGTCCCGTCGGGCCCGATGCCCTGCTGGGCCGCCGACGGCAAGCGCAGCAGGACGGCCGGAGAGTCGGCATCCGGATAATAGAAGTTCATCTCGGCGCCGGCGGCGATGTCGGCCAAGGGCGCGATGTCGGTCACCGGAAAGGCCGGCTGGCTCTCGGCGGCCTCTGCCGGCGCGATCCTCGAGCCCCGGGCTGCCGCGAGCGAGACGAGGCCCGCTCCGCCGATCGCGAGAAAATCCCGTCGTGCAACGGGGAACGAGCCATAGCTCGGACATCCGACGCAACCGCGATTGCTGCTCTTCTCTTTTTCAGTCATGCACTCCCTTGGATCCCCTTGATGTCGACTTGGATGGGCCTGCGGGTTCCAGTTTAAACGCTCCATCTGCCGCTAGCATAGCGTGAATGCGCGACGCCGCTCTCGGATGCATCACAGAGGATACGGCCCCGCGCGCGCACCTCCATGCACAGGGCGCATGCCCATCCGCGGCCCCTTGGGATGGGCCCTCGATCGCGCGACTCCTGCCATCGTCTCTCTCATCGCCTAAAGACGATGACAAACATCGCGGGGGGCAGATCAAGGTCGCTTACGCGGAATAGATTGCCGAGGGAGCGCGAGCGAACGTGGCGACGATTCCCTACTACAGCTTCGCCGAAGCCGAAGGCCTCGCGCGCGAGGTCTACGACGACATCGTCAAAACGTACGGGATCAAGGAGCCGCACGGCATCTACCAGCTGATGGGCCACACGCCCGAGTTCCTCGCCGCCAATTGGCAGAGGAGCCGCTATCTCTACGGCACCGACCCGAAGGACACGAATGTCTCGCGGTCGCTTCTTTCGCTCCGGGACAAGCATTTCGTCACGCTTGCCGTATCGGCGACCAACAACTGCGCCTACTGCGTCCGCCTGCATACCCAAAGGCTCGAGCAGCTGAAGATGACGCGCGAAGAGCAGACGGAAGTGATGATGATCGTCGACGTCGTCAACGGCTACGACAAAGTCGTAGAAGGCACCCGCGCCGGTGACGATCCGGTCCTCGCTTATGCCGAGGAGACAAACGAGGCGCTCTGCTCGATCTTCGGCGATATCCGCAAGGCCTACGGCAACCGGGAGCCGGAGGATATTTATCGCCTGATGGGGCATGACCCCGCATATCTAAAGGCGAGCTGGGACCGCATCCGCCGGTGCTTTTTCGACGAGGGCAGGCTTGGGCTCCGGACGAAGCACATGGTCGCGTTCGGGGTCGCCGCGACGAACAGTTCGGACTATGGGACGCAAATTTACAGCCGTCGCCTCAAGGAGCTTGGCGTTTCCGATCCGGAGATGACCGAGCTCCTGCTCGTGATCGATCTTGCCTGTGGTTACAACCGCTACGTCCAAGGGTTGCTGGTGGCGACGGGCGAAAAGGCCTTCGCCCCAACCGAAGAGCGCGCGAAGAAATCCTGATCGCAAACGGCCCGCAGTACTGAACGGAGTCGGCCGCTATGCCCACCATTTCCTACAAGATGACAGCCGACGCCGATGCGGTGGCGCGGAGAGTCTACGAAACCATCCGAAGGACCTACGGCCTCGATGAGCCGCGCGGCATCTACCTGCTCATGGGCCATACGCCGGACCATCTGGCGCCAAGCTGGGAGCGGAGCCGTTCCATTTACGGCAAGGACTCGGCGTTTACCGTCAAGATCAAGCACCTCTTGACCCTCGGAATCTCGGCCACCAACAACTGTGAATACTGCTGCCGCAGCCACACCACGCGCCTGCGTCAGCTCGGCGCGACGGATGCGGACCTCCTCGAGGCGCTGATGGTGGTCGATACGACGAACGGCGAAAGCAAGTTTGCCGAGGGGACGCGTGTCGGCGAGAACCCCGTGCTTCCGCCGCCGGATGCCGAGATCCTCTCGCCGGAGGCGCGCCGCATTGTCGCGGAGATCGAGCAGGTAGCGACATCCGGCGCCGCGCTGTACCGCTTGATGGCCTACGATCCGGGATATCTCTCGGCGAGCTGGAAGCGCAGGCGCGCCTGCTTCGGCGAGGAAGGCCATTTAGGCCTGCGACTCAAGCATATGATCGCCTACACCGTCGCCGCGGCCGCCGGATCAGACTATGTGATCGAAGCTCATTCGCGACGTCTTCGCGAGCTCGGGCTCACGGCCGTCGAGATGGCCGAGCTTCTCTTTATCGTCGACGTGGTCTGCGGATACAACCGTTACGTCCAGGGTGTGCAGGTCGACCCGCTCGAGGGCCAGCGAAAACCGTGGGGTCAACACGCTCAGGCCAACAAGGCTCCTTCGTGCTCCGGCTGAGCTGAAGATGCTGCAAGACCGAACCCTCGCTTTGACTCCTCCCCGACGCCGGTTCCGCATCCGGCGCGTCGTGATGGAGCGCCTCAGAATTCCTCTGATGGTCGCGCCGGTCATGCTGATCATCCTCGGGCTCTTCGTCGGCAGCAGCATCTTCGTGATCGGCCAAAGCCTCGGCTATATGCCGGTCATCGATCTCTACGACCTCAATTTCGACGCCTACGAGAAACTTTTCGACAACGACGAATTCTGGTGGGGAACGCTTCTCAGCTTTTACATCGCGTTCAGCTCGACCGTGTTGTCCACCGTCCTCGCCGTCGTCTGTGCGCTCGCCCTCCGGGAGTCGTTCGCCGGACGGAAGGCGATGTCGTTTCTGTTCCAGCTCTCGCTTTCCATCCCGCATATCGTCGTCGCGCTGGCGATCTTGCTGCTGACCACGCAGTCCGGATTGCTGGCCCGCATCGCCCACGGGTTTGGACTCATTCAGACGACGGGACAGTTCCCGGAACTTGTCTTCGATCGCTATTCCATCGGCATCATCCTCGTCTACATCCTCAAGGAAGTGCCGTTCATGGGGATCATCATCTTGGCGATCCTCCAGGGCATGGGGCGCGAGCACGAGGACACCGCGACCACGCTCGGCGCCGACCGCTGGCAACGGTTCTGGCACGTCATCCTGCCCCTGATCGCGCCGGGCACGCTCTCGGCTTTCATCATCGTGTTCGCCTACGTGTTCGGCGCGTTCGAGATTCCTTATCTGCTCGGCCGCACGGACCCCGCCGCGCTGCCGGTCGTCGGCCTCCGCTACTACCTGGACGTGGATCTCAATGCGCGGCCCCAGGCCATGGCTCTCAATGTCTTCATTCTTGTCTTTATCCTCTTGCTGACCGGGCTCTACATGCGGATCACGCGCATCTACATCCGGAAGGACGCCTGAGTGCTCGGGCTCTCGATCCGATTCTGGCGCAACGCGGTGCTCGTCGGCATCGTCGCTTCGGCAATCCTTCCGGTGATCCCGGTTCTCATCTGGTGTTTTTCGACCGGTTGGCACTTCCCGAGCCTGATCCCCGACACGTGGACGGCGAGGGGCTGGATTTACGTCACCGAGCCCTATTCGCGCGCGTTCCCCGCCCTCGTCAACAGCCTGCTCATCGCGAGCGTCGTCACGCTCATCTCATTCCCGATCGGCATCCCGGCGGCGCGCGCGCTCGGGCTTCATAGGTTTCGCGGCAAGCGCTTCATCGAGTTCCTGATCCTGGCCCCGTTGATCGTGCCGGAACTGCCGCTCGCGATCGGCATTCACATCCTGTTCATCAAATACGGTCTCTCGAACACCCTTTTGGGGGTGATGGTCATTCACCTGATCCTGGTGGTGCCATACGTGGTTCTCGTGCTTGCCGGCGTCTTCGCCAACTACGGACCTGAGACGGAAGAGTCCGCCCGCACGCTCGGCGCATCGCCCTTGCAGGTGTTTTTTCACATCACGCTCCCCGCCATCTTTCCGGGCATGGTCGTCGGCGGCCTCTTCGCATTCATCCGCTCCTGGCGCACGTACGTGTTCACCCTGATCATCGGGGGAGGCGTGGTGGAGACGCTGCCGCTCGCCGTGTTCAGCTTCATCGGCGAAGGCGACAATCACATGAGCGCGGTGCTCTCCATGTTGTTCATCGCGCCGGCCGTCCTGATGCTGGTTTTCACCGCCCGCTATTTGACGGGCGAACGGGGACGCGGCGGATTCGTCGGCATCTGAGGGACGCGATATGATGGTGTACCAGGTAGAAAACG
>SHVQ01000020.1 GCA_009694195.1 Rhodospirillales bacterium
GCCGAACAGATCGATGCCCCTGCCCCAGCCCCAACCGTGGACATCGCATCGATCGTGCCGCGAAACTCGGTTGGGGAAAACTCTCCCTTTAGGCTGCCGTTCGCAAGGAGCGGAACGCTGTTTTGAATGCTGATCAGCGACCAGCCCCCCTTTGAGAACCTTCGGTTTCTACTCCTTCCTTGGACCACCTTCAATGCCTCTCAACCCTGGCCGGTTTGACAAGGCGCGATCGGGAATTACATTAAAGGAGCGAATCCGCTAGAGTGCCGGAAGCGCATCGGAGATTTGACATGCCGGACGGCAATACTCCTGCAACCGAGCCTGCGGTCCTGGTTTCGGACAACGCGGCCCGCCGCATCGCCACCCTCGTCCAGGAGGACGGCAAGCCCGGAACCATGCTGCGCGTCAGCGTGTCGGGCGGCGGCTGCTCCGGCTTCAAGTACGGATTCGCCCTCGACGCGACGACCAACGCCGACGACCGTATTTTCAAGAACGCCGACGCCGCCGTGGTCGTGGACGAGGTCTCCCTCGATCTGCTCAAGGGCTCGGTCGTCGATTTCGTCGAGGACCTGATGGGGGCTTACTTCGCGATCAAGAATCCGAACGCGTCCTCGACCTGCGGCTGCGGCACTTCGTTTTCCGTCTGAGGCCCCCCGAATTTGAACTGCGGCCGGCCCGCGCGACGCGGGCCGTTGCGTCTGGAAGCGCCACCATGCGGATCGCCACCTGGAACGTGAACTCGGTCAAGGCGCGGCTTCCCCGGGTCCTCGAATGGCTGAAGGAAGCCCAGCCCGACGTGGTCCTCTTGCAGGAATTGAAATGCATGGAGGACGCCTTCCCGCTGCTCGAAATCGGCGACCTCGGCTACAACGCGGCGGTTTCGGGCCAGAAGACCTACAACGGCGTCGCCATCCTCTCGAAGACGCCGATGGAGATCGATCTGCGGGCGCTGCCGGGCGATCCCGAGGACGAGCAGGCGCGCTACGTGGAGGCCGTGGTCAGCGGCAAGAAGAAAGGGAGCCGGCCGGTCCGCGTCGCATCCATCTACCTGCCGAACGGCAACCCGATCGAGGACGCGGGCGGCCCCAGCGCCAAGTTCGCCTATAAGCTTCGCTGGCTCGAGCGCCTGATCCCGCACGCGCGCGCGCTGCTCAAGACCGAGGATGCCTTCGTGCTCGGCGGCGACTACAACGTCTGCCCGACCGACGACGACGTTTACGATCCGGCGGCGTGGCGCAACGACGCGCTTTGCCGGCCGGAGTCGCGCACCCGGTTTCGCGAGCTCGTCTATCTCGGGCTCACGGACGCGATCCACGCATTGCACCCGGAGCCGCACCACTACACGTATTGGGACTACCAGGCCGGCGCCTGGCCCAAGGATCAGGGCTTGCGCATCGACCACCTTCTGCTCTCGCCGCAAGCGGCCGACCGCTTGACGGCAAGCGGCATCGACAAGGGCCCGCGCGGCAAGGAGAAGGCCTCGGACCACACGCCCGTCTGGTGCGAACTGGAGGACAAATGAACGCCGAACACATTCGCGAAGGCGGTTGTCTCTGCGGCGCGATTCGCTATCGGGTGCGCGGCCGCGAGTCCAACGTCTGCCATTGCCACTGCACCATGTGCCAGAAAGCGGCCGGCGCCGCCTTCGTCACCTGGATCGACGTCCCGACGCAGAGCTTGGAGATCGTCAAAGGCAAGCCCGCCGTCTACAAGTCGTCGGCCATCGCCGAGCGGATGTTCTGCGCCGATTGCGGCACCGCGCTCACCTTCCAGTTCGTCAGGGACCGCAGCCGCATCGACGTCACTGCCTGCTCGCTCGACGATCCCTCCGGGCTCGCGCCGACCGATCACATCTGGACCTCGACCGCGCTCCGCTGGGCCCACACCGACGACGGCCTGCCCCGCTACGCCGAGAGCCGCCGGACGTAACGTCTTTCGTCGTTGCACGGCCCCCGCTTCGTCCCTAAGAATGGCGGCCAAATCGCCGCGTGTTCATTCCAGGAAGGGAGATCGGCCATGGCCGACAAGGTCTTCGACAAACGCAAGCTTCCGAGCCGCCATGTGACGGAGGGGCCCGAGCGGGCGCCGCACCGCGCGTTCCTTTACGCCATGGGCGTGACGGAGGAAGAGGCGCACCAGCCGCTCGTCGGCGTCGCCACCTGCTGGAACGAAACCGCTCCCTGCAACATCACGCTGTCGCGCCAGGCCCAGGCCGCGAAGAGGGGCGTCAAGGTCGCCCGCGGAACGCCCCGCGAGTTCACCACGATCACGGTGACCGACGGCATCGCGATGGGCCACCAGGGGATGAAGTCGTCGCTCGCCAGCCGCGAAGTGATCGCGGATTCGGTCGAGCTCACCATGCGCGGCCACTCTTACGACGCGCTCATCGGCGTCGCCGGCTGCGACAAGTCGCTGCCCGGCATGATGATGGCGATGATCCGGCTCAACGTGCCGTCGGTGTTTCTCTACGGCGGCTCGATCCTGCCCGGCCGCTTCCGCAACCGCGACGTGACCATCGTCGACGTGTACGAGGCCGTCGGCCTGCACAGCATGGGCAAGATGGACGACGCGGCGCTGCACGAGCTCGAATTCGCGGCCTGCCCGTCCGGCGGCTCGTGCGGCGGCCAGTTCACCGCCAACACGATGGCCTGCGTTTCCGAAGCCGTCGGCTTGGCGCTTCCCGGCTCGGCCGGCACGCCCGCGCCGTACGAATCCCGCGACGCCTACGCCGAGATGAGCGGGCAGGCGGTGATGAGCCTGCTCGCGAAGCGCATCCGTCCGCGCGACATCGTGACGCGGAAGGCGCTCGAAAACGCGGCCGTCATCGTCGCTGCGTCCGGCGGCTCGACCAACGCCGGGCTCCATCTGCCGGCGATGGCGCACGAAGCCGGCATCAAGTTCGACATGATGGATGTCTGCGAGATTTTCCGGAAGACGCCCTACATCGCCGATCTCAAGCCGAGCGGCCGTTACGTCGCCAAGGACATGTACGAGGTCGGCGGCGTGCCGGTGCTGATGAAGGCGCTGCTCGACGGCGGCTATCTGCACGGCGACTGCATGACCGTCACCGGCAAGACCATCGCCGAGAACCTCAAGCACGTGAAATTCCCGAAGGACCAGGACGTGATCCGGCCGACGTCGGCCCCGCTCTCCACCACGGGCGGCGTCGTCGGTCTCAAAGGGAACCTGGCGACGGAAGGCGCGATCGTGAAGATCGCCGGCATGAAGACGCTCGTTTTCCGCGGGCCCGCGCGCGTGTTCGAGAGCGAGGAAGAATGCTTCGCGGCCGTCGTCAAACGGAAATACAAGGAAGGCGATGTGCTCGTCATCCGCTACGAAGGCCCGAAGGGCGGCCCCGGCATGCGGGAGATGCTGTCCACCACCGCCACCCTCTATGGTCAAGGCGTGGGCGAGAAGGTCGCCCTCATCACCGACGGCCGGTTCTCCGGCGCGACACGCGGCTTTTGCATCGGCCACGTGGGGCCGGAGGCGGCCGTCGGCGGCACGATCGGCCTCCTCAAGGACGGCGACATCATCCGCATCGACGCCGTGAAAGGCACCATCGACGTCGAGCTCTCGGCGGCCGAGCTCAAGGCCCGGCGGAAGGCCTGGAAGCCCAGGCAAAACGATTACCAGTCGGGGGCGCTGTGGAAGTACGCGCAGGGCGTCGGTCCCGCCTGCGACGGTGCCGTCACCCACCAAGGCGGGAAGGCCGAAACCCACTGCTACGCCGACATCTGAAGAGCGGCTGAATGGAGCTGGATACCGATTTCGCCCGGCGGCTGTTCCCGGCGCCCTGCTGGAAGACGGCCTTCTTCGAAAACGCGGGCGGGTCCTACGTCCCCCGGAGCGTCATCGACCGCACCGTCGCCTACATGACGGAATGCCAGGTGCAGCCCCATTGGCCGTTCGCCTCCTCCCGCCTCGCCACCGAGCGCATCGCCGCCGGCCACACGCTGATGGCGGCGATGCTCAACGCGGAAGAGGACGAGATCACGATCAGCCAGTCGACGCGCGGCAACTTCTATGTTCTCGCGAACGCGCTCAGGCCGCTGATGAGCCCGGGCGACGAGATCATCGTCACCAATCTCGACCACGAATCCAACATCGGCTTCTGGCGCCGCCTCGCGGACGTGGGCGTGGTGGTCAAGGAATGGCGCGTCAACAAGGAGACGGCCGAGCTTGAGATCGCGGGGCTTGAACGGCTGCTGACCGACCGCACGCGCCTCGTCTGCGTCGTTCAGTGCTCCAACATCACGGGCGCCATCAACGACATCCCGCGCATCGCCAAGATCGTCCACGACGCGGGCGCCTGGATTTGCGTCGACGGCGTCGCCTATGCCGCCCACCGCCTGATCGACGTGAAGGCGTGGGACGTGGATTTCTACGCCGTCAGCCTCTACAAGCTCTTCGGCCCCCACATCTCCGTCCTCTATTGCAAGCGCGAGCGGCTGGACGAAGCGGTCAACCAGAACACTCCCTTCCGCGGCGACCGGCGGCGGAAGCTCAATCCCGGCGATCCGAGCCACGAGCTCACGCCGGCCATCGTCGGCATCGGCGACTATTTCGACGCTCTTTACCGCCATCACTTCAAGCAGCCGGAGAACGATTTCAGGGCACGGCTCGCGGCCCTCTTCCGGCTCATCGCCCGGCACGAACAAGGGCTCGCAGCGCGCTTCGTCGACTACATCGGGAACGAGCCCGCCATTCATCTTGTGGGCCCGCTCACCGCGGACCCCGCGCGGCGCGCGCCGACGTTCTCCTTCACCGTCAAGGGCCGGCGCTCGGCCGAGATCCCGCCGATACTCGCGGCCGAAAACATCGCGATCGCGTCCGGCAATTTCGGCGTCTTCCGGCTGATCCCGGCGGTCGGGATCGATCGGGATGACGGCGTCGTCCGCGCCAGCATGGCGCACTACAACACGCTCGACGAGGTCGACAGGCTGATCGCAGGTTTCGGCCGCGTCGTCTGAAGAAAGGCGATCGATGGACCTCGATCTCGACTTCGTCCGCCGCCGGTTCCCGAAGCCCTGCTGGGACTGGGCGTTCTTCGAAAACGCGGGCGGCTCCTACGTTCCCCAAAGCGTCATCGACCGCACCGTCGCGTTCATGAGCGAGTGCCAGGTTCAGCCTCACGCGTCGTTCGCGCCCTCGGCGATGGCGACCGAGCGGATCGAAGCCGGCCACCGCGTGGCCGCCGAGATGATCCACGCGTCGCCGGACGAAGTCGTGATGGGGCGCTCGACGACCGGGAACGTTTATGTCCTGGCGCAAGCGCTCAGGCCGCTGTTCAAGGCCGGCGACGAGCTGATCGTCACCAACCTGGACCACGAGGCCAACGTCGGCGCGTGGCGGCGGCTCGCGGAATTCGGAGTGACGATCAAGGAGTGGAAGGTCGATCCGGAGACCGCGACGCTGGAGGTCGAGGCGCTGCAAGCGCTGCTCACCGATCGCACGCGCCTGGTTTGCTTCGCGCACTGCTCCAACATCACCGGCGCTTTCAACGACGTCGCCCGCATCGCCGAGGTCGCGCACGAGGCCGGCGCCTGGGTGTGCGTCGACGGTGTCGCGTACGTCGCCCACCGGCCGGTGGACGTGAAGGCGCTCGACGTGGATTTCTATCTGTTCAGTCTCTACAAGCTCTACGGGCCCCATATCGCCGCGCTCTACGGGAAGCGCCAGCGGCTGCTGGAGGCGCGCGGCCAGAACCATTTTTTCATCGGCGAGGACGAGATCACGGACAAGCTCAACCCGGGCAGTTGCAGCTATGAGTCCACCGCCGCCGTTCAAGGGCTCGGCGATTACTTCGACGCTCTCCACAAACACCACTTCAAGACCGCGAAGAACAGCTTCCGTGCGCGCGTTGAGGACACCTACGGGCCGATCGTCCGGCATGAAGAGGCGCTCGCCAGTCGGTTCGTCGATTTTCTCTGCTCGAAGCCGGGCGTCCGCCTGATCGGCCCGGCGACGGCCGATCCGGCAAGGCGCGCGCCGACGTTCGCGTTCACCGTCAAGGGCAGGAGATCGGCCGAGATCCCGCCCGCCGCCGAGGCCAAGAAAATCGCCATCCGCAACGGTAACTTCTGGGCGTGGCGCCTCCTGGACGCGCTCGGCATCGACCAGCGGGACGGCGTCGTGCGGGTCAGCATGGTCCACTACAACACGACCGAGGAAGTGGACCGGCTGATCCAGGCGCTCGATCCGGTCCTGTGACTCCGATTCAGCAGAGGGGAACAACGATGAGAACATTATCGATCGCGGCGGGCCTGGCGCTTTGGCTGGCGCTCGCCCTATGGCCTGCGCCGTCGTCGGCGGCCGACCGCCACGCCGGCTACTACTATCCGCTGCCGTCGTCGAACGAAGTCTACAAGTCACGGGCCCGCACCCTCGACGGCATGGACCGCAGGGCACGCATCGCCTTCGTCGTCAGCGTGGTCGAGCAGATGAACGAGAAGCCCTACCCGCCCGGGCTCTCCTTCTTCGCGAAAGGCGAGGACGCCGAGAAGCTCATCATGGTCAGCAACTTCGAGGGCCGGCTGAACACCGTTTTCCGCGCGCGCGCGTTGCTGGCCTCGCTCACGTCGGTGGCCCGCACGACGCCGATCTTCGTTCAGAACAAGGTCGAGGACATCCTGACCTTCCTCGATCTCCTGAAGATGCTCGGCTTCAATCTCGTCACGATCAGCGACGGCGAGCTGTTCGCTCACCAGATCAAGATTCAGTAATCGCCCCCCGCGTCATGCCCGGGCCGGCCGTTAGGCCGAGACCCGGGCGTCCACGTCTTAAAGATGGATCGCCCAGGGGTTTGGGGGAATCCCCCAAAAGAAACCCCCTTGGTCAAGCCCGGCGATGACGGTTAATACCAGCGCTCTTTGGTACTGACCCGTCCCCATGGTCATGGCCGGGCTTGTCCCGGCCATCCATGCCCTTGAACTGATTGTCTTTTTTAAGACGTGGATGCCCGCGACAAGCGCGAGCATGACGAGTCAATATTAGCGGCGCTTGGTATAAGGAATAGTCGTTGCGGCTACGCGACGGCCTTGAGCGAATCCTCGGCCGCCTCGATCGTGCGTTCGATGTCTCGGTCCGTATGGGCGAGGGAGAGATAGATCTTGCTGCCGGGCGTGAAGTAAACGCCGCGGGAGATCATCTCCAGGCCGAACTGACTGCCCTTCTTCGTGTCGGTCTTGAGCAGGTCGCGGTGATTGCGAAGCTCCTTCCGATCGGTGAAATGAACCTGGAGCACCGGCCCGTCGCCCGCGACCAGAACGGGAACGCCCACTTTGCGCGCGGCCTTGCGAATGCCGTCCGCGAGGCGCTCGCCGATGGCGAACAGACGCTCGTAGGTGCCCGGCTGCTCGAGGACCTCGAGGGTGACCAGGCCGGCGACGCAGGCGATCGGGTTCGCCGTCATCGTTCCGCTGAGGAAGCAGTAGGGACCGCCCTGCCCCTTCTTGCCGGGGTCGGCGAGCTTCATCAGCGCGGCGCGCCCGACGATCGCGGAGACCGGATAGCCGCCGCCGACGGCCTTGCCGTAGCAGGCGAGGTCGGGGACGACGCCATAGCGCTCCTGGGCGCCGCCCCAGGCGAGGCGGAAGCCCGTCACGATCTCGTCGAAGATGAAGACGATCCCGTGCTTCTCCGTCGCCGCGCGAACGGCCTCGAGAAACCCGGGCTCGGGTTTCAAAGACCGTTGCAATGGCTCGATGATGACGGCGGCCAGTTCGTTGCGGTGCTCCTCGATGAGACGCACCGTGGTCTCCGGGTCGTTGAACGGCGCGATCACCGTGTCTTGCCGGAGGCTCTCGGGGACGCCGTCCGAGTCCGGGACCGATTCCGGGTGAAGCAGGTCCTCGACTGAGGATCTGGAAAACTGCGTCGAGTCGTGGCCGCCGTTGAATCCGCCCTCGAATTTCAGCACCTTCTGCCGGCCCGTGGCCGCGCGGGCGATGCGGAGCGCGCCTTCGGTCGCGTCGCTCCCCGTGGTTTGGAACCGCATGGTTTCGCCGCAGGGTGCGGCCTCGACGATCTTGGCGGCGAGCTTCACGGCCGGCTCGTTGAGCGCGTAATAGGTCGAGCCGAGAGCCGCCTGCCTTTGGACCGCCTCCACGACCTGGGGATGGGAGTTCCCGATCACGAGCGGGCCGCTCCCGAGCATGCAGTCGATGTATTCCTTGCCGCCCGCGTCGTAGAGCTTGCTGCCCTCGGCGCGCGTCATCACCATGCGGAGATTGGCCGGGAGGTAAAGCGAGCCGACGCACGCGCCGGGAATGTATTTCTCCGCCATTTTGAGAAGCGCGTCCTGGCTCATCGCGGTCGCGCTTGTTGCTGTCGTTTTCGCGGCCGGCGCGGCCTGAACGGACTTCGGCATGTGGATTCCTCCGCTGGGACTGATTCGCGGCAGACAACCTAAGGCAATCCGGGCGGAAAAACCAATCTCCCGCGTGGCCGCGGCCGGACCCAGCGTTTACGCGCCTGTAACGGCGTACCTACGCTCGCTCTTTTCTCGGCACATGTCCCTGCGCTATGATGGGCGATGATCGATGACCGGTCGAAATCCTACAATATCCAGCGCCTGAACTTTCTCCTCGTCGACGACAACAAGTTCATGCGGTCGGTCGTCCGGGCCGTCCTCAATTCGTGGGGATGCAAGACGATCGCCGAGGCCAGCGACGGCGAAGAGGCCTTGAAGGAGCTGAAGTCCTTCCCCGCCGACATCGTCATCGCCGACTGGGAGATGGCGCCGATGAACGGGATCGAGTTCGCCCGTCGCTTGCGGAGCGATCCCGACAGCCCGAACCGCTTCGTTCCCGTGATCATGCTGACGGCCCATACCGAGGCGTGGCGGGTCAAGAGCGCGCGCGAGGCGGGCATTCACGAGTTTCTCGTCAAGCCCGTGATGCCGAAGGCCCTCTACGAGCGCATCTGCGTGCTGATCGAGCGGCCGCGCAAGTTCGTCCGCGCCGGCAACTACTTCGGCCCCGACCGCCACCGCCACAAAAAGCACCACCACGAGGGCGAGGACCGCCGGAAGGACGAAGGCGGGGACACGTGAGCGCGCTGTTCGAGCCCCAGGCTCCAGCCCTCGGCTACCGGTTCTCGCAGTTTCTGGTCCAGATCGGGCTGCCTGGAATCTTCTGCTGACATCAGCGGCCGCGGCCCGCGAGCTCCTTCTCGAGCGCGCTCGCCTCTTTGTCGAGCTCCCGCTCCATGCGCTTGATCCGGCGGTTGAGGCTCTCGATGCGCCCCAAACGGGTGCGGCGCTTCTTCGCCTCGCTCCGCTTCCAGAACTTGCGAATGCGCCACTCACAAGCGACGCCCATGAGGAACAGCCCGGCCACGATCATAACGATGGCCCCGGTCAGATAGGCGACCCGGTGGAGGGAGACGGCCGTCCCCCAGAAGCCGATGGTGACGAGAGCCGCCGCCATGGTGAAGAGGAGGCGCTTCGTCACCACGTCGTCCTTCTGCATGCTGTTTTCGGCCTGCGCGATGTGGTTCGCGATCTCGACCTGGGCCATGGCCTGCCACTGGCGGAAGGACATGCCCTCGGCGATGGTGCGGCCCTCGCGGATGAACTGCTCGAGGCGCAGCGCGATGTAATGGGCGCGCTCCTCCGGCGTCGGGTTCTCGCTCAATACGGGCAGGCGGAAGTCGTCGGCCACGGCGCACCTCTGGGGTGGGCGCGAATCGTGTGTCGATTATACCCATCTTCGTCATGCGCGGGCTCGACCCGCGCATCCACGACTTTCTCCGAAGCAAGCCCGTGGATGACCGGGACAAGCCCGGCCATGACGCGTTCGCGTCACATCGCCTGGGCGAGGCGCTGGATGGCCTCGCTGAGCTTGGCCCGCGTGGCGGTGGTTTCCGCGCGGCGCTCGCGCTCGGTCTCGACCACCTCGGGCGGCGCCTTGGAGGTGAAGCCGGCGTTGCCGAGCTTGGCATCGAACCGGGCGATCTCCTGGTCGAGCTTCTTGATCTCGCGCTCCAGGCGGGCCTTCTCGGCCGACATGTCGATGACGCCCGCGAGCGGCAGGATAAAGGTCGCCTCCTCCAGCACGATCTGCACCGCGCCCTTCTGCACGGACTCCGCGGCATTTAATTCGGAGACGCGCGCAAGCGTCTGGATGAGATCGCGGTGGGTGGCGAGCCGTTTCTGCGAGGCCGCGCCGGCGCCGCGGTGGAGGAGCGGGATGCGGGCGCCGGGCGGCACGTTCATCTCGGCCCGGACGGCCCGCACCTCGCTCACCAGCCGGACGACCCAATCCATCTCGGCCGTGGCATCAGCGTCGGCGGTCTTCTCCTTGAACTCCGGCCACGGCGCAACAATCAGCCGGTGCGGGCGCTTCCCATCGGCCCGCTGCTCCCACAGCTCTTCGGTAATGAACGGCATGATCGGGTGCAGCAGGTGGAGGATCTGGTCGAAGGCCCAGGCCGCCGTGGCGCGCGTCTCCATCTTCGCCTGTTCGTCCGCGCCCATCAGGATCGGCTTGATGAATTCCAGGTACCAATCGCAGTAGGTGCCCCAGGTGAAATGATAAAGCGAGAGCGCAAAATCATTAAAGCGATACGCCTCGAGCGCCCGGGTCGCCTCCCCCGCCGCCTCCGCCACCTTGCCGGCGATCCAGCGGTTCACGGTGAGCCTGGCCGACTTCGGATCGAAGCCGTCCACCGGCGCGCAGGCGTTCATCTCCAGAAAGCGCGCGGCGTTCCAGATCTTGGTCGCGAAGTTGCGGTAGCCCTCGACGCGGGATTCCGAGAGCTTCACGTCGCGCCCCTGGGCGGCGAGCGCGGTCAACGTGAGGCGGAGCGCGTCGGCGCCGAATTTGTCGATCAGCTCCAGGGGGTCGATGATGTTGCCCTTGGACTTGGACATCTTCTGGCCCTTCTCGTCGCGGACCAACGCGTGGATGTAGACGATGTGGAACGGCGCGCGCTTCATGAAATGCAGGCCCGCCATCATCATCCGCGCGACCCAGAAGAAGATAATGTCGAACCCGGTGACCAGCACGTCGGTCGGGTAGTAGCGCTTCACCTCGGGCGTCGCGTCGGGCCAGCCCAAGGTCGAGAACGGCCAGAGGGCGGATGAGAACCAGGTGTCGAGCACGTCCGGGTCGCGGGCGAGCGTCACGTCTTGCCCGTAGTGCTTCTGCGCCGCCGTCTTCGCTTGCGCCTCGTCCGCCTCGACGAAAATTTTTCCGTCCGGGCCGAACCAGGCCGGCACCTGATGGCCCCACCAGATCTGGCGGGAGATGCACCAGGGCTGGATGTTGCGCATCCACTCGAAATAAGTCGCCTCCCAGTTCTTCGGGACGAAGCGCGTCTCGCCCGTCTCGACTGCGCGGATGGCGGGCGCCGCGAGTTTTTTTGCGTCCACGAACCACTGATCCGTGAGCCACGGCTCGATGATGACCTGCGAGCGGTCGCCGTAGGGGACGGTCATCAGGTTCTCTTCGACCTTTTCGAGCAGGCCCTGGGATTCCATCTCCGCGACGATTCGTTTTCTTGCCTCGAACCGGTCGAGGCCGCGGTAGGCCGCGGGCGCGTTCTCGTTCAGGCGCGCGTCCTTGTCCAGAACGTTGACCACGTCGAGCTTGTGCCGGCGGCCGACCTCGAAATCGTTGAAGTCGTGGGCGGGCGTGATCTTCACCGCGCCCGAGCCCTTCTCCGGGTCGGCGTAAGCGTCGGCGACGATCGGGATGCGGCGGCCGACGATCGGCAGCACGCACGTCTTGCCGACCACGCCTTTGTAGCGTTCGTCCTCCGGGTGGACGGCGACGGCCGTGTCGCCGAGCATGGTCTCCGGCCGCGTGGTCGCGACGGTGACGAATTTTCCGGCTTCGCCTTCGACCGGATACTTGAAGTACCAGAGCTTGCCCTTCACTTCGCGCTGCTCGACTTCGAGGTCGGAGATCGCCGTGTGGAGGCGCGGGTCCCAGTTGACCAGCCGCTTGTCGCGGTAGATGAGGCCCTGTTTGTAGAGCTCGACGAAGACCTTGACGACGGCGCGGCTCAAGCCCTCGTCCATGGTGAAGCGCTCGCGCGACCAGTCGCAGGAGGCACCGAGGCGCCGAAGCTGGCCCGTGATGGCGCCGCCCGACTCGGCTTTCCATTTCCAGACCCGCTCGATGAATTTTTCGCGGCCCAAATCGTGGCGGGTCTTGCCTTCGGCTTCGAGCTGGCGCTCGACCACCATCTGGGTCGCTATGCCGGCGTGGTCGGTGCCGGGCTGCCAGAGCACGTCGAGCCCGCGCATCCGCTGATAGCGGACGAGGATGTCCTGCAGCGTGTTGTTGAGCGCGTGGCCCATGTGGAGCGAGCCCGTCACGTTCGGCGGCGGGATCACGATGGTGAAGGGGCGCGCATCCGCACGGCGGCCGCAGGCGAACGCGCCCGAGGCCTCCCAGGCGGCGTACTGCTTGGGCTCTACGTCCTTCGGATTGTAGGTCTTTTCCAGCATCGCGCGTCCTTCAAGGAAGCGCGAATGTACGGGAGGCGGGGAAGCGAGGGCAAGGGCCCCCGCTTATGAAACAAGGGCTTAGGCGCGGCGGCGACGCGGCTCCCGGCGCCGGCCGAAATCGTTAACGTTGTACAATGTGTACGTCGTGTCCGCGCTTAGGCGTTGGCCGGCGGTTTCAGGCGACCGCCGCCGGCGGCCCCTTGGGGCGGCTGAGTTGGACGACCTCGTCCATCCCCTGCTGCATCTCCGTGATCAGGAAATCGGCCCGGTTCATCACGCCGCCGCCGTCGCGGCCGGGAAACTTCTGCTGCCAGGCGCCCATCTTGACGTTCAACGCACAGAGGATGCCGCCGATGGCGACGTGGCTGTGCTGGACCAGGGTCCGGAATCTCTGGAAGCTGGCGCTGTCGACGTTCGTCCACATGGCCTTGGAGCCCGAGTTGAAGGTGGCGAAGCGCGACGCCATCAGGGTCCTGAGCTTGTCGAAGGTGGCGCCAATGCGGATGCAGGCGTTGAGCCGGGAGCGGTCGTCCTGGAGTTGCCGGTTGGCGCGGATATCCTTGACCGAGCGCTGGAACTCCTCGAGGGCCGGGTCGATCTGGCTCAGGCAATCCTGGTAGTAGGAGACCGACATGAAGATGTCGCCGTAGTCCTCGAGGAACCTGGGCACCTCGTGCAGCTTGATTCCCAGCTTCCCGGCGATCTTCTGCAAATTCTCGCGCGCCTTGGTGACGTCCGGGTGGCGGAACATGGCGACCGCGTCGACATAGCTCCGGATTTCGGAGTTGTCGCCGTAGACGTGCGTGATGAGCGGCCGGGTGAACTTTTTCATCAGGCCTTCGAGCTCGCCCTGCTTTCGCTTGGAAAGCTGGAGATAGCCGTGGTCCTTGATCGGGATGTCGTGCTCGCGCAAGAGGATGCGCAGGCTGTAGACGTCGTAGGTCGGCAGCGTGGCGAGCTTGCCGAGGATGGTGAGGTCGTCTTCGGAGATGTCCCGGAACGTGAGGTCGAGCGCCTTCACCTGCACCTGGCCGCTGCCGGTCCCTTTTCCCTCGTAAAGCTCGACCACGCCTTCCAGGCGGCTGTTCTTGATTATCCGCGTGCGCTTCAAGCCCGGCGTTTCGATCGGAATCATCGCGAGCGGCAGGATGTGAAGCGCGTCCCTGTCGACGTCCTGTATGGCTTCCCCGTTGCCCCGCGCGACGTCCACGATGCTCTCCCCCGGCCGGCTCGCGTGCGGTTTTCGGCGGCCCGCACGCGCCCGCGATTTCAATTTGAAAACTGTATCCGAGATAAATGGAAAAGTAGAGTCGCGGCTGGAGCTCGACGGCCCTTCGTCGGCCGGGCTCATCCTGAGGAACGCCCTTCGACCCCCGCGCCTCATCCTAAGGAGCAAGTCCTTCGTCATGTCGGCCTCATCCTTGTAACTTGAGACGTGCATCGCCGGGATGGAGAAGCGGGCGACCGCGGCGCGGGCAAGCCGAAGCGCGGGCGGTAGACGGACCACCCCTTTTCGTCACCCCGGCCGAGCGAAGCGAGAGCCGGGGTCCAGCTTTCGAAAAACTGGGTTCCCGCTTTCGCGGGAACGACGGCGGTGCTGCCTCTCGCGCTTATGCCCTCACCCGCCGCCACGCCTTCGCGATGACGGGCGCGAAGAGGCCGGCGAGCGTGACCGCGAACAAGACGACCACGACGGGCCGCGAGAGGAACATCAGCCAGCTCTGGTCGAAGATGAGGAGCGACTGCTTCATCGTCTCCTCGACCAGCTTGCCGAGCACCAGACCCATGATCAGCGGCGCCGGCGAGAAGCCGTAACGCCGCAGCGCGAACCCGACGACGCCGAAGATCAGCATGGTCCAGACGTCGATCATCGACTGGTTCGGCGCGTAGGCGCCGACCACCGAGAGCACGAACACGGCCGGCCAGAGATAGGCGTTGGGGATGAGCGCGATGCGGGCGAACAGCTTGGCCGCGCCCAAGCCGAGCACGAGATAGAGCAGGTTGGCGGCGAGCATCGACCAGAAGACGACATACAAAAGGGTCGGCTGCTCGGTGAACAGGTGCGGCCCCGGGCGCACCCCCTGCACGATCATGCCGGCGAGGATGATCGCCGTCGTCGTCGAGCCGGGGATGCCGAGCGCCAGCGTCGGCACCATGGCGCCGCCGACGGCCGCGTTGTTGGCGGCCTCGGGCCCGGCGACGCCCTCGATCGCGCCCTTGCCGAACTCGTGCTTGTACTTCGACCAGCGCTTGGTCTCGTTGTAGCAGAAGAGCGCCGCGGTGGTGGCGCCGAGCGCCGGCAGCACGCCGATGAAAGTGCCGATCACGCTTGAGATCGTGATCGCCTTCGCGCATTTGCGGAAGTCGGCGAGCGTCGGCAGCTTGACCGTCTCGAGGGCGATTACCTTCTGCACGATGCCGTGCTGGGCGGCCTGCTCCAGGAGCTCGGCGATGGCGAACAATCCGATGAGGACGGGAATGAACTCGATCCCGTCGGAGAGCGCGTAGACGCCGAAGGTGAAGCGCTCGACTCCGGTGGTGAGGTCGAGGCCGACCGTCGCCAAGAGCACGCCGAAGGCCGCCGCCAACAGGTTCTTGACGGCCGAATCGCCGCCGATCGCCGCCACCATCGAAAGGCCGAACACGGCCAAGGCGAAATACTCGGGTGGGCCGAACTGGTAGGCCAGGCGCGCGAGCAATGGGGCTGCGACGATGAGGACGAAGACGCTGAAGATGCCGCCGATCGCGCTCGCGACCGCCGACATGCCGAGCGCCCTCCCCGCCTCGCCGCGGACCGCCATCGGATAGCCGTCGAAGGCGGTGGCGGAGGCCGACGGGTCGCCCGGCGTGTTGATGAGGATGGCGGTGATCGAGCCGCCGTAGTTGGCGGCGCAGTAGATGGCGCCGAGGAACGCGATCGCCTGGGTCGGGCTCATCATCACGGTGAGCGGGAGGAGAAGCGCCGTCGTCGTCGAGCCGCTGATCCCCGGCAGCGCGCCGACGATGATGCCGAGCACGGTGCCGGCGAGGACCAGGAACAGCATGTAGGGATCGCTGATGGCCGCGAGGCCGGCGAGGACGGCGTCCATGATGTTTACTTCCTGTCATGCGCGGGCTTGACCCGCGCATCCACGTCTTTTTGAAACGCAAGTAAGTCGTGGATGGCCGGGACAAGCCCGGCCATGACGATAAAAGTGCTCATGACCACAGCCCCGCGATGATGCCCTTCGGAAAGCTCCCGCCGAGCAGGCGCACGAACAGGAGATAGAGCGCGAGGCAGAGCGCGATCGCCGCCGCCGCCAGCTTGACGAGGCTGCGCTCGCCCCACAGCCGCCCGAGGCCGACGAGGAAAACGAACGCGGCCGGCCACATGCCGACGATCTCGACGCCCCCCATGAACGCGACCAGGGCCGCCCCCGTCATCCACGCCATCGGCGGAGCGGGGGCCGGCGCCGCCGTCGGCGCGCCGCCAAGCCCAAGCGCGATGAGCCCCGCGAAGAGGGCCATGCTTCCGATCACCAGGCGCGGGAACAGCTCAGGCCCGAGCCCGCTCATCAACGCCGCCGGCACCTCGTCGAACCGGTAGGTGAGCCCGTAGGTGGCCGCGCAGAACGCCAGCGTCACGCCGGCGACGGCGAGATCGGTGCGCGGGCAGCTCGGCACGGGGTTACTTCAGGAGGCCGAGGGCCTTGAGCGCGTCCTGCCCTTCCGTGTAGAAGGCGTCGAGCTGGGCCTGCCAGCCCTTGCGCCCGGCGACGCTCTCGGGCGATTGGCCGGAGGTCTGGATGTAGCTCGCGTACATCTGGCCGCCCATCGCCTTGAGCAAGCCGTCTTCGAGGATTTTCAGCCGGTCCTCGGGCACGCCCTTCAGGGCGACGAACCCGCGCACGGTCGAGTAACTGGCATCCAACCCTAAGTCCTTCGCCGAGGGCACGTCGGGAAGCGGCCCCAGCCGCTTCGCCGCGAGCGTGAGGAGCGGGCGCACGTCGCCGGCCTTCACCTGGGATTCGGCCTCGGCGTAGTTGAGGATGCCGACGTCCACGTTGCCGCTCACCGTGTTGATCACGATGTCGCCGCCGCCGCGGAAGGGCACCACCGTCGGCTGCTGGATCCCGGCCTTTTTAGCGAAGCCGAACACGGCAAGGTGGTCGACGCCGCCGAGCTGGGTCGCGCCGACTTTCAGCGGCTTCGCCTTACCCGCCGCGATCAGCTCGCTCGCGCTCTTGAGCGGGCTCGACTTGCCGACCATCAGGATCTGCGGATCGTCCGTCGCGCGCGCGAGGCCGACGATCTCGTCGTACTTCACCTGCGCCTTCCCCTGCATGATGGTGAGCAGGTGCGTCTGCGTGATCAGCATGATCGTGTAGCCGTCGCGCGGCTTGCCGGTGGCGTAGCCGAGCGCCGCGGCGCCGCTGCCGCCGACCTTGTTCACCACCGCGAACTCGGTTTTGAAGGCGCCCGGCGCGTGCACCATCATCATCCGGGCCGTGATGTCGGTGCCGCCGCCGACGCCCGCGTGGGTGACGACTTCGATAGTCTTGTCCGGAAACTTTTCCTGCGCGCGAACCGGCAACGCGGCGAGACCGGCGGCGGCGACGGCGCCGACGGCGAACCCACGGCGCGAGATCGGGGCATGGATTGCGGCGTTATCGGTTTTTGTCATCGACGGCTCCCTGTTTGAAGCTCGCCCATCATGGGCCGAGACGCCGGGCCGCTGTCAACAGTACTCACGCCCCGCGAAAGCTGTTACTGAATCGGCTGCCGGAATGACAAAGGATCACGGAGGAAAGCATGCCGTTCCGCCCCGCCTCGCAGGCCTTGAGCCGCTTCACCGTCCTCGACCTGACGCGCGTTCGCTCGGGACCCACCTGCGTCCGCCAGCTCGGCGACTGGGGCGCCAACGTCATCAAGATCGAGATGCCGGAAGGCATGGAGCCGGGCGACGCGCCCGGCGGCCCCAGGCACGGGTCCGACTTCCAGAACCTCCAGCGCAACAAGCGCGGCATGACCTTGAACCTGAAATTGCCCGAGGGCGTCGAGGTCCTGAAGCGGCTCGCCAAGGGCGCCGACGTGGTGGTGGAGAATTTTAGGCCGGACGTGAAATCGCGCCTCGGCATCGACTATGACGCGCTCGACAAGATCAACCCGCGCATCGTCTACGCCAGCATCTCCGGCTTCGGCCAGGACGGGCCCTACCGCGAGCGACCCGGCTTCGACCAGATCGCGCAAGGCATGGGCGGCCTCATGTCGATCACCGGCCTCCCCGGCCAAGGCCCGGTGCGCGTCGGCATTCCCATCGCCGATCTCACGGCCGGCATCTTCTGCGCTTACGGCATCCTGGTGGCGCTGTTGGAGCGCGAGGCCTCCGGCCGGGGGCAGTGGGTGCAGACCTCGCTCCTGCAGGCGCAGATCTTCATGCTCGATTTCCAGGCCGCCCGCTGGCTGATGGACAACGAAGTGCCGAAGCAGGCCGGCAACAACCATCCGACCAGCATCCCGACCGGCGTGTTCCAGACCAAGAACGGCTACATCAACATCGCGGTGACCGGCGGCAAGATCTGGGAGCGCTTCTGCCAGGCGATCGACGGAGCCGACCTGTTCGCACACAAGGACTACGCGAAGGCGGCCGACCGCTCGAAGAACCGCGACGCGCTGAACGCCGAAATTCAAAAACGCCTGCTCGGCCTCGACAGCGACGACTGGATCGAGCGCCTGAACAAGGCCGGCGTGCCCTGCGGGCACATCAACAAGATGAACGAGGTGTTCGCCGATGCGCAGGTCACGCACCTGCAGCTCTACGACGAGATCAATTCACCGGTGCGCGGGCCGAAAACCAAGTTCAACGCCCAGCCCGTGCGCTTGAGCCGCACGCCCAGCAAAAGCACTACGCCGCCGCCCGAAGTCGGCGAGCAGACGGACGAGATTCTCAGGGAGTTCGGATACGACGACGCCGCGATCACCGGGCTCCGGCAGCGGGGCGTGGTGTGAGAGGGAAGCCCTTCTAATCTGTCGTCACCCCCGCGAAATCGGGGGTCCAGGGGCAACAGCGAGACGCTTGAAAAGACTGGGTTCCCGCTTGCGCGGGAACGACGAAAGGCTACTCGTTCAGCCCTTCGGCCCGGGTGATCATCCGGTCGATCTCTTTCTTCACGAGCCGCTCGATCAAATACGGAAGATTGCGGTCGAGCCACTCACGCAAGATCGGTTTCAACATCTCCCGGACCATGCTTTCGAGTGTCGGCGAATGGCCTTCCGTCACCTTGAGATCGCGCCGGTCGAGAATGGCCCGCGCGAGCTCGGCCAAGACGTCGGATGACATCTGCACGGTGTGGCCGGAGACCAATTCGTCGTCGGCCGCCACCATGTCCTGGGTGAGCTCGAGAAGATCCTGTTCCGGTTCCGGTTCCGGTTCGGGCTCCTCGTACCGCGGCGGCGGCTCCGGCTCGGCCATTTCCATCACCGGCTCCCTGCGCGGCGGCGGAGGTGGCGGTGGCGGAGGCGGCGGTGGGGGCGCCATGACCGGGGCCGGCTTCGGCGGCGGTGGCGGCGGTGGCGGCGCTTCCGGTGCCTTGGCTCGCGGAGCCGGCGGTGGCGCTGGCGGTGGCGGTGGCGACGGCGCGGCGGCTGCCGGCGCGCCGTCCTCTTCGGACAAGATGCGCCGGATGGAGGCGAGAATGTCCTCCATCGAAGGTTCTTGACCGGCGTCCGCTGGTGCCTGTTTTTCGGCCATGGGCCAACTATCCCGTCGATGCTGTTCGGAGGCCAAAACGGCCCCCGATCCGTCGGCGCCCTACTCCCTCGACACCGTCCGGTCGAAGTTCATTTGAAATCGGCTGAACAAGTCCCTCGCTCGATCCCCACTTCTAACACGTCTTCTGGGCTCTAATCGACTCCACCGCTGCTGGTGGTTCCAAACCACTTGCCCCGGACCTCCTCGTAATGAACCGCGGGATCATAGTACTGGACCGGCAGCCGGAGATGGCGGGCCGTCAATTGCCCGATCGCCGACTTCAATTCGTGCGCCGCGACCAGTTCGTCGCGCTGCGCCCGCACATAGCTCACCCGGGCATCGAGCAACTCCTGCTCGGCATCGAGCACATCCAGCACCGTCCGCGAACCGACGGCAGCCTCGCGCTCGACGCCCTCGAAGGCGATCTCGGCCGCGCGGATCTGGGCCTGGAACGCATCGACGCGGGCGCGCGCGGATTCGAGAGTTTCCCAGGACCGGCTCGCCGCCTGCATGGCGTCGCGGCGCTGTTTGTCAATCGTCTCGCGGAGCTCGGCCACCCGCTGCTTCGCCTCGCGGACGCGCGAATAGACCGCGCCCTGCTCGTACAGCGGAATGGTCAGCTCCAGCTTCGCCACGGCGTTGGTCTGCAGGCTGCCGACGGCGGAGTCTTCCAGCGCGCGGGTTCCCGTGGCGGATAGCTTGAGCGACGGGAGCAGCTCGCCCCAGACGAGGTCCACATTGTCCTGGGCGGATCGTTGGTCATATTCCGCCGCCACCACATTGGGGTTGCTCAGCGTCGCGATCCGCATCGACTCGTCTTTTCCCGTCGGAATATCCATCGGATTCGGCGGGAGCACTAAACGGGAGCGCGGCAACTCGCCCACGACGTTCTGGTAGGTGGCGCGCGAAACCTCGAGGTTCCCTTCGCCCTGAATGCGGTCCGCAACCGACTTCGCGAGACGCGCTTCCGCCTGATGCACGTCGGTGCGCGTGATCTCGCCCACTTGGAAGCGGTCTTGCGCGGCTTCGAGCTGGCGTTTTAGGACCTGCTCGTTGCCGCGGTTGAGATCGAGCACCGCCTGGTCGCGAAAGACGTCGAGATAGGCCGTCACTGCCTGCAGAAAGACCGTCTGCTCCGTCACCGTGAGCCGGGCGCGCTCCGCCTTGACGGTGTTTTCCGCCTTGCCGGTGCCGGCGAGCGTGCGCCCGCCGCGAAACAGGGGCTGCGACAGCGTGATGCTCGCAGTTTTGGGATCCGTGTGCTGGCGGCGAAGACCGGCCGAGCGGGTCGAGAGGTTGTCGTACTCGCTGCTCGCGTCGCCCGTGACCGAGACCGTGGGCCGCCAGTTGGCCAGGGCTTGCGAGACCTGTTCGTCGGTGGTGCGAACGCGCGCCCGTTGCCCCAGCAGCGTAGGATTGCTGCCGTAGGCCATGACGAGTGCTTCTTCGAGAGACTGCGCGTGCGCGCCTTGAGGAAGGCCGATAAAGATCAAAGAAAGACTAGCCCAGGTGCCGAGCATGGTGACGGTCGGCTGCGTCTTCATGCGGATTTTTCCTTTTGCCCCACCGTGTGAGCGGTGTCGTGAGTCCTAACCTTCTGCCACGGGCGTGACACCAAGGTAAAGAACCGGATTGACCGGCCCATTCCCCACGGAAAACGAGCCTCTCAGACCCGCAGGAAACCAACACTTTTTGCGCTGCTCGCCTGACGAGCAAAACGCGCGGCGGGGCGACTGTGATCCCGGAAGTGCTTCTGAATCAGGCGATTTTTCCCGTTGTCAGATTCGCGGAAAAGGCGAATGGGACGCCGGGGTCAGAACACGAACGTCGGCTCTTTTGCAAATCCCGGGAGCGCCGGAGTGCCGCCGTCGAAAACGTCGCGCTCGGAAAGCGCGCCGCCGAACTTGGTCACGACGACCCCGCGGCCCATCCGCGGGCGGCGATCCGCGTCGGCAAGGACAGCGACCATCCGGCCGCCTTCCGCAAGCTGCGCGGCGATCCCGGCCGGAATTTCGCTGACGGCGCCGTCGAAATATATAACATCGTAGGGCGCCTGGTTCGGATATCCCTTTTCGAGCAGCCCCTCGACCACGGCGACCGTGTCGATCCGGAGCTGCGAAAGGGTCTCAGTCGCGTGGCGCGCGAACTCGGGATCGCTCTCGAGCGCGACCACCGTGCTGGCAAGGCGTGATATCACCGCCGGACCGTACCCCGTGCCTGTTCCGACCGACAGCACCACGTCCGTCGGCTTGATCTCGGCCGCCTGAACGAGACGGGCGAAAACCATCGGCTCCATCAGGTGGCGCCCGCGGCCGATCGGGACGGCCTCGTCGACGTAGGCGATGCCGCGAAGCGCTTTCGGCACGAACAGCTCGCGCGGGACCGTCCTCATGGCTTCGATGAGACGCTTGTCCGTCACGCGATTGGGGAGGATTTGGCTCTCCACCATCTTCCTGCGGGCCAGCGCGTAATCCATGCACATGAACCAGTTCAAACGGTGTTGCCGCTTCCGGCGCGGCCGCTCGTGATCGCGGAAGCCCGATTTATATTCGGAAGCGACCCCAAAAGACAATGGCGGCCTCTCTTCCGATCCCCGGCGGGGCCTGCGGAACGGCCGCCGCTGCGGCTTGACCGGCCGGGCATCCAGCGTCTAAGGTCCCGTCCATTCGCGGCCGGGAACCGGATTTCGTCTGCGGTCTCTCTGATCCAGGATCGAGTTTGGCCCAGGGATCGAGTTTGGCGCGGTGGCAGAGTGGCCATGCAGAGGACTGCAAATCCTTGAACGTCGGTTCGATTCCGGCCCGCGCCTCCACCATGATCCGGAGTAGCTCAGTCGGTAGAGCAAGCGGCTGTTAACCGCTGGGTCGGGGGTTCGAGTCCCTCCTCCGGAGCCAATAAAGACAGGGGGTTAGGCCTGAACGGCCCGACCCCCTGTTTTCATTTTTGCGACGGCCGCAAACGAGTCCGACGCCTCCGGCTCGCGCCCCCCCTTCCTTGACCGGCGGGGGGCCGGGGTGTAGGGCTTGTGTCAACGAGAACAGCCGTAATCCCGCAGCAGCCTGCACAGGGGGCCTCCCATGAAGAAAATCCTCGCGCTGGTCGGCGCAGTGTCGCTCTATGCCTCGGTCGCCGCGGCCGAGACGCCGCGCGACACCCTCGTCGTCGGCGCCAAGTTCGACGACATCGTCTCGCTCGATCCGCACGAGAGCTTCGAGTTCACGGGCTCGGAGTTCGGGTCGCAAGTCTACGACAAGCTCATCACCTTCGACCCCAAGAACATCGGGCCCATCGTCGGCGGCGCCGCCGAAAGCTGGACCGTATCGCCCGACGGCCGCACCTTCACGTTCAAGATCCGCCAGGGCATCAAGTTCCATTCCGGCAACCCGCTCACCGCCCGCGACGTCGAGTATTCGATCCACCGCGCGGTCACGATGAACAAGTCGCCCGCCTTCATCATCACCCAGTTCGGCATCAACAAGGACACCGCCAAAGAGGCGGCCAAGGCGACCGACGATTGGACGCTCGTCTTCACCACGGACAAGAAGTATGCGACCTCGTTCGTCCTCAACTGCCTCTCCGCCAACGTCTCGGCGGTGGTGGATTCGAAGCTCGTCAAGTCGAACGAGAAGGACGGCGATTGGGGCAACACCTGGCTGAAGACCAACGCCGCCGGTTCGGGGCCGTTCAAGTACGTCACCTGGCGCGCCAACGAGACGCTGACCTACGAGCGCAACGACGCCTATTGGGGCGGCGCGCCGAAGATGCGCCGCATCGTGCTCCGCCACATGCCGGAGCAGGCGACCAAGCGCCTCGCGATCGAAAAGGGCGACGTCGACATCGCGCGCGATTTGCAGGCCGACCAGGTGAAGGCGCTGGAGGGCAACAAGGACATCACCGTCCGCGCCATCCGCAAGAGCTACGTCGTCTACCTCGGGCTCAACCAGAAGAACGAGATTCTGCGGAAGCCGCAGGTCCAGCAGGCGCTCAAATACCTCGTCGACTACGACGCCATGTCCAATACCATTCTCAAAGGCGCCTATGCCGTTCAGCAGACGTACATCCCGCAAGGCTTCCTCGGCGCCATTTCCGACCGCCCGTACAAGCTCGACGTCGCCAAGGCGAAGCAGCTTCTGGCCGAGGCCGGTCACCCTAACGGTTTTGACATCACCATGGACGTGACGAATACCTGGCCGTGGACGGAGATCGCGCAAACCATTCAGGCGACCTTCGCGCAAGCCGGCGTTAAGGTGAGTCTTATCCCCGGCGATTTCCGCGCCACGATCACCAAGTACCGGGCGCGCAACCACGACATCTACATGGGCCGCTGGGGCTCGGACTTCCTCGACCCGCACTCCAACGCCGACACCTTCGCCAAGAACGTCAACAACGCCGACGACGCGCCGGCAAAGCCGCTGGCGTGGCGGAACGCGTGGCAGAACAAGGAGCTGACCGATCTTACGGACGCGGCGATGGTCGAAAGCGACACCGAGAAGCGCCGCCAACTCTATGAGAGCACGCAGCGCAAGTTTGTCCAGGTCTCGCCCTTCGTGATGATGTTCCAGAACACGGAGCTCCTGGCCGAGCGGAAGAACGTGACGGGCTTCATCCTGGGGCCGTTGTCCGAGACGACGTTCTTCAAGACGGTCGAGAAGAACTGACGCTCCCGAGGCGCACATGCGATCTCATGGTTCGAGACGGGCGCTGCGCGCCCTCCTCACCATGAGGGCCTTTGAAGCCTTCCTCACCCTGAGGAGACCGCCGGTAGGCGGTCGTCTCGAAGGGGGAGGAAGGCGATGCACGGTCCCCCTGTGAAATCCCGGGCGTCCGTGACGGCTGGGACCAAGCGCTCCCGTTACGGAGCTTTCGCCCGCAAGACGGTCGAGGTGTTGGGCTCGGTCGCGCTCACCATCCTCGGCCTGCTTGCCGTCACCTTCGTCATCGGCCGCGTCGTCCCGATCGACCCGGTGCTGGCGGTGGTCGGCGACAACGCGCCCATGGCCGTCTACCACAAGGCGCGCGAGGAGATGGGCCTCGACCGGCCGCTGGCCGTCCAGTTCGGCCGCTTCGTCGCCAAGGCGGTAAGCGGGGATTTCGGGGTCTCCGTGCTCACCGCCCGGCCGGTGATCGACGACATCAAGCGCGTCTTTCCGGCGACCATCGAGCTCGCCACGCTGGCAACCCTGATCGGCATCGCGCTCGGCGTGCCGTTGGGCGTGCTGGCCGCCGTCCGCCACCATAGCTGGGTCGATCACGTGGCGCGCATCATCGGCCTGGTCGGCCATTCGGTTCCGGTGTTCTGGCTCGGCCTCATGGGCCTTCTGATCTTCTACGCCAAGCTCGGGTGGGTCGGCGGCACGGGGCGCCAGAGCGTGGCCTTCATGGACTCGGTCTCCCCCGTCACCGGCATGATCCTCATCGACTGCCTGCTCGCCCGCGATTTTGAGTCCCTCCTGGACGCCGTCCGCCACATCGTGCTTCCGGCGACCGTGCTCGGCTATTTCTCGCTCGCCTACATCTGCCGCATGACCCGGAGCTTCATGATCGAGCAGCTCGGCAAGGAATATGTCACCGCCGCGCGCATCAAGGGGTTGAGCGAGTGGCGCGTGGTCATGGGCCACGCCTTCCGCAACATCGCGGTGCCGCTGGTCACCGTGATCGCGCTCTCCTACGGCTATCTCTTGGAAGGCTCGGTGTTGACGGAAACGGTGTTCGCCTGGCCGGGGCTCGGGAGCTACCTCACGGACTCGCTCTTGCGCTCCGACATGAACGGCGTGCTCGGCGCGACCATCCTGATCGGCTGCATCTTCATCGGGCTCAATTTGCTGTCCGACCTGCTCTACCGCGTGCTCGACCCGAGGACGCGGTGAGAGCGCCCACCGGCACCACCTGGCGCGAGTACCTCACGGCCGCGACACCGACCTCGCGCCGCCACGCGACGGTGCAGCGGGTCTATCTCGCGTGGGTCCCGTTCAGCCGCAACCCGACGGCGATCGTGGGCTTGGTCATCGTCGCCCTCGTCGTGGCGGTCGCGATGTTCGCGCCCTGGCTCGCAAGCCATTCGCCGATCGCGCAGGACCTCTCCTACCGCCTGGCGCCATCCACGGCCGCCCACTGGCTCGGCACCGACGAGCTTGGCCGCGACATCTACTCGCGCCTGGTGTGGGGCACGCGGACGGTGCTGCGCGTGATTTTTCTGGTCGCCGTCATCACCGGGCCGATCGGCCTCATCGTCGGCGCCGCCGCCGGCTACGTGGGCGGCTGGTGGGATGCGGCCTTGATGCGGATCACCGACATCTTCCTCGCCTTCCCACGCCTCATCCTCGCGCTTGCCCTCACCTCCGCGCTCGGGCCCGGGATCGACAACGCGATCATCGCGATCGGCCTCACGGGCTGGCCGCCCCTCGCCCGCCTCGCGCGGGCGGAAACGCTGACCATCCGGTCCAGCGATTTCATCGCGGCCGCCCGCGTGGTGGGCGCGTCGGCCTCCCGTATCGTCTTCCGCCACGTGATGCCGCTTTGCATGCCCTCCCTCATCGTGCGGCTCACCCTCGACATGGCGGGCGTCATCCTGATCGCCGCCGGGCTCGGCTTCCTCGGGCTTGGCGCGCAGCCGCCCCAGCCGGAATGGGGCGCGATGATCGCCTCGGGCCGCAAGTTCGTCTTCGACCAGTGGTGGATCGCGGCCTACCCCGGGATCGCCATCTGCATTCTCTCCCTCGGCTTCAACCTGTTCGGGGACGGCCTTCGCGATGCCCTCGATCCGAAGGCCTCCACATGAGCGAAACTCTTCTGGAGGTCGAGGACCTGCACGTCCACTTCGAGACTGCGACCCGGCGCGTGGACGCCGTGCGCGGCGTCTCCTTCCGCATGGGGCGCGAGAAGCTCGGCATCGTGGGCGAGTCCGGCTCGGGCAAGTCGGTGACGGGGCGCGCGATCATCGGCCAGGTGCCGGCGCCGGGGATCGTGACCGCAGGCCGTCTCGTGTTCGACGGTATCGACCTCCCCGGCCTTGGCAAGCGGGCCCGGCGGGCGCTCACCGGGCGGCGTATCGGCATGATCATGCAGGACCCGAAGTTCTCGTTGAACCCGGTGATGACGGTGGGCAGCCAGATCGCCGAGGCCTACCAGGTCCATGCCCGCTCCTCCGGCTCCGAGGCCCGGGCGCGGACGTTGGAGATGCTGCGCACCGTCCGCATCCGCGAGCCCGAGCGCGTCTTCGATCTCTACCCCCACGAGGTCTCCGGCGGCATGGGCCAGCGCGTGATGATCGCGATGATGCTGATCCCGGAACCCGACCTTTTGATCGCCGACGAGCCGACCTCGGCCCTCGATGTGACGGTGCAGACGCAAGTGCTCGCGATCATCGACGACCTGGTGACCCAGCGGGGCATGGGGCTGATCTTCATCAGCCACGATCTCAATCTGGTCGGCTCCTTCTGCGACCGGGTGCTCGTCATGTACGGCGGCCGGGTCATGGAAACCTGCCGCGCCGACGAGCTCGACCGCGCGCGGCACCCGTATACGCGGGGACTCCTCGCTGCATTGCCGCGGATCGAGGCACCGCCCGGCGATCTTCCCGTCCTCAATCGCGACCCTGCGTGGCTCGCATGACCGAAGCGGCCATCGCGGTGAACGAACTCAGCGTCCGCTTCGGGTTGGCGACGGCGGTCGATAACGTCTCCTTCAGCGTCGCCTCAGGTGAAAGCTTCGGGCTCGTGGGCGAGTCGGGCTCCGGCAAGACGACCGTGCTCCGCGTGCTCGCCGGCCTCATCGGCCACTGGACCGGGCGGGCGCAAGTCGGCGGCCACGCGCTCGGGGCCAAGCGACCGAAGGCGCTCGCCCGCGTCGTGCAGCTCGTCTTCCAGGACCCCTATGCCTCGCTGCATCCGCTCCACACGGTCGACCGCGTCCTTTCCGAGGTCGCGACGATCCACGGCCTCGCGAATGCTCAAAAGCGGATCGTGGGCACCCTCCAAGCGGTCGGGCTCGGGCCCGAGTTCCGCTTCCGCTTTCCCCACCAGCTTTCCGGCGGCCAGCGCCAGCGCGTCGCCATCGCCCGCGCGCTGATCCTGGAGCCGTCGATTTTGTTGCTCGACGAGCCCACGTCGGCCCTCGATGTCTCGGTCCAGGCGGAGATCCTCAATCTCCTTCGCCGGCTCCGCGCCGAGCGTGGGCTCACGCTCTTGCTGGTGAGCCACAACCTCGCCGTGGTTGCCAATCTCTGCGACCGGGTGGCCGTCATGCGGCTCGGACGGCTGGTCGAGCAAGCGGACGTCGAGCGCTTGCGCACGTCGACGCCCGAACACGCGTACACGCGCCAGCTCCTGGCCGCGAGCCGCGGCTACGACCGTGCCGCGGCGGAGATCGAGGAGCAGGCTTCCCCGGCGTAAAGCCGCGAACACCGGGTATAATCGGCCGATCTTAAGATGGGGCGGCGTCGATGACCCAGCTTGGACGTGAGATCGCAGCATTCGCGGCCGGACTGAACGCCGCGACGCTGCCGCGAAACGTTGTCGAAGGGCTTCGCGTTGCAGCGACCGACGGCTTGGCCGCGATGTTGAGCGGCGTGCCGGAGACGGTCACGCAGCGGATGGTCGCGTACGCGGCGAGCGACGGCCAGCGGGGCGAAGCGGCGATCGTCGGCTTTCCCGTGCGTGCGTCCCTCGCGGGGGCCGCGCTCGCGGACGGGACCATGGGGCATGCCTGCGACTTCGACGATTCGAGCTGGTCCATGTGGGGGCACGCGACGGCGCCGGTGCTGGGGGCGATCCTGCCGATCGCCGAGCATCGCGACGTCTCGGGGCGCGATTTGCTCGCGGCGCTCGCCGTCGGGCTCGAAGTCGAAAAGATCCTCGGGCTTTGCGTCAATCCGAAACACTACAGCACCGGCTGGCACCCGACGGGGACGCTCGGCGTCTTCGGCGCCGCGGCGGCCGCCGCGAGGTGCCTGGGGCTCGACCGGAACGGCGTCCAAATGGCCGTTGGCATCGCGGCATCCATGTCGTCGGCCGTCCGCGTGAACTCAGGCACGATGACCAAGGCGCTCCACGTGGGCTTCGCGTCCCGGAACGGCGTCGAGGCGGCGCTGTTCGCCGGCGCGGGCGTCACCGCCAATCCGCAGGCGCTCGAAGGCCCGCGCGGGTTTCTCGCGACGTACGGCCTCGGCGCCCAGATCGACGATGGGCTCACGAAGCGGCTTGGCAATCCGTTCGAGGTCGTGGACCCCGGTCTTTCGCCCAAGCTCTATCCCTGCTGCAGCGATTTGCACGCCGCCGTCGACGCGGTTCTCGATTTCAGGGCCGAGCATCGCCTGAGGCCCGAGGACGTAAAACTCATCCGTTGCGGCACAACGCCGCTCGGCCGCCTCAACGCGCGGTACCGAAACCCGGAGACCCCGCTGCAGGCGAAATTCAGCATGGAATACTGTCTCGCTTCGGCGCTCGCGCGCGGCCGTCTCGGCCTGCCGGAGTTCGACCCGCCCGCCATCGCCGAGGCGCCGGTGCGAAAGCTGATGGAGAGGATCCGGGTCGAGGTCCACCCGGATCTCTCCGGCGAGGACGGCGTCACGTTTTCTGCGCCCGCCATCGTAGAGATCGATTTGGCCGACGGCCGGACCTTGAAGAAAACCGTTTGGGAAATGCGCGGCCATCCGAAGAACCCGGTCCCCGCGAGCGCCATCGAGGAAAAATTCATCGCCTGCGCGGAGCGCGTGCTGGAACCGGATGCCGTCCGCAACGCCGCCACCATCCTCCGCGATCTGCATCGGGCCGACAGCGTGCGGCCGCTGATCCGCGAGCTCACCCGGCCGAAAGCCGCGCGGCAGAATTAGGCGGCCGGCCTCACTTCTTCCAGGGATCGCGCGCCGGGTCGCCGATGTCCGTCACGCGCGGCTGAAGCTGGTTGTTCTCCCAGATGTGGAACGGCGGATCGATCTTGTAGTGATGGCGATAGAGCTTCTGGTACGTGCCGTCGGCCCAGAGGCGCTGCAGCCCCCAGTTCACCCAGTCCCTCCAGTTCGAGTCGTTCTGCGGCAGAACGATCGCGGACGGATCGGCGCGGTACGCACCGCCGACGACCAGCCCCTTCACCCGCTCGCCAAGCTTTTCCAGAAGGTCGCGCGCCGTGAAGCCGGGCGTCAGCGCGATCTCGAATCGCTTGTTGGCGAGCGAGGCCAACAGCTCCGGATATTCCTGGTAACGCACCATCTTGGAGGTGGGCGACTGCTCCGCCCAGATATTCGCCGCTTCGGCGCCCTGGATGACGCCGACCGTCTTATCGGTCTTCATGTAGTCCTTGGGGTCCTTGCTCATCCCTTCGCGGACGACGATGACGTACTCATCCCAGATGTACGTGTAGGAGAAATCCACGACCTCGTCGCGCGGCTTGGTCGGCGCGGACGCGCCGAACTCGGCGTCGATCGCACCGCTCAGGATGAGCGGGATGCGCGATTGGGCGGTGGTCTGGACGAACTCGACAGGGACTCCGAGACGCTTCGCGAACTCGCGCGCGATATCCGGGCCGAAGCCGATGTTCTTTCCGCTCGAGTCCACGTAGCCGTTCGGCGGGAAATCGAACCGCACGCCGGCCAGCAGCTTTCCGCGCTTCGCGATTTGCTCCAGCTTCGACGGCGCCGGCTGGCATGTTTGAGCGAACGACGGCACGGCACCGAACAGGATCAGCGCCGCCACCACGCACGTCGCTCCGAGACGTCGCTTGATCGAAGACTTCCGCATATTGTCCTCCCCAATCGATGGTGTTCTCGTCTATCTGCGTTTCAGGCCGGAGAGCTTCACCCAGTCGGAGGTCGGCTCCCAGCCCAGCATCTCGCGCGCCTTCGTGCAATCGAAGGTGCTCGCGTGCGGGTTTTTCTCGTAGACCTCGGGCTTGCGGACGGGTGGGACCGTCCCGTAGATGCCCTTAAAAAAAGACAGCGTCGGCTCCGGCTCGTAGGTGTCGGCGGCGACGCCCTGAAAGATTTCGTGGGTCTTGAGCTTCGCTTCGAGGGCGAGACGGTAGAGGCGCGCGAGGTCGCCGGGCTCCACGTAGGCGCGGACGATCCCCAGCCGCTCGCGGAAGGCTTCCGGGACTTTCTCCGCTTCCGCGCCGGTGAGCCGGTAAAGGCCGCGGTCTGGCGCCGAGACCCGTTTCGCCGTGTGGGCGACCAGCTCCGGAAAGAGCACGTAGCTCGGCCGGATGGTCACGACCTCCATCGTGCCACGCCGCGCGAAGCTCTCGGCGGTGATCTCGTCCATGTACTTGCTGAGGCCGTAGGAATACCGGGGCCGCTGCGGGTGCGCCTCGTCCATCGGGAGATAGTGGGGCGGCATCTCCTTTTCCGCGATGTTGAGGCCGCAGACCGCGCTGCTGGAGGACGCGATCACTTTCTTCACGCCGTTTTCGAACGCCGCGTGCAGCACGTTCCAGGTGCCGAACGCGTTCACCCGGATGTAGTCCTCAGGCGGAACTTCCTTGTGGCCATCGATGGCGCCTACGTGGACGATCGCGTCGAACCCCTTGAACGTCTTCATCAGCCCCGCGAGATCGCAGATGTCGCCGGTGATGTGGGGAAACGCAGGCGTCCCGGGTGCCACGTCGAACGTGGTCACGCGGGCGCGGTCCTTCAGTTCCTCGGCAATGAACCGGCCGAGGCGGCCGCTCCCGCCCGTCACCAGAATCTTCTCGAAGCGCATGATCGTGTTGGTCCTCCTTGTTCGATAGCGATAGCGATCCCGCTCAATAGCCGCGGTTCGGGTCGACGACGTTGAACAGCGGGCGCCCGGCCAGCCAGTTCTCCAGGTTCCGGCAGAACATCTCGCCGGCGTGGATCTTCCATTCCCGGACGTCGCTGATGCAGTGGGGCGTGACGAGAACGTTTTCCATCGTCCAGAACGGGCTTTCGGGCGGCAGCGGCTCCTTCTCGAAGACGTCGAGGGCGGCACCGCCCAGGTGTCCCGTCCGCAAGGCTTCCAACAGCGCAGACTCGTCGACGATGGGGCCGCGCGCGACGTTGATGAAGAGCGCCCCCGGCTTCATCGCGCCGAACGCCCGGCGACCGAACAGCCCCCGCGTCTCCGGCGTGAGCGGACAAGCGACGACGACGACATCGCCCTTGGCGAGCGCGTCGTGCAGGCGGTCCATGCCGACAACCTCATCGAGGCCCTTCTCGGGCTTCGGATGGGCGCGGACGCCGACCGCACGCATACCAAGCGCGAACGCCTTCTCCGCCACCGCCCGGCCGATGTGCCCTAGGCCGACGACGACCACCGTTTTCCCGCGCACCGACTCGACGAAGCGGATGCGCCATTCCCGCGCGACCTGTTGGCGGAGATACGGAACGATCCGGCTCGCGAAGGCGAGGATCGCGCCGATGGTGAATTGGGCGATCGTGTCGGAGGTGAGCCCGGATGCGTTGGTCACCGTGAGCTTGCTCGGGTCCCACGGCGTCAAGTAATCGATCCCCGCGCCGCCGAGCTGGATCCAGCGCAGGCCGGCGTCGAATATGGCCTGGCGGGGGAACTGTTTCAGCCCGACGCGATAAACGAACGCGATCTCCGGCTTGAGGTCGCGGGCGATGCGCCGCACGTCCTCCTCGGTCTCGCCGCACGCGATGGCGAGGTCGGGAAACAGCGCGCGGACCGGCTGCAGGAATTCATCCGGCCCGATCGCCAGGACCATGAGGCGCACGCCCGCGCCGGCCTTACGTTCTTGCAGAGGCATGCGTTCCGGCGGGTCTCACTTCTTCCACGGGTCGCGCTTGGGATCGCCGATTTCCATGACGCGCGGTTGAAGCTGCCCGTTCTCCCAGGGGTGGAACGGTGGATCGATCTTGAAGTGCTGCTTGTAGAGCGTCTGGAAGGTTCCGTCCGCCCACAGCCGCTGCAGTCCCCAATTGATGAAGTCGCGCCACTTGGAATCGTTCTCCGGCAACACGATCGCCGCCGGGTCGGACATGTAGGGTTGCCCGACGGTGATGCCCTTCGCCCGCGGCCCAAGACTTTCGATGAGCTCGATCGCCGTAATCTCGGCCGTGAGGGCCATGTCGACGTGACCTTGCGCGAGCGCGATAAGGAGCTCCGGGTATTCCTGGTAGTACTTCATGTTCGCCTTGGGCGAGCGCTCTACCCAGAGCCGCGCGAAGTCGGCACCCTGAATCGCACCGATGCGCTTGTCCGTGTTGTAGTAGTCCTCGGGCTTCTTGCTCTGGCCTTCCGGCACGACGACCACGCTGCGGTCCCAGATGTAGCTCATCGAAAAGTCGACGACCTCGTCGCGCGGCTTGGTCGGCGCGGTCGAGCCGAACTCAACGTCGATGTTGCCGTTCTGGATCAAGGGAATGCGGGTCGCGGCCTTGCTCTGCACGAACTCGATCTCGACGCCCATGCGCTTCGCGAACTCGCGCGCGATATCGACGCCGAAGCCGACGTTCTTCCCGTCCTTGTCGACGTAGCCCGCGGGCGGAAAATCAAAGCGGACGCCGGCGAGGAGCTTGCCGCGTTGGAGAATCTGGTCGAGCCTGGATGTCGGCGGCTGCTGTTGGGCCTCGGACGGCGTCGGCGCAGCCGCGACAAACATGCACGCCCAGGCCAGCACGGCGGCACGACAGAACGCCTTCGATCTCGTCATGGAATGCCTCCCACTATGTTATGAGGCAAGTGTCCTGCGAACCGCCCTCCCGCACAAGCGCGCCGTTTCGGACGGTAGGCCCCCCTTGCGGAACGGAAAATGGCCGCTTACTTCCTTTTGGCTTGGAGAAGGTTCATACTCCCGGGCGAAACAGGAAGGTTATGTCATGAAAAAATCCAAAACGATCCGCTTGGTGCTGCTCGGAACCACCAGCTTGGCGCTTGCCGCTTGCGACGAGACGCCGCCCAACGACGCCAAGTTCTTTTCGAGCGTCAGGGAGTGCACGGCCGTCCACAGCGAGGCGACCTGCAAGGAGCAGTTCAAGAAAAGCGAAGAGGCGTACGTCGCCGAAGCGCCGCGCTATACCAAAAAGGAAGAGTGCGAAGCCCAGTTCGGCCCCGGCAACTGCGAAACGCGTCAAGCCAGCCAAGCCGGCGGCGGCATGGGCAGCTTCTTCATGCCGATGATGATGGGCTACATGATGGGCAACATGATGGGCAACAGGATGGGCGGCAACGCCTTCAGCGGCCCCGTCTATCGCGGCCCCAACAACAGCGCCATGACGCAAGCCAGCGGCAAGATGTTCAATGCCGGCACCTTCACCGGCACTGGCCGCGCCGCGCCTTTCCAGAAGAGCGCCCAGTTCAGCCCGGTGTCGCGCGGCGGCTTCGGAAGCACGGCCTCCTATCACACGTCATCGGGCAGCTAAGCCTTGCAGAGGCTGGCCACGACGCCGCGTCCGGACTGGCGCGAGCACGTCGAGCGCGACCTCGGTTTCGTCTTCCACACCATCGACGGCGCTCCCTATTGGGACGAGACCTGCTGCTATAGCTTCACGGCCGCGCAAGTGGATGAGCTCGAGGCCGCCACGGGCGAGCTCGAGCAGATGGCGCTCGACCTCGTCGGCCGGGTGGTCGGCGCGGGCGAATCGGCCTACGAGCGCCTTCACATCCCGCCTCAGGCCTGGCCCGCCATCGACGGGAGCTGGAAGGCCGGCGAGAAGAACCTCTACGGCCGGTTCGATCTCCACTACGACGGCAAAGGCCCGCCGCGCCTCCTGGAATACAACGCCGACACCCCGACCGCGCTGTTCGAGGCCGCGGTCGTGCAGTGGGATTGGCTCGAAGCCCTGTGGCCCGGCCGCGACCAATTCAATTCCCTGCACGAAAGGCTGATCGAGGCCTGGAAACAGTTCGGTCTCGAAGGCACGCGGGTCTATTTCGCCGCCGTGAAGAACCACACGGAGGACGGCAGCACGGTCGAATACCTTCGCGACACGGCCGTGCAGGCCGGACTCGATACGGCGCGAATCGCCATGGAGGACCTCGGCTGGGACGGCCAGGGCTTCCTCGACCTCGACAACGGGCGGATCGAGACGCTGTTCAAGCTCTATCCGTGGGAGTGGATCGTCGGCGAGGAATTCGGCCAGCATCTCCTGTCGGGCGTGGCCCGCGTCATCGAGCCCGCGTGGAAAATGGTGCTCTCCAACAAGGCGGCCCTCGCGCTATTATGGGAGATGGCGCCCGGGCACCCGAACCTGCTGCCGACGGCGCTCGAGCCGGGCGGCATCGAGGGCAAGGTCGTGCGGAAGCCGATCTTCGGCCGCGAGGGCGCCAACGTGCAGGTGATGGAGGCCAACCGCGTGATCGAGGAAACGCCCGGCGGTTACGGAGCCGAGGGCTTCGTCTACCAGGCCCACGCCCCCTTGCCGGAGCTCGACGGCAATTATCCGGTGATCGGCGCGTGGGTCGTGGCAAGCCAGCCGGCGGGCATCGGCATCCGCGAAGACAAGACCGCCATCACCAGCAACACCAGTCGTTTCGTTCCCCATTTTTTTGAGTGATCCCCATGGAACTCATGCAATCCCTGAAGGGAGTCGACGGCTTCCTGGTCTATTTCGCGACAGCCCTCATTGCCGAGGCGATTTTCGTGATCCTGTACATGGCGATGACGCCTTACCACGAGGCGGCGCAGATCAAGGCCGGCAATACCGCCGCGGCGGTAACTTTGGGCGGGGCCGTGCTCGGCTTCACGCTCCCGCTCGTCAGCGCCATCGCCCATAACGTGTCGCTCCTCGGCACGGTGGCGTGGGCCGTGGTCGCGCTCGTGGTCCAGCTCGCGGTATTCCTGCTGGCGAACCTTTTCCTCCGCGGACTCTCGCGCCGCATCGAGGAGGGCAACCTCGCGGCCGGCATCACGGTCGCGGCGGCCTCGGTCGCCGTCGGCATGCTCAGCGCCGCCTCCATGACGGATTAGGGCCCGTTGGCTTCCACGACGTCCAAGTCTTCTGCCAGTCCCCACATACAAAACCCCGCCCTCAAGAGGGCGGGGTTTCCTTTGGATGCACTTGGCATCGCCCGATCCTAGACCGGGCCTAGCTGTTCAACGATTTATGTCACTTTGCTGGTCAGGCGGATTCAGCTTCCTAACCTCCAGTGCACTTATCCGAAACAGTCCGAACTCAAGTGCGGGTGAAACATAGCACAATCGACGGCGTTTTGCGACTCTTCCGTCCCGTTCAAGCGCCTGAATAGCTCGCCATCGCCGCCAGAATTTCGCCCACCAGCTCCGCGGAATCGGTGAACTTGATTCCCGACAGGCCTTCCCGATTCCAGACCGCCGTCCCCACCACTTTTCCGTAGGGATCCATGTTCAGCGTGACCTCCGCGCCCTGCTTCAACGGGGAAGCGAGGCGGATCATGGCCCCGCCGAGCGAGATATCGGAAACTTCGCAAGGAACGGCGCGGCTGCCGACGAGCAACTGTGCCGTCGAGACGTATGAATGCCGCTCGAATTCACGCTGGTGCATGACAGACCCAGGCTAGACGAGAAGCCGGCTTACGTCGATGGCGATGGGGCGCGGGTTCCAAACGGGCGAGTCGATGCCCCTGACCGCCCCGCCGGCGAAGCGTTCAAGCTCCAGCACGTGATAGGCACCCGGCGCGTGCCGAACCCAACCGCGTTCGGGACAGACGATGAGCAGGCGTTGATTGGGAGGAGACTTTCCGTGGTACGTCCATTTCGGCACGGCGAGGAAGCGCGAGTCCTCCGACCACACCATGGAGGGATTGCAGTCTTCGACCGCCTGATCGCCGAGTTGCAACGTTCCCCGGGTCGGCGCACCCATCGCGATCTCGGAGGCTTCGTCCATGACCGCAACGCGGGTGCCGTCCGGGCTGACGACGCGAACCGGGCCGACATGCCAAGGGGAAATGGCGGGGGAACCGACGCCTTCGACGCCCGGCATGCGTCCTAGCGCGGTTTCCGATCGGCCGGACAGCTTGCGTCACGCGTGACTGCGGCGTCCGAGCCCGCGGTCTTCTCGCGGGCCGCCTGCGAGGGCGATGAGACCGCTTCGCCCGCCTTTGCGGCCGACGCCTGCTCGCAGCGAATGCCGGCCTCCCTGGGCTCGACGGGACCGCCCGAGCCGCCGGGCTTGACGAGGTGAGGCAGCATGGGAGGGGCGATCGAATGCGGACCCGAGGCGCTGGACGACTGCGCCATGGCCACGTTCGCCGCAAGCACGATCGCGAGAGCCGCCGATAACGCCAGTCGTGCGCGCATGATCCTATCCTTCAATACGTTCCTCCCGGGCCAGCGGGGGCGGTCGTAGCTTAAGCGTTTTTCGGCGGGCGCGCTTCCTCTTTCTGCATGAAAAAGGCGAGCGCAACGCAGCCGGCCGTGAGCAACGCGAGGGTTTGGAAACTGTTCACGTAGGCGATCATCAGCGCCTGCCGGGAGATCTCGTCGTCGAGAGCCGCCAAGCCCGAAGTTCGGCCGAGGTCCCAGGCATCCGGGATCGGCATATGCCTTTCGGATTCGACATAAGGCGTGACGTGCCCCGCGATGACGGAGTGATTGGCCTGCGCCTCGCGGACGAGCTTCGTGACCATGACGGAAACGCCGAGGCTGCCGCCGATGCTCTGGACGAGGGAAAAGATGCTGGTGCCGTCCGGGCGGTAGCGCACCGGCAGGGTGTCGAACGCGAGCACGTTGATCGGAATGAACCCGAAGCCCGACCCCATCCCGAAGATGATCGCGGCGATGAGGATGTCCCCGGGGTCGACGCTCGGCGTGAAGCCGGAGATCTGCCAGCAGCCGACGGCGATGAGCAGGAAGCCGAACGCGATCACCAGGCGCTTCTCGATGAACCGGATGAGAAGGCCCGAGATGACGCTCGCCGGCATCGAGGCGGCGCCGCGAATGGCCATGACCATGCCGGCGGTTTCCGTCGGATAGCGGCGGAGGTCCTGGAGGAACGCCGGCAGCAGGACGAGAAAAGCCAGCATCAACCAGACAAAAACGAACGACAGCACGAGCCCGATCGTGAAGTTGCGGTCGCGGAACATGCGAGGATCGAAGAACGGCCTTCGGGCCGTGAACGTATGGACCAAAAAGACATAGAAGCAGGCCGCGGCGATGCCTGCGCTGACGACGATCTCCGTCGACTCGAACCAGTCGAGCCGCCCGCCGCGGCTCAGCATGAGCTGAAAGGCCGCCATGCTGATCGCGAGCATGGAATAACCGAAGAAAGAGATGCGCGAACGGCGCCGTTGCGCGCCCTCGGGCAAGAAGAGATAGACCATGATCAGCGCCAGGATGCCGATCGGCAGGTTGAAGAAAAACGCCCACCGCCAGCTCTGGTACTCGGTTGCGTATCCGGCAACCACCGGGCCGAGCACGAGACCAAACACCTGGCCCATGCCGAGAAGGCCGAGCGTCGTGCTCATCTCTTCCCGCGGGTGGGTATCGAGCAGGGTCGCTTGGCCGACGGGCACGAGCACCGCGCCGAACACTCCCTGCATGAACCGCGCGACAATCACCCCGACGAGGGAATCGGAGACGCCGGAGAGAAACGCGGTCACCACGAACCCCGAGACCGCGATCAGGAGCAGCCTGCGGCGCCCGAGCCAGCCGGTGAGCACGCTGGTCAGCGGGACCATCGCGACGACGGCCACCAGATAGGCGGTGACGACGATGGAGATTTCGTCCTGGGTTGCCGAAAACGCTCCCTGCATGCGGGGCAGCGTCACCGCGGCGATGGACGAATTGAGGGGGTGGAGAAACGACTCCACCATCACAGTCCATAGGATGAGGCGCCGCCGGCGACTGTCCGTCGTCTGCATCGTTCACGTCCCCTGCCGCGCCGGTCCCGCCACCCGCCCGACACTGCGCAAGAGCAGCGAGAGCAGGGCCACCGCGCAGGCGACCGCCGCCATCCATTGGAAGTCGCTGACGTAGGACAGCATCAAGGCCTGGTTGGAGACGACGGCGTCGAGCGCCGCCCGCCCGGACGGATCCGCCAAGTCCCACGCGTCCGGCATCACGAGGTTCTGGCGGAGCTCGGTGTACGGCGTCACGTAGCTCGCGAGGAGCGCGTGGTTGATCTGGGATTCGCGCACGAGATTGGCGACCATCAGCGAGACGCCGAGACTGCCGCCGATGTTCATCACCGACGACATCACGCTCGTGCCGTTGGAGCGGTGGCGCACCTCGAGTGTGGCAAACGTGAGAACGTTGACGGGAACGAACGCGAAGCCCGAGCCGACCCCGAACGTGAGCGCCGCGATCATCACGTCGCGGTAGCCGACGTCGGCGGTGAACTGGGCGATCTGCCAGCACGCGAGACCGACGCCGAAAAAACCGAAGGCGGCCACGATGCGGAGGTCCATCCAGCGATTGAGATAGCCGGCGATGACGCTGGCCGGCATCGACACCATCGCCCGGATTCCCATCACGACTCCCGCGGCCTCGATGGGGTAGCCCCGGAGCTGCTGGAGGAAGGCCGGGAACAGCACGAGGAAGGCGACCATCAGGAACACGAACCCGAACCCGCACAAGACCCCGATCACGTAATTCCAGTCGCGGAACATGGCCGGGTCGAGGAACGGATTCGACGACATCCACATGTGGACGCAGAAGACGTAGAAGCAGCCCGCCGAGACGCCGGCCAGGAGAACGATCTCCGTCGACTCGAACCAATCGAGACGGCCGCCGCGGCTCAGCAGAATTTGCAGCGCGGCGACGCTGATGGCGAGCGGCGCGTAGCCGAGGTAATTGATCGGAACGGTGCTCTTGTGGTCGGACTCCGGCACGAACGCCCAGATCATGACGAACGCGAGCAGGCCGATCGCCACGTGGACGGCGAAGATCCAGCGCCAGGTCTGCGCTTCGGTCACGTATCCGGCGGCGGTCGGGCCGATCGAGAGGCCAAGCACCATGGCCATTGCGAGGTAGCCGAGCGCGGCCCCGACTTCGTCGCGCGGGTGCGTGTCGAAGATCGTCGCCTGGCCGACCGGGACGAGGCCCGCGCCGAACGTCCCCTGCAGGAACCGGAAGATCACCATTTCGAGCAGTGATTCCGACCGGCCCGCCATGACCGCCATCAGGATGAAGCCGCCCACGGCCCAGAGCAGCACCCGCTTCCGCCCGACCCGGGTGCTGATCGCGCCGGCGATCGGCGTGAACGCGACGATGGCGACGAGATAGGTGGTGACGACGAGGGAAACTTCGTCCTGCGTGGCCGAGAACGATCCTTGCATCCGCGGCAGCGTCACCGCGACAAGCGAAGAGTCGAGCACCGACAACATGGATTCGAGCATGACGGCGCAGAGGATGAGACGCCGTTGAACGACCGTGGTGGCCGCCGATGCGGCCGCGGTCACGACCCGCCTTTGATCCAGGCCAGCGCCGTCGTGACGATGGAGGGAAGGACCCGTTCGTGGCCGGTGTCGACCTCGACGACCACGCTCATGCCCGCGCGCAGCGGAGGATCGTTCGGCCCTGTCGCGATCGCGAGCCGGACCGGCAGGCGCTGGACGACTTTCACCCAGTTGCCGGACGCATTCTGCGGCGGCAGCAGCGCGAACTCCGCCCCCGTCGCCGGACTGATGCTTTCGACCGTCGCCGTCCAGTCGCGCTCGGGATAGGTGTCGATGCGGATTTTCGCCTTCTGCCCGACGCGGACATGGGTGAGGTCGGTCTCCTTGAGGTTGGCCTCCACCCAGACATAGCCGATGCGCACCATGCTGAAGATGGGGGCGCCCGCCCGCACGTGCTCGCCCACTTGCAGGTCCATGTGGCTGACGATGCCCGCCACCGGGGCGAACACGGAGGTGCGGCGGAGATCGAGCCCCGCTTGGTCGACGGCCGCCATCGCCTGCAGCACCTCCGGATGCTTTTCCTTCGGCGCGTCCGGATTTCCGCCGAGACTCGCCACCACCTGTTCGATCTCCTGGCGGATGCCTTGAGCCTTTTGCTGGGCGTTGCGGAAATCCCGGCGCGCCTCGTCGAACTTGGACTGCGAGATGATGCCCTTGTTGCTCAACTGGTCCTGGCGATCGGAGATCGTCCGGTAGTAGTCGATGTCGCCTTCCACGAGCTTCAGCTCCGCCCCCTTTTGCCGGTAGGTCGCGCGGCGGACGTCGATATCCTGCATCGCGCGCTTGAGCTGCGCTTCGGCGCGCTGGAGCGCGATCTGGTATGGCCGGTCATCGAGCCGGAAGAGCATTTGCCCGGGCTTCACGACTTCGTTGTCGCGGACGGCGACTTCGACCACGCGCTCCGACAGATCGGTGCTGACGACGATCTTCTCGGCCTTTACGTAAGCGTTGTCGGTCGAGACGTACCGCGCGCTCACGATGTAGTAGTAGGCGCCGGCGGCGAGCAGCGCCACCGGCCCGAGAAGCATGAGCGTCCCTTGAAACAGAACCCGACGCGCGCGGCGGCCACGGCGGCCCTGCTGCGAAGCGACAGGGCCTTCGGCAACGTCCGCCGCCAGGGTTCGCGAAGTTTGCTGCTTTTCGCTTCCGTCCATCCCGCCCTCTTGCGGGTCGGCCGCTGCTTCAACGTGCCGACGCAACCGCCGGCATCTTGCCGCAACTGGTCCGCACAAAAGTATAACGGCTCGATGGAGGCGAAGCCATCTGAATTCCACCGACTTTCGCTGCAACGCGGCGATTGCCGGTGATAAGGTTTCGGCGCGTCAATGCGAGGGGGGCAACGGGACGATGGCGAACGCATTCGAATACATCCTGCCGCCCGAAATCTATCGCGGCGCCTTGGTGTCCGATCCGAACGAGGTGCGGGTCAACAAGCTCATTCAGCCTTGGGACGGAAGCGAATCCGCCGACGTCGCCATTCTCAGCGTGCCGTTCGCCCGCGCGTCGCAGCGGGGCGACAGCGGCGCCGGCAAAGGGCCGGCCGGCATCCGCCAGGCGTTCGCCATCAACACGACCTATAGCCCGGACTTCGACGTCGACCTGAAGTGCCTCAGCGTGCGCGATATCGGCGAGGTGCGGCTCCACATCACGGACATCCTGCGCTGCCACCGCAACATGGAGGAAGCCGTTGTCGAGCTCTACAAGGCCGTCGGCGACACGCTCCTCGTCCTTCTCAGCGGCGACAACTCGGGCACCTGCCCGCTCGTGCAGGGCTATTGCCGCGCGCACAACGGGCGGCCCCTCGGCATCATCCACTTCGACGCCCACAACGACGTGCGCGTGCTCGATCACGGCGGCCCCAGCGACGGAACGCCCTTCCGCGGCATCCTCGAGGGCCCGGCGAGCGTCGAGGGACGCAACCTGGTGCAGCTTGGCATCCACGGCTTCATGAACTCGTCCACCTACAAGAAATACTGCGACGACAAGGGCGTCACCGTGATCACCGCCCGCCAGATCCGCAAGCGCGGCATCGAGACGGTGATCGATGAAGCGCTCCGCATCGCGGGCGACGGCACCGACGGCATCTTCGTCACCGTCGACATCGATTGCCTCTCCAGCGTCTACGCGCCGGGATCGGGCGCGTCGACGCCCGAAGGCATGAATGCCTGGGACATGGTGGAAGCGATGTTCATCCTCGGCCAGCACCCGAAGGTGAAGGCGCTCGAGGTCTGCTGCATCGACCCGCTCCTCGACGTCCGTATGGCGACCGTCAAAATGGGGGCGAGCGCGGTGCTCACCCTTCTCGGCGGCTTCGTCATCCGGAAGACCGGCGGGCGGGGGTACTGACCGTCCTTTTGGATGACGAATCGCTGACTGCGCGGCACACGTTTCCCATGCGTTCCCCGCCGGACTTGTGACCTCCGTCACTGCCTCCCGTGAGCCGCCGGCTAAAATGGCGGCGAGGTCAGAACGACCTTTAAAAAAGCAGAAAACGGGAGCGTCAAATGACCAACGTTCAAGTCATTACACACGACAGGCTTTATTCGGTTGTCCGCATCGCCGCCGGCCTGCTGATTGGCTTGCTGCTCGGCTTCATGACCCTTTCGGTCTCGATTTTCGCCTGATCGATCGCGTCGCTTCTTCGGGCGATTGGGAAAAGCGCGCCCCCCTGGTAGTCTCGGCCGTTCGCAGAAACCAGGGGGCCCATGATCGCCGGTCGCGCCACGACGGAAGGAACCCAGCGCTACCGCGCCCGCACGTCCGAGGCCGCGGCCGGCCACTTCCGCGATGTGGACCGCCTCGCGTGGTCGTCGATCGGGATCGGGACCTACCTCGGGAACTCGGACGCAGCGACCGACCGGCTGGTGACCGCGGCAACCGTCGCTGTGGTCGGCGGCGGCATCAATGTGATCGATACCGCGGTCAACTACCGCTACGAGCGGGGCGAGAAGAGCGTCGGTGCGGCGCTCGCCGAGCTCATCGGCAAGGGCGGGATCAAGCGCGACGAGATCGTCGTCTGCACCAAGGGCGGGTTCCTCCCCCACCCGGACCGCGGCCGCTGGTTCCAGCGCGAATACGCGGCGAAGGGAACGGACGGGATCGGCATGAAGGACCTCGTCGCCGACAGCCACTGCATGCACCCCGCCTACCTGGCGGGCGAGATCGAACGGAGCCGGGCCAACCTCGGCCTCCAGACGATCGACGTTTACTACGTCCATAACCCGGAGTCGCAGCTCCGGCACGTGGACCAGGCCACCTTCGATGCCCGCATCGCGGCGGCCTTTGTCCGGCTCGAGCGCGCGGTCGCCGAGGGCACCATCGGCGCCTACGGCCTCGCCACGTGGGGCGCCTTTCGCGTGCCGGAAGGGCAGCCCGGCCATATTTCCCTCGCCCGCATGAAAGACCTCGCCCGGCGGGCGGCCAAGGGCGGCGCCGACCATTTCCGCTTCATCCAGCTCCCCCTCAACTTGGGCATGCGCGAAGCGGTCGAGTTGCCGACCCAGAAAGTCGGTGGGCGCCTGGTGCCGGCGATTCCCGCCGCCGCGGTGCTCGGCCTGCATCCGGTCGCCAGCGGCTCCATCGCGCAAGGGGGCCTGAAAGCCCTTCCCGTCTGGATCGCGGACCGCATGGGAAAAGATTTTGCCAGCGATCATCAAAGAGCCCTCCAGTACACGCGGAGCGCGCCCGGCCTCGCCGCGGCGCTGATCGGCATGAAGCAGCCGGCGCACGTGCAGGAGAACGTGGCCTTGGCCAAAGTTCCGCCGCTCGGGCCCCAAGCCTTCGCCGGCCTTTTCCGCCGGGCTTGAGCGCCTATCCGACTTTGCGCGGGAACCAGCGCACGCCGAGCCCGTGGGCGAGCCAGGCGATCGCGCATCCGGAGACGATCGTCAGCACGACCGGCGCGGCCGAGTCCGCCAGCAGCGCGCCCACCAGATAGGTGGCCGCGGCGCCGGCGGCCATCTGCATGAAGCCGGTGATGCCGGCCGCGGCGCCCGCCATCCGGGGATTGACGCTGACCGAGCCCGCCATCCCCGTCGGCACGACCAATCCCTGGGTGACCCAGAGCGCGAAGACGGGCACGAACATCGTGAGCGGCGTGAGCTCGCCCGACGCCGACACGAGGGCGAGGATCGCGCTGCAGGCGAGCCCCGCCGCCGAGCCCCACGCAATCATGCGGTCGACGCCCACCTTCACCGAGATGCGGCCGGCGATGAAGTTGCCCGCCGCGTAGGCCAGCGAGAGCGAGCCCATGTACACCCCGAACGCTTCGGGGGAGAGCGCCATCAAGCGGATGACCACGTAGGGCGCGCCGCCGAAGAACGCCGAGTAGGTCGCGTACACCGCCGACAAGCAGATCGCGTAGCCCCAGAAGGCCCGCGTTCGGAAGAGATAGCCGAGCGCCGGCAGGTAATCCCCGAAGCCGCTCCGGGACGATTCCGGTTGGTGCGTTTCGCGGAGGAACAGGGCGATCGACACCCATACCCCGATGCCAACCGCGAGCAGAAACGCAAACACCGCACGCCAGCCGAACCGGGTGTCGAGGAACCCGCCGACCGTCGGCGCGATCATGAGCGTGACGGTCATGGCCGTGGTCATGTAGGCGAGTGCGCTTGCGGCCTGCTCGCGCTCGTAGAGGTCGCGCACGATCGCGCGCGCGAGCACGAGCCCGGCGCAGACGCCGAGCGCCTGGATCACCCGCCCGACCACCAGAACCGCGATCGTGGGCGCGGCCATGCAGATGAAGGTTCCAATGATGAAGATTGCGTAGCCGGCGAGCAGCACCGGGCGGCGGCCGAAGCGATCGGAGATCGGGCCGTAGAGGAGCTGCGTGATGCCGAGGCCGACGAGATAGAGGCTCAGCGTCAACTGCACGCTCGCGTAGTCGGTGCCGAGCGCCGCCTGCAAGCCCGGCATGGAGGGCAGGAAGATCACGATCGACGCGGTCGGCGGCGTGAAGATGGCGATCAGGACGGCGAGCGGCGGTTTCGGAGCGGTCTCGGACATGGGCCGCCTGTTCGGGAAGCGCGCGAGGGCGGGCGACCATATCCGATATCCGGGAGCGCGGCTACGCGCCCCCTCACCCTGCCCTCTCCCCCAAACCAAGGGGGACGTTTGCGGGGGATTCCCCCGCAAACCCCTGGGGGAGAGGGTTGCGAAGGGTTGGTGCGTCAACAGGACGCGCCTATCCGGAGCTGGGTGAGGGGGAGATTCCGTTCGACCGTAAACAGCCCTAATATCGCACCCGCAATTCGACTCTTTTGGGGAACACCGCCATGGCAAAGACAACGAAAAAACCGCGCGTCGCCGTGATCGGCACGGGCGGCACGATCTCGTCCCTCGGCCGCAACAGCCTCGATCTCGTCGAGTATCCGGACTTCGGCGGCTCCAAGCTCGAGGCGGCCGAGCTGCTCGCCCGCGTGCCCGAGATCGCCGAGATCGCCGACGCGATCCCGGTGCGCTTCCGCGCCATGGGCAGCATCAAGGTGACGCCGAAGGACTGGCTCGAGCTCAACGAGCTCATCCATAAGCTCGTGGCGGAGAAGGACGCGCCTGATGGGATCGTCATTACCCACGGCACGGCAACGCTCGAAGAGACGGCCTACTTCCTCAACCTCTCGCTCAAGGTCGCGATCCCGGTCGTCATCGTCGGCGCCCAGCGCCCGGCGAACGGCATCAGCTCGGACGCCGCGATCAATCTCCTGAACGCGATCCGCGTCGCGGGCTCGCCGGAAGCCCGCGGCTTGGGCGTCCTCGTCGTCCTCAACGACGAAATCCAAGCCGGCCGCGAGGTGACCAAGACGTCGGTCTTCCGGCTGCAAACGTTCCAGGCGCACGACGTCGGCATGCTCGGCTACGCCGATTCCGACGGCACCATCGCGATCTACCGGACGCCCGCGCGCAAACACGCGCCGGACACCGAGTTCGACGTGCGGGGCCTCCAGGACATGCCGCGCGTCGACATCGTGTACTCGTATGCGGGCTCCGACGCGACGGCGACGCGGGCGTTCGTCGCGGCGGGCGCCCGCGGGATCGTCGTGGCGTCGCTGGCGCCCGGGCTGCTGACGCCCGGCGAAAAGGAGGCCGTCGCCGAGGCGCGCGGCCGGGGCGTGCAGGTGGTGCTCAGTTGCCGGGCCGGGTCCGGGCGCATCGTCGAGCGCCAGCTTCAGAAGGCGCAGGGCATCATCCCGGCCGACAACTTGAACCCGCAGAAGGCCCGCGTGCTCCTGATGCTGGCGCTCACCCGGACGGACGATCCGGAGCGCATCGGCGAGATGTTCCGGACGTATTGACGGGAAGCGCGCTATCCATTGCCGTCATTCCCGCGAAAGCGGGAATCCAGGTCTTGAAGATCAAGTTGGACCCTGGCTCAAGAAGGGCCGGGGTGACGAATGTCCGATGGGGCGCGCGGATCGAGGGCGGTATCCTCCACCCGCATCCGGTGCCAGAGGAGCGCCGTGTTGGCGAGGCCGAAGACAAGCGCGATCTCTCCGACGCCGAACGCGAGCGGCAACAGCGGAATCTCGAGCGCCACCACCAGATAATTCGGATGGCGAATAAAACGATACGGTCCGCGTCGGATCAGCGGTGCGCCGGGAAGCGTCACGATGCGCGTGGTCCAGAACCGCCCGAGGCTTGCGATGACCCACAGCCGCGCGCCTTGCAAAAGGAAAAAGGCGCCAAGGAGCGGCACGCTTGCCGGAGCGTCGGCCGGGACGAGCACCGCGATGGCGACGATCCAGGCGGCGTGCAGCGCGACGATCAGCGGGTAATGCCCTGCCCCCGCCTCGACGGCGCCTGCGGCAAAAAGGCGTCGCGTGTTCCACCGGGCGAGCGCGAGCTCGGCGAACCGCTGGGCAGCGACGAGCGTGAGCACGGCGTAGAGGAAACTCACGGCCGCTCAAGGGTGAGAAAGGCGGCCGTGAACCCGGGCCCCAGCGCGGACATGAGGAACCGGCCGCGCGTGTTTTCGTTCAGCACGCGGTCGAGCACGAACAGCACGGTCGCCGCCGACATGTTGCCGAAATCCCGGAGCACCGTTCGGGTATGCACGAGAGCGCCCGCGGGCAAGCCCAGCGACTCTTCCAGCGCCTGGATCACTTTCGCCCCGCCCGGATGGCAGATGAAGCAATCGATGTCGGACGCTGCGAGCCCCGCGCGCGCGAGGTAGCCGTCGAGCGCGCTCCGGAACTCGCGCCGGACGATGTTCGGGATGTCCTGGGAGAAGAGCACGCCGAAGCCGTCGTCCTTCACCCGCCAGCCCATCACGTCGAGGGAGTCGGGCCAGGTGTGCTCGCCCGCGGCCGCGATCGCCGGACCGGACGCGCCGCACGCGACCAGCGCCGCCGCGGCGCCGTCGCCGAAGAGCACGGTCGCGAGCACGTTGCTCTTCGAGCGGTCCGCGTGGCGGAAGGTGAGGCCGCAGAGCTCGACCACCAGGAACAAGACCCGCCGGCCAGGCTCGGCGCGCGCGAGATCGGCCGCGCGGGCGAGACCGAGCACGCCGCCCGCGCACCCGAGGCCGAAAATGGGGAGCCGGATCCCGTCATGGCGAAGCCCGAGACGTGTGCCCAGCCGCGCGTCCAGGCTCGGCGTCGCGATGCCTGATGTGGAGACGACGACGACGGCGTCGATGGCATCGCTGCGAACGCCTGCGCGCCCGAGACAGTCGCGCGCCGCGCGCTCGAGCAATTCGATGGCGTGCTCGATATAGAGCCGGTTCTTCTCCTCGAACCCGTGCGGCCCGCCGTACCAGTCGAGGGGAACGCACGAATAGCGAGTCTCGATGCCGGCGTTGTCGAAAGCCGGCAGCAGGCGCTCGATGTCGGCGGTGCGGCCGTTGAACAGACGGCGCGCCCAATCTTTGACGTCGGCTTGACGAAGCGCGAAGGGAGGGACGGCCGTCGCCAGCGCCACGATGCGGGGTGATGCGTCCACGCCGGTTCCTTGAACCAGACAGGAGGGCCGCTCAGGCGGCCGGGGCCTTCTATGTGGCGTCTCGGCGCCGCCGATTAAAGAGAGGGCACCGTTCCGACGATGGTGCAGCGGTGCATCAGGCGGCGGTACTTGGATTCGTCGAACGGCATCGCGCAGTGCATGGCGCAGCGGTTGTCCCACACGATCAGGTCGCCGACCTCCCAATGGTGGGCGTAGGCGAAGCGGGGCTGGATCGCCCAGTCGTAAAGCTCCTTGCCGAGCGCTTCGCCTTCCGCCGCCGGCAGGCCCTCGACGCGCACGCGCTCCTCCCAGGCCCCGATGTAAAGCGCGCGGCGGCCCGTCTCCGGATGGGTGCGGACGAGCGGGTGGGTCACGTCCGGGAACTTGGCCTTCTGCTCGGGCGTCATCGGCGCGCGGTTCTTGTAGCCGATCTCCCACGCCTTCACCCGGCTGTACGTCGCCTTCAGGCCCTCGATCCGCTTCTTGGTCTTTTCCGGGAGCGTGTCGTACGCCTGGTACATGTTGGCGTAGAGGGTGTCGCCCTCCTCCGGCGGCACTTCCTTCGCGAACAGCAAGGTGCCCGCGCTCGGGATCCTGAGGAACTGGGAATCGCTGTGCCAGAAGCGGCCCGATTTCTGGGCGCCGACGGGCTTCCCGTTCACGACCACGTTGGAGTTGATGAATATCTCCGGGTAGCCCGGCATCTGATAGTCGGAGAGTGTGTGCAGCTCGATCTCGCCGAAGTGGCGGGAGAACGCGATCTGCTGCTCCGGCGTCATGATCTGGCGGCGGAACAGGATGATGTTGTGGGCGAGCCAGATTTTGCGAATCTCGCGAAACGTTTCGGGCGCGACGGGCTTCGCCAGATCGACGCCCAAAATCTCCGCCCCGATCGCATCGGAAATCGGCCGAAACTCGACAGTCATGTCGGTGCCTTTCACGCCCTCGGGAACGTCCAATGATGCGCACGCGGAGGAGGTGGGGTCAACACGGGAGGGGGCGTTCCGAAGGAATGAAGGCGTAGGAGGCGAAAAGCAGGCCGGATTTCGAGCGCCGATTGGAAATCCCCCCGGGGGGAGCGCCCCGGGGGGATTTCCTCAAATCGGCGGCGACGATCGAGTTACTTTGCCGTGCCCATCGGCCAGATCTGCTTCATCGCCATGTCCATCATTTTCATGCAGTCAGCGTCTTTCTTTTCCTTCATCAATTTATCGCCGTCCATCTTCGCCTTCATGGCCATTTCCATGTCGGCGGGCTTCATCTTCCCTTCCGAGGCCTTCATCATTTCGTCCATCTTCTTCATTGAGTCTGAACACGTCGCCGCAAAGGCGGGGGCGGCGGCAAACAGCGCAATAACGCCAGCAGCAATAATCGATTTCATCATGGATTCACCTATGCATAGGGTTCGTCTCACAGCGAGACGCCCACCTTGCAACTTCGTCGAGAAACCCGGAAAGGTTACAGGCAGGCATCGGAAAAAAGGCGGAAACGGCCGGCGTCATCGCAATTCTCACGATGAGTTGATCCCCAGTCGGCCCGAGAATGCCGCGGCCACCCTATGCCGCCGCCCGATCCCGGCCTATAACGGCCTGATTGCGAGGCATAGTCTCATCGCCGGGGCGATCGAGTAACCTTATCCGAACTGGAGTTTCGCATTGATGGCGCATGAAAACGATGCGCGCTGGGTCGAACTCATGGCCGCGGCCCAGAACGGCGACCACCGAAGTTATGCCCAACTTCTGCACGAAATCGTCCCCGTGCTTGTTCGCGTTGTGCGACGGCAATGGCCAATGGGCCAGGCCACCGAAGTCGACGATGTCGTCCAAGAGACCTTGAAATCACTGCATTCCGTTCGGCATACCTACGATCCCGCCCGGCCTTTCCTTCCATGGTTATTGGCGATCGCCCGTCACCGGCTGGCTGACGAAATCCGGCGGCAAAAGCGGACAGTGCTCCGCGAAGTCGACATCGAGGCTCAGGACGAAACCTCTTTGGGGTTTGCGACGAATTCAGAATATGGCGGCGCGGCCTATGGCGAGGCCCTCAAACGGGCCATCGGCCGACTTCC
>SHVQ01000004.1 GCA_009694195.1 Rhodospirillales bacterium
GATCCTCTGCAGAACTGGCTGAAGGGACCCTTGCGGCCCTGGGTCAGCGAAATCATTTCCTCGAAATCCTTCCGGACCCGCGGTCTATTCGACGTCAAAAAAGTCGACGCGGCCTATGCCGACTACGTCGCGGCCGACAGCCCGGAGAACGCGTTCCATGTCTGGCAATGGGTCAGCATGGAATTGTGGTACCGCACGTTCATCGACGGCGACGGCAGCCGCCCACCAGGAAACTGAGCGCCATGCCAAAAAGCATCTTCGTCACCGGCGGCGCCGGGTTCATCGGGCGCGAGCTGGTGAAGAAGCTCCTCGCCCGTGGACTCAAGGTCGCGTGCTACGACGTCGGCGAGCAGCTCCTGCGGCATACCGGGTTTTTCGAAAATCTGAAGCATCGGGATGCGTTGACCATCGTGCCCGGCACGATCCTCGATCGCATCAAGCTGCAGACCAACATGATCGGCGTCGATGCGGTCGTGCATCTGGCCGCCATGCTGGGCGTGCAGCGGACGGAGGAAAACCGGCTTCGCTGCCTGGAGACCAACGTCACGGGGACCGACACGGTGCTCAACGCCTGCGTCTTCGCCGGCGTCGGGCACGTGGTGTTTGCCTCGTCGTCCGAGGTTTACGGGGAGCCCGGCCAAAATCCCGTCCGCGAAACCCACCCCACCCAGGGGAAAACGGTCTACGCGGTCTCCAAGCTTGCGGGCGAAGAGCTGACGAAGGGCTATCACCAGCTGTTTCCGAAGATGAACTACACGATCGTCCGCTTCTTCAACACGTACGGCGAGGGCCAAGTCGCCCAGTTCGTCCTCGCAAAATTCGTGAAGGCCGTGCTCGAAGGCAAAAGCCCGCAGGTGTTCGGCGACGGAACGCAAGAACGGAGCTACGGGCACGTCGACGACGCGACCGACGGCATCATGGCGATCGTCGGCAATCCCGCGGCCTACGGAAAGGTCTACAACCTCGGAAATTCGAGCCAGCTCTATTCGCTCCGCGAGCTCGCCGAAAAGGTGATCGAGATTCTGGCGCCGAATTCCGGTCTCAAGGTCGAGGTGCTGGGGAATTTCACCGGCGCCGACAGAAACCACCAGCGCGAGGTGTTCAGCCGTTACTGCGATGCGACCCTCGCGCGGACCGAGCTCGGCTTCGATCCGAAGATCACCGTCGAGGAAGGCATCCGGCGCATCGCGGCGGCCGGGTTCGTCCACGAAGACTGGCCCCAGGAGTACTCCATCACCCGATGATCGGGGCCAAGCGCTTCGTCGGGATCATCACGGCCAGGGGCGGCTCCAAGGGCGTGCCGCGGAAGAACGTGCGGCCGTTTGCCGGACGGCCCCTCCTCGCCTACACCGCCGACCAGGCGCGCGCGGTGCCCGAAATCGACCTCGCCGTTCTCACGACCGACGATCCGGAGATCAAGCGCCTCGGCCGGTCGCTCGGCCTTCGCGTGGTCGACCGGCCGGCGGAGCTCGCGACCGACATGGCGCGCTCGGAGCCGGCGATCCTGCACGCGATCGACGCGTTGGAACGGGAGGGCGAGCGGCCCTTCGACTACATGGTGCTGCTGCAGCCGACTTCGCCCTTGCGGACGCCCGCAACCATCCGCGCCTGCATGCAAAGGATCGCGGACACGGGCGCCGAGTCCCTCGTCACCGTGACGGAAATTCGCGAAATTCTCGGACCCCTTGAGAACGGCTTTCTTCGTCCGGTGAATCCCGGGAACAGGGGCCCGCGGCAGAAACGCACGCCCTACTACGCCGCCAACGGCTGCGTCTTCGCGTGCAGCGTTCCGTTTCTGCGCCGGACGGGGGAGCTGATGGCCCGCGACTGGCTCGCCTATCCGGTCGAAGGCGACGACGCGGTCGACATCGATATGATGGAGGATTTCGAGTACGCTGAATTCCTGGCGGCGAGACGGAGGAGCTGAGATGGGCGCCACCATCGACGTGGGCGGCCGGCTGGTCGGGGAAGGCCACCCGCCTTACATCATCGCCGAAGCCTGCATCAACCATCAGGGCGACATCGAGATCGCCAAGAAGATGACGTACGTCGCCCACGCCATGGGGTGCGACGCGATCAAGTTCCAGATGCACGTGCTCGACGACGAGATGCTGCGCGAGGCGCCGCAGTCGCAGAACTTCGAGGAGCCCCTCTACGACACGCTTCATAAGACCAATCTTCCGCTCGCGGCCCACAAGGAGCTGATCCGCCTCTGCAAGAGCTTGGGCATCCACTATCTCTGCACGCCGTTCTCGAAAGCCTCCGCCGACATCGTCGCCGCGCTCGCGCCGCCGGCGATCAAGGTCGGATCGGGCGAGCTCACCAACATCCCGCTCCAGAAGCATATCGCGTCGAAGGGTTTCCCGATGATCGTCTCGACCGGCATGACCACGCTGGACGAGGTCAAGGAGACGGTCGGCGCGCTCAAGTCGACAGGCGTCCCCTTCGCCCTCACCCACTGCGTGTCGGCGTATCCGTGTCCGTACGACCGGGTGAACCTCGGCAACATCCCGCGCTACCGCGAGATGTTCGGCGTGCCCGTCGGCCTCTCCGATCATTCGGTCGGGATTTACACGTCCCTCGGCTCGATCGCTCTCGGCGCCTGCGTCGTCGAAAAGCACTTCACGCTCGACCGCTCGTGGCCCGGCCCCGATCACAAGTCCTCCATCGAGCCCTACGAGCTCGGCGAGCTGGTGCGCGGTTGCCGCGCCGTGTTCGAGGCTGGGGGCGCCACGCGCGAGATCTTCCCGGAAGAGAAGGAAATCGTCGCCTGGGCTCGGGAAAGCGTCGTCTCCGTCGCCGACATCAAGAAGGGCGCGACGATCACGGCCGCCATGGTGACGGTCAAGCGGCCGAGCCCCGGCCCCGGCGCCATCCCTGCGAAACATCTCGACGACGTCATCGGAAAGACGGCCAAGGCCGCGATCGCCTGCGACCGGCAACTGCACTGGAGCGAGATCGGCTAAGTGGCGCGCCGCCGCATTCTCTTCACGCTCGAGTCCCGCGCGACCTACGGCTATTCCAAGAACGTCATGCTGGCCATGCGGGAGTTCCCGGAGCTCGAGCTCCAAACGCTGGTGACCGGCATGCACTTGTTGCCCGAGCTCGGCAACAGCATCCAGCTCATTCGGGCCGACGGCCTTCCCATCTCTGCCGAAGTCCCGTTGGCACCGGCGGACGAGCGGCCGGGCGCCTGGTCGCGCGCCCTCGGGCACGGCATCGCCGGCATCGCCGATGCCTTCGAACGTCTTCGCCCGGACATCATCGTGCTCTCGGGCGACCGCGTCGAAACTATGGGCTGCTGCATCGCGGCCGCCTACATGACCATCCCCACGGCCCACATCCAGGCGGGCGACAAGTCGGGCCACATCGACGATCTCGCGCGCATGGCGATCGCCAAGCTCGCGCACATCCATTTCGCGGCGTCGGCCGATTCGGCCGAACGCGTCCGCCGCTTGGGCGAGCAGGAGTTTCGCATCTTCGACGTCGGCGCCCCCCAGCTCGACGACATCGCCGGGCGCGATTACAAGGCCGACCGCATCCTGATCGACGGGCGGGCCATCGACTTCTCGAAACCCTACATCCTGTTGATGCAGCACCCCGTGCTCGTCGAGCGCGACGAGGCGGACGCCCAGATGGCGGCCTCGCTCAAAGCCTGCGCCGAGACCGGATTGCCGGTCGTTTGGATCTATCCGAACTCCGATCTCGGGTACCGGCGCATCCTCTCCGTGATGGAGAAATGGAGCGCGCGGCCGGAGGTCACGATGTTCCCGAACGTCGAGCGGAAGGACTATCTGACGCTCCTCGCCAACGCCGCCGTGCTCGTCGGCAACTCGTCGAGTGGCATCCTGGAAGCGCCCTCCTTCCGGGTTCCCGTCATCAACGTCGGCAACCGCCAGCGGGGCCGTGTGCAGGCGTCGAACATCCTGAACACCGGCCATGACGCGGGAGAGATCACCGCCGCCATCCGCCGGGCGCTCGGCGACCGGGAATTCCAAAGCGCCTGCGCTCGCGCCGTCAATCCCTACGGCGACGGCAAGAGCGGCCCCAGGATCTGCAAGATCTTGAGCGAAATTCCGATCGACCGCCGGTTGCTCGACAAGGAAACCGTGTATTGATCCGGCAAACCCTGGGTCAGCGCCCGATCCCGTGCTGCAGGGCCAGAATGCGTCCGAGCCCGGCACGGATATCCGTCGCGGGCGCAAACCCGAGCTCGGCCCGCGCGCGTGTAACATCGGCAAGAGAATGCACGATATCACCCGCGCGCCAGGGCTCCCCGCGCGGGGAATCGAAAGCAAGGCGTTTGCCGGACGCCGCGAGGGCGTCCGCGAGGGCCGCGAAAAGCTCGGTCAACGTCGTCTTTTCGCCGGTGCCGACATTATAGATCCCGTGCGGACGCTTGCGATTCGTCCGGCCGACGCCGGCGATGAGCCGCGCCACGTCGTCAACGAAACAGAAATCGCGAGTCGCGCTGCCGTCGCCGAACATCACCGGCCGCTCGCCCCGAAGGCACGCCTCCAACCACTTGGCGATCACCGCGGCGTAGGCCCCGCGGGCGTCCTGCCAGGGGCCGTAGATATTGAAGAAGCGAAGGCCGACGAGGGTCGTCTCCGCGAGCTCGGGATCGAGCACGGCGGCGTATCCTTCGTTGGCAAGCTTGGAAACGCCGTATGGGCTCAAGGGCCGCACGTCCGACGTCTCGCGGAGCGGCAGCGCCGGATTATCACCGTAGACCGCACAGCTGGAGGCATAGATGAATGCCCGCGCCCGCGCCGCGGCCGCCGCCTTGAGCGCATTGAGAAACCCGTCGACGTTGACCGCGTTGTTATAGGCGTAGTCGCGGAAGGACTCCTGGACCCGCACCTGGGCCGCCAAGTGAACGACGGCGCCGGCGCCTTGCGCGGATCGCTCGAGCGTCGCGGCATCGCGGATGTCGCCCTCGACGAATGTGAAGCGGCTCCCGGCGCGCTGCAGGCGCTCGACGTTCTTGCGCGTTCCCGTTGCGAAATTGTCGAAGCCGACGACCGTCTCGCCCGCGCGAAGCAGGTGCTCGACGACGTTGGAGCCGATGAAGCCGGCCGCGCCGGTGACGAACCACATGCCCGCCATGATGCTCGATCCGGCGGGCCTGGGCGAGCATATTTGCCGGTGACGGCCTAGGGCGAGCGCGCACCCGTGCGAACCGACATTGCCAAGCTCTGGTCGCTGTTCGACCGCCGCACGCGCCTGCAAATCCTTCTTTTGCTGGTCCCGATCTTCCTGGTCTCCGTGCTGGAGATGGCGGGCCTGGGCATGCTGCTGCCCCTCCTGCAGGTCCTGACGGAGCCCGAGCGCGTCTCCAGCTTCCCGCTGCTCGGCGAGCTGCGCCGGATGCTCGCGCCCAACGACCCCGTGCGGTTTGTCGTGTTCCTAAGCGCCGGCCTCGCCGCCTTTTTTCTGATGAAGAACATCGCGGTGTTGGGACTGGTTTACGTCCATAACCGGTTCGTCGCGCGCAAAGAGTCGGCCTTCATCGCCAGGCTGTTCGCGTCTTACGTCCAGCGGCCGTATCCCTTTTTCCTCGACCACAACTCGGCCGAATTGCAACGGAACCTCGTCCATTCCACGACCAATGCGTTCTCCAACGGCCTGCTCGCCTTGCTGCAACTGGCGCTCGAAGCGGTGACCGCCGTCGCGATTTGCGCGCTCCTCTTCTACATAAGCCCCGGGACCGCTTCGGCCGTCGGACTCGTGGTTGCGGGCGCCCTCTACGGGCTCCATCGGCTGGCCGGGCCCTATCTTGCAAACTGGGGCGCGATCCGAAACGCGTTACAGCGCGACGTCATCCAGTGGATCGCCGAGGCGATCGGATCGATCAAGGAAATGAAGGTGCTCCGGCGCGAGCGCTTTTTCGCCGATCAGTTCGCCTTTCGGATCGAGAAGATGTGCCGGTATCAAAGCTATGCCCGCACCTACAATGCGGTCCCCCGCGCCCTCGTCGAGATGTTGGCGACCCTTTTGTTTTTCGGGTTCGTCATCGCGTACCTGATCGCCGGGCACAACCTTGCCGATGCGATCCCCGTGCTCGGCGTCTATGGGGCGGCGGCCCTTCGCCTGATGCCGTCGCTCAACCGCATGCTCCAGTATGCGGGGCAAGTCCGGATTGCCAGCACACCCATCAACGACCTGCACACGCACCTCATCGGTTTGGAACCGCGCGCGGAGCAGAAGCCGGCGGAGACTGCCCTTGTCTCCTTGCCGTTCACCCGCTCGATCGGCGTCGAGGATCTCTCCTTCCGTTACGCCGGCGCCCCGCGGCCGGCGCTCGAAAACGTCACGTTCACCATCGCCAGGAACGAGACCATCGGCCTGGTCGGCGCGTCCGGGGCCGGCAAATCGACCCTGGTCGATATCCTGCTCGGGCTTCTGCCGCCGAGCGGCGGCCGCATCTCCGTGGACGGGACGGATATCGCGCGCGACGTCGCCGCTTGGCAGCGCCTCGTCGGCTTTGTCCCCCAGCGCATCTTTCTCAGCGACGATTCCCTTCGGCGCAACATCGCGTTCGGGCTTCCCGACGATGCGATCGACGACACGCGCCTCCGCGAGGTGCTGAAGTTCGCCCACCTGGAGGACTTCGTTGCCGGTCTGCCGCGGGGACTCGATACTCCGGTCGGCGAAAACGGCGTCCGGCTTTCCGGCGGCCAGCGCCAGCGCATCGGGATCGCCCGCGCTCTCTACCACGACCCGGAGCTCCTGATCCTGGACGAGGCGACATCTGCCCTCGATGCGGCGACCGAGCGGGACATCGGCGATTCCCTCGACCGCCTCAGCCATCGCAAAACGCTGATCATCATCGCCCACCGGATGAGCACGGTTCAGCGCTGCGACCGGCTCCTGTTCCTCAAGGATGGGCGGCTCGCGGACTGCGGAAGCTACGACGAGCTCGCCCGACGCAATCCCGATTTCCGTTACATGGCGGCCCTCGCCGACGATCCCGCGCGGTCGGCACCGGGGACCACGCCTCTTGCGCGGGCCGCGGGCGGCGAATGACGCCGACACCCTTCACCCGCCCGGACTGGGTTCCCCGCGTGCCACCGGGGATGCGGATCCTGATCGCCGGCGCGAGCGGGGGGCTCGGGAGTGCGCTTGTCGCGATGTTGCTTACGGGACCCGACTGCGTGATCGGGGCGCACGGCGCGACGCGCGCGGCGAAAGCGAAGGACCGGCGGGTCATCCCGCTGAAAAAGGCGTTCGCGACCGAGTCCGATTGCGCCGACCTCGTCGAGACGTTTTGCGGGAAGGCCGGGGGAATCGACGCCCTCGTCGTTCTCACCGGCGCGATTCACTTCAGCGGCCATTGGCAGGATATGCCTGCTGCCGACTGGGAGCGCGACGTTCAGATCAACCTGAACCAGCCCTTTTATCTCGCACGCGCCGCGCTCGCCCGCATGAAGGCGCAGGGCACGGGCGGCCGCATCCTGCTCACGGGGACCGAATCGGCTGTCCACGGGGGCAGTCCCACGTCGTTCCCCTACGCGATCGCGAAGCGGGGGACCGAGTGCATGGTGCAAGGCCTGGCGCGCGAGGGCGCGTCCCACGGCATTCTCGTGAACGGTCTTCGTTTCGGCTTCATCGCGAGCGGCTTTCACGAGCGCTGGCACGGCCGCACGGCCGAGGACATGGAGAAGCGCGCGGCGCTCGTGCCCCTAAAGCGCGGCGGTCACGCGGACGAGGCGGCGGCGTTGATGGTCTTTCTCTTGTCCGGCTGGAGCGGCTTCATGACCGGCCAGATGATCCCGCTGACCGGCGGAGACTGGCTATGAGGGCGCGCGATTGAAACGGCCCTCGGTCAATCCGTCGCTATAGACGTTACGGTCCTTGAAGCGTTTGTCGAAGAGAGCCCGCTCGGCGGCGTAGGCTTTCGCGAGGCTCTCGCGTTTCGACGCCTCCGCGTCCTTGTCCCCGAGACAAACGGCCTGGGCGAGGACGAGGGCATCGGGCGCCAGCTCCGCCAACTGGTGGCGATGGACGAGCCACTCGTTAACGTAAAGCGTTCGCGAATCGGAAACCGGCGGCAACATGTCGGGCAAAACGCCCTTCCGGTCGCGGACGAGGACGTGAATGCCGTTGAGCCAGCCCGCTTCGTGGCGCTTCCGCGTGGCGGCATCCATGTTGGCGGGGTGCGCCGGCGAATACGCCTCGAACACCATCTTGAAGTCCGGGTTCGTGAGAAGAAAATCGCGGGTCGACTGGCGGACGAACGCGTAGTTCGCGTCGTCGATGACGATCGCGGCGTTGTCGTGCAGATGCGGCCGGGCAAGCAGGAGCCCCATCACGTGGCTGCGGTAATCGTGCGGGCCGTCGACGAAGTAGACACCGAGACGGCGGGACCCCAGATGATCGGCGAGCCGCGCAAGCGCGACTTCATAATCGGCGTTGATGAGCACGGCATTCTTGGCCCCGAGCTTGGCGATACAGTCCTTGACGATGCCCAAGTTCTTGCCGGCCGGGTCGAGCAGCGAAAAGTTGTCGATGCCGAAACAGGCGATGCCGGGATTGCCGAGCGCGACCGAGAGCAGCGTCAGCCCCTGGTAGACACCGATCTCCAGATAGCAGGCGTCCTTCTCCTCCGCGAAGAGGCCGGCGAGGCGCTGCAAGGTGCCGACCGTTTTTGCGCCGGAAAGACCATCGAGCGCTTGCGATCCGGCGCCCGGGACGAGCCCCTCGCGGTCGGCCGCGCGGACGCAGTCGAAAACCCGGGCGATGAAGCGAGCAGTCGCCATGAAATGATGGCTCCCTTGGGTCGGCTGTACGGAGAAAATCGCGCGCGGACTATGGCACAAATCTTCCGGCCTGAAAACGCGGCGCCGGCCGTAATCGGGCTGCGTGCGTGATGCTTCTGCTCCGCACATCCGACGATCTGCCCGCGCCCGAATCCTACGCGGTCTGGTTCGCGACCACGGGCGCCGGGCGCCCGTCCGCTCTCGCAAGCGACCGGCGGCTCCCGGCTCTGGCCGAACGGGTGGAAGCCGCCTTCAACGAGATTCGCGAGACGTGGTGGCGCCTCGGCCGGGAAATGGGCGAGGCGCCCGGCGCCGACGTCGCCCACACGCCGACGGGGGGCGCGTTCGGCTCCGACTTCGGCTTGATGCTCGCGTGGGCGCGGCTCGCCGAATCCGTCGCCCGCGATTCTGTCGCGTGCCTCGCCGTTTGCGACGATCCCTGGCTCTTCCGCCACCTGGCATCCTTTGCCGGCGTTGCTGCCGGCCGGCCGCCGTCTCTATGGACGCGCCGCGCGTTCTTGGCGATGAGGGGCGTGCTCGCGCGTGCCGCCGTTTCCGCCCGCATGGCCGTGACCGCCCTACGGCTCCGAAACCAGAAGCCTCGCGACGTCGCCCCCGTGATCCTCGTCTACGGTCACCCGGAGAGCCGGGCCGACGGTTTCGATGCCTACTTCGGCAACTTGATGAGCGCGCTGCCGCATCTCCGGCGCATGCTCCACACGGACTGTCCGCCCGCCCACGCCCGCACGCTCGCCCGGGATGGGCGCACGGCCAGTCTCCACGCTTGGGGAAGCCCTCTCTTCGCGTTGCGGTTACCAGCGGTTCGCTGGCGGCCGGAGCGCCGCCACACCCACGGCCCCCATGGCTGGCTGGTCCGGCGGGCGGCGGCGCGCGAAAACGGCGGAGGCGGCCCGGCCATGAATCGCTGGCAGATACATTGCCAGGGGCGCTGGCTCACCGCCGCGCGCCCCGCCCAGCTGGCGTGGCCGTGGGAAAACCACGCCTGGGAGCGAGCGCTGTGCCGTCAGGCCCGCTCCGCCGGCATCGCCACCTTCGGCTATCAACACACGGTCATCGGCCCCCATCAGCTCAACTACAGCACGGCGACCAATCCGGACGGGCTCGCGAGCGTGCCCGATCTCGTGATCGCGAACGGGCCCGCCTATGCCCGCGAGCTTGCCGCATGGGGCGTGCCTGCGGAGCGGCTCGCGATCGGCGGCGCCTTTCGCTTCCAGAATTTGGCCGCCGGAGATCACGATCCCAAGGGCCCGGTGTTCGTGCCCCTTTCGGCAATCCCGGAAGCCGCGGAAGCACAGGTGGCGGCTGCGCGCCGGCTTGCGGAGCGCGGCCGCAAGGTGCTGGTCAAAGAGCATCCCATGTATCCGCTCTCCTTCGCAGAAAACGGAAACCTGGCGCGCACGGACGTTCCCTTGCGGGACCAACGGGGACTTTCGGCTGTTCTCTACGCGACGGGAACGTCCGGGCTCGAAGCCCTGCTCGCCGGCCTCCCGACCTACCGGCTCATGTTGGACGACCGGATCGCCATCGACATATTACCTGCGCAACTCAAGGCGCGCGCCGTCACCCTGGAAACCGTCGCGGGGGCGCTCGACCGGCCGGAGCCGCCGCCCGTGGTCGCGCGCGAAGAAATTATCGCGCCCGTCGACATGTCCCGCTGGCGGCAATGGTTGGCCGCGCCGCGGCCGAGCTCGCGAGCAGCATGAAACCCTCCGACCCCGTGCGCGTGGCGCTGATCGGCTGCGGCCGGATCGCCGGCCATCACTGCCAGTCCATCCGGGCAAACGCGGGCGTCACCCTCGCCGCCGTCTGCGACCTCGTGCCGGAAAAGGCGGAGGCCTACGCAAAAGAGCACGGCGTGCCGGCGTTCACCGACTATCACGCCATGCTCGCGCGTGGGCCCGCGATCGACGTGGTCGCCTTGAGCACGCCCTCCGGCATGCACTTCGAGCACGCGATGGACGTGATGGACCGCTATCGGAAGCACGTCATCATGGAGAAGCCGACGTTCATGCGGCCCTCCCAGCTCCGCCAGGCGTACGCCGCGGCCGACCGCCTGGACCTGCAGATTTTTCCGGTGTTCCAAAACCGCCACAACAAGGCGGTGAAACGGGTCAAGGCGGCGCTCCAGGCGGGCGAGCTCGGGGACATTCGCATCGTTTCCGTGCGCCTTCGCTGGTGCCGGCCCCAGCGTTATTACAACCTGGCGCCGTGGCGGGGTACGCTCTCCCACGACGGCGGCGCGCTGACCAACCAGGCGATCCACCACGTGGATCTGCTCCGCCATCTCGGCGGCGAGGTCGAGCGCGTGAACGCAACCATGCGCACCCTCGGCGCCGAGATCGAAGCCGAGGATACGGTGGTCGCGACGATGATCCTGCGCTCGGGCGCGATCGGCACGCTCGAAGTGACGACGGCGGCGCGCCCGGACGACTTCGAGGCCTCGCTCGGCATCGTGGGCTCGAAGGGCCTGGCGCAGATCGGCGGGATCGCCGTGAACGAGCTTCAGGTGTTCACGCCGGACCCGGACGCCCGCAGCCGGAACAGCGAAGACTTCAAAGGCATCAAGGGCCACGGCGCCGTCTACGGCTACGGTCACACGGAGATGTACGGGAACATCGTCGCCTGTTTTCGCGAGGGACGGCCGTTTCCGGTCGACCGCGAGGATTGCGCCGGCACGCTCAAGCTCCTGCACGCGTTCTATCGGTCGGACGAGGCCGGCGGCTGGGTCCAGGTGGACGAGGCCGCGGAGTCGCCCCGCTTGGGCCGCGCGAACGAAGCCGTTTCGCAGATCTACAGGACTCCAGCGCCATGACCGATAAGCTCCGGGTCGGGATCGCGGGCTACGGCGTGGTCGGCAAGCGCCGGCGCCAATTCATCGACCAGAACCCGCTTCTGAAAACGGTCGCCGTCTGCGACCGCACGCTCGGCCATGACGGCGTGTTCGAGGACGGCGTGCGCTACTACGCGCACTCCAAGCCGCTGCTGGAAGAGAAGCTCGACGTCCTCTTCGTCTGCCTCACCAACGACATCAACCCGGAGGTGACGATCGCCGGGCTCGAGCGGGGCTTTCACGTGTTCTGCGAAAAGCCGCCCGGGCGCGACGTCGCCGACGTCGCCCGCGTCGTGGCGTGCGAGCGCAAGCACCCGAAGCTCAAGCTTAAGTACGGTTTCAATCACCGCTACCACGACTCGGTGAAGGACGCGCTTGCGCTCGTGCAATCGGGCGAGCTCGGCCGCGTAATCAATCTCCGCGCCGTCTACGGCAAATCCCAGCTGATCACGTTCGGGCAGACATCCTGGCGGACGGACCGCAAGCTCGCCGGCGGCGGCGTGCTCCTGGATCAGGGCATCCACATGGTGGACCTGCTCAGGCTCTTCGGCGGGGAGTACACGGATGTCCACAGCTTCGTCTCCAATAACCACTGGAGACACGCCGTGGAGGACAACGCCTACGCTCTCATGCGGACGGCGGACGGCACCGTCGCCATGTTGCACTCGTCCGCGACCCAGTGGCGCCACCGATTCGGCCTCGAGATCACGCTTGCCGACGGGGCGATCACGCTGAGCGGCATCCTTTCCGGCTCGAAAAGCTACGGCGCCGAGACGATGACGGTCGCCTGGACGCGCGGCGACGACATGGGCGACCCCAAGGAACAGACCACGCGCTACAACCAGGATCCTTCGTGGGCGAACGAAATCAACGAGTTCGCCGACTCGATCGCGAACGATCGGCCGATTCTCAACGGCTCTTCGGAAGACGCTTTGAAGACCATCCGGCTCGTTTATCGCATCTATTGCGCCGATCCCGCATGGCGCGATCGATGGGGGTTGAGCGACGGGGTCCCGGCGCTGTAGGTTGCGGACGCCTCAGCCCGTGATTGATTCATGAACCATCCTCGCCAAACCGACCGCGCTTTCGGATTCACCATGGCTGCCGTATTTGCGGTCATTACGGCTGTCGGGTGGTTTGTCTTTCATACGGCGCTCTTGTGGGCCCCCGTGGTGAGCGGCTCTTTTTTGCTTCTGGCCCTGGCCGCACCCGGTGTTCTCCTCCCGGTCAACCGGATATGGTCCCTGGTCGCGGCGCGCCTCGGAAAAGTCCTGAATTTCGTCCTGCTCGCCGCATTTTTCTACGGGATCATGCTGCCGATGGGGCTTGCGCTCAGGCTCCTCGGGCGCGATCCTGCGACCCGCGGGTTCGATGCCGCGGCATCGACCTATTTCCAGCCGGTCGCCCGCAAGACCACGTCTGAAACGCTCCGCGACATGTTTTGAGAGGCGAAATGTTTTCTCTCCTCGGCCAGCTTTTTCGTTTCATGCGCGTCTACCGCAAGTTTTGGCTGGCCCCCATCATCCTCGGCCTCATCGCGCTCGGCGGTCTTTTGATCGTGGCCCAGAGCACGGCGATCGCGCCGTTCATCTACGCGATCTTCTGAGCCGCAGCAGCGCGTGAACGTCCTCGGCATTTCCGCCTTCTATCACGACAGCGCCGCCGCCCTGGTGCGGGACGGCGAGGTGATCGCGGCGGTCCAGGAAGAACGGTTTTCGCGCGAGAAGAACGATGCGCGCTTTCCCGCGAGCGCGGCGGCCTACTGCCTCGATGCTGCCGGCATCGGCCTCGACGCCGTCGACTACGTCGGCTTCTACGACAAGCCGCTGCTCACCTTCGACCGGTTGCTGGAGACCTATCTTGCCTTCGTGCCGGGCGGTCTCTCCTCCTTCATCACGTCGATCCCGGTGTGGGTGAAGGAGAAGGTCTTTCAAAAGACGCTGCTGGCGAAAGGATTGAACGGTCTCGGCCGCGGGAGCGTGAGCGAGGCCAAGATCCTGTTCGATTTTCACCACCATTCCCACGCCGCAAGCGCGTTCTATCCGTCGCCGTTCGACGAGGCCGCGGTGCTCGTCATGGACGGGGTCGGCGAATGGGCGACCACGTCGCTGGGCGTCGGGCGCGGCGACGCGATCGAGCTCACGCAGGAAATCCGGTTTCCCCATTCGCTCGGCATGCTGTATTCGGCTTTCACCTATTATCTCGGCTTCAAGATCAACGACGGCGAATACAAGGTCATGGGCCTCGCGCCCTACGGAGAGCCCAAGTACGCACAAGCGATCCGCGATCACCTGATGGACGTGAAGGCCGACGGCTCCTTCCGTCTGAACATGGCATACTTCAATTACTGCACCGGCCTCACGATGACCAACGGCCGGTTCGACCGGTTGTTCGGCGGCCCACCGCGCAAATCGAGCGAGCCGCTGACCCGGCGCCACATGGACCTCGCGCGCTCCGTACAGGTCGTGCTCGAAGAGATCGTCTTGAAGCTCGGCCGCCATCTGCATCAGGCGAGTGGGCAGAAGAATCTCTGCCTCGCCGGCGGCGTCGCGCTCAATTGCGTCGCCAACGGCAGGCTTTTGCGCGAAGGACCGTTCGAAAGCATCTGGATCCAGCCCGCGGCGGGCGATGCCGGCGGCGCGCTCGGCGTCGCACTTTCCATCGACCGCGCCGAACGAAAGCCCGGAAAATCCCGCGCGAACGGGACGATGGACGGGATGCACGGCGCCTATCTTGGCCCCGCGTTCACGGCGTCGGAGATAAAGACGTGCCTCGACGGGTATGGCGCCGTCTACAGCGAGATGGACGATCAGGCGCTGGTAGCGGCGGTCGCGGACGCGCTTGCCCGGGAGAAGGTGGTCGGCTGGTTCCAGGGGCGCATGGAATTCGGGCCGCGCGCGCTCGGCAACCGCTCGATCCTCGCCGATCCGGCATCGCCCCGCATGCAGCGTCAGCTCAACCTCAAGATCAAATACCGCGAAGGCTTCCGCCCCTTTGCGCCGGCGGTTCTTGCCGAAGACGTGAGCGAGTTCTTCGATCTTGCGAGGCCAAGCCCGTACATGCTCCTGGTCGCACCGGTCCGGGAAAACCACCGGAAAAAGCTCGCCGCCCCGGACGACTCGTTGCAGGGTTTCGCCAAGCTCGACGTCGCCCGGAGCGATATCCCGGCCGTCACCCACGTGGACGATTCGGCCCGCATTCAAACCGTGCACCGGGAGACGAACCCGCGCTTCTACGATCTTCTGCGGGCCTTCAAGGCGCGTACGGGGCGCGGCGTCCTCGTCAATACGAGCTTCAACGTCCGCGATGAGCCGATCGTTTGTTCGCCCGCGGACGCCTATCGCTGCTTCATGGGAACCGAGCTCGACGTGCTCGCGATCGGCAACATCGTCCTTCGGAAGAACGAGCAGTAGCCCGGATGCCGCGCGATAACGGCCAGGTGCCGCCCGCCTTCTCCGACCGCCTGCTGGCCTGCCTGAAGGCGCCGGGAGGCACCGACGGCGACGGACTGGTGCTGGAGGGCGACGCCTTGCGGTCTCCGCGCACCGGCCATGTCTTCCCGTTCGCGAGCGACGTGCCGTCCCTGTTCGTCGGGACGGCTGGCGATGGCAAACCGGTGACCGAGAAGGTCAAATCGTTCTACGAAGAGCATCCGTTCCCAAGCTACGAAGGCCTGGAGGAATTCGGCGAGCTCGTCAACAAGGGAAGCCGGAATCCCTTCTCGGCCAACCTGCTGAAAGCGATCGGCTACAACAAGACCGTGCTCGAGTGCGGCTGCGGGACCGGCCAGCTCTCGCACTTCCTGCAGCTCAACAACAACCACGTGCTCGGGATCGACATGTCGCTCGCGAGCCTCGGCCTCGCCATCGAGCACAAGCGGCGCAACGGGCTTGCCCGCAGCGGCTTCGCCCAGATGAACATCTTCGATCTGGCGGTGAAGGACGCGGCCTTCGACGTGGTGATCTCGCACGGCGTCCTCCACCACACCTACGACGCCCGGCGCGCGTTCGCCCATATCGTCCGCAAGGTGAAGCCGGGCGGCATCGTGATGGTCGGGCTTTACAACAGCTACGGGCGCATCCCCCAGTGGGTGCGCTCCAAGCTCATCCGCGCGCTCGGCCCGAAGATCGATTATGTCGTGCGCACGCGCATTCACGATGCCCGCAAGGCCGACATCTGGATCAAGGACCAGTACTTCAATCCACACGAGACCTGGCATTCGCTGGGCGAGGTGTTGGACTGGTTCCAGGAAAACAACGTCGAATATCTGAATGCATCGCCCCCGATCCTCGGCACATCGGGCGAGGATACGAATGATCTCTTCGCCGCGACGACTCCGGGGTCCCGCTATCAGCGCGTCGTGACACAGCTCTCCTGGCTGTTCACGATCGCCCGCGAGGGAGGACTTTTCGACGTCGTCGGGCGCAAGCGACAAGGCGCGCATGGGTAGGCCGCCGTCACGCACGCGGCCGACGATCCGCGGGCGCATCTTCGCCTTCATCGTCGGGCTCCTGTTCATGCTGCTGCTCGCGGAAGCGATCCTCCGCGTGCTCTTCCCCCACTGGCGCGAATTCCACAGCGGATGGTTCATGCGCCACGCCGTCGTGCCGGGACACGGCGCGCTCGCGCTGGGCGTCCCCGGGTTCGACGGCTATTTCGCGCAGAACAACGGCGACTTCCGCGTCCGCATCCAGATCAACGACTTCGGGCTCCGGAACGACGAGCCGGTCGAGGCGTCGGCCGGGCGGGTTTGGATCGTCGGCGATTCCATGGCTTTCGGCTGGGGCGTCGCCCGCGACCAGACGTACACGGCCGAGATCGCGCGCCAGACCGGGCTCGGCACCTATAGCGTCGCGAGCCCGGGAACCAACGTCTGCGGTTATCAGGCCCTCCTCGCGCGCATGCCGAAAACGGTCGCGCCGAAGGCGGTGATCGTCGGCCTCGTCCTCGAAAACGACTTAAGCCCGCAGGGCTGTCGCGAGTGGGCGCAGGAGAGAGAGCAATCGGCGGCTCAGGGCGGGCCGCCGTGGTGGGCGCGGATCGAGCATATATGGGACGTCAAAGGGCTGATGGCGCGGCACCTCGCGCTCTACAACTTTCTCGCCGTCTCGATAAAGCGGGTTGACGACCTGACCCACCTTTTGCAGATGACCGGTCTCGTCGCCGAGGCCCAGCCCTATCGGCGTCAGCTCGAAGAGAGCGCCGTGGCGCGCGCCATCGAGAACACCGCCGACGAGATGGCCGTGCTGCGGGCCATGCTGCCGCTCGCACCGCCGGTCGCCGTGCTGCTCACGCCGGCCCGATTCGAGATTCGGGACGAAGACTCCTTCTTTGCCAAGCTTCGGACGGAGATGACGAACGCCCTCACCGCGCGCGGTTTTCCGGTGATTGATCCAATCGAGAAGTTCCGCGCCGCGGGCTTCGCCCCGACCCATTTCGCCCACGACGGCCATTGGTCGCCGACCGGCCACCGGCTCGCGGCCGAGGCGGCCGCCGGATGGTTGAGCTCGGCGGCGGTGGCGAAATGAGGGGCCGATGACGAAAGTCGTGGGCGTCGTGCCGGCCCGCATGGCCTCCAGCCGCTTTCCGGGCAAGCCGCTGAAGAACATCGCCGGGCGGCCGCTGGTCGAGCATTGCTTCCGGCGTGCCCAGCTCGCGAAGTGCTGGGACGGATTGTTTCTCGCGACCTGCGACGCGGAGATTCACGCCTTCGGCGAGGCCAAGGGATTCCCGGTCATCATGACGGCTGCGACTCACACGCGGGCCCTCGACCGGGTGGCCGAGGCGGCCGGGAAATGCGGTCTCGCCCTCGATGCCCTGGACATCGTCGTCTGCGTGCAGGCGGACGAGCCTTTGCTCGGCCCCGACATGATCGACGCCGTGATCGCGCCGTTCCGGAGCGATCCGGAGGTGACGGGGACCATGCTCGCCGTCCCGATCGTCGATGAGGAGATGTTCCTGAACCCGGACATCGTGAAACTCGTCCACGACATGAAGGGCGACGTGCTCTACACGTCCAGGAGCCCGATTCCCCATTGCAAGGTTTTTTCGCCCGCGATCGGCGCCAAGCGCGTGGGCGGCGTCTTCGGATTCCGCTGGCACTTTCTCCAGTGGTTCACGCGCACCCCCGAATCGCCGCTCGAGATCAGCGAAGCCTGCGATTCCAACCGCATCTGCGACAACGGGTTCCGCCAGCGCATCGCGCCGGTCCCGTACCGCCCTTATGTCTCGGTCGACAGCCCGGAGGATGTCCAGCGCGTCGAGGCTGTCATCAAGCAGGATCCCCTGTGGGGGAAATATTGATTCGGATGTGCGGCGCGCGCCTCGCGAACGGCGTTCTGGCATCGGGGGTGGTGCTCTCCGGCCTGATGCTCGCCTTCGTGCTTTGGAAGCGGGATTCGCTGCTCGGCGGCGGCATGCGGACAGCATTTTTTGTCGGTTTTCCAGCCCTCGGCATCGTCGCTTGCCTCGCCGCGTTTCGACTGAGCCCGGCCAACCGGCTCGCCTTCGCTCTCACGGCCGCCGCCGCTGCGATCGCCATTTACGCGGCCGAGGCCTGGCTCACGTTCGGGCGTTATGTGGGCGGCGAGCCGGTTCCCGCCGGGGCCCGCGACTTCGACACGCGGACGAAATATCAAGTCGTCGAGGACCAGCGCCGCCAAGGCATCGGCGCCTACCCGGCCGTGTTTCCGGCCTATCTCCTGCGAACGGAGATCGGGGGAACGCTGCGATCTCCGCTTTCGCTCGACGGGGCGGAGGTATTGCCGTTGGGCGGCGTCGCCCGCGCACCCACCGTGCTCTGCAACGAGAGCGGCCGCTACGTGAGCTACGAGAGCGACGAGATGGGCTTCAACAATCCGCGCGGACTTACGGCCGACCGGGCGCCCCTCGCCGTCGCCGCGCTTGGCGATTCGTTCGCCCAGGGATACTGCGTACCGCCCGACAAGAATTTCGTCGCGTTGATCCGCGCCACAGTTCCCGCCACGCTCAATCTCGGGACGTCAGGCGCCGGGCCGCTGATCAGTCTCGCAGCGTTGAAGGAATTCCTGCCCGCCCGCCGCCCGGCGACCGTTCTCTGGTTCTTCTTCGAGGGCAACGACGTACCGGGCGATCTCTCGATCGAGCGGAAGAGTCCGCTCCTCCTGCGCTATCTGAATTCCAGCCAAACCCAGGACCTCGACCGCCGGGCGGGGCCGGTCGATGCCGTCCTCCGCGCCCATGTGGATGCCCTGATCGCAACGAGCGCCGGGCGCCGGGAAACCGATGCCGGACCGCTACAGACGGCGATCAGCATGATCGGACTCGCCAAGGTTCGGGACGCGATCGGGCTGCCGAGCACCGCGGATATTCCCGATTATCCGCTCTTTCGGCAGATCCTCGGCGAAGCGAAACGCACGGTGGACGGCTGGGGAGGACGGCTTGTTGTCATATATCTTCCCTCGTTCGGCAGCGTCACCGGGACCCGCCATCCTACGATCGACGCCGTGTACGCGAACGTTCCGGGCATCACTCGCGAGCTCGGCCTTCCGTTGATCGACATGCGGGAAACGTTCACCCGGCATCTCGACCCCGCGTCTTTGTTTCCGTTTCGGAGCCGCGGCCACTATAACGAAGCCGGCCACGCGCTCGTTGCCAAGACGGTCCTCGAATTCCTTCCGCGGAGCTGAGCATCCGGTGAACGACACTTCTCGCAGTCCAGCCGCCCTCAAGGCGATCGTGTTCGATCTCGACGGAACGCTGATCGACAGCGCCCCCGACGTGGCCGCCAACGTGAACCGGGTGCTGGCGGAAGAAAAGCGCCCGCCGCTAACCCTGCAGGCGGTGAAGGGCCTGGTCGGGCAAGGCGCCCGGGTGCTGCTGGAGCGGGCGTTCATGCAGACCGGCGGTGCGCTCCCGCCCGAGCGCCATGAGGCCTGCGTTCGCCGGTTTCTCGGCTATTACAGCGCGGCGCCGATCGTCCACACGACGCTCTATCCAGGCGTCATTGAGGTGTTGGAGCATTTTCAGCGCGAGCGAATCCCGATGGCGATCTGCACCAACAAGCCCGAGGTCACCACCATGCCCGTGCTCGGGCCGCTCGGCCTCGATCGGTTTTTCCGGACGATCTCCTGCGGCGACAAGGTCCCGTTTCGGAAGCCCGATGGCCGCCACGTCCTCCACATTCTCGAAGGCCTCGGCGTGGACGCGAACTCCGCCGTGATGGTCGGCGACAGCGAGAACGACGCGGGCGCCGCCCACGCGGCGGGAACGCCGTTCATCGCCGTGAGCTATGGCTACAGCCACGTGCCGTTGGCGGCGCTTCGCGCGGCCGCCGTCATCGACGACTTTCACCAGCTGCCGGATGCGATCACGGCCGTCGTCGAAGCGAACGTCGGCCGCTGATGCGGCTCGCCGTCTCCAACATCGGTTTGCCGGCCTTCGATCATCGGGCCGAGCTCGCCCGCCTGCCGGGCCTCGGGTTCGAAGGCCTGGAAGTTGCGCCGAGCCGAGTGTGGCAGGACACGTGGCAAGGCCTGAAGCCCGCCGAGGTGGCCGCTTACCGGCGAACGGTCGAGGGCGCGGGACTGCGGATCATCGGGCTGCATTCCCTCTTCTTCGATCAGCCGGACCTCGGCCTTTTCAAAGGCGCCGCGGCACGCGCCAAGGCGCTCGACTTTCTCACGCACCTCTCCGCCGTTTGCCGCGATCTCGGCGGCCGCACGCTGATTTACGGCTCGGCCGCAGCCAGGCGGCGCGGAAGTCTCGCGCCGGACACCGCCTTCGCCGAAGCTGCTGATTTCTTTGCGGCGCTCGCGAGAAGGATCGAGGCCCACGGAACCTGCTTCTGCTTCGAGCCCCTCGGTCCCGAGGAATCGGACTTCATCAACTCGGCCTTCGATTCGCTCCGCATCGTGAACGCGGTCTCGAGTCCCACGCTCCGCCTTCAGCTCGACGCCAAGGCGCTCGTCCAGAACAACGAAGCGACCGTCGCGACGTTCCGCGCGGCGGCGCCCGTCCTCGTTCATTTCCACGCCAACGACCCCGGCCTCGGCATGCTCGGCGCCACCGGGCAGGTCGATCACCGGGCCCTCGCGAGCATGCTCCGGGACGTGGGTTATGACGGCTCCGTCTCGCTCGAGCAGCGGATGCTCTCGGCGGACGCCCCGATGCGGGACATTGAGAAGAGCGCGCTGGTGTTGCGGGACTGCTATGGGGCGGCCGGCGTCTCTCGGCTCCGTCGCGGCGCAGGAACGTCTTGAAGCACCGCCGGCCCCGTGCGACGTTCCGCCGCCCCAACGACCCATCTTCGACTCCGGATGCAATCGATCGCAATGACTGAGCCTGGCGACAAGAAAGACAACACCGTCTTCAAGCCGACGGCTTTTCTGCGCCTGCAACGGGCCTGGTTCTCCCTCGACCCGTTCATCACCGGGATCTTCCGCTGCCTTCCGAAGCTGCTCAACGCCATCGCCTTTCGCTCGCTCGCCCGCGTGTTCGGCGTGCACAGCGTCGCCGTCGACGGCGACCGCGGGACGATCTTCGGGAGTCCCCTGGACCTCGGCGTGTTCGGCGAGTACCTGCGGACCCGCACGTATGCCCCGAAGCTCGTGAATTTCATTCTCGGGTTCTTCAGGGAACGGGGCCAAGGAACCTTCATCGACGTGGGCGCGAATATCGGACTGGTGACGGTTCCGATGGCCAGGGCGGGAATGACCTGCATCGCCTTCGAGCCGGACCCCGACAACTTCCGGTTTCTCGAACGCAACATTCGGGAGTCCGGGGCCGCCGAGCGCGTGACGGCCCATAACGTCGCCCTCTTCGACCGCGCGACCGAGCTTCGGTTCGAGCGCTCCGGCTGGAATTTCGGCGACCACCGCGTGCGCAATCCGGCCGGAAGCGGCAGTGGCATCGTGGGCGAGCAGCACCGCTCCGTCATCGCCGTTGTCGCCAAGCGGCTCGACGATCTCGTTTCGCCGGCTGCGCTGAAAAAGCCCGTCGTGATAAAAATGGACACGGAAGGCTCGGAAGTGAACATTTTCCGCGGCGGTCGCGCGGCGATCTCGGCGGCCGACCTCGTCATCTTCGAGTTTTCTCCGTATGTGATCCGACGGCTCGGCGAGGACGAGAACGAGCTCATCCGGTTCGCCGAAGAGCACTTCCGCACGGGCTTCGTGCTCCATCACGATAACGAGCACCGCGATATCGTATTCCAGGACATCCGCGACGTTGTGCGGCGGCTGCGGGCGTTTTCGAAGTCGGTCACCGGCATCGATCACGTCGATGTTTTTCTCGCCAAGTGACCGCGAATAGATGAGGTCAGCGCCCCCGGACGCCGCGGCCGAGCAGACGAGCGGCCGCCAAGAAACGTTCGTCATGTGCGCGCTCGTCGCACTGGCGCTCTTGATGACGCTTAAATATTTCCCCGGGCTCGAGAACCCGGCAGCGTACGCGGGAAACGTTTTCCAGGCGATTTATCCCGATGCCTTCCCGAACGATCCGTACATCAAGCCGGGGCGGCATCTCTGGGAGAAATCGCTGCAGCTTTCGCTGATGTACCTCCCGCCGAGGATCATGGGGGAGATCTGGCTTGACGACCGGTTCAACGCACTCGTCTACCTCGGCCTCGTCGCCGCAAGCCTGGTCGGGCTCGATCGCATCGTCCGCTTCGCCGGTCTCGGCGACGCGCCGTCCCGGTTGGCGATCCAGCTAGTTTTCCTCCGCGACCATCAGATGCTCAACAACAAGGTCTTCTTCGCGCATCAGGCGGATTTCAATCACGTCGCGTTCGCCATTCCCGTCGTCATCTGGCTCGTTTACGTCACGATTGCGCGGAAAAGCCTGTGGCTTATCTTAGGCCTCTGCGTTCTCCTGACCCTCGCCTCGATTCGGAACGCGCCGATCGTCATCGCGATGTCGCTCGTCATCGCGGCCGTCAATGGAAGCCGGCGGGACCGGCTGATCATCTCGGCGGTGTTCCTCGCGGCGTCCGCGGCGCTCGTTGTGGCGCTCTTCCATATCTTTCCGGTTCCGAAAGCGGATCGCCTGGCGCTATGGGACATCCTTTACGAGGACCTGACGCCGAGCCAGATGAACCCGTTCGCGCCGGAGCGCACGGTGCCCATGATGATCGTCTGGAACACCATCTTCGTCGCCCTCTGCGGCGCCGCGCTGCTCGTCCGCGGGCCGGCGACGGAGGGAATGCGGGACTTGCGGCTTTACGTCGGGCTCGGCTTGGCCGTCTGGTTGCTCTGCGGCCTCTATTTCTCGTTTCCGCCCGATGTCCTGAAATTTCCTCAGCTCCTGCCGTTCACGCCCGTCCGGATTCTTCGCTGGCCGCAAACGCTGGCGTATCTGGCGATTCTGATCGCGGTCTTCCACCGGCTGCAGCAGGCGCCCGATATCAAGATGGCGGCGGTTGGTGCGCTGACGGTCGGGATCCTGCTCGCTCTTGGCCCCGAGAATCTCTGGCAATGGGGATTTGTGTTTGCCGCTTCGCTGCTTTGCATTGCCCTCTGGCATGCGACTGCGAGCATTCGGAATGCCTCCCGCGTTGATACGCAGGCGGTTTCCACGGCGCTTGCGCGCTCGGCGGCACCGATTCTCATGCAGGCGTTGGTCGTCGCGATCGGAATTTCCTACGGCCTCGCGATCGGCAACCGTCTTCCGGCGTGGCAGACATGGGCGAAACACGGGGTCATCGGAGATACCGGCTCCGCCACGTGGATCGATATTGCCGAGCACATGCGAAAGACGACGCCCTCGGACGCCGCGCTTCTTCCACTTCAGTTCGACCCTCAGGACCCCAGCCGACTCATTGCAACGCGCTATATAGCGACCCGGTCCGGACGCTCGACGTCCGTAATCGCCGAGCTCTACTCCATGTACAGTCTTGAGGGCTACCGAACGCAGTTCGAGCAACAGGAGCGCTTCGGGCGCCTGCAAAGAGCCTTCCAGGACATGCGTTGGGGCGAAGCCGCGAGCATCATTCCAGACCTTCTCCTGGTGCCGGATTACATCCTCATCCCGTCCTCCTTCATCGACGCGAGCGGCGGAAAAATCCAGCCGTTCTCCGAGCTACGTCGCGTGCGGGCGTATTCCATCCTCAAATATTCCAAGTAACATCACGGCGTTGATGCTAGAAGGGCACGTGGGTCTGTGGTATTGAGTCGCTTACTCGACCACCTCGGCATTGTGCCGGCGTGCGCGGCGCCGGGAACGGGAATTTCCCGCTACGCCCGGCACAACCGGCCCATTCGCTGATGTTTTCGTTGGGGGTGCCGTGAAGGTTTGCCTGATTCGCCCGCCGTGCGTGGAGTCGTTCCGTTTCTCGACGACGACAGCCGCCATGCCTTTGGGCCTCGCCTACATCGCGGCGGCGCTGGAAGCAGCGGGCCGAAAGGTTCACATCGTCGACGCCGTGGCCACGGCCCCGAAGAAGCATACCCGTTACATACGAGGATTCCTGGTCGGCTTGCGGTTCGACGAGATCGCGGCCCGCATCCCCGCCGATTGCACCGTCGCCGGCCTCTCGGTGATTTTCACCCATGAGTGGCCGGCCATCGTCCAGTTGATCAAGGCGATCAAGGCGCGGCGGCCGGACATCGCCGTCGTTTTGGGCGGCGAGCACGTCACCGCGATGCCGGAGTTCTGCCTGGCCACGTCGCAGACCGATTACGTCGTCCTCGGCGAAGGCGAAGAGACCGCCGTTGCGCTGATGGACGCGATCGAGAAAGGGTCGGACCTTGCCCGGCTTTCCAACATCGCGTTCCGGAAGGACGCGAGCATCGTCGTCAACCGGCGCCAGCCGCGCCGTCGCCCGATCGACGAGATCGCGCCACCCGCCTGGCATCTCTTCGACGTCGGCGCCTACAACGAGAACGACTTCGTCGGCGGGATCGATATCGCGTCCGTGAGCATGCCGATGCTGGCGACGCGGGGCTGCCCTTACCAGTGCACCTTCTGCGCGGCCCCCAACATGTGGACGCCGAGCTGGTACGCCCGCGATCCCATCTGCGTCGTCGATGAGATCGAGCGCTACATGAAGACCTACGGCGCCCGCGACTTCTGTTTCCAGGACTTGACCGCGATCACGCGGAAGGACTGGCTCGTCGCTTTCTGCAGCGAGATCTTGCGGCGGAATCTGAACATCACGTGGCAGCTGCCGACGGGAACGCGCTCGGAAGCGATCGACTACGAAGTCTCCGACCTTCTGAACCGGACGGGCATGAAGAACATGGTGTATGCCCCGGAATCCGGGTCGGAGACCACGCGGCGCCTGATCAAGAAGAAGGTCAAGACCGATCGCCTGATGGACAGCATCGACGCCGCCGTGAATGCCAAGCTGAACGTCGGCATCTGCATGATCGTCGGGCTGCCTCACGACACACCCGAACAGCTGGCGGAAAACCTTCCGTTCCTCCGGAACGTGGCGAAGAGGGGGGTGGTCGATGTGTCGGTCGGTTTCTACATGGCGCTGCCGGGCACCGAGCTGTTTTACAGCCTCTACGACTCCGGCAAGGTCGTGCTCGACCGCGACTACTTCATCCACATCCTGCACGCAACCGCGCTGCACCCGTCGAAGACCTATAACGGCTCCTTGAGCAAGCTCACGCTGATCTATTGGAAGTTCCGCTTTTTCTGGTCCTTCTACGCCGAAGGAAAAGGGTTCTTCCGTTCGATCTGGCGAGGGCTTCAGGGCGCCTTTACGGACTCTCATGACTCGCGGTTGGCGGGAGCCGTCCACAACGCGGTCACGAGCTCCTGGCAATCGCTGAAGGCTCAGTTCGGGAGGCGGTGGTTGTCGCCCGAGCAGGACCAGGCGATGTTCCGTGAGTGGGATGCCATCTACCGCTCGATCCGAAAACATAATCTGGCGGTCGGAGCCGCGAAGATTTCGCCCGCCGACACGACGGAGCTTCATCGAGGCAACGTGATCGACGTGATTCGCCTCAATCACGAAACGCCGAGACAGATGACCATCAAACCGGACCTTCCTTCCGGCCGGGCCGATCTGCCGCTTGCGGCAACGGCCTGAACGCTGACGACGTCGAGGCCTTCGAGAGGCCCCAGTGCACGGTCTTCCGCGTCCCATTCTGATCCTTATCAAGGTTTCCATCGCCGCCGGCCTCATCTGGTGGCTGGTCGGCAGCGGGCGGCTCGATCTCTCCGCGCCGGAGCTGGATCTCGTGAGCCCCTATCTGATCCTCGGCTTCGCCGCCTATCTCGGAAGCATTTTCCCGACGATCGTCCGTTGGCGGCGGCTGCTCCGCATGTACCGGCTCGAGTTCGGCCTTTGGCGGATCACGCGCTGGATCTGGATCGCCGAGTTTTTCGCCCTCGTGCTTCCCGGCGGAACCGGGGCGGAGCTGTCGCGCGGCTATTACGTCTACCGCAGCACGCCCGATCTCAAGGCGGCGGCGCTCTCGACCGTGTTCATCGACCGCGTGTTCGGGCTATGGGCGCTCCTCCTGCTCGGCACGATCGCGTTCGGCATCCTTTACGGAAACGCGCCCGACACGACGGGGCCGCTCGCCTGGGCCGGAGCCGCGACGGCGCTCCTCTTTGCCGGGACGTCCGCGTTCTTTCTGCTGCTCGGCATCGAGCCCGCCCAAAAGGCTCTCTTGCGGCTCGCAACCGAGCGTATCCGTGAGGTCGTGGAGCCGGTGACGGCGGTCTACGGCCGTGAGCGCAAGACCATGATCGCCAGCCTCCTGCTGTCGCTGGCCTCCCAGTTGTGCCTGATGATTTCTTTTCTGTGCGCCGGCTGGATCGTCGGCACGGAGGTCACCTGGATTGCCGTTTTCGCGGCCGTGCCCCTGATCTACATTTCGAATTATCTGCCGATCGCGCCCGGCGGTATCGGCGTCGGCGAAGCGGCGGCTTCGTTCTTGTTCGCCGCGGCGGGCGTGGCCAACGGCGCCGCCATCATGCTGGTGGTCCGGCTCTGGATCGTCGCCGTCCAGCTTTCCGGCGGTTTGGTCTATCTTCTGCACCGAGAGCCATCCACAGAGAGGATGGCGAGCGTCGCCGCGCGCTGATCCGGGTGGACTGACGATGATCGAACGAATCATGCATGGCGGGCAGCTGCTGGCGATTTTGGTGCCCAGGCGGTTCCGCGAGCCGGGCACGCAGTTCGTCACGTCGCCTGAGTCGGCGATGCAGCTCGCGGTGATTTTGCACCCGAAAGCAAAGATCATTCAGCCCCACGTGCATAAGCCCTACCCGCGCGAGGTAAGCGAGACCCAGGAGGTCCTCGTCATCACCAAGGGCCGAATTCGGGTGGATTTCTACGATGACGCGCAGGCTTATCTGGAAAGCCGCGTGCTCGAGGCGGGCGACACGATTCTCTTGATGACAGGCGCGCACGGCTTTGAGGTTCTGGAAGACGTGGAGATGATCGAAGCGAAGACCGGTCCCTTTCTCCCGGCCGAGGACAAGACCCGCTTCGCGCCTGTTTCGCCCGATCGGGTGAAGTTCAAAAGTTGATGGCGGACTTCATCCCGGTGAACGAGCCGCTGCTCCAGGGCAACGAGCTCGCCTATGTCACCGAGTGCCTGACCAGCGGATGGATTTCCTCCGAGGGCCGGTTCGTTCACGGCTTCGAGGAGGGATTTTCCGCGCGCGTCGGGCGGCGGTTCGGGATCGGGGTCTCCAACGGCTCGGATGCGCTCGAGCTCGCCGTTGCCGCGCTCGGCCTCGGCCCCGGCGATGACGTCATCCTGCCCGCGTTTACGATCATATCCTGCGCAAGCGCCGTGGTTCGGGCGGGCGCGACGCCGGTGCTCGTCGACAGCGATCCCGTTGCCTGGACGATGGACCCGGAAGCCGTCCGGAAGAAGATCACGTCCCGCACCCGGGCGATCATGGCCGTTCACATCTACGGCCTGCCGGTCGATATGGACCCGGTGATGCAGTTGGCCCGCGAGCACGGGCTCAAGCTCATCGAGGACGCGGCGGAGGCGATCGGGCTCGCCTACAAGGGGCGCCCGTGCGGAAGCTTCGGCGACATCAGCACCTTCAGCTTCTATGCCAACAAGCACGTGACGACAGGCGAAGGCGGGCTCGTCGCGGTCGACGACCCAGCGCTCGAGAAGCGCTGCCGGTCGCTCCGCAACCTCTGCTTCGGCGAGGAGCGATTCATCCACCACGGCCTCGGCTGGAACATGCGCATGACGAATATCCAAGCCGCGATCGGCCTCGCCCAGCTCGAGAGCCTGGAGCGCGCGATCGAGCGGAAGAAGCGGATGGGCCGGCGTTACACGGATCTCATGAAAGACATCGCCGGCATCAAACATCCGGCTGCCGCAACCGCGGGCGCCGAGAACGTCTATTGGGTGTACGGCCTCGTGCTGGACGACGATGTCCCGTTCGACGCCAGGGAGGCCATGCGCCGGCTGAAAGCCATGGGCATCGATACGCGGCCTTTCTTTTGGCCGATGCACGAACAGCCGGTGTTCCAGACGATGGGGCTGTTCAAGGGCGAGCGCTATCCGGTTGTCGAGAGGCTCGCGCGGCGCGGATTCTACGTGCCGAGCGGGCTCGCGCTCACGGATGACCAGATGCAGCGGGTCGCCGACGGCGTGCGGCGGCTGATGTCTCGTTGAGGATTAGTCGCGTCGAAACCGCGTGGCCAGGATGCGGACGCAGTACTGGATGCCCAACCAGAGAAACGGCCCCAGGCTCGGAAACGACTTCGAGTTGCCTTCCTGCCGGTCGAGCAGCGTATACGGGACCTCGACGATCTTGAGTCCCTTCCGGCAGCAGCCGTAGACGAACTCGATGAAGAAGTCGCCGTACCCATAGGCGACGGGAAGCACGGAGTCGAACACGCTGCGCCGGACGGCGGCGACGCAGCTGTCGTAGTCCTTGATCTCGTATCCGAGAACCAGATTGGCGAAGCCGTTCACGAGCCGGCTGCACGCCACGCGAAAGGGGTGGCGCTCGTCCCCGCCGCCCGCGACGAAACGGGATGCGATCGCGAGGTCGTGGGTATCCGTCGCGGCGATCAGCGGCTTGAGCAGGCGCGATTCGGCCGCCATGTCGGCGTCGATCCAGGCGACGATATCGCCTTTGCTTTCTATGATTCCCCGCGTGATTGCGGACGCAAGGCCCTTCCCGCGCTCGCGGTGGACGAGCCGGACGCGGGGATCGTTGAGGCCTTCGATGATGCCGCGCGTGCCGTCCTTGGAGTTATCGTCGACGACGATGATTTCGACCGGCGCCCGCACGTGCTCGAAGACCGCGCGGATCGTCGGCGCCACGCTCCCGCGCTCGTTCAGCGTGGCGATCACGACGGATACAAGAGGGACCGGCGATTGGCTGCCTTGCGTCGTCAAGCCAGGCATCTCCTGGGAGAGCGTTCAGCATTGTCGGGGCGCACCAAAAGCCATAGGATGCCCGCCGCTCGATGATTGAAATCCACCGCCCCATCCCCTCTAACGCCCCCCTTTCACAAGACGCGAGCGCTTGGCGCCGACGCCCATGAAAAAGGCCCTCATTCTCGGCGTGACCGGCCAGGACGGCAGCTATCTGGCCGAGGTCCTCCTCGACAAGGGTTATCTCGTATACGGGATGGTTCGCCGGTCCGCAACCGGCAACACGCGGAATATTCAGCATCTCCTTGATGATCCGGGCATTTTGGGGAAGCGGCTCTTCGTCGTCAGGGGCGACCTCGCCGACCCCACGTCCCTCTACCGGATCATCGAGGACGTCCGGCCGGACGAGCTCTACAACGAGGCCGACCAGGACCACGTACGCTGGAGCTTTGACATGGTCGGATACTCCTCCGACATCACCGGCGCGGCCGTCGGCCGGCTGCTCGAAATCATCCGCCAAGTGAATCCGAAAATCCGTTTTTTCCAGCCCGTGTCGTCCAACATCTTCGGCCGCTGCACGGGTACCGTGCAGAACGAGAGCACGCCGTTCACGCCGCAGAGCGTCTACGCCGTCAGCAAGATCACGGCCTATTATTTCACGCGCTATTACCGCGAGGCGTTCGGGATGCACGCATCGACGGGGATCCTCTTCAACCACGAATCGCCCCGCCGCTCGATCGAGTACGTGACGCGGAAGATCACCAACTCGGCGGCGCGCATCGCGCTCGGCAAGCAGAACACGCTCGTGCTCGGCGATATGAGCGCGCGGGTCGACTGGGGATACGCGCGCGAGTACATGGAGGCCGCCTGGTCCATGCTCCAGCAGGCCGAGCCCGACGACTACGTCATCGCCACCGGCGAGGCCCATTCGGTCCAGGACTTCGTCGCCGAGGCGTTCAAGGCGGTCAACTTGGACCCCGCCCGTCATGTTTCGACCTCGTCCGAATTTCTCCGCCCGACCAACACGAGCAATCTCATCGGCGACGCAAGCAAGGCGCGGGCGCGGTTCGGGTTCGCCCCCAAGGTCAAGTTCAAGGAGCTGGTGAAGCTCATGGTCGAGGCCGACCTCAACGCCGAGTCGGGAGCGGCTCGCTAGTGCCCGTTTCCCGCCCACGCCGATGAGGGGAGCTGCCGGATTCGTCGCGAACGGCTTCCGTTCGCTCCAGCAATACGGCCTCGGCCTGGCGGCCAAGGTTCTCCTGTTCGAAGTGGTTTACGAAACGCGGTTCCGCTCCGCCACGTCGCGTCTGGTCGCGGGCGACGACCTCGACATCGATGAGCCGCTGAAGCGGCACGGAAGCCCGTATCTTCCCTCGCCGTATTATTTCGCCCATCGCGCGTTCCGGGCTCTCGGCGGCGACGTTACGGGCCGCAGCCTTATCGATTTCGGCTGCGGTCTCGGCCGGGTCCTTCTCTTCGCCTCGCAGTTTCCGTTCCGCAAGATCATCGGCGTCGAGGCCTCGCCGACGCTCTCTGAGGGCGCCCGGGCGAATCTCCGGCGCTATTACGCGCGCGTTGGTAAAACGGCGCCCGGGTGGTCGATCGAATCGGGCGACGCCGCCAAATTTGCGATCCCCGACGATGCGGACGTCTTTTATTTCGGCGACCCGTTCGGGCCGGCGGTGCTGGATCCCGTCGTCCGGAACATCGTCGCCTCGATCGAGCGCCGCCCCAGGCCCGCGACCGTTCTCTACGTGCATCCGGCCCACAGCGGCGTCTTCCAGAGCCATGGGTTTCGCGCGGTCGCCGCCGAGGTGAACCCGCAGGGGCGCGGCTTCATGGTTCTCACGCGTTAGCGCCGGCGAGCCCGATGTCGAACGTCGACCTCATCACGTCTCCCGCGCTTGCCGCCCATGCCGAGCGCATCGTCGCCGCCATCCGCAATTTCGCCCCCGGCGCGGACGTCAACGTGCGGCTGGCGCGGCCGAACGGTGGGACGGGCGCGGGCGACGAAGCGGCTACCCAGGCCGCGTGGGAATCTTACTGGAGCGGCGGCGGCCACGAGGGCAAATGGCTCTACGATGCGATCGCTTCATTCTATCGCCGGGCGATCATCCGGCCGGCGGTCAATCACTTCCTCGGCCGCACCTTCGCGCCCGGCGCGCGGGTGCTGCATGCGGGGTGCGGGAGCGGAGCGGTCGACGTCGACGCCTCCCGGCGCGTCCGCATCACGGCACTCGACATCTCGCCGCTCGGGCTCGCCGAATATGCCCGCATCCACGGCGAAGGCACCACCCTCATGCTCGGAAGCATCTTCGCCATCCCGGCCGAGGACGGGAGCTTCGACGGCGTCTTCAATTTAGGGGTCATGGAGCATTACTGGCCCGCCGACATCGGGAAGATTCTTGCCGAGTTCAACCGCGTGCTGAAACCCGGCGGTCATGTGGTGCTGTACTGGCCGCCGGCCTGGGGCCTTTCGGTCATCGTGCTCAAGATGGTGCACGGGGCGCTCAAGCGGATCGGCCGGGGCGACATCCAGCTGCACCCGCCCGAGGTCACCCATGTGCGCTCGCGGGCCGAAACGCGGGGCTGGATGGAGGCGGCCGGCTTTTCCATGGAGACCTTCTATTTCGGGCCGCGGGACTTCTTCACGCACCAGATCGTCGTCGGCCGCAAGCACGGGCGAGCGCCGTCTTAAAGAGCTTGGCAGGGGGCTCGAATTTCCGTAACAAGCACCCTTGAATCGATCGAGGACACGGATCACCCCATGGGCCTGATGGACGTCGTTGAGCACAAGGTCTGCCGGCTCTGCCGTTCGGCCGCGCTCGAAGACATTTATTCGTTCGGCGACCTCTACGTGTCGAACTTCGTCGCCAAGGACGAGGTCCACAAGGGCGTGAAAGCACCGCTCGACCTCGTCATGTGCCGGAAGTGCTCGCTGATCCAGCTCCGGCATACGGCGCCGATGGAACTGATGTACGCCCGCCATTATTGGTATCGCTCGGGCGTCACCGACACCATGCGAAAGGCGCTCCGCGACGTCACGCACGCCATCGAGGGCATCGTCGATCTCAAGGCCGGCGACGTCGTGCTCGATATCGGCGCCAACGACGGAACCCTCCTTGCGAGCTACGGCGTTCCCGGATTGAAGACGGTGGGCTGCGAGCCCGCCGACAACCTGATCGCCGAACTGAAGACCAGGGCCGACCACGTCATCCACGAGTTCTGGGGCATCGGGCCTTACGAAGCGCTCGGCAAAAATGGCAGCTTCGGCAAGGCGAAGGTGATCACCGCGCTCGGGATGTTCTACGACCTCGAGGACCCGAACCAGTTCATCGGCGATGCCCGGAAGGCGCTTGCCGACGACGGCATCTTCGTCGCCCAGCTCATGTGCCTGGGGGGCATGCTCGAAAAGAACGACCTCGGCAACGTCTGCCACGAGCATCTGGAGTACTACTCGCTCGATTCGCTCAAGTACCTGTTCGAGACGAACGGCCTTGAGATGTTCCGGATCGAGGAGAACGCGGTGAACGGCGGCAGCTATCGGATTTATTGCCGGCCCTACCGCGGCACCGGAATCGCCTACGACGAACACATCACCGTCGAAGACGTCCGCGCCTTCGTCCGCCGGATCGAGAAGAACAAGCGGAAGTGCGTCGATTTCATCGCGCGCGCCGTCGAGACCGGAGCGAAGGTGTACGTATACGGCGCCTCCACCAAGGGAAACACGATTCTTCAGTATTACGGCCTCGATTCGAAGCTGATCGCCGCCGCCTCCGAACGGAGCCCCGAGAAATGGGGAAAGTACACGATCGGCACCGGCATCCCGATCGTCTCGGAAGACGAGGCGCGGAAGGCGAATCCGGATTATTTCCTCGTGCTGCCGTGGGCCTTTTTCGACGAGTTCTTCGAGCGCGAGCGCGCTTGGCGCGAGAAGGGCGGCCTGTTCATCGTGCCGTTGTCGGAATTCCGCGTGGTCGGGTAACGAGCCGCAGCGATGGCCGATAAGGTCGCTCTCATCACGGGCATCACGGGTCAGGACGGCGCCTATCTCGCCGAGTTCCTCCTGAAGAAGGGCTACGTCGTTCACGGCGCCAAGCGCCGCTCGTCCTCGTTCAACACCTGGCGGGTCGATCACCTGTACACCGACCCGCACCTCCCGGACACGCGGATGTTCTTCCACTGGGGCGACATGACGGATTCGACCAACCTGATCCGCCTCGTCCAGAGCGTGCGCCCAACCGAAATCTATAACCTCGCGGCCCAAAGCCACGTGCACGTGAGCTTCGAGACGCCCGAGTACACGGGCAACGCCGATGCGTTCGGTTGCCTGCGCCTGCTCGAAGCGATCCGCATCCTCGACCTCACCAAGGAGACGAAGTTCTACCAGGCATCCACATCCGAGCTGTTCGGCAACGCGGCGGAGAGCCCGCAGAACGAGCGGACGCCGTTCCAGCCGGCGAGCCCCTATGCCGCCGCCAAGCTTTACGCTTACTGGATCACCGTCAACTACCGGCAGGCCTACGGCATGTTCGCGTGCAACGGAATTCTCTTCAATCACGAGGGGCCGACGCGCGGCGAGACGTTCGTCACCCGCAAGATCACCCGCGGCGTCGCCGCCATCGAGCTCGGCCTCGAAGACAAGATCTATCTCGGCAACCTCAACGCCGCGCGCGACTGGGGCCATGCCCGCGATTACGTGGAAGGCATGTGGCTCACGCTGCAGCAGCCGAAGCCGGACGACTACGTCATGGCGACGGGCGAAAGCCACTCGGTCCGCGAGTTCGTCGAGCTCGCCTTCGCCGAGATCGGGCGCCGGATCGCCTGGAAGGGGCAGGGCGTTGATGAGAAAGGCGTGGACGCCAAGACCGGCAAGGTCCTGGTCGAAGTCGACCCCACTTATTTCCGGCCGACCGACGTGCACGCGCTCCGCGGGGACCCGAGCAAGGCGCGCGCGACGCTCGGCTGGAAGCACAAGACTTCCTTCCCGGACCTGGTGAAGGAGATGGTTGCCTCCGATCTCAAGGTCCTCGCGCAGGAATCGCGCATCCGCAGCTCCGGGCAGTACTGAGGAGCCGCATGCCCCGCGTCGCCGTCACCACGCGCTCGTTCTCGCGCCATCCCGCCCTGCGGGCGGAGCTTCTCAAGCGCTACCCCGAGGTCTCGTTCCACGAGGACGAGCGAAGGCTCGATGGCCGGGCGTTGATCGCATTCCTCAAGGGCCACGAGAAGGCGATCACCGGGCTCGAAAAACTGGACGACAGCCTATTCTCGGCCCTGCCGGAGCTCAGGACCGTTTCCAAGTACGGCGTCGGGATCGATATGATCGATCTCCCGGCAATGGGCCGCCACGGCGTTCGGCTGGGGTGGCAAGGGGGCGTCAACCGGCGGTCGGTCGCCGAGCTCACGATCTGCTTCATGATCGCGGCCTTGCGCCACGTGCCGTCCGACAACCGCTCGGTCCGGGACGGCGGCTGGCAGCGGCCGGTCGGCCGGCTCCTCTCCACGCGCACGGTCGGCATCATCGGCTGCGGCTTCGTCGGCAAGGACTTGGCGGTGCTCTTGCGTTCGTTCGGCTGCCGCGTTCTCGCCCACGATCTCCTGCCGTTCCCGGAGTTCTATGCCGCGCACGGCGTCAAGCCCGTCGGTCTCGATCAGCTTTTGCGCGATGCGGACATCGTGACGGTGCACGTGCCCCTCGACCGCACGACGCGCGGCCTCCTGACGGCCGAACGCCTCGCGCTGATGAACCGGGGCGCCATCCTCGTCAACGCCGCGCGCGGCGGCATCATCGACGAATCAGCGCTGAAGGCGATGCTGAAGGACGGCCGCCTCGCGGCCGCCGCCTTCGATGTGTTCGCGAGCGAGCCGCCGACCGACACCGAGCTTCTGACGCTGCCCAATTTTCTCGCGACGTCGCATATCGGCGGAAATTCGGAAGAGACCGTGCTCGCGATGGGCATGGTCGCCATCGCCGGGCTCGACGAGAATCGCGTGCCCGGCAACGGCTGGCCGGAAGGCGCTGGCGTTTAGAATGGCTTCGTTGCGCTGATGAACCAGGCGAACCCGATCGAACGCCCGAGCCTGAGCTCGAGGGGCGACTGGATCGGCCACGGCTCGCCGTACGCCAGCAATCCGCCGGGATGAGTTCCGTAGCGGCGGATCTGATAGGCGCGGTAATACCCGCCGATCTTCGGAATGAGATAAAAGTAGAATTCGCCCTTCCGCATCGCGACGGAGCGAAACCGGCGGAAGAGCCGCTTGATGCCGCCGCGGCTGTAACAGCGGTGATCGGGTTCTCGACCGTCTGCGGCCGCTTGCCGCCCCACTCCGTCACGTTCCCGAGCCAATTGGAATTTCCGAACAGCCGGCCGCGCAAGAGGCCCTCGCACAGGAGGAGGTTGAACCAGTAGTGCCAGGAGCTCTTGCAATACAGCATGATGACCGCCTTGCCGCCCGGCTTGAGCACCCGGTAGACCTCGGCCAGCGCGGCTTCCGTGTCGTTCGTGTGGTGAAGAACGCCGTTCGAATAGACGATGTCGAAGGCGTTGTCGCCGAACGGCAGGCCCTCGGCATCCCCTTGAACCGCGATGCAACCGTTCGCGGACGGCTGCAGCAGCGCAAACTTCACCGCCGTCGCGCGCACGCGGTCCAGCGTGAGATCGACGCTGGTCACGTGGGCGCCGTGGAGCGCAAACATCGCCGAATGGGAGCCGGCGCCCGACCCGACTTCCAGAACGGCCTTGCCGGAGAGCTGGGCAAGCGCCATCTCGACCACGGCCATGTGGCGGCGGTAACGGAACATGTCCTCCAAGGCTTCGAGACCTTGCCGCAGACCCTCGCGCGACGCGTTCGAGTCCTCGCCCCCATGGAGGGAATCGTAGAGCGACTTCCAGAACTGCTGAATGTCGTGCTTTGGGGTCGGCTGAGCCATGGGATGCGCGGCGTCCGGATGGGCGCGCAGTTTTGCTCAATCCGGCCTCCGGCGCAAACGCGGCGTGAGAGATTGCGGTAAACGGGCCGTGCTCGCCGGCGTTTCGCGAAAGCTGAACAACCTTCTGACCGACCCGACGCTCCGGCGCTGGACCGTTGCGCGCTGTCTCAGGCAGGTGCCGGGCGAGCCCAATTTCACGCCCCACCGGCCGCCGTATCTCAAGGACCTACTGCCGCTCGGCCCGGAAACTCCGCGCCCGCCGTCGCCCTTCCGGGAGCTCGCGGCCGGGCGGCCGGCGACACCGATCGCGCTGCCGCTCCCCGGCCTGACGCTGAGGCTCGGCCCGGGCGACGAGCAGGACATTTTTCGGCGGCGCTTTGAGGATACGGAAACTCTCCTCGCGCTCCACCGGTTCGCCTGGGTCCCGCTGCTCGGCCCTGAGACGGACCCGGCATGGGTACAAAGCCTGTGGGAAGCATGGCGCGAACGCCACCGGTCGCCCGATGGCGGCTGGCCATGGCATCCCTATACGGCGGCCGAACGCGTCGCAAACCTGCTCGGCTTCGGGCGGCGCCAGGGCCTCCCCGCGCCCCTCGACGACACGCTCGATCTCCTCGCCGCGCACGGCCCGGCCATCGCCGGCCGGCTCGAGTACTTCGGCGACCACCACACCTCCAACCATCTCGCCAATAACGGCCGCGGGCTCTATCTGCTCGGCCTCTCGCTCGGTCTCGAGCGATGCGCCGCCCTCGGCGCCCGGGTCCTCGTCGAGGAAGCGGCGCGCATCTTTTTGTCTTCGGGAATCCTGCGCGAAGGATCGAGCCACTATCATCTCCTGCTCTTGCGAAATTATGCCGAGACGTGGCTCGCGGCGCGCGCCCACGCGCGGCCCGAAGCGCCCGTGCTGGAGGAAATCGTCCGGCGCGCGCTCGGGGCCGTTCCGCCGCTCGTGCTCCCGGGGGGAATGCCGCTGATCGGCGATATCTCGCCCGATTGCCCGCCGGCGTTCCTCGCCGGCCTCATCGGAGGCGAGGGAGGCTGGACCGCCTCTCTCGACGACGACAGCCGCGAAAGCGTCCGGCGCATGCAGCAGGCCGCGGGAGCGCGCGCACCCAGTACGCTTGCCGCCGACGGCTGGCTCCGGGGATCGTTCGGCCCGTGGACGGGGCTCTGGCACACGGCGCCCGGCGGCTGGTCGACAATGCCCGGCCACGGCCACGCCGATATCGGGAGCTTCGAGCTGCATTTCGGCCGCGAGCCCGTCTTCGTCGATCCCGGCCGCGGGGCCTACGGCGAGACGGGCGAAGCCGCGTTCTACCGGAGCGCTTCGGCCCATAACACACTTTTGGTCGACGGCGAGGACCCCTATCCGCCCAACCGGCCCTACTACAGCGATGACTTTCGCCGCCGGGTCGGCGGCCCGGAGCCGGAGGTCTGCCGCGACGACGGGGCCGTCATCCTGAAACACAGCGGATATCGGCGCATGCGGGGCGTCGGCGCCGTGAGCCGCCGGTGGCGTTTCACGAGCAAGTCCATGACGATCGAGGATCAAGTCGAGGGCTCGGCTTCGAAGGCCGTTTCGCGGAGGTTGCTCACGCCCCATGCAGTCGAGCAGGCCGGCGACGGGCTGCTCATAAAGACCCCGACGGCCGCGTTCCGCATGAGCGCGACCGGCGGCGACGTTTCGACCGCGCCGGCGAAACGGTGGACCGCCTACGGCGAAAGCGAGCCGGCGACGATGATCCGGATCGACGCCCAGGCGGCGCTTCCGTGGCACGGCACGATGACGGTCGAGGTGCTCTGACGTGTGCGGGATCGGCGGAATTTTTCTCCCGCGCAATGCGCCACCGCAGGACGCTGACTTGACGGCAATGATGGCGGCCATGCGCCATCGGGGACCGGATGGGAGCGGCCGCTTCGTGAGCGCGGACCGGCGTTATCAGGCGGCCTTCCGGCGCCTCGCCATCATCGATCTCAAGACGGGCGATCAGCCGATCGTCGAAGGGAACGGCGCCCGCGTTCTCGTCGGCAACGGCGAGATCTACAATTACATCGAGCTTCGAAAGGAAACCGCGGACTATCCCTACCGGACGGCGGGCGACATGGAAACCGTGTTGCCGCTCGCGGCACGGCACGGCCTCGACTTCGTGCATCGCCTGAACGGCATGTACGCCCTTGCCCTTTACGAGAGCGCGGCCGACCGCCTGCTGCTGGTGCGCGACCGGCTCGGCGTGAAGCCGCTCTACTGGACGCGCCTCGCCGCGGGCGGCATCGCATTCGCTTCCGAGATCAAAGCCCTGTTCGCGTCCGGCCTCGTCGATCGCGCGATCGATGAGGAGTCCGTCTCCGCCTATCTTTCGCACGGCTACGTGCCGGCGCCGCGCACGCTCTTCCGCGGCGTCTTCAAGCTGCCACCCGGACACATCCTGGTCGCCGGAGGCGACGGCAGCATATCCGTCACCTCCTATTGGCGCCCGGCCATGGCCGAGAACGTGCCGGAGCGCGAAGAGGCAATCGAAGAGCACCTGCTCGCCCTCCTGGAAGACAGCGTCCGGATCCAGCTCCGGAGCGACGTGCCGGTGGGCGCGCTGCTGTCCGGGGGGATCGATTCCGGCCTTCTGGTGGCGCTCGCGGCCAAGCACACGAGCGAGCCCTTGCGTACGTACACCGTGAGCTTCGAGGGCACCGACACGGACGAGGCGCCGCTCGCTCAAACTGTCGCCGCCCGGTACGGAACCCGCCACACCCGCATCACGGTGCCTACGCGCAGCGCCGCGAGCGTGCTTCCGCGCCTCGCTTGGTACGCCGAGGAGCCGCTTAACGACGCCGCCTTGCTTCCGAACTTTCTTATCGAGGAAGTGGTGGGGCGGCACGTGAAGGTGGTGCTGAACGGGACGGGAGGCGACGAATTGTTTGCCGGTTACGGCCGCTACTTCCAGCTCCCGGTCGAGCGCGCATATCTCCGGATGCCGCGCTGGTTTCGCCGGGGGATCGTTGCGCCCGCGTGTCGCGCCTTTTCCCCATACACGGCGTGGCGGCTCGCGCGCGCCGATCTGTTCGCCCGGGATCGCGGCCGATACCTGCACGAACACAGCTGCCACTTCCCGCCGCCGCTCCGGAGCCTGATCGGGAACCGCCTGCCGCTGCCCGAGGGCGCGCAGGCGGCGGCGTTCCACAGCTTTCAGGGCCCGCCCGCGACGGCCGCGCTCGCAGCCGACATGCAGACGTATCTCCCCGACGACCTTCTCACGCTCCTCGACCGCACGTCGATGGCCTGGAGCGTTGAAGCCCGCGTTCCCTTTCTCGATCACCGGCTGGTGGAGGCCGCTCTCGCGGTGCCGCCGGAAATCCGCACTCGGGACGGCCGGCAGAAATCTCTTGAGCGCGCGATCGCCCGGCGCTTTCTCCCGGGGGACGTCATCGCCGCGCCGAAGCAAGGCTTCGTCTCCCCGGTGCCGCAATGGATGACGGCAGGCCTCGGCGGCCTTGCCCGCCGCCTCCTCACCTCGCGAAGCGCGCTCGCGCGCGGCTGGTGGACGAAGGCCGGCGTTGAACGGCTGCTGGCCCGCCCCGACGCGCACGGGTATCGCCTGTACACGCTTCTGATGTTGGAGCTCGCGGTGCGGCTGTTCGTCGAGTCGCGCCCGACTGTGGCACCGCCCGGGGCCACGCTCGAGGATATCGCCGATGCCGCCTGAGACCGAAACCGGATTTGCCGCCGTCAGCGTCATCATCCCCGCCTACCGGGCAGCAGGAACGATCGCCCGCGCGCTTCGGAGCGTCGGCGCGCAGACATTGAAACCAAAAGAGATCGTCGTGGTGGACGACGGCTCCGACGACGGGACCTTGCAGGCAGCAGAGGCCGTCGTTCCCTCCCTCCAAGGCATCCAAGTCAAACTCGTCCGCCAGGCGCGCCAGGGAGCCGGTGCCGCGCGCAACCACGCGATCGCAGAATCGAGCGAGCCCGTTCTCGCGTTCCTCGACGCCGACGACGAATGGTTGCCGGAGAAGCTCGCGCGCAGCCTCCAGGTGATGGAGAGCGCGGGCGCCACCCTCGTCGCCCATAACGGCTGGATCGTGGACGGCGAGCGAGCGAGCCTCAACGATTGCGCGCGCCGATTCCGGTCGGGCAACGATCCGTTCGTCTCGCTCTACCGCAAGGGATACATCGACACCTGCACCGTCGTCGCGCGGCGGGACGCGGTCGCAGCGGCGGGCGGGTTCGATGCCGGGCTTCCGAATGCGCAGGATTTCGACCTCTGGCTCGCAATCGCGAGCGCGCCCAACGCCAAGCTCGCGGTCTTCGACGAGCCCCTCGCGCGTTATCACGTTGCGGCCGCCGGGATCATGAGCAACACGGAGAGCCGGCTCCGCTGTTGTCTCCAAGTCGCGCTTCGCCATGCCGGTGCGCTCCGCGGGCGGCCCGGTCTTCCCTTGGCGAGCCTCTGGTACCGCATCGCGGCCGTCCATTACGAGGCGGTCCAGGCCTATCGGAGCCGGGGCCACATGGGCCGCGCGCTCGGCGTCGCATCGCGGCTGCCGTTCGCCGCCGCCGCGATGACGGCCCGTTATCTCGCGGGAGAGACGGAGCCCCGCGCCGCGCTCGCGCAGGGGATCGGCACGCCGCTCCTTTATTGGATCTGGATCGGAACGGTCCTCGCCCTCTATCTCTATCAGTTCAAGCCTCTGGCCGGCCCCATCCTCGGCCTTCTGCGTCTTTCGTGATCGCGGTTCTCGTAACCGCCCTCGGCGTACTTTGTTGCGTCGGGCTGGGGATCACGGTCCTCAGGGCGCTCCGGCTCGACCGGGAATTCGGATTCGGCGAGCACGTCGTTTTCGCTTACGCGGTTGGCTTCGGCGCGCTCGGTTGGATCGTCTTCCCGCTCGGGGTCAGCGGCCTTCTTTCCCGCGGATGGCTCCTCGGCGTACTCGGCCTCGGCGCGATGGGCGTGCTGTCCCTGCTGCGCGACCGGTCCCGGGTGGAGGTTCCGCGGCTCGACGCGATCGGCCTCACGCTCGCGGTCCTGCTCGCGGCGGTCGGCGTTCTCGACGTGATCGAAGCGTTGCCACCGCCGACTGACGCCGATTCCCTCGCCTACCACTTCGCGCTGCCGAAGCAGTTCATCGCCGAAGGGCGCGTGACGTTCATCCCGCGCGTGGTCGACGGCGCCGTGCCGCTACTCGCGCAGATGACGTACATCCCGATGCTCGCCCTCGGCGGCGAGCGGGCGCTGACGCTCTGGACGATGGCGAGCGGATGGGCCGCGGGGGCGCTCGTGTTCGTGCTGGCCAGGCGCTACCTGCCGCTCAACTGGTCGCTCGCGGTCGCCCTCGTCTTCCTCACGACGCCCGCAGTGATCTACGGGGCCGGCTCCGGCCAAGTCGAGACGCGCATCGCGCTTTTCGCCTTGGTCTCCGCCTGGGGGATCGGCCGAAGCCTCGAGACGGGCAACTGGCGGTTTGCCGCTCTCGCGGGATTGGGCGGCGGGTTCTTCGCCGCCTCCAAATACACAGGCCTTCTCTTCCTCGCCGCCGCCGGAGCCGTTCTCTTGCTTCGCCGGCCGTGGCCGGGACGCCTCTTGGCCTTCGGCGTGGGCGCGCTCGCGGCCGGGTTTCAGTGGTACGGCTGGAACTGGCTCCACACCGGGGATCCTGTTTTTCCGATGCTCTTCGGCTGGCTCGGCGTGACCGACCCGAGCTTCTGGAACCCGGCACAGGATGCTTTGTTCAAGGAGGCTTTTCCCCGGGTCGAGATGGCGCTTCCGCGGGACCCCCTCGCGTTTGTCGCCTACCCGTTCCTCGCGACTCTCAACCCCGATCAGAAGTTCGATTCCGGGCGGACCGGGCTCGGTCCCTACGGCCTTTTAATCCTGCCCTTTGCCATCGTCGGCGCCTGGCGCTATCGCGCGCGCATCGGGCGCGATCCGCTTCTCGCGTTCGCCGCCATCGCCGTGTTGTATTATGCGCTGTGGTTTTTCTTGGTTCCCTCGCAGCGCGTCCGTCACCTGCTTCCGGTCTGGCCGCTTCTCTTGATCCCGCTCACCGTCGCGGCCGCGAGGCTGGCGCGGGGAACCGCTCTCGCGTGGCCGCTGACGGCAGGTCTCGCCGCGGCCCTTCTGTTGCAGACGGCCGGAGCGATGCTTTTCTCGCACCACAGCGCGCGCTACGTTTTCGGAAACGAAAGCCGGGACGCCTTCCTCGCGCGCAACGTCCGTGCCTATTCCGCCGTTCCCTGGATCAACGCCAATCTGCCGGCGACGGCGCGGGTGGCGACGACGGAGCGGACGATCCTTTATCTTTTCGACGTCCCTTCGTTTCTTGCCCATGATCTTCTTCAGTCGGCGCTCGACATGCTGCCCGAGCGCGCGGATATCGACCGCGCCAAGCAACAAATGGAGCGATTGGGCATCACGCATGCGTTGATCGGCGCGGCGGGCTACCCAAGCCCGTTCGACCTGTTGATGAGCAAGGGCTGCCTCGTGGTTATTCGGCAGTTCGAGAACATCCAGCCGCAATCGCGCACGCTCGGGACGTTCGCGCGTGCGAAGATGCCCCTCGATCTGCTTCACTATCGGCCGGAGTCGTGCCGGAGCTAAAAGAGTCCATGACGTTCAAAACACTTTCCGTCGTCGTCCCCTGCTACAACGAGCGGCAGACCATCGGCGCGCTTTTGCAGCGCGTGTGCGCGGCCGACACGTCCGGACTTGGCCTCGAAGTGCTGGTGATCGACGACGGCTCGACGGATGGCTCGGCCGACGCCGCGGATGCGCTTGCGAAAGACGATCCTCGCGTCCGGGTCCACCGCGAGCACGCCAACCGTGGCAAGGGAGCCGCGCTGCGGACGGGCTTTCGTCTGGCCAAGGGCGAGATCGTGCTGGTGCAGGACGCCGACCTCGAGTACGACCCGGCCGAGTACCCGAAGCTCCTGAAACCGATCCTCGACGGGCATGCCGATGTCGTTTACGGGTCGCGGTTCCGCGGCGGCCAGGCGGTGCGGGTGCTTTATTTCTGGCATTCTCTGGGCAACTGGTTCCTGACCACGCTCTCGAACGCCTTCACCGACCTGAACCTCACGGACATGGAAACCTGCTATAAGGTTTTCCGGCGCGAGATTCTCGCGTGCGTCACGCTCCGCGAGGACGGCTTTGGCATCGAACCGGAGATCACCGCCAAGATCAGCCGCCTCGACCCGTGCCCGCGCATCTACGAGGTCGGCATCAGCTACCGCGGGCGGACGTACCAGGACGGCAAAAAGATCAAATGGACGGACGGCTTCCGCGCGATCTATTGCATCCTCCGCTACAGTTTGTTCGGTGACCGGTAGGACGGTCTTTCGATGTCCGCCAAGACCTGCCTGGTGACCGGCGGCGCGGGGTTCATCGGCTCCGCGCTGGTCCGCCGCCTCGTGAAGGACGGGCATCGCGTCCGCGTGTTCGACAACGCCTCGCGAGGCTCGAAAGACCGACTTCGCGACCTCCGCGCGGACATCGAGTTCATCGAGGCCGACATCCGCGACGCGTCCGCGGTCAACAAGGCCGCGGCGGGCGTGGAAACGGTTTTCCACCTGGCCTTCGTGAACGGCACCCGCTTTTTCTACGAGATGCCGGACCTCGTCCTCGATATCGGCGTCAGGGGCATGATCAACGTCGTCGATGCCTGCCGGAGCGCGGGTGTCCGCGAGCTGGTTCTCGCATCGAGCTCGGAAGTTTATCAAACGCCGCCCGCGTGGCCGGCCGGCGAGGACGTCCCGCTTGTCGTCCCCGATCCCCTGAACCCGCGATACTCCTACGGGGGCGGGAAGATCATTTCCGAGCTGATGGCCCTTCACCAGGCCGGGAAGTCGCTCGCCCGCGTGCTCATCTTCAGGCCCCACAATGTCTACGGGCCCGACATGGGATTCGAGCACGTGCTGCCGCAATTCGTGCTGCGGATGAAACGGCTTGCGGCCTCCTCGCCGGAGGGTCCGATCCAATTCCCGCTCCAAGGCGACGGTCGCCAGACGCGCGCCTTCGTCTTCATCGACGATCTGGTCGAGGGGGTGACGACGATCATGGCGAAAGGGAGGCATCTCGGGATCTACAACATCGGCTCGCAAGAGGAGATCGCGATCGCCGAAGTGGCGCGCATGGTCGGCGCCTACTTCGGGCGTGAGGTCGCATTGGTGCCGGGCCCCGGGGCACCGGGAAGCACGCCCAGGCGCGTGCCGGACATCGGCAAGATCGCGGCGCTCGGTTACCGGCCGAAGGTCCGCCTCCGGGACGGGCTCCCGCTGCTCGCGCGCTGGTACGACGCCAACGCCGACAAAGCGCCCGCCTCTGCGTTCCTATGAAACGCTGCGTCGCCTGTACGCGGACCTATGATGGCGCGGACTGGACGTGCCCGGCGTGCGGCCACGCGCCCGAGGTTCATGCCGGATTCCCCTGTCTCGCCCCGCACCTTCTCAAAGCAGGGGACGCCTTCGACGCCCGGAGCTTCGACGGGCTCGCCAAACTGGAGGAAGGAAGCTTCTGGTTCGGGCCACGCAATCGGCTGATCGGCTGGGCATTTTCGCGCTACTTTCCGGACGCGAAGACGTTCTTCGAAATCGGATGTGGAACCGGGATCGTATTGAAACAGTTGGCCGCCGAGCGCCCCAATCTCTCCGTGCATGGCGCCGATATCTTCGTTGAAGGCCTGCCCCACGCCGCGGAACGGGTGGGGCAGCGTGCATCCTTTATCCAGGTCGATGCCCTCAACCTTCCTTTCGATCGTGAGTTCGACGCGGTCGGGGCGTTCGACGTGATCGAGCACATCGACGACGACGCGCGCGCTCTTAAGGAGTTGTGGCGGACAGTCAAACCCGGCGGCGGGGCGATGATCATCGTTCCCCGCCATAAATTTCTTTGGAGTCGGGTCGACGAACTCGCGCAGCACAAACGACGGTACAGCGGCCGCGAACTCGCGGAGCGGATGCGGGAGGCGGGCTTCGAGATCGTCAGGCAATTGACCTTCGGGATGCTGACGCTGCCCCTGCAAGTGATCTCGCGGCGACTGCTGCCGCAAAAGGGCGAGCGCCTCGTCGATCTCCTGGAACTCAACCAGCCGGCGTGGCAGACGGCGCTTCTCAAAGCGCTTCTCTGGCTCGATCAGATTCCCATCCGCATGGGTGTGAATTACCCCTGCGGCGCATCCCTGTTGGTCATCGCGCGGCGCCCGCATTGACGGGGTCGGTGACTCAATCCGCGACCGCAACCGTTCGCCATGGGCCGGTCGTCCTCGCGTGGGCGGCCGTGCTCGGAGCGCTCCTGTCCCTCCTGCTCATGGCCGCGCGGGCGTCTTCCGCGATTTCCTTCGCCGTGCCGCTTCAGCTCATCACGAGCGGCGACGAGCAGTCGTCGTTATTTGCCGTGTGGAAGGCGTCCCACGGCCTTCCGATCTACGTCGATCGTCTGGCGCCGCCCTTCGCGCACGCGTTCTTCAATTGGCTTTTCTACCAATCTTACGGCGGGGTCGCCGCCGCCGTGCGCGCGGCCCTGGGCTTGGACGACGCGTGGCTACCGACGGTCGGACGGTTGTTCACGCTGGTCGGCGTCGCCGCGGCCGCCGGCCTGGCGTATCTCGCGTTCGAGCGCGCGCTACGCCCGAGCACGGGAGAGCGTCCGCCCTTGCGGACGCTGCTTGCCGGGTGCCTCGCCGTCTACGTGGCGGCCGGCCCGCTCGTCGGATTTTGGGGGCTCACCGTGCGTCCGGACGTCTGGTCGCTCGCCCTCGAAACCGCCGCGGTCGCAATCTTCCTCGCGCTCTACCCCGCGCGTCGGCTGCCGGCCGTTCTTGGCGCCGCGGCGGCGGCTTATCTTGCCTGGTCGTTCAAGCAGACGGCCGTGTTCGCGGCGGCAGGAATCGGGCTTTTTCTCCTGCTCAGGCGCGACTGGCCGATGCTGGCTGCTCTCGTCGCCACGATGGTCGCGGCGTGGGCCCTCACGCTTCTCCTGGGCGGAAGCCGTTACGCGGCGGCGATTTTCTTCGTCGGGGTTCCGCTCGAATACTCGGCTGCCCATACGGCGAGGATCGCCGTCAATTTCGCCGTGAAAGCCCTTCCCGCTCTGCTCATGGCGACGGCAGTCTTGGCCGCCCTGACCACGGGAAAAACAGCGTGGATTCGCTTGTGGGCGAGTGATGCCTTCCTGCTGGGGGCCTGCGGCCTTTTTGCCGCCGCCCTCCTTGTCGTCCCGTCGACCACGCAGACGGCGGGGTCCGAGAACTATTACTTCCCCCTGAACTTCTTTTTGAGCCTCGCCGGAGCCGCGGGCCTCGCGATCGCTTTCGAGGAAAGACCGCGTGAGGCGGCGCGCCTGTCTGCGTTCGTCGCGGCCGGGTGGATCGGACTTGCCGCCGCAGTCGCCGCCGTGTTCGCCGGCATGGCCGGCGTGATCGACGTGCGCGGCCAACACGCGAATCACATGGCCCTCAAGCGTTGCCTCGACGGCCTTCCCCGCCCATTGTTCGTGTACGACCGCTATTTGTCGCTTCCCTGGATGACGCCGGGGAATGAGCCCTTCGTTCTTTCTTACGTTTACGAAACCGAGCGGGCGCGCGGACGGCCGTTCGTGGACGGCGGCATCGGCGGCATGATCGAGGCGGGCCGCTTCCAGGCGGTCGCCATTCCGGGAACCGAGCCCGTATCATCGCTCGACCATGCCTCGCTCGCGAACTATGGTCCCGGTCCCCGCCGGTGCGCAGGGATGACCGTGCTCTACAAGAAATCCACATGACCCCAGGCGATTCATTCCGCGTCAAGACGCTGGCCGCGTGCCGCATTTGCGGCAGCGACGAGCTCCTGCCCTATCTCGATCTCGGCGAGCAGCCGCCCTCGAACAGCTTCATCCGGCCCGAGGACATCCCGAACGAGCGGTCGTTTCCGCTGACGGTCGCGCTGTGCGGCGAGTGCGGCCTTTCGCAGCTGCTGCACGTGGTTTCGGCAGCCGACATTTTTGACGACTACGTCTATTTGTCGTCGACCTCGAAGGCGCTCTGCGATCACTACCAGGGCCTGGCCGACGACGCGGTGCGGCGCTTCCAGCCGGATGACGGCGCCGTCATCGTCGACATCGGGTGCAACGACGGGATCATGTTGACCCGGTACCCCCGCAAGCGATTCCGGCTGCTGGGGATCGAGCCGTCGTCGGCCGGCGAACACGCGCGCAAAGCGGGCTTCGAAGTCGTGCCGAAGTTCTTCGCCCGCGAGCTCGGCAGCAGCCTTGCCAGGTCCCACGGACGCGCGCGCCTGATCACCGCGACCAATGTGTTCGCCCACGTGGACGACATCCGGTCTTTCGCCGAGGGCATCGAGGCGCTGCTCACCGAGGACGGCGTCTTCATCATCGAATTTCCCTATCTCGAGGAGATGCTCGAGCACTGCTACTTCGACACCGTCTATCACGAGCATCTTTCCTATCTCGCGTTGACGCCCCTGCTTCGGCTGTTCGAGGACTGCGGTCTCCGCGCGTTCGCGGTCGAGCGGGTCGAGATCGGCGCCTCCGGCCCGGCCCTTCGGCTCTTCGTCAGCCGCCGCAACGCCCGGTTTCCGACGGACGCCGGCATCCCCGGCATGGCCGTGGACGAACGACGGCGCGGCATCACGTCGGTCGCGCGCTATCGCGAGTTTGCCGGGCGCGTCGCGTCCGTCCGCGACCGCGTCCGCGCCGTGATCGCGGGCCTCCAGCGGGACGGCCATCGAATCGGCGCCTTTGCGGCCCCTGCCAAGGGCAACACGCTTCTCAACTATCTTCGCATGACGCCCGCGGACATCGTGGCCGTTTCCGAAAACAACGCTCTCAAAGTCGGGAAGGTGACGCCGGGGAGCCACATCCCCATCGTCGCCGAGGATGCGTTCCTGCGCCTCGGCGTATCGCATGCTCTCCTGCTCGCCTGGAATTACGTTGACTTCTTTCTCAAAAATTCCGCATTCATCCAGCAGGGCGGAAGGTTCCTGGTGCCGCTGCCCGAGCCTACGTTGAGGCCCTAAACGTCTTGGAGCAGAACCGAGTCATCGATCCCATGCAGCGGGTTCCCGAGCTCGACATCGTCGTCCCGGTCTTCAACGAAGGCGAGCTGATCTCTGCGCTGATCGATTCGCTCCGGCGCGGCGTGAAGACACCCTGGCGTCTCTTGATATGCTATGACCTCGAAGGCGACGACACGCTTCCCGCGATCGAGCGCTATCCCCACCGCAAGGACCTCGACGTCGAATTCGTGAAGAACCCCGGGCGCGGGCCGAACAGCGCCGTGCTTGCGGGGTTTCGGGCGTCGCGCGCCCCGGCCGTCCTCACATTCACGGCCGATGACGATTATAACGCAGGGATCATCGACCGCATGGCGCGGATGATCCGGGAAGGCCACGACGTGGTGACGGGAAGCCGGTTCATTCCGGGCGGTTCCTTCGAAGGCTGTGCGTGGCTGAAGGCCGTGCTGTCGCGGATCGCGTCGACAACCCTTTACCACATCGCGCGCCATCCGATTCATGACGCGACCAATTGCTTCCGGATGTTTTCCCGGCGCCTCCTCGAAGACGTGCCGATCGAGTCGACGGAGGGATTCATCTTCGCGCTCGAGCTCGCGGTGAAGGCGCATCGCCTTGGATGGAATGTCGGGGAGGTTCCCGCCCAGTGGCACGAGCGCCGATCCGGGAAGAGCCGCTTTCAGATCGCGCAGTGGTTCGGGCCGTACTTGCGCTGGTACTTCTACGCGTTTGCCACCACGTGGCTCAGGCGCGGGCCGAACACCGTCCCCAGGCGCGAGTCGCGGAAGGCGGTCGCCTGAGCCGTCCCGTCAAAGCAGGATATTCGGGGTCCCGAGGAAATTCCAGATATCGAGGATCGGCTTGCCCTTGGAGTCGAGCTCCCGATAGGCGGCGTGGGGCACGCACATGATCAGGATATCGCTGCGCTTGAGGACGTCCGCGAGCGGTTTCAATTCGGGATCGGTTTTCACGTAGGGGTCCGTGCAGAGGACGCTCTTCGCCTGCACGGCGAGCTCGTTCTTCAGCTTGTAGCTCAAGGAGGCGCGGGTATCGTCGCTGTTCGGCTTGAACGCCATCCCGAGAAGCCCGACGGTCATCGACTTCAGACGATACCGCTGCGCAAGCCGGTCGATCAGGAAGAGGACGAGCCCTTCGTTGATCCGCATCGCGGCGTGGCCGAGGTTGAACTGGTTTCGCGCGAACGCGGCGAGTTGCATCGTATCCTTGACCAGGCACGGACCCGCCGTGAACCCGGCCGAGGGCATGTCCTTGGCGCGCGGATAGCCGTGCGTCATGCCGCTGTGGATGCGGCGGAAGTCGGCCCCCGCCGACGTCGCGATCATGAAGAACTCGTTGGCGATCGCGAAGTGAAGATAGCGGTAGCAGTTGTTGAAGAGCTTGGCGAACTCGGCCTCGAGAGGTGTCATCTCGAAGGTTTGCGGAGCCACGCGGCGAAACAGCTTCCGCACCTCCGCCAGCGCTGCGGGCGTGGTGCCGCTGATGATCTGAGGCAATTCCGCAAGCTCGCGGATGCCGGACCCCTGCACCACCCGCTCCGGACAGTATGCGATCTTGGGACGCTTTCCGGCACGTTGAAGATAGCGCTCGAGCCACGTGGTGGTGCCGGGATACACCGTGGAGCGAAGCACCAGGAGATGGTCGTCCGTCAGGTACGGCAGGAGACCGTCCATGCACTCCCGGATCACCTTGTGCTCGGGATTGAGGAATTCATCCACCGGCGTTCCGATCGTGACGACGAGGGCGCCGCTCGGTTGCACATCGGCCGGATCGGACGTGAAGGCCAAGCGGTCCTTGGCGAGGGCGTCCTTGAGATACCGCTCGCCGTCTTCTTCCGGGAACGGAAGAACACCCTCAGCGATCTTGGCGAGGGCCTTCCGATCCGTGTCGTAAATGAGCACCCGTTTTCCGCTGTGCGCGAACGACAGCGAAAACGGAAGGCCGACGTGCCCGGCGCCCCCGACCACGCACATGTCGATCCGCTTGCCCGCGGCGCGGCGCGGTTTCCTCGGGGATGCCTTCGATTTACGTTTCGGCATGGGCGCGATCGCGTCAGAACCTTTGGAGCGAGAGGCGGGGCGTTTCAGGCCGTGCCGATACTACCGGATGGATTCGGTGTCAACCGGCTGAAAGAGAATCGATGGTGTACGTGACGCTCGACGATTAGGCCGAACGTAGCCCGGATCATGCAAAAAAGCGCCCCTCACTGGGGCGCTTTTTTTTGTCCCCGGCCCCGGCTTCGCGATAGACTCCCGCGCCATGAGTCTTTCCGTTCAAGTTCTTGCCTTTGCCGCTGTTTTGGCCGCCTCGCTCCTGGGCACCGGCATCGTCCTCAAGGTATTGAACAGACACGCTATTTTAGACCGGCCGAATGAGCGGAGCGCGCATTCCCGGCCGGTTCCCCGCGGCGGCGGAATCGCCGTCATTCTCGTCATCATCGTTGCCTGGTTGGCGATCGCGCTCGCCGGACACGAGAGCCGTCCCGACGCCCTTTGGCCCGTCGCCATCCTGCTGGGCGCGACGCTTGTGCTCTCCGCCCTTTCATGGGCCGACGACATCCAGGGTCTTTCTCCCGTCATCAGGCTGCTCGGCCAGGCGGTCGCGGTCGGCGTTGTGCTCGCCCTCGCGCCCGCCGAAGGACCCTATTTCCAAGGGATTTTCCCGCCCGCAATCGATCGCATCGCAGCCGGTCTCGTCTGGATCTGGTTCATCAATCTCTTCAACTTCATGGATGGGATCGACGGCATTTCCGGTGTTGAGGCCGCCAGCCTCGGTGTCGGCGTGGCCGCCGTGGCGGCGGTGTCCGGTCTCGGCGCTCCGGTTTCTCTCTACGGCCTCACGGGCGCCGCCGCCGCGCTCGGGTTCCTCCGGTGGAACTGGCATCCCGCAAAGATTTTCCTCGGCGACGTCGGAAGCACGGGCCTCGGTTTCGTGCTCGGCTGGCTCCTGCTCACGCTTGCCGCCGCCGGGGCCTGGGCGGCCGCCTTGATCCTGCCGCTCTATTATCTCGCCGACGCGACGATCACGCTGCTCAAGCGCCTCGCCCGGCGCGAGCGCGTCTGGCAGGCCCACAGCCAGCATTTCTATCAAAAGGCCGTCCGCTCCGGAAAAACCCATGCCGAGGTCGCGCTGTCGGTTCTCCTCGCGGACGCGGTCCTCGTCGGCCTCGCCGTCGCGGCGGCGAACGGCTACGTTTGGTCGAGCCTTGCCGGAGCGTGCGCCGTGGTCGGCGGGCTGCTCCTTTACTTCAACGCGCTCCCCGCTGCCGAACCGACGGCGCGATGAACATTCTCTTTCTCACCGAGAATTTTCCGCCGGAGACGAATGCGGCGGCGACCCGCGTCTACGAGCGCGCCTGCTATTGGGTCCGCTGGGGACACAAGGTGACCGTTATCACCTGCGCGCCGAATTTCCCGGAGGGGCGCCTCTTTCCCGGCTACGCCAACCGCTGGCGGCACGTGGACGACATGTCGGGCATTCGTGTCGTCCGCGTGAAGACCTTCATCGCGCCGAACCGCGGCGTTATTTTGCGCACCCTCGATTTCCTGAGCTTCTTCGCGAGCGGCTCGTTGGCGGGACTTGCCGAAGAGAGGCCCGACGTCGTGATCGCCACGTCCCCGCAATTCTTCGCCGCGGTCGCGGGCCACGCGGTCGGTGCGTTCCGCCGGGTTCCCTTCGTGTTCGAGCTCGGCGACCTGTGGCCGGCTTCGATCGCAGCGGTCGGGGCGGTGCGCGAGAACCGGGCGCTGCGCCTGCTTGAGAAACTGGAGCTTTATCTCTATCGGCGGTCCGAGGCGGTCGTTGCGCTCACGCATCATTTCAAGGAGAACCTGACAGCCCGCGGCATCGACCCCGGCAAGATCGCCGTGGTGATGAACGGTGTCGATTCGTGGCGCTACGGTCCCCGCCCGCGCGACGCCGTGCTGGCGAAGGAATGGGGACTGGAGGGCCGTTTTGTCGTCGGATATGTCGGCACCCACGGGATGGCCCACGGCCTCACCAACGTTCTCGATGCGGCGGAGCGGCTGCAGGCCGAGCCCGGTCTCCGGTTTCTCTTCGTCGGCGCCGGCGCCGAGCGCGCGGCCTTGATGGAAAACGCCGCGCGGCGACGTCTCGGCAACGTCGTGTTCATGCCGCGCCAGCCGAAGGAGGCGATGCCGGCCGTATGGTCGCTTTGCGACGTGGCGCTCGTCCATCTCAGGAACGCGCCCGTGTTCGAAGGCGTCGTTCCTTCCAAGCTGTTCGAAGCCATGGGCATGGGCCTCCCGATCGTCCTGGCGGCCCCGGCGGGCGAAGCGAGCCGAATTCTCGCCGCCGACCAGGCGGGCGTGTGGGTCCCGCCCGAAGATCCAGAAGCTCTCGCGAACGCGGTGACCGGGCTGATGAAAGACGCGGAGTGTCGCCGCAAAATCGCCGAGCGCAGCCTCGCGTCCGCGCCCCGGCACACGCGTGAGGCGCAAGCCCGCCAAATGATGCTGGCGATCGAGATGGCCGCGCACCGGCGCGGCGCCGAGGCCGGCCTCATCCCCTTTCCGGCAGCGAGCGAAACACCATCCGCGAAGATCTCGCCATGAGACGCGCGGTCGTCACCGGCGCCGCAGGCTTTGTCGGCCGGACGCTCGCTCCCGTGCTCCGCGACGCCGGCTGGCAGGTCGTCGCGACCACGCGCAATGCCTCCGCTTTCCCTCCGCTCGCGGGCGTCGAAGTGTGCGGCGTCGGCGGGCTTGGACCCGATACGGATTGGAGCCGCGCGTTGCCGGGTGCCGACGCCGTCGTTCATCTGGCGGCACGCGTGCACGTCTCCGACCGGCGGCGCGCGAACGATCCGGAATTCCATCGCGTCAACGCCGCGGGCACGCGGCGCCTTGCCGAGGAGGCGGCGAAAGCGGGCATCAGGCGGTTTCTTTACGTGAGCACGGCGAACGTCAACGGCGAGCAGCGAACGCCCGAGCCGTTCAACGAGCTCGATCCCGCAAGGCCGGATGACCCCTACTCGCAATCGAAGCTTGCCGGCGAGGCCGCGGTCCTGGATGTCGGGCGCAAAACGGGAATGGGCGTCGTGGTGCTGAGGCCCCCGCTCGTTTACGGCCCCGGCGTCGGCGCCAACTTCCTGTTGCTGCTCAAAGGCTGTGCCCAGCTTCCGCTGCTCCCCTTCGGCGGCATCGCCAACCGCCGGAGTCTCATCTTCGTCGGCAACTTCGTGGATGCGATCCGAACGTGCCTTGAGCACCCGAAGGCGGCGGGGCAGGTCTTCCTGGTGCGCGACGGAGAGAATCTCTCGACGCCGGAGCTCGTCCGCCGCTTGGCGCGGGCCCTCGGCCGCAGCCCCGCCGTTATTCCGGTCCCTGCGTTCGTTCTCCGCGCGGCGGCGACGCTCCTCGGCAAGCGTCAGGCCGTGCGCCGGCTGTTGCACTCGCTTGCCGTCGACGACGGAAAAATCCGCCGCGAATTGGGGTGGACGCCGCCGTTCACCGTGGAAGAAGGGTTGCGGGAGACCGCCGCATGGTTTATGTCCCGAACGACGCCCGGGCCGGTGCCGGGTGAATCGGGGAATCGCCCTTCGTGACACTTCTCAAGCGGGCAGGCGTTCGCGGTTTCGTTGCGTACAGCCATGACATCCTCATGGCCGCGGCGTCCTTCGTGCTCTCCCTCTACATGCGGCTCGGGGACAGCCTGCAAAACTACTTCACGACCGATGACATGATCGCCGGAGGGCTGGTCTTCACGGCGATCTCGGCCGCCGTGTTCTGGTTCATGGGGCTTTACCGGGGTATCTGGCGCTACGCCTCGCTCAACGACCTGATCGCGATCGCCCGCGCGGTGACCATCGCCGTGTTGGTCTTCCTCCTGGTGATGTTCGTCTCGACCCGGCTCGCCGCGTTCCCGCGTTCCTTCGTGTTCATCAACTGGTTCGTCCTCATCATGCTGCTCGGCGCGCCCCGCATGGCGTACCGGATGATCAAGGACCGGCGCTTCGATCTCCGGCTCGACAACGGCATCGCCCGGCGCGTCCCCGTGCTGCTCGTCGGGGCCGAAGACGGCGCCGAAATGTTCATTCGCGCAATGGCGCGCGCCAGGCACGCGTCCTATCAGGTCGTCGGCATCGTGTCGGAGGATCAGCGGCCCATCGGGCGGCGGATTCACGGGATCGAAGTGCAGGGCACGATCGAGGCTATCCCTGAGATCGTCGCGCAGCTCTCCGAAGCGGGCGAGCGGCCGCAACGGCTGATCGTCACGAAGGACACTTATGACGGCGCGCTCATGCGGTCGCTGCTGACCACGGCGAGCGGGCTCGGGATGACGCTCGCCCGGCTGCCGAGCCTCACCGACTTCAAGAGCGGCGTCGAGGACAAGATCGAGGTGCGCCCCCTCGCCGTCGAAGATCTGCTCGGCCGCCCGCAGACGCCCCTCGACCGGGCGGCGATGGGCGACTTGATCCGCGACAAGCGCGTCCTCGTGACGGGCGCCGGCGGCTGCATCGGCAGCGAGCTCGTCCGCCAGACCTGCGCCTTCGGGCCGGCGGCGCTCCTCCTGCTCGATAATTCCGAATACAACCTCTATACGATCGATCTTGAGGTCTCCGAGCGGCATCCCGCCATTCCGCGCCAGGCGGTCATCGCCGATGCGCGCGACCGCGTCCGTATCCTCCGCGTGTTCTCCGAATTCAAGCCGGACATCGTCTTCCATGCGGCGGCGCTGAAGCACGTGCCGCTGGTCGAGCACAACGTCATCGAGGGCGCGCTCACGAACGTGGTCGGCACGATGAACGTGGCCGACGCGTGCATCCGGGCGCATGCGGGGATGATGGTCCAGGTCTCCACCGACAAGGCGGTCAATCCGTCCAACGTGATGGGGGCGACGAAGCGGATCGCCGAGCAATACTGTCAGGCGCTCGATTTGAAGCGCGGCACGGGCGAGGGCACCCGCTTCATCACCGTCCGGTTCGGAAACGTTCTCGGCTCGACCGGCTCCGTCGTGCCGCTCTTCCAGAAGCAGCTCGCGGCGGGCGGGCCGTTGACCGTCACCCACCCGGAGATGAAACGCTTCTTCATGACCATGCACGAGGCGGTGGAGCTGATTCTGCAAGCCTCCGCCCTCGGCGCCACGGGCATCACATACGAAGGCAAGATCTTCGTCCTCGACATGGGAGAGCCGGTGCGCATCCTCGACCTCGCGCGCCAGATGATCCGGCTCGCCGGCTTCGAGCCGGAGGTGGACATCAAGATCGAGATCACGGGAGCGCGGCCGGGAGAAAAGCTGAGCGAGGAGATCTTCCATGGAAGCGAGCCGCCGCTTCCCACGTCCTACAAGGGAATTCTGGTCGCCGGGCCCCGCGTCGGCACGCTTGCGGATCTGGTCGCGCCGCTCAAGGCCTTGGCGTCGGCGTGCGATGCAGGCGATGCCGCGACGGTTCTTCGTCTCATCGCCGATCTCGTCCCCGAATATGTCGAGCGCACCACCGAGCAGGCGCCGCCGAGGCGGCTTCACGCCGCCTCGGCCTAGACGCGCGAACGAAGCAGGCGGGCGATGACCCCTCCAATCCGGCGCGCGCTGATCTCGGTTTCCGACAAGACCGGCCTCGTCCAGTTCGCCCGCTTCCTCGCCGAGTGGAGCGTCCACATCCTCTCGACCGGCGGCACCGCGAAAGCGCTCGCGGAGGCCGGCATTCCCGTGACGGAGGTCTCCGACCACACGGGATTTCCCGAGATCATGGACGGCCGGGTGAAGACCCTGCACCCGAAGGTGCACGGCGGCCTTCTCGCGATCCGCGGCGACGCCGCTCACGAGAAAGCCTTGCGCGATCTCGACATCGCACCGATCGATCTCCTGGTCGTCAACCTCTATCCCTTCGAGGCAAGCGTGGCCCGCGGCGCGGACTTCAAGACGGCCATCGAGAATATCGACATCGGCGGGCCGGCGCTCATCCGCGGGGCCGCCAAGAACCACGACTTCGTCACCGCGGTCGTCGATCCCGCCGACTATCAGGCGGTGATGGACGAGATGCGGAGCAACGAGGGCGCGACCAGCGCCGCCTTTCGCCGCCGGCTCGCGGCCCAGGCCTTTGCCCGCACCGCCACTTATGACGCCGCCATTTCCGCCTGGCTCGGCCGCGCGCTGAAGGAGCCGTTTCCGCAGAGGCTCGCGCTCGCGGGCGAGCTCCGCCAGATGCTCCGCTACGGCGAGAACCCCCACCAAAGGGCCGCCTTCTACGCGGCCACCACGGAAGGGATCGCGCGTCCCGGCATCGCGACGGCGGCCCAGGTTCAGGGAAAGGAGCTCAGCTTCAACAACCTCAACGATACGGACGCCGCCTTCGAGCTCGTCGCCGAGTTTCGCGACGGGCCGGCATGCGCGATCATCAAGCACGCGAACCCGTGCGGCGTGGCGCTCGGATCATCCTTGGCCGACGCCTACGGGAAGGCGCTCGCGTGCGATCCCGTGAGCGCCTTCGGCGGCATCCTCGCGTTCAACCGGCCGCTCGACGGCGCGACCGCCGAATCCGTCGCGAAGCTCTTCACCGAAGCGATCGTCGTGCCGGAAGCGGACGCGGACGCCCGCCGCGTGCTCTCCCAGAAGAAGAACTTGCGGCTCCTGGTGACCGGCGGCATGCCGGACCCGGCGGCCCCGGGGATGACCGTCCGCTCGCTCGCCGGCGGGCTTCTGCTGCAGGACCGCGACGCGGCCGTCGCGGGCGGTGAGCTCCGCGTGGTCACCAAACGGAAGCCGAGCGAGCGCGAGATGGCCGACCTCCTGTTCGCGTTCACCGTCTGCAAGCACGTCAAATCGAACGCCATCGTCTACGCGCGCGAGGGCGCCACGGTCGGGATTGGTGCCGGCCAGATGAGCCGCGTCGATTCGTCCCGCATCGCGGCATGGAAAGCGGCGGAGGCGGGCAAGGCCGCGGGCCTGAAGGAAAGCCCGGCGATCGGCTCGGTGGTCGCCTCGGACGCCTTCTTCCCGTTCGCCGACGGCCTCGTCGCGGCGGCGGACGCGGGCGCGACGGCGGTCATACAGCCGGGCGGCTCGGTGCGCGACGAAGAGGTCATCGCCGCGGCGGACGCGCGCAGCCTCGCCATGGTGTTCACCGGCGTTCGCCACTTCCGCCACTGACGGCGCCTAGAACTTCCGTTTTTTGATCAGGCTTTCGCTCATCCGCGCCTGGCGGATGTATTGGGCGAGGATGTGCATCAGCGATTGATGCGCGTCCTCGATGACGCCGTAATTGTCGCCCGTCACGTGCAAATGAACGGTCGCGAGCCTGGCCGTGCGGCCGCCCGCGAAACCGGTGAAGGAAATCACGGCGACGCCGTTCTTCCTGGCCCATTTCGCGGCGCGGACCACGTTTTCCGAATCGCCCGATGCGCTGACCGTGAGCAGCACATCGCCCGCCCGCGCCATCGTCCTCAACTGGTAGACGAAGATGTCGGCGTAGGAAATGTCGTTGGCGATCGCGGTCACCATCGGCACGTTGGCCGAGAGGGACACGACCTTGGGAACGAGGGAGGTGTCCGTCTGGATCAGCTTGGCATGGTCGCAAACGAACGAGTCCGCGATCGCCGCCGAGCCCCCGTTGCCGCAGACGTAGAGCGTGGCTTCGCGCGCGTAAGCCTTCTCGAGGAGCTGCGCCGCGGCGGCGAGCTTTTTCCGGTCGATCGAGGCGTGCGCGTCCCGCAGGCGCTGAAAATAATCGTCGGTGAAGCCGGCGACGGAGGGATATTTGCGGTCGGGAAAGGTCATGACGGCCCGATTGTGATGGAAAGCCTCGGGAGGTTCAACGGCGGACGTCCGGAACCTTCGCCATGAGCGCGATGCCGGCGGCGAAGAACACGAGGACGGTCGCCATCCCCGCCCGCTGGCTTGCATACAGGACCGTGACCCAGCCCAACAGCGCCGGGCCGACGAAGGCCGTCGCCTTGCCCGACAGCGCGAAGAGACCGAACATCTCGGTCCGGATCTCGGCCGGCGCGAGGTGCGCCATGAGGGAGCGGCTCGCCGCCTGGGCCGGCCCGACGAATATCCCGAGGGGGAGAGCGAAGATCCAGAACATCGCCTTGCTTTCGACCATGATCAACGCGGCGCCGCAGATCAGGAGCCCGAAGAGCGCGATCATGATCGTGCGCTTGGGGCCGATCCAATCGTCGACCCAGGCGAACAACGCCGCACCCGCGCCCGCCGTCACGTTCGTCGCGATCCCGAAGAGGACGAGCTCCGAGAAATCCATGCCGAAGGTGCCGGCCGCGTAGATTCCGCCGAATGCGAACAGCGTGTTGAGGCCGTCGGCATAAACCATGTGGGCGACGAGAAACCGCACGACGCCGCCGTGCGCCCGCACGTTTTTGACGGTCCTCCCGAGGGTGGCCAACCCGCGGCGGGCGGATTCGATCAAGCTGAGACCGTAAGCCGGACGATCGGGCGTGAACAAAAAGAGCGGCAGGCCGAACACTGCGAACCACAGCGCCACGAGCAGAGCCGTCGCCCGTACCGGCTCGGCGGCCGCGGCATCGAGCCCGAACAAGGGCGGCTCGGCTTTGACGAGAACGAGCGCCACGACAAGGCAGCCGAGCCCGCCCGCGTAGCCGAGGCCCCATCCCCAACCGGAGATGCGCCCGATCATCCCCTTCGGCGCGATTTCCGGCAGCATGGCGTTGTAGAAGACGGTCGCCATCTCGAAGGCGAAGCTTCCGACGCCGACCAGAACGAGCGCCAGAACGACGGATGAGGCATCCGGACGCACGAACCAGAGGCCCGCCGCCGCCAGGATCGAAAGGGCGCTGAAGACGAACAGCCACGGTTTTCGTCTCCCGCCGTGATCGGTAATGGCCCCCGCAATGGGGCTCAAGACGGCGACGGCAAGTCCAGAAAGGCTGAGAGCGTAGCCCCAGGCGGCTGTCCCCGATGCCGTGTCCGGCGCGACGGCTTCCGTGAAATAGGCGGCGAAGACGAAGGTGGTGACGACGGTCGGGAACGCCGAGTTGGCCCAATCGAACAGGCACCAGGAAAAGAGCGCGGGGCGGCTCGCGCCGCCGGACGGCCCCGCCCCGGGTTGCTCGGCCGCCATCCGGCCGTTACTGGGCGGTGCGGGCTTCGGACATCGCCCGGAGCTGGCGGCTGGCGACTGCGATCATCGCAATGTCATTGAGCTCGGTTGCCCACAGCTCGTTCAAGAGCTGCTCCGTCGGCTCGACCGCACTCCGGTTCTTTTCGATCCAGCGGTCGATCGCCGCCTTGGTGTCCCGGCTTCCGTTGGCGAAGTCGAGAACCTGGGAGGCGAGCGCCAGGTGATGGCCGTAGATCTCCTCGATCAGGGCCGCCACGGCGAGCTGCTGCCAGTGATTGTGGGACGCGAGCTTGTCCGCGGCGGCCCGGAGACGGCCGAGGCGGAACCGGGTGCCGATCGCGAAATACGTGCGGGCGACGTGGACGACGGGAAGCTTCCGGCGGGTCGCGAGGCGCACGATGTCGCACCCGGAGTAGAGATTCACGAGGCCGGCAACGCGCATCGCGAGCTTCTCCGGAATGCCTGCACCGACGTAGGGTTTCGCCCGGTTTCTCACGTCCTCCACGTAATGCGGCGGCAGCACCTCGACCAGGTGCTGGCCGAGCTCCGCGATGCCGCCGGCAAACTCCTGGATGTGAGAGCCGATGTCGAGGCCCGGCTGCCCCTTCCTGAGGAACCACAGCGTCACCCACTCCATGAGGTGGTTCACGTCGATCAACATCGCCGCTTGAATCGCCGCCGGGATCTTATTGTCGAGCTTCTCGATCGCTTCCCAGAGGCCACGCAACTGGAACGCCTGGCGTCCGATGATGTAGGCACGCGTAATCTCGGCCGCGGATTTCCCGGTCTTCTCCATGAACTCGGAGACGAAGGTATCGCCCGCCCGATTGACGAGCGAGTTGGTCACGCGCGTCGCGATGATCTCGCGACGCAACCGATGCCGGAGTATCTCGGGCTTGTACTTGACCCTGAGCGGCGTCGGAAAGTATTTGAGAAGGTCGTCGACGAGATAGGGGTCATCGGGCACGTCCACCTTCAACAACTCGTCGTACAGCCAGAGCTTGCTGTAGGAGACGGTGACGGCGATCTCCGGCCGCGTGAGCCCCTGCTTGGCGACCGCCCGTTCGGCCAGCGTCTCGTCGTCGGGCAAAAATTCGATGGCGCGGTCGAGCCGCCCCGACTTCTCCAGGATCCGCATCAGGCGTGCGTGCTTCTCCAGGAGCTGGGCACCGCGGGAATGAATCACCGACATGGCTTCGCTTTGCAGGTAGTTGTGCTGCAGGACGAGTTGCGCGACTTCGTCGGTCATGTCGGCGAGAAGCCGGTCGCGCCGGCGCACGGTGAGCCGCCCCTTGGCCGTCGCCGCGCCGAGGAGAATCTTGATGTTCACCTCGTGGTCGGACGTATTGACGCCGCCTGAATTGTCGATCCAGTCCGTGTTCAACCGGCCGCCGTGCATGGCGTATTCGATGCGGCCGAGCTGGGTCGTCCCGAGGTTGGCGCCCTCGCCCAGCGCCTTGCAGCGCAACTCGGCGCCATTGACCCGGATGGCGTCATTGGTGCGGTCGCCGACGTCGGCGTGGGATTCGCCGGCGGCCTTGATGTACGTGCCGATGCCGCCGAGCCACATGAGGTCGACCGAAACGGTCAGCAGCGCCCGTATCAGCTCGTTCGGCGTCACCTTGTCCTTGACGATTCCGAAGCGCGCCCGGATCTCGGGCGAGAGCGCGATCGATTTGGCCGACCGCTCGTACACCGCGCCGCCCTTGGACATCGCCTTCTTGTCGTAGTCCGCCCACGTGGAGCGCGGAAGCCGGAACAGCCGCTTCCGTTCGGCAAAGCTCTTCTTGGGGTCCGGGTCCGGGTCGACGAAGACGTGCATGTGATTGAACGCACCCAGAAGCTTGGTGTGCGTCGATTGCAGCATCCCGTTCCCGAAGACGTCGCCCGCCATGTCGCCGCAGCCGACGGCGGTGAAGTCCCGGCTTTGCGTGTCGACGCCCGTTTCGCGGAAGTGGCGCTTGACGGATTCCCAGGCGCCGCGGGCGGTGATCCCCATGCCCTTGTGGTCGTAGCCCTGGCTGCCGCCGGACGCGAAGGCGTCGCCGAGCCAGAAGCCGTACGCGGCGGAGACCGAGTTCGCGATGTCGGAAAACGTCGCCGTGCCCTTGTCCGCGGCGACGACGAGGTAGGGGTCGTCATCGTCACGGCGAACGACGCGCACCGGCGGGACGATCCGGTTGCCCTTGAGATTGTCCGTGATGTCGAGCAGTCCGCGGATCAGGATTTTGTAGCACTCGATCCCTTCCTTCTGGAACGCATCGCGGTCGGTGCCGGCGGGCGGCCGCTTCAGCACGAAGCCTCCCTTCGCACCGACCGGCACGATGATCGCGTTCTTGACTTGCTGGGCCTTCACGAGTCCCAGGACTTCCGTGCGGAAATCCTCGCGACGGTCCGACCAGCGGATGCCGCCGCGGGCGACCTTGCCGAAGCGCATGTGAATTCCTTCCATGCGCGGGCTGTAGACGAAGGCCTCCCGGAAGGGCCGCGGCAGCGGGAGCTCGTCGACCGTCTTCGAATCGAGCTTGACGGAGAGATAGGATTTCGGCTGCCCGCTCGGGTCGGTCTGGAAATAGTTGGTGCGTAGCGTCGACTCGACCAAATTGATGAAGCGCCGGAGGATGCGGTCGTCGTCGGCGCTGGTCACCGCCTCAAGCGCCGCATTCAGCCGTTCCCCCACCTTGCCCACGCGCGTCGAATTTCGCCCGAGATCGGGATCGAAAAGCGCAATGAAGAGATCGACGATCAGGCGCGCGATGGCCGGGTAGTTCGCGACGGTCCGCTCCATGTAGGCCTGCGAGAACGCGCTGCCGGCCTGGCGCAGGTATTTGCAGTACGTCCGTATGATGACGACCTCGCGCCACGTGAGCCCGCCGCGGGCGACGAGCGCGTTGAACCCGTCGCTCTCCGTATCGCCGCGCCAGACCCGGCGGAATGCGTCTTCGAAATTTCGCCGGACGCGGGCGATGTCGAGCGCGAGGCCGTCCCGGACCTCGAGCCCGAAGTCGTGGATCATCACGCTTGTTCCGCCCTCTGGGTCGACGGCGTGCGGCCGTTCCTCGACGACCCGGAACCCCATGTGCTCGAACACCGGCAGCACGTCCGACAACGGAATCGGCCGCTCCGGATGATAGATCTTGAACCGGACCTGGTGCGGAGCGAGCCCGTCCGGGCGGTAGAGCATCAATCCAATGTCGCCGGACGCCAGCACTTTCTCCAGCTCGACGATGTCGACGCCGGCGGCCTGGGCGCTGAACTGCTCCTGGTAGCCTGGATGGAACGCGCGGCCGTACCGGCGGAGCAGCTCCAATCCCTTTTCTTCCCCGGACGCCTGGATGAGCGCATCCCGCAAGCGGTCGCTCCAGGAGCGCGCCGCCTCCACGATGCGGCGCTCGATGTCCGCCGCGTCGTAGCTGGGCATCTTGCCGCGCACCGTCTTCACGAGGATGTGGAGGCGGGCGAGCGGCGACTCGCCGTATTGCGTGTAGAAGGCGGAGATCGTGCCGTTGAACGCGGCGCAGAGGATATCCTGAATGCGATGGCGGAGATCGGTGTTGAACCGGTCGCGCGGAACGTAGACGAGGCACGACATGAAACGATCGAGCTCGTCTCGGCGGACGAAAAGGGCGACGCGCTGGCGCTCCTGCAAGTGCAGGATGCCCATGCTGGTCTGGAAGAGATGATCGTCCGACACCTGGAACAGCTCGTCGCGCGGGAACGTCTCCAGGATGTTCAGCAGCGCCTTGCCGTCGTGGCTGGCGGGCGGGAAACCGGCGCGCCGGACGATTCGCTCGAATTTGCGGCGCAGGAGCGGGATCTCGCGCGCCCGGGCCGTATAGGCCGCCGACGTGAAGAGCCCGGCGAACAGCCGTTGACCGACCATGCGCCCCCGCGCATCCACACGCTTGACCCCGACGACGTCCAGCTGCACGGGACGGTGGACGTTCGAAACCTCCGTCGATTTCGTCACCATCAGGATGCCGGGATGGCGGCGAAAGGCCTCGACCTCCGGCGGAACCGTCCCGTTCTCGCCCGCCTCATCGAACACGACCGTGGACGGGTCGCGCAGAATGCCCATCCCGCTTTTCGGTGCGACGAGGGACACCCCGCCCTTCCGCGACTCCTTGAAGCTGTAGTCGCGATAGCCGAGAAACGTGAAATGGTTGTCGTGCATCCAGCGGAGGAAGTCCTGCACTTCCGAGACGTCCTGAGCGGAGACGCCTTTGATTCCCGCCTCAACTTCCTCGATCAGGTTCCACATTTTCTGGCGCATGAGGCGCCAATCCTCGACCGCGGCGCGAACGTCGGCGAGCACTCGAAGGACTTCGTCGCGAAGCTCCTTGAGCCTGTGGGACGGCTGCTGGCTGATCTGGAAATGCATGTAGGATTCGCGGAGCGCGGCGCCGTCGGTCCGGCCGACATCGAGAACGTCGACGCGCTTGCCTGCCCGCGCGCGCCTGACGGAAACGATCGGGTGGATGACGATGTGGACCGTGATGCCGTGCCGGCCGAGCAGCGCGGAGACCGAGTCCACGAGAAACGGCATGTCGTCGTTGACGACCTCGACGACGGCGTGGCCGCACTGCCAGCCGTGCCCGTCGGCGTCCGGATTGTAGACGCGAACAAGAGGCCGCCCGGGGACCCGGACCTCGCCCTGCGCCAGATGGTTGGCAGCGATGCGGAACAAGGTTTCCGGCTTGTGGACAAGAATGTCATCGGGGGGAACGTGGAGATAGTACTGGCGGATGAAGCGCTCGGCCGCGCTCCGCTTGGCTTTGCCCAGGCGCCGGCGCGCTTCCTCCACAACCTTTCCGATCAAGGCCGTTTTCCGGTCGGCCGGCTTGCCGCCCATCGCTCCCTCCGTCCGTACGGGTATTCTTCCCGAATCTGAAAAGATTAATTGATTTCAACGGGTTTTACAAAGGCCCGGGCCGGCTTCGGCCGTTTGACCCGGGCAGCGCCTGCGGGCAAACTTGACGGCGAGGGACGCCGCCTTGAGAGGCGAAGGGGGAAGTCGATGCCGGAAGCGCAGGGAGTGATGGAAAAGGCCATGGTGGAGGCGATCAAGGCCGAAACCGTGTTCGACCGCATGCCGCCTTGGATCGTGGATACGCTGACGCCGGAGCAGAAGGAAGCCATTTACCTGGCGATCCGCCCGCCGGAATGGAAATTCCACCCGATCAATATTCGGCTCAGCGTGCCTTTCGTTCGCCGCCGCTATTACCTGACCTTGGTCGGCGGCGAGGACAGCCGCAGCGTCGCCCGCCGCCAGCACGACCGCCACCGGTATCCGTTGCGGACGGCGGCCAACGTCCTGTTCATCGCGGCGGTGGGAGCGTCGGTCTACATGGCGGCGCTGATCCTCATCGGTATGCAGGGCACCTTTTTCGGGCCCTAATTCCCACACCGGCAGAAAAGCGCACAACCCCGATGGCTTCCCGCTGGGCGTTCCTGATCGTCGTCTGCGCGGCTGCGCTCCTCTCCGGCTGCGGCGCCGGCATGCTGTTGAAAAGCGAGGAAGAGCGCCTGGCGATCCGCCTCGAGAACGAGGGGAAATGGCGCGACGCCGCCCCCTTGCGCGAGGCGGCGCTGGCTGAGGCCGAACGGTCCCACGGGCCCGACGATCCGCGCGTCGCGGACGCGATCACCTCGCTCGTCCAGGCCATGTTGCAGGACGCGATGTACGCCTCGATGATCGAGCATCGGTTCGAGAGCGTGCGCCACCGGTTCATCGAGGCGGAGGCCTTGAGCCGCCGCGCGCTCGAAATTTATGAGCGTGCCGGCGGGCCGAACGACGGCCGGATCGTCCTTCCCCTCACCCACCTCGCCCGCGCCGCCCGTTTCCTCGACCGTCCGGAAGAGGCGCTTGCCGCGCTCACCCGCGCGCTTGCCGTCGCCGAGAAGGCCTATGGACCGCTGCACGCCCGCGTTTCAGGAGTGCTGTTCGATCTCGCCGAGCTCTATGAGTCGACGGAGCGCTTCGCCGAAGAGGAGCCGAGCTTGCTCCGCGACATCGAAGTCTCGAAAGCCGCCTTTGGACCGGATAGCCTTCGTTTCGCCGAGAGCCTGCAGCACCTCTCGAGTTTCTACTACAACCGGCAGGGCCGCTACGACGAGGCCCGCGACCTCGACCGCCGTGCGCTCGAGATCCGCGAGAAGGTCCTCGGGCACGACAATGTCGCAGTGGGGGAAAGCCTGATCGGGATGGCGCAGTCCTACCTTGCCCAGAACCTGGTCGACGACGCGCGCCCGCTTCTGCAGCGGGCGCTCGCCATCAAGGAAAAAGCGCTCGGCCCCGAGCACCTGGACATCGCGGTCATCGTCGGAATGCTGGCTAACGTTGCCTACAAGCAAGCGCGCTACGACGAAGCGCGAGCGCTGCACGCGCGCGCCATCGCCATCTACGCGAAGAAGCTCGGGCCCCGCGACATCAATATCGCGGTTGTCCTGAGCGAGATCGCCGACATCGAGCAGCGCCAGGGCAAGCTCGGCGAGGCCGAGCGCCTGCTCGTCGAGGCCCGCCAGATCGCCAACGACCCGCCCGACCGATACGCCCTTACCTTGAGTCATATCGACCTCTCGCTTGCGGACGTGTACCTGGAGAGCGGCCGGGCGGACGAGGCCGAACGCAAGGCGGCGCTGGCGCTGGACCACCTGGCGCGGACGTACGACCCTACCCATCCGCCGGTGATTGCGGCGCGCCGCACGCTGTCCAGGGCATATTTGCAGTCGGATCGCTTGGAGCGCGCGCTGGACGAGGCCGCGAAGGCGACGTCCGCGTTGAGCACGCGCGCCCAGCGCACGGATGCCCGGCGGAATACCGGAAGCCTCAGCGAGCGGCGCGACTGGCGCAACACGTTCGTCCAGTTCGTGTCGATTGCCGACAAGCTCGGCCGGCGCCGGCCCGAACGCCTGACCGAGCTCGAGACGAAGGCGTTCGAGACCGCGCAGGCCGCACAGGCCACCTCGACCGCGCAGGCGGTCGCCGGCATGGCGGCCCGCCTCGCCAGCGGCGATGACGCGCTGGCCGCCGCGGTCCGCGAGCGCCAGGACCTGCAGGAGCGGCGCCGCCGGCTCGACGCCAGGCTGGTGCAGGCGATCGGCCTTCCGTCTCGGCAGCGGGACGCCGCCCAGGAAACGGAGATGCGGCGCGAGCTCCAGGAGATCGACGCCGCAATGGACCGCTTGGACGCGCGCCTCGCGCGCGATTTCCCTGAGTACGCGGAGATCGCGAGCACGGCGCCGCTGCCGATCGCCGCCGTGCAAAAGCTTCTCGAGCCCGACGAGGCACTGCTCGCCTATCTGGTCGGCTCCAAGGACAGCTTTGCCTGGCTGATCCGGGCCGACCGCCAGGCCTTTGTCCGCCTGGACATCGGCCGCGAGGAGCTGGAGGAGGCCGTGGCCGAGCTCCGCGCGGGGCTCGACCCGACCCGGCTCGACCTCATGACGCTGGCCGACATCCCGGCGTTCGACACGACGAAGGCGCACGCGGTCTACCGCAGGGTCTTCGCGCCCGTGGAGCGCCTGCTCGACGGCGCGCAACACGTGTTCGTCGTCCCCGACGCGGCGCTGCAAAGCTTGCCGCTCGGCGTGCTCATCACCGAGGAGACGGCGCCGGCCGCCGAGATGGATGACTACCGAAGGGTGCCCTGGCTCGCCCGGCGCTATGCGTTGACCGTGCTGCCGGCGGTGTCGTCCTTGCGCGCGCTGCGCACGTTCGCATCCGCCGGCCGCGCGACCGAGCCGTTCGCCGGCTTCGGCGATCCGGAGTTCGACGGCGCGCAAGGGGCCTCTCGCGGCATGGTGGCCTCGCGCCTGTTCCGCGGCGGCGGCGTCGACGTGGAATCGGTGCGCCGGCTTCCCCGGCTGCCGGAGACCGCGGACGAGCTGCGCGCCGAAGCCGCCGCGCTGGGCGCGCGCGAGGACAGCGTCCGCCTCCAAGGCCGGGCGACGGTGACCGCAGTCAAGCAGGCGAACCTCGCCAACGTCCGCGTGCTCGCCTTCGCCACCCACGGGCTGATCGCCGGCGAGATCGCCGGGCTCGCCGAGCCCGCCCTCGCGCTCACGCCGCCCAGGACGCCGAGCCCCGACGATCGGGGCCTGCTCACCGCGTCGGACGTGTCGCGCCTCAAGCTGAACGCGGACTGGGTGGTCTTGAGCGCGTGCAACACGGCGGCGCCCGATGGCGATGGCGGCGGCGACGGCGGCGCCGAAGGCCTGTCGGGCTTGGCCAAGGCGTTCTTCTACGCCGGCGCCCGCTCTCTCCTGGTCTCCCATTGGCCGGTGGAATCCCGCGCCGCGGCCCGGCTCACCACCGCCGCCTTCAAGGCGCTGCAGGAGGAGCCGTCCATCGGCCGCGCCGAGGCGCTGCGCCGCTCCATGGTGGCGATGATCGACGGCGCCGGAACAGGCGAAAGCCCGCCGCAGTCCGCCCATCCGATGTTCTGGGCGCCGTTCGTCCTGGTCGGCGAAGGCGGCGCCAGGCGATAGCCGCTTACATGTCCGGCGTGCTCGCGCGCCGATAGACGATCCAGGCGAGCACCACGGCGGCGAGCCCGATCCCGAACGAATAGAAGAAAAAGGCGATATAGCCCGTCGCGAGGGCGGCCCCCGAGACGCCTATTTTGGCCGCGGCCGCGATGAGGGTGGGCGACGGAGCGGCGAGCATTGTCTTCACGAAGGCAAAGATGCCGCCCGCCTCGGCACCGATCGCCACTCCCTCGACGATGCGCCCCGATTGGGAGGCGAGCAGCTTTCCGGGCAGCGAATAGAGGGACGAGAAAAGTGCGTACTGGGTCGCGGTGAAACCCGCCGTGGTCAGGCTCGACATGTAGGCGATGAGACACGTGCCGGCGAAGCCCGACGCCACGTTGTCGATGCCGATGGCGACGAAGAGGGCGGAGAGCTGCGGTCCCTGCGCCGCCAGCCAGACGAAAACAAGGTTGCTCGCAGGACCGGCGAGCGCGCCCACCAGCAAGGGACCGAAGAGGCCGTAGCGCGCCACCGCCCAGCCGCCCAGGAACACGCCCAGCATCGACATCAGCACGCCAAACACCTTCCGCACCTCGGCGATCTCGGTCTTGCTGAAACCGAGATCCAAGTAAAAGGGGTTCATGATGTTGAGCACGAAATCGGAGAGCCGATAGAGACAGACGAGGGCGAGGATCAAAAGCGCCGCGCGGCCGAAACGATTGAAGAAATCGGCGAGCGGCTCGCCGAAGGCGCGATAGAGGAAGCGTCCCGGCCGCGCCACGTCGCCGGCCGTGATCGGTTTGATCTCGTGCGGCGCCTCGCGCGGCGCCGCGAGAACGGCCAGCACGCCGATCCCCATCAGCGCCGCCATGACGGAGTAGGAAAATCCCCAGCCGTGGCTCTCGGCGAGCAGGAGCGGCGCCGCGCCCGCCACCACCACGGCGAGGCGGTAGCCCCATTGGTAGGAGGCGGCCATCGCGCCCTGGCGCGTGTCCTCCGCCGCCTCGATGCGCCAGGCATCGACCACGATGTCCTGGGTCGCCGAGGAGAAGCCGGTGAACACCGCGAAGATCGCGACGAGCCCGAGATTCGCCGCCGGGTCGGATCCGGCGATCAGCCACAGCCCGATGACGATCGCGCCTTGTGCGACCAGCATCCAGGACCGCCGGTGTCCCAACCAAGCCCCGATGATCGGCACCTCGGTGCGATCGACCAGGGGCGCCCACAGGAACTTGAACGAATAGGCGAGGGTCGCGAGGCTGAAGAAGCCGATCACCTCAAGCGACAGGCCGGCTTCCCTGAGCCACGCCGACAGCGTGTCGAAGATCAGAAGATTGGGGAGCCCGCTCGCGAAGCCGAGCGCCAGCATCACCGCGATGCGACGATCGAAATAGACGCGAAGCGAGCCGATCGCGTCGCGTCGCTCCTCGCTCATGGGATCACCGGCACCGTTTCCGCGAATCGCCTCTCGATGGATACAAGGTGCGGTCGGACGAACGCAAGCGTTCTCGGCTCACGCGCGGGGCGGCGCCTTGCTCCACAGCCGATCGTTATCGCTCGCGGGATTGAAAAAGCAGATCAGATTCCCGTCGGGGTCGCGGACGATAAAATCCGTCGCGTCCCATGGCTGGAGCTTCAGGGTCTGCGCGAAATCGACGCCACGGCGCTTGAATTCGAGGAAGAGCTCTTTTACGCCGTCGACGACGAGGCTGGCGCTGAGCAGGCTCTCTTCTTCCGTCTGCGGCCGGGGCATGACGGGCGAATCGACGTGGCGAAGGTTCAGGCCCACGCCATTGCGCGAGACGAGGCCGTAGAATGGCGGCTCCCCATAGAGGTAGGCGATCGAGAACCCGAGCTTCCGGGAATAGAACTCGGCCGCGCGCTTGACGTCCGTGACGAAGACCTGCGGATAGGCGACGCAGAGCCGCGGAGACTGCGGTTGCTCTTGAGCAGGTTTCCCAGCGTTCGGGCTCTTCTTGAGCTCCTTGGTTGCAAGAGCCCAACTGGCGAAGCCCGCCTCTCGCGCGACAACGTGGTGAGCGTCGGCGAGGGTGAAGGCAGCATCGAGGATTTCCCGATCCTTGAGACCGGCAAATCGGGGGACCGCGGCGCGAAGTTTCTCCACGACCGGGTAGTACCGGTCGCGATGTTGCTTCACGAGGGTCTTCGCGCGTTTTTTCAGGTTGTCGAGATTGGGCATGGGGCGCCAGCTCCACATGCCGGCCATCGTCCGCCTCAGGCCGGCAGGGTCGCTACCTACTTACGTAGGCGGGCGTTGCCCTTTCCGTGCGGACCCGGTTGCGCCCTACGAAAGCGCGGCAATTTTGAAGCGGGGCCGCAGGCAATGTCAAGAATGGGCGGCGGCCGGTTGATTGACACCCCTTCCGCGCCCGCTATCTTGGCCCGCATCGTGGCAAGCCAAAGTCGGATCCTGTCCCTCCTCGACACCGGCATCCGCGCGCTGCTGAGGCGGACGCGACGGAGCGCCCCACGTGGCGTCCTTCTCGTCCGCAGCGGCGGACTCGGCGACACCGTTCTCTTTTCCCACGCCCTCCCGCTGTTCCTGCGATATGCCCGGTCGGGCGAGCCCATTGCCTTCCTCACCCCGGAAGCTTCGCTGAAGACGACCTTCCTGCTGCCGAAGAGTGTGCAGGTCATCGGCGTCGATTACCGCCGGTTCCTGCGCAATCTCCCATATCGCTATCGCGTCAGCCGCGACTTGTACGGGCGTAATTTCCGCGCCGTCGTCAGCACGGACCACTTGCGCCATCCGCTGATCGACGAAGCCATGATCGCTGCCTGCATGGCGGAGGAAACGCTTGGAATGGCGGCGCGCCCGTGGGCAAAGCACGATCACGCGCTGCGTGCGAACCGGCGGCTGTTCACGCGGCTCTTCGAGAGCGGGCCCGAGCGCGGGTTTATTTACGAGCGCTGGATCGCACTCGCTGGCTGGCTCACCGGCGAGCGGCACCCGGCCCCCGTGCCGCGCATCCCGGAGAGCGACCTCCCGGCACCGGCGCCGGCGGCGCGGCCGTTCATCCTGCTGCAGCCGTTCTCGGCCAAGCGCCAGAAGCAGCCGCCCCCCGAGTTGTTTCAGCGGATTATCGAAAATCTCCCGCCGGAGCTCGACGCGATCGTCACCGGCCATCCATCCGACATTAGTGACAATCCGGCTTACGCGTCCCTGCTCCGCCATCCGAACGTACGGTTCGACGGCCGCGGCTTCGAAGACCTCGTCCCGTTGTTGCGGGCGGCGCGGCTCGTCGTTTCCGTCGACACCGCGCTTATGCACTTGGCCGTCGCCGTCGGCGCCGAGACCGTCTGCCTCGCGAGCGCCGCCTATGTGGGCGAGATCGTCCCCTATCCCGGCGCCTTCACCCCCGCCAACGCACATTTTCTCCATCATCCGATCGCCTGCGAGGGATGCCGCGCCGACTGCCGGCTGCCGGAGGAGGAGGGCATGTATCCGTGCGTTGCACGCTTGGACGGAAGCGCCGTCCTCTCTACAATCGCGCGCCTTCTTGCCGAGAAGGCGCCGCCTCGCCGAGAGTCGGGCGGCCGCGCAACCGGAGCCACGGCATGACCGCCAAACCCGACCGCGCCATCAAGGTCGACATCACGCCGGGCGAGCTCATCGACAAGATCACCATCCTCGAGATCAAGTGCGCGCGCATCGGCGAGCCGGAGAAGCTCCGGAACATCCGCAAGGAGCTCGAGCTCCTCACGCGGGCGCGCGCCGACACCCTTGCGTCTTCACCTGCGCTCGATCGGCTGACGGCCGAGCTTCGCGCCGCCAATGAGGCCTTGTGGGCGATCGAGGACGACATCCGGGATTGCGAGCGCCGGCGCGATTTCGGCGCCGCGTTCATCGAGCTTGCGCGCGGCGTCTACAAGACCAACGACCGGCGCTCCCGGATCAAGCGCCGGATCAACGAGCTCCTGGGCGCGGCCTTCCTCGAAGAGAAGTCTTACACGCCTTATTGATTCGGCCGCTCCAGGCGGGCGAAGAAATTCGCCGACCACAGCTCCGGCGGCGTCATCAGCATGCGCGACAGCACGGCGTGCAGCGCCCGGTCGAGCACGCGGCGCATCGGGCTCCCCTCCTCCGACCCATGGCAGCCGACGCAGACGAGACCGCTCGCGAAGGCGATCTGGCGCATGCTGGAGGGCGTGTAGGCGGTTTTGTGGGTGATGTCGCCGTATTGATACTTGGCTCCCCACGGCGATCCCGCGTTCGGCACCTTGATGAGGATTCGCCCGCCCGGCTTGAGCACGGGCGAAAGAGCGGCGAGTAGACGGCGGCCGTCCTCGAAGTTGAAATGTTCGAGCACGTCGTGCATGACGATGCAGTCGAACCGGCGGCCCTCGGCGCCACTCTCGAGAAACCGCCAGACGTCGATGAGGCGGACCTTATCCTTGATGTCGGAAGGAATGTAGGACTCGAGGTCGGGATCGCGGTCGATGCCGAGCACGTCCCGGAACCCCTTCTCCACGAGATAAAAGAGGAAAAGGCCGGTGCCGCAACCGACGTCGAGAACCGCCATGTCGGGCGTGCAGCCCGTGATCCCGAGAAATTCGCGGTCGAAGCGGCGCACCAGCTTCGGGTTCAGCCGCGGCTGCGTGTAACCCTTGAATTGCCCGTAGGAGCCCCAGATTTCAGGATCGCCGCTCTCGACCACGAGGCGTCACCCTTGCGCCCGCAGGGGCGCGTTGCCGGCAGTCTCGCGCGCCCGGAGATCCTCGATCGCCGACCAGACGCGGTCGATGCCGATGGCGCTGATGCAGGGGAAGACGTCGAATTTCGTGGCCCGCTTCGTGCACCGCCAGAAGCAGTGATAGCACTCCATCTCCTGGTAGACGAAGCGGGCCGTCGGCGGCGCCGCCTCGGGCGGATAGGGGACGAAGCTTCCGAAGTGCCCGCCGCCGACGAGAACGATGGTCGGCCGCCCGAGGGCCATGGCGAGGTGGGCAGGGCCGGTATCGTTGCTGACGATGAGGGCCGCGTGGCTCATGAGGTCGAGAAGCTGGGCGAGCGACGTCTTATCCGTGAGATCGATCGCCCCCGGGCGCGCGACGATGGCGCGCCGTGCCTCTTCGTCCGGGATCTCGCCGCTTTTCCCGACGAGCGCCACGCGATATCCGCGCGCGAGCAGGCGGTCGGCGATCTCCGCATAGAAGCCGATCGGCCAGCGCCGGCCGGGCTCGTTGCTGCCGGCGTTCAGCACCGCATAAGGCGCCCCGGGCGGAATGGGCGGCGGCGACGCACGCCAGGAGATATTGGGGGCTTGGGGTGCGATGACGCGCCCCGCGATCGCCGAGATGAAACGGAAATGGCGGCTGACTTCGTGGGTCGGATAGACGCCCGTATCGATGATGCGGTTTACCTGGGACAGGTAGTAGGAGAACTCGACGCGCGTCGACTCGTTCACATACGGCAGCGAAACGACCGTCTTGGGCGCGCCGGAGACCCACACCAAGCTGTCCGACATCAGCGCTCGGCGAAGATACGAGTCGCAGACGGCGACCGCCGGCGCGAGGCCGCGCACCCAGAGGGACACACGAAACCGATAGAGCGCGTTGCGGGCGAACGCGTGCTCGTCGATGACCCGGACTCGAAAACCTTCGAAGACCTTGTCCGCGATCGAGCCCCAGCTCGCACACCCGAGGACCGTGATGTCGGCCTTGTCGACCCCGAAGATCGCCGGATAGTGATCGATGGCCGCACGAAAGAGGACCATGTCGCCGATCCCGTCCATGCGGACGACGAGAACCCCGCGCCGGCGCCGGAACACCGGCCAATGACGGGCAATGAGATCGAAGGGCCGGAACAGCCACCACCGTCGGCGCATGCCGGCCGGCAACGACCGCCAGAACGCGGACGTCGTGTAGAGCGAGGCGCACGAGGCCGGCGCATTCGGCGCCGGCTCCCGGAGCGTCGCGGCCGTGCTGGTGGCGTCATCCATCGGACGGCTGAACCCTACTCCCCTGCCCGGCCTTCGGATTGTATGGCCGACGCGGGCGGCGGCAACCCCTCCCCCGCCATCGGCAAAGCCAAGGTTAATCGCCTTAGCTTAAGGCATCCTGCCGGAATCACGCGAGCTTGGCCTCGACGAGAGCTTTAAGGAGGGTTTCCGGACGCGCCCCCACATGACCGATCGCTTCGGCGGCGGCGATGCCCCCGACGCGCGCTGCCCTGGCGAGCCCGAGGCCGTGGAGATAGCCGTGCAGGAAGCCGGCGGCGTAGGCGTCCCCGGCCCCCGTGGTGTCGACCACCCGGGCCACCGGCTCCGCATCCACCACATGGATTTCGTCTCCGGCAACCACGACCGAGCCTTTCGCGCTCCGGGTGAGCGCCGCCAACCGGCAATCCTTTCGCACCGCCTGCAATGCCGCGTCGAAGGAATCGACCTCGTAGAGGGACGTGATCTCCTGCTCGTTGGCGAACAGCAAGTCCACGTGATTGCGGACCAGCTCCAGGAAGTCCGACCGGTGACGGTCGACACAGAAAGCGTCGGACAGCGATAGCGATACGAGATGCCCGGCGGCGTGCGCGATCTCGATCGCCTTGAGGAAGGCTTTTTTGGCTCTCGGCGGGTCCCAGAGATAGCCTTCGAGATAGGTCACGCGGGCGGCGCCGATGACGTTCGCATCGACGTCGTCGGGACCGAGCTCGACGCAGGCCCCCAGATAGGTCTGCATGGTCCGCTGGGCGTCCGGCGTCACCAGGATGAGGCAACGCGCCGTCGGCGCCGAGTTGCACGCGGCCGGAGTATCGAAGCTGACTCCGAGGGACCGGATGTCGTGACGGAAAACGGCGCCGAGCTGGTCATCGGCGATCTTGCCGATGAAGGCGCAGCGATCCCCGAGCGAGGCAAGACCGGCGATGGTGTTGGCGGCCGAGCCGCCCGAGCTTTCGACGGCGGGACCCATTTGCGCGTAGCGGCTTTTGGCGGCAGAGGAGCCGATCAGCTCCATCGACCCCTTGGTCAGCCCGGAGCGGCGAAGGGTGTCGTCGTCGGCCCGCGCCACGACGTCGACGATAGCGTTCCCGATTCCGACGACGTCGAACTTTTGTTGTGCTTTCATTTTCCTGACAGAAGCTCAGTATTCTGTGTCAAACAAAAGACTTGTCATCGCTGTCGCAATACTTCTGGGGGAGTTGTCTTAACCTGACGTCACAATAACTTGGTCTCAATACCTATTTCCATTTTCGCCGACGGTCGTTGAACGAGCGTCAAAATCCGGCCGAGGAGCGGAGGTAATACCGATGAGCCTGTTATCCGCTTTTATTAAAGCGTTTGTGCAACTCTTCGATCCGCGGATGCGGGGGATTGCGCTTCGGTTGCTCGGCCTTTCCGTAGCCGTTCTCGGGCTGCTTTGGGTTTCCATAGCATATCTTCTCGCCAATACGGCGCTGTTTTCCATCGGCTGGATCGACTCCGCGGTCGACATTTTCGGCGGCGTTGCGGTTCTGGTCCTGACGTGGATGCTGTTCCCGGGGCTCGTGAGCGCCGCCGCCGGGCTCTTCGCCGATCGAATCGCCGCCGCGGTCGAGGCGCGCTACTACCCCGAGCTGCCGCCGCCGGACCCGCAAGCCCTCTCCGATTCGCTCGTCATGCTGGCGCGATACGTCGCGATAACCATTGTTCTCAATATGTTTGTGCTGGTGTTTGTGTTTGTCCCGCCGGTTTTCCCTTTTGTGTTCTACGGCGTTAACGGCTATCTTCTGGGCCGGGAATACTTCGAGCAGGTCGCATCGAGGCGGATGGGCCGAAACGCGATCTTGGCAGTGAGAAAGACGCATCGGGGGCCATTGTTTATCGCCGGTGTCGCGGTCGCGGTCTTGTTGACGGTGCCGGTCGTCAACGTCGTAGCCCCCCTTCTCGCGACGGCGGCGATGGTTCACCTTTTCGAGCGCTGGCGAACGGCGAAGAATCCGATGGTCTCGGGTTAAAGTCGATTCTTAAAACACAAGGGCAAGTGCATCATGTTCGGAAGGAAAAAGGACGACGAAGCTGAGGCGGCGGGCGGGCGGTCGGGCGGCGACGAACTCGCGCCCCCGTTGAGGCCCTTCTCGAAACGGGGAACGCACGCCCCCAGCAAGCCCCCAACCAAGACGACATTGCCGTCGCCTGATGTTCCGCGCCGAATGCTCGACATTCCGGGGGTGCCTCGGCGCCCCGAACGTGGGCGCACGACCGACAACGACAACAAGCGGCTGATCGTCGGCCGCGATATCAGGCTCTCCGGCGAGGTCACCTCCTGCGACCGTCTCGTCGTGGAGGGACGGGTCGAGGTGGCCCTCTCCGATGCGCGGGTGATCGAGATCGCGCCGAGCGGCCACTTCAAGGGAAGCGCCGAGGTCGACGAAGCCGATATCAGCGGCCGGTTCGAGGGCGAGCTGGTGGCCCGCGAGCGCCTGGTCATCCGGGCCGGCGGGCGCGTCACCGGAAGCATCCGCTACGGCCGCATCGTGATCGAGAACGGCGGCGAGATTTCCGGCGACATGCGGACGCTCGATCCGGATCAATCGTCCGGCGAGACGGCTGCGGGCCCCTCTGCCACGGACGCGTCGAAGCCGGGTTCCGACAACGCATGAGCGTGTCCGGCGCCGGGCCCCGGCACCGGCCGTGGACCTCCCGCTGGAGTCCGGCGGTCGCAATTCCGGCCCTCCTCGTCCTCGGCGCCTGCGAAGTGAACACGGCGCCGGTGAAAGTCGCCGCCGAATCGCCGCCGCCGCCGGTCGTCACTCCGGGCACGCCCGTCGCCGCCGAATCCCGACCCCGGACGGTTCCCGCGCCCGAGACATCGCCCGAGCTGGCAGCGCGGCCGCCGGCTGCCTCCCCCGCTCTCCCGCCGACCCTGCTCGGCATGAGCCGCGAGGACGTGACGGAGCTCCTGGGTCCCCCGACGTTCCGCAGGCGGGAAGCGCCGGCTGAAATCTGGCAATATCGCGCCCCCAGCTGCACCCTCGATCTGTTCCTTTACAAGGACGCCAAGGGCGACGGCTACAAGGTCGCCCACGTGGAAGCCCGCGAGAAAAACGCGGCCAAGATCGGGCCGTCCGACTGCCTCGGCCGCTTCATAGCGCCGGAGCGAAAACCCCGCGCCGGGTAGAGCGGCAGGCCATAAACAGCAATTCAGTGCCAATCCTAGCGGAGGATGTCCAGAGATGGTTGAACAGTGGAATGCGGAACTGGCGACTCTTGCACCAGAGGCGTCGAAGATGTTGACCCAGAGCGAGATCGACCAGCGTGTGTTCGATCTCTATGACGAGTACTGCCACGGCGGCATCGACCGTCGTGCCTTCCTGCAGCGGGCCGCCGTGGTGGCGATCGGTGGCCTGGCCATGGCGCAGTCGCTGTTGCCCCGCTATGCGGAGGCCCAGACGATCTCCTTCACCGACCCGCGGATCAAGGCCAGCTACGTGACCTACCCGTCGCCGGGCGGCACGTCGGGCACCATGCGCGGATATCTGGTGCGGCCGAGCGGGCCGGGGCCGTTCGGCACCGTCCTCGTGGTTCACGAGAACCGCGGGCTCAACCCGTATATCGAGGATGTGGCCCGCCGGGCCGCGGCCGAGGGGTTCTTGGCGCTTGCTCCCGACGGGTTGTCGCCGGTCGGCGGCTACCCGGGCAACGACGATGACGGCCGAACTCTCCAGGCCGGCCTCGACCAGGGCAAGCTGCGCACGGACATGGTCAACAGCGCGCGTTATCTGAAAGCACACACGCTGTCCACCGGCAAGCTCGGGGTCACAGGCTTCTGCTGGGGCGGCGGGACGACCAACTTCCTGGCCGTCACGCTTGGCGCCGATATGAATGCGGGCGTTCCGTTCTACGGCGCGGCGGCCGAGACGGTATCGGTACCGGCCATCAAGGCTTCGCTCATGATCCAGTACGCCGAGACGGACGAGCGCATCAACGATATGTGGCCGGCCTTCGAGACGGCGCTGAAGGCGGCTGGCGTCCCGTACGAGAAGCACACGTATCCCGGCACCCAGCACGGTTTTCACAACAACTCGACGCCGCGTTACCACGAGGCGTCGGCCAAGCTGGCTTGGGATCGGACGATCGCCTTCTTCAAAAAGCATCTCGCCTGACGTGAAGGACCGCGTCCCTCAAAATCTGCCGTCGCGTCTCCGGTAGCGGCGGAAATTCCCGTGTCGTTCGGCGCGTGGAGGCGAGGTGGCGGTCGAGGCTTTCAATCCACCGCCGGCGTCTTCGCCTTATAGGCGCAGAGATCGCGAACCAGGCAATCCGGGCATCTGGGCGCCCGCGCCTTGCAGATGTACCGCCCGTGCAGGATGAGCCAGTGGTGGGCGTGCAGCTTCCGGTCGTCCGGCGTGACTTTAAGCAGCTTTTGCTCGACCTCGAAGGGCGTCTTGCCGGGTGCGAGGCCGGTCCGGTTGCCGACCCGGAAGATGTGGGTGTCGACCGCGATCGTCGGTTCGCCGAACGCGATGTTGAGCACGACGTTCGCCGTTTTCCGGCCGACGCCGGGAAGCGCTTCGAGCGCCTCGCGGTCGCGGGGCACCCGGCCACCGTGCTTCTCCAGGAGCAGCCGGCTCAAGGCGATGATGTTCTTCGCCTTCGTGTTAAAGAGCCCGATGGTCTTGATGTAATCCTTGAGCCTGGCCTCGCCGAGCGTCACCATTTTTTCGGGCGTCTCGGCGGCCTTGAAGAGCGCGGGGGTCGCCTTGTTGACGCTGACGTCCGTCGCCTGCGCCGACAGCACGACGGCGACGAGGAGCGTGTAGACCGTGCCGCCCTCGAGCTCGCCCTTCGGGACCGGATTTTTCGCGGCGAAGCGGCGATAGAATTCCGCGACCTTTTCTTTCTTCATCGCAGCATGATCCCCGCTGGGCGCCCGCGCGGGCCACGATAACCGCCCCTTGGGTTTCCGCAAGCCCGGGTGCGTGTGCTATGGTTTGCCGTCACGCGCGTTCCCGAGATTCGCCCGCCCATGCCCCTCGAAACATCCTTCCTGTCCCGGAAGCCGATCCCGCCAGAGGAGCGGCTTATTCTCGCCCTCGACGTCCCCGGCGCCGAGGAGGCCCGGGCACTGATCGAGACACTCGGCGACAGCGTCCGGTTCTACAAGATGGGCCTCGAGCTGTTCATGGCGGGCGGCTACTTCGAGCTCATGGATTGGCTCGCGGCGCGCGGGAAAAAAGTCTTCGTCGACCTCAAGTTTTTCGACGTGCCGGAGACCGTCGCCGCGGCCGTTCGACGATTGAAGGGCCGCGGCGCCGCGTTCGCGACCGTGCACGGCAACGATGCGATCCTGGAGGCCGCCTGCAAGGCGAAGGACGGCAGCCTCGGCATCCTCGCCGTCACCATGCTCACCAGCCTCGACCAGCGGGATGCCGAGGATTTGGGCTTTCAGGCCGATATCGGGGCGATCGTGCTGTCGCGTGCCCGGCGGGCGCTGGCGATCGGCTGCGACGGCGTGATTTCGTCCGGGCTCGAAGCGAAACGTTTGCGCGAGCAGCTGGGCGAGAAGCTCCTCGTCGTCGTGCCCGGAATCCGCCCGGGCACCAACCGGCCGGCCGACGACCAAAAACGCACCGTCGATCTCGAGGAGGCGTTTCTCAACGGCGCCGATTACGTGGTGGTGGGGCGCCCGATCCGCGGCGCGCCCGATCCTCGCGCGGCGGCGGAAGCCTACCAGGCGCGCATCCGGAAACTGTTCGGCGGGTAATGGAGCGGGAGATGGGATTCGAACCCACGACTTCCACCTTGGCAAGGTGGCGCTCTACCCCTGAGCTACTCCCGCACCGACGTTCGGTATCCGTTGGGGGCGAAATAATAATGGACGGGGGTCCCTTTGCAAGGTTGAACTTCCCCGCAAGCGCTTGAGAGATCGAGGCTGAAGCCCTAATTTTCCGCCCCATGCACGCGACCCGCGAAGAGCTGCTTCGGCGCCTGGACGAGCTCGGCATCCGCTCGACGACGGTCGAGCACCCGCCTGTTTTCACCGTCGAAGAAAGCAAGCGGCTTCGGGGAGAGCTCCCGGGCGGTCACTGCAAGAGCTTGTTTTTGAAGGATAAGAAGGACGTCCTCTGGCTGGTCGTCGCGCTCGAAGACCGGCCGATCGACCTGAAGGAGCTCCGCCGGCGAATCGGGGCCGCGAACCTTTCGTTCGGAAGACCTGAGCTGCTGATGGAGGTGCTGGGGGTGGGGCCGGGATCCGTCACACCCTTCGCCCTGATCAACGACCGCGCGCGTCGCGTCAATGTCGTGCTGGACCAGGCGATGATGGCGATCGAGGCCGTCAACTACCACCCGCTCGCCAACCGCGCGACGACGACGATCGCGCCCGCCGACCTGCTCCGCTTCATCCGGGCCTGCGGTCACGAGCCCCGGCAGATCGAGCTGTAGGTAGCGCGTCCGGCCCCCAGGGTCTGCGGGGGAATCCCCCGCAAGAGGCCCCCCGGGGTCTGCGGGGGAATCCCCCGCAAGAGGCCCCCTTCGGGCCTTGCGCCCGGGGGAATGAGCCGCCAAGTTATGGGGCAACCGTCCGCCCTAGGAAAGCGCCCATGGCATTCATCATCGATCCCAACCGCCCGCAGCCCCCCGCAGCGCAGAAGCCCGCGCAGGACGCGACGCCGGCACCCGCCGCACCCGGGGACATCATCAAGGACACCACCGTCGCGCAGTTCAAGACCGACGTCATCGAAACCTCGATGAAGGTCCCGGTCATCGTCGACTTCTGGGCGCCCTGGTGCGGCCCGTGCAAACAGCTCGGCCCCATGCTTGAGCGGTTGGTCCGCCAGGCCAACGGGCTCGTGCGCCTGGTGAAAATCAACGTCGACGAGAACCAGCAGCTCGCCGCGCAAATGCAGGTCGCCTCGATCCCGACCGTCTACGCCTTCAGGAACGGCCAGCCGGTCGACGGCTTTCAAGGCGCCGTGCCGGAGAGCCAGCTTCGCCAATTCATCGACCGTCTGCTCGGGGGCGCCAAGCCTCCGCTCGACCAGGCGGTCGACGAGGCGAAGGCCCTGCTGGACGCCGGCAACGCCCGGGATGCCGCGCAGATCTTCGAGCAGGCGCTCGCGGAGGATGCGGGCAATCCCGGCGCCGCTTCGGGCCTGATCCGGGCCGCGCTCGCCTTGGGCGATACCGCCCGCGCAAAACAGGTCGTGGACGGTCTCTCGGCCGACCTCAAGGCCAAGCCCGAGATCGCGGCCGCGATCAGCGCGCTCGAGCTCAAGGAGCAAACCAAGGGCGCCGGCGATCTCGAGGAGCTGCGGGCGAAGTTGGCCCAGAACCCGAACGATCATCAGGCGCGCTTCGATCTCGCGCTTGCGCTCTACGCGGCGGGCGACGCCGAAGCGGCCGTGAAAGAGCTGCTCGAGCTCGTTCGCCGCGACCGCAAGTGGAACGACGAGGCCGCGCGGAAGCAGCTCGTCAAAATTTTCGCCGCGGCGGGACCGGTCTCGCCCGTCACGGTCCAAGGCCGGCGACAACTGTCATCGATTCTCTTTTCATGATGGATGCAGCTTCCACGTCGGGTTCGAGCGCGCTGCCGGACGTCCTGCCGATCTTTCCGCTGACTGGCGTTCTGCTGCTACCGCGCGGCCGGCTGCCCCTCAATATCTTCGAGCCGCGCTACCTGAATATGACGGAGGATGCGCTCGGGGCGGGCCGCGTGATCGGCATGGTCCAACCGGCAGAAGCCGGCGGCGAAAGCACCGCCGAGAATCCCGAGGTGTACAAGATCGGGTGTGCCGGCCGGATGATTTCGTTCGCGGAAACCGGCGACGGCCGGTTTCTCCTCACGCTGCTCGGCGTCAGCCGGTTCCGGATCGCGAGCGAGCTCGGCGTCACCCGGGGATACCGCCGGGCGCGAGCCTCCTATGCCTCCTACGCCGGCGACCGCGAGGAGGACAGCGAGCGGATCGCCGATCGCGAACGCCTGCTCGCCGCCGTCCGCGGCTTCTTCAAGGCGAAGGAGATCAAAGCCGAGTGGAAGCCGATCACGGAGTCCGTGGACGAGGCGCTGGTGACGACCCTTTCCATGGTCTGTCCGTTCGATCCCGGGGAAAAGCAGGCGCTGCTCGAGTGCAATGGACTGCGGGCGCGGGCCGAGCTATTGACAGTGATCATGGAGCTTGCCGTTCGCGGCGGGAACAGCGAAGCCACCGGCGCGCGCCACTGACTTTCAACGCAATCCGACAAGGGGTGCCATGAACGCTCGCAAGGTCGATCCCAAGCTGCTGGATATCCTCGTCTGCCCGTTGACCAAAGGTCCGCTCCGCTACGACGAAGCCGCGCAAGAGCTGATCAGCGAGCAGGCGCAGCTTGCCTACCCTATTCGCGACGGCATCCCGATCATGCTGGTGGACGAAGCGCGTCCGCTCGACGCCGACGCCCCGCGCCCGACGGCGCGCCGCTGACGCGACGACGGAGGTTCATATCCCATGACGGCCGCGGAGGCGCGACCCCCGGACAATAAGCACGGGATGAAGCACCAGCCGGTCGAGATCCGCCTCAAGCGCGCCGAGAAGGTGTTGGAGGTGGACTTCGACGACGGCGCGACGTTCCGGCTGCCCGCCGAATTCCTTCGGGTCGAAAGCCCCTCCGCCGACATCCAAGGCCACGGCCTCGGCCAGAAAACGATCATCGGAGGCCGCCGCCACGTCGGCATCATGGCGGTCGAGCCGGTCGGCAATTACGCGATCCGGATCAAGTTCGACGATCTTCACGACACCGGGATCTATTCCTGGGACACGCTCTACGATTACGGCGTGCACCAGGAGGACATGTGGGCCGAGTATCTCGCCGCCCTCGAAGCCAAGGGCCTGAAGCGCGACCCTTAAGTCCCGGCTCAGGCTCGCAAGTCCTGGCCCTGCATCAGCTTCGGCAGCGTGCCCAGCGTGCCCATGGCGTGGCGCATGAACACGCCTTTCAGCGGCGCGAGCCCGTTGACCGCCGCCAGGCCCAGGTTGCGCACGAACCGGAGCGGCCGGTTGCCGTTCGAGAAGAGCCGCGTGAGCCCGTCGGTCGCCGCCATCATCAGCGTGTTGTCGAAGCGCCGCCAGCTCGCGTAACGGTCGAGCACGCTCGCTTCGCCGCCTTCGAGGCCGAGCCGGCGCGCGTCCAGCAGGACTTCGGCGAGCGCCGCCGCGTCGCGAAATCCCATGTTCAGGCCCTGGCCGGCGATCGGATGGATCGCGTGGTTGGCGTCGCCGACGAGGGCGAAGCGCCTCGCGGTCGCGCGCTCGGCGAACCGGAGCGAAAGCGGAAACGACGAGACGGGACCCGCGAGCTTCAGAGTCCCGAGAAAATCGCCGAAGCGGCGCCCGAGCTCGCGGAGAAAATCGCGCTCCTCAAGCGCCAGCAGAGCGGGCGCGAGATCGTTCCGTTCGGCCCACACGATCGACGATCGGCGTCCCTTGAGCGGAAGAATCGCAAACGGCCCGCCCGGCAGGAACCGCTCGTGGGCCGCGAACTCATGCGCGCGCGCGTGAGCGACCGTGCAGACGATGGCCGTCTGGCCGTAGGACCAGGTGACGGCCCGGATACCGGCAAGCGCGCGCATCTGCGAATTGCGCCCGTCGGCGCCGACGACGAGGGGCGCGGCCACGCTTCCGCCGCCCGCGAGCGTGACCCGAGCGCCGCTCTCCGTCGTCTCCAGGCCGTCCACTGGGGCAGGCGCGATCAGGCGGACGCGCTTCGCCCGGCTCATGCGCGTGACGATCGCGTGGCGAAGGCGCTGGGCCTCCACCATGAACCCGAAGGGCTCATCCCCGACCTCCCGGTGGTCGTAATGGAGATGGAAAGGCGAGCCGGCTTCGCAAACCCGGATATCGCGGATCGGCGCGGCGGAGGATTGGACGTATTTCCAGACGCCGATCGCCGTAAGCGCGCGCTTCGAGGAGAGCGCGATCGCGAACGCCCGGCCGTCGTGTTGCGCCCGGAGCGCGCGTTCCGGGCTCACGCGGTCGACCACGGCGACGTCGAATCCCGCGTCCGAGAGCGCGATCGCGAGGGCGCCCCCGACGAGCCCGCCCCCGACGATGACCACGTCCGCGTGAGCCGCTGTTTTCCTCGCCATTGGCGCCGTGGACCCCTCAAACCCGAGCCGCGTTAAGGTTCTGTAAACCATCCTTCCCTAGAAGTCGAATATGAGCCGGTTGCTGCAATCTACCGGACCCGCGCCCGTTCTTTCCCCGGCGGCGGCGGGCTTTTTCAAGCGGCGCGCCCTCGAGCTTCTCGGGCTCGCGCTGCTTGCGGCGACCGCGTTGCTCTTCCTTGCCTTCGCGACGTATTCGCCGGCCGACCCCTCGTTCAATACCGCGACATCGCGCCCGGCCCGTAACTTCCTGGGGCCGCTCGGCGCCCATATGACGGACCTTCTGGTGCAGCTCTTCGGTCTCGCGGGTGCGCTCCCCGTCCTCATGCTCGCGGGCTGGGCGCTCCGCTGCATCCGCAAGAAAACCGTGCCGCTGGTCTGGCTCCGCCTGCTCGGGATGATCCCGGTCATGGCGCTGGCGGGCGCCGGCTTGAGCCCGATCCTGGCACCCGCCGGGTGGCTCGCCTCGGGGCGCCCCGGCGGCGCAGTCGGGGCTCTGCTGTTCGAGTGGACGACCGTCGGCCTGGCAGCGCTTCCGTTCGTGGATGTGCTCGACGCTTCGATCGTATCCATCGCATTTCTCGTCGCGGCCGGCGCCGGTTTTACGCTCACTCTCGGCCTCGCGATCTCCGACGTGACGGCCTGTGGGAACGCCGTCCTTGCCGTCGGTTCCGCGGCCGGGCGTGGAATCCAGTGGGGCCGGGAATCGCTCGCCGACATGCGCGAGCGCATCGAGCCGACATTCGGTCGCCGCCGGCCGGAGACCGACGAAGATGAGGATGTCGAGGTCCTGGAGGTGCCGGCGCCGGAGCCCGCGGCGGCGCCCGATCTGGTCGCCCCCCGCCCGGCCGCCGCCCGGGTCGGGCGCAAGGCCAAAGCCGAGCGCCAGGGCCGCCTCAATCTCGGCCCCGAAGATGAATTCCGCCGACCGCCGCTCGATCTGCTTGCCGCGCCGCCGAAGGACAGCCGCGCGAAGGAGATCGGCGAGGACGCGCTCGAGCAGAACGCGCGGCTGCTCTCGACCGTTCTCGAAGACTTCGGCGTCCGCGGCCAGATCGTGAAGGTGCGGCCGGGGCCCGTCGTCACGCTTTACGAGCTCGAGCCGGCGCCCGGAACCAAGACCTCCCGCGTGATCGGCCTGGCGGACGACATCGCCCGTTCGATGAGCGCCGTCTCCGTCCGCGTCGCCGTCGTGCCCGGCCGCAACGTGATTGGGATCGAGCTTCCGAACGTCTCGCGCGAGACCGTCTACCTGCGCGAGCTCCTGTCCTCCGAGACCTACGAGCGGACGGGCGGCAAGCTGCCGCTCACGCTCGGCAAGGACATCGGCGGCCAGGCGATCACCGCCGATCTCTCGCGCATGCCGCATCTCCTGATCGCCGGCACGACCGGCTCCGGCAAGTCGGTTGCGATCAATGCGATGATCCTCTCGCTCGTCTATCACCTGTCGCCCGAGCAATGCCGGTTCATCATGGTCGACCCGAAGATGCTCGAGCTCTCCGTGTACGACGGCATTCCCCACCTGCTCACGCCGGTGGTGACCGAGCCCTCGAAGGCCGTGGTGGCGCTGAAATGGACGGTGCGCGAGATGGAGGACCGCTATCGCGCGATGTCCCAGCTCGGCGTCCGCAACATCCAGGGCTATAACCTCCGGCTCGCGGAGGCGCGGAGGCGCGGCGAATCGCTGACCCGCCGGGTGCAAACCGGCTTCGATGACCAGGGAAAGCCGGTCTACGAGGAACACCCGCTGGCCCTCGTGCCGCTGCCGCTCATTGTCGTCATCGTCGACGAAATGGCCGATCTCATGCTGGTGGCGGGGAAAGACGTCGAGGCGTCCGTGCAGCGCCTTGCCCAAATGGCGCGCGCCGCCGGCATCCACTTGATCATGGCGACCCAGCGCCCGTCCGTCGACGTGATCACCGGCACGATCAAGGCCAATTTCCCGACCCGCGTGAGCTTCCAGGTGACCTCGAAGATCGACAGCCGCACCATTCTCGGCGAGCAGGGGGCCGAACAGCTGCTCGGCCACGGCGACATGCTGTACATGGTGGGCGGCGGCCGCATCATGCGCGTGCACGGGCCTTTCGTCTCGGACGCGGAAGTGGAAAGCGTCGTCCGCTACTTGAAGAGCCAAGGCGAGCCCGCATATATCGAGGAGGTCACCGAGGATGATCCGGCCGGCTTCGGTCTCGGCGGGGATTCGGGCGGCGACAGCGCCGACGAGCTCTATCAGCAAGCGGTCGGGCTCGTTGCCCGGGAACACAAGGCATCGACGAGTTTCATCCAAAGACACCTGCAGATCGGCTATAACCGGGCGGCCCGCATCATCGAACAGATGGAAGCCGAAGGTGTCGTCAGCCAAGCCAACCGCGTCGGCCGGCGCGAAGTTCTCATCGGTCAAGCCTAACCGCCCGCATCCCCTCTTCGCGATCGCGCTCGCAGTCGCTTTTCTCGGCGCGCCCACGGCATGGGCGGCGACGGCGAAGCCGGCCCAGCTCAGTCCTGCCGACAAGGCCGACATCGCCCGCATCGAGGAGAATCTGAACGGCATCCGCACGCTGCAGTCGCGCTTTCTCCAAGTCGCCTCCAACGGCTCCGTCGCGGAGGGCGATCTCTACATCGCGCGTCCGGGCCGAATGCGCATCCAGTACGATCCGCCGACGCCCATCCTCATCGTCGCGGACGGGACTTACCTCATCTACCACGACAAGGAATTGGAGCAAGTGACGCACGTCGGGCTCGATTCGAGCCCCGCCGGCATTCTCCTTCGGGAGAAGATTTCCCTCACCGCCGGCGACCTCACGGTCACCAGGCTCGAACGCGGCGCGAATGTTTTCAGGGTCACGGTCGTGCGGACGAAGGACTCGAACGAAGGAAGCCTCACGCTCGTGTTCGGCGACAATCCGCTCGCCTTGCGGAAGTGGACCGTGGTCGATCCGCAGGGCGTGTCGACCGAAGTCTCCCTGCAGAATCCCCAGCACGGCGCGCCGCTCAAGCCCGAGCTTTTCCGATTCACGGCGCCGGCGAAGCCATCCACGGGGAGATAGGATACGGCCGGAGGCTAAGGCGCCAAACGGTATCCGCCCGGCTCGGTAATCAGGATCGCGGCGTTGGAAGGGTCCTGCTCGATCTTTTGGCGCAGCCGGTAGACGTGGGTTTCCAGCGTGTGCGTCGTCACGTTGGCGTTGTAGCCCCACACTTCGTCCAGCAGCACTTCGCGACCGACCACCCGGTTGCCCGCGCGATAGAGGTATTTGAGGATGGCCGCTTCCTTGTCCGTGAGCCGCACCTTCTTCTTCGTCTCGTCGTGGACGAGGAGCTTGGCGCTCGGCTGAAACGTGTAGGGGCCGATCGTGAAGACCGCGTCGTCGCTCCGCTCATGCTGGCGGATATGGGCGCGGATGCGCGCGAGCAGCACCCCCAGGCGAAACGGCTTGACGACGTAATCGTTGGCGCCGGCATCAAGGCCGAGGATCGTGTCGGCGTCGGTGACCGCGCCGGTCAGCATGATCACCGGCGACTGCACGCCGTTCCGGCGCAACAGCCGGCAGACCTCGCGCCCGTCCATGTCCGGAAGCCCGACGTCCAGGATGATCACGTCGAAGTGCTGCTGCTTGGTGAGCTCGATGGTTTTCGCCCCCGTGGCCGCGCCGACGGTTGCAAACTCCTCGTGAAGCTGGAGCTGCTCGGTCAGCATATCCAAGAGCGCCGTGTCGTCGTCGACCAACAGGATGTTTTTGCGCGTGGTCATGGTCCTCGCGGCCGTCGTTTCGCGTCGCAATTGACCTGATATTACACCGTTTCTTGCAAGTATTATAAGCCGTTGGACGCGAAAGGGGGCCGATGTCTCCGACCCTCGAATCGTGGTAGGATTCGCGCCGCCATGCCCACGTCCGCGGATCGTCTTCAGTTTCCGGCGTCGCGGGAGCCGCTGTCGCTCCTGGCCGTCGACCGTGCCGTCTCGGATATGCGGCGCGGACGGCCCGTGACCGTCCAGGCGGCGGACGGCCGGAGCGCGCTCGCGCTTGCCGCCGAAGCGGCGACCCCGGCGGTTCTGAAGGATCTCGCCGCATGGAGCCGCTCGCGCCCTGTCGTCGCCATCACGGCCCGCCGGGCGAGAGTGCTGGGACTTCGCGCCGGTCTCGCGCGCACGGTTCGCGTCACGTCGCCGGCCGAGCTCACGCCCGCTCTCATTCGCGAGCTTGCGGATCCCCTCTCCGTGCCTTCCGACGCGCCGCGCTCCCTCGGAACCGAAGACGCGGAGCCTTTTGACTGCGACAGCGCGGCCGTCGGGCTTGCCAAGATCGCGCGGCTTCTGCCTGCGGCCGTCACGGCATCGATTCTCGATCCCGATGCCCAGGACATCGCCGGGTGGTCCGCACGCCACGACCTGCTCCTGGTCGATGCGGGCGATGTCTTCCAGTATGAAAGCGTGGCGGCGCGAACGCTCAAGCGGGTGAGCGAGGCGCGCGTTCCCTTGCCGCAAGCCCCCGACACCCGGATCATCGCCTTCCGGCCGCTCGACGGGGGCCTCGAGCACATCGCCATCGTGATCGGCGAGCCCGCGCCCGAGGACGCCGTCCTTACCCGGCTCCATTCCGAATGTTTCACGGGCGATCTTCTCGGCAGCCTCCGCTGCGATTGCGGCGATCAACTGCAGGGAGCAATCAGGGAAATCGCGGCCGCCGGCAAGGGCGTTCTCCTTTACCTCGCCCAGGAAGGCCGCGGCATCGGCCTCGTCAACAAGCTCCGCGCCTACGCGTTGCAGGATCGCGGCTTTGACACCGTCGATGCCAACGAGCAACTGGGATTCGATGCGGACGAGCGCGTCTATTTGCCGGCCGCGAAGATGCTTGCGGACCTCGGGTTCACGCGCGTCCGCCTGATGACCAATAACCCGGCGAAGGTGGCGGCGTTGGCGCGCCATGGGGTCAAGGTCGCCGACCGGGTCCCTCACGCCTTCCCGGCCAACCGGCACAACGAAGCCTACCTCCGGACCAAAGCGGCAAAGGGCGGGCATCTTTTCTGAGGAACGGTAAGGTTTTGCCGGGGACGGGCTCTCGGGGCCCGATCCTTCGACTCTAGTGCATTGATATTATTCATTTTTCTATTGGCACCCTTCTTGCAGTTTATCCCTCGGGTCGATTTGGGACGCGGGAGAAGACGATGGGTGCATCGGAACATACGGAATGGATACCGCCGGGGGTCCGCTGGCCCGTTCGTCCGGACATCGGCCCTCAATGGGTCTGGCCGGGAACCTCGCAAGGCGCCAAGGCCGCCGAGGGCGCGAGCCCCGCAGTCGACAAGGCAGGCGCTGAGACCGGTGCCGTTAACAGCGCGTCCCGGACACCGGAGCCGAAATTCTTCGAAGACGGCGCCCCGTCGTTCATGGACCTCCTCGACATCATCAATCCGCTCCAGCACATCCCCGTGATCTCTTCCATCTATCGCGAGCTGACGGGCGACACGATCGGTCACACTCCGCGAATCGCCGGCGGCGCGCTGTTCTTCGGCCCGATCGGGGCCGGCATCGCCCTGGCAAATGCGTTTATCAACGAAACGTCCGGCCGGGATGTGGGCGAGCACATGATCGCGCTCCTGACCAAAGAGGCCCCGGCGCCGACGATGGTCGCGGACGCAGAGAAGACACCGCCCGACGCCGTCTCGCTCGCGTCGATCGAAACCGCGGCCGGATTGCCGCCCGTCCCGTTGACAGCGGCTGGATTGACTCCCGTCCCGGCGGCGGCGGCCGAACAGCCCAGGCCGCCCGAGCCCACGTTCAATAAGACGGCCGGGCCCATTCCGATCGAGACGTTGCCACCCGAGCTCCGCGATGCGCTCCGGCAGCAGAAACGGCCGGAAGCCTCCAACGACGCGGGCGCGCACAAGCTCGCCCAACGCAAGGCCAAAGAGCCGATGGTTCCCGCCAGCATGGCGAGACGCCAGTGGGCGACGGACGCCGATGCCTTCGCCGCCGCCGCGCCCAAGAAGAAGAAAGACGCTCAGGCCGAGGCCGCAGACACCGAGCCCAAGCAGGAAACCAGACAAGAAACCTTGGGGGCCGTGGCACCGGAGGGCGGCTGGTTCTCGAAGACGATGCTCGACGCGCTCGAGAAGTATCAGAACACCTCGAAGCTGACCGAATCGAAAGAGACGCCGGCCGTCACCGTCGTGAACTAAGCCTCCTTCTCGTCCCAATCGAAAGCGTATGATCGCCGGCATGGACATTCTTGTTTCGCCGGCCGGCGGCCTCGTATGGGAGGGCCGAAGGATTCGCGCCGCACTCGGCCGCTCGGGCGTCTCCACCGACAAGCGCGAAGGCGACGGCGCGACGCCGGCCGGGCGCTTCCCGCTTCGCCGCGTCATGTTCCGCCCGGACCGGGTAGCGCCTCCGGAAACCGCGCTGCCGGTGCGCGCCCTTGGGCGGGACGACGGCTGGTGCGACGCTCCGGACCATGCTTCCTACAACCGGCTGGTGCGGCTTCCCTTTGCCGCAAGCCACGAAGCGCTCTGGCGCGACGACGGGCTCTACGACGTGATCGTCGATCTCGGCTACAACGACGACCCGGTGGTCCCGGGACGCGGGAGCGCGATCTTCCTGCATGTCGCGCGCCCCGATTTCGGGCCGACGCAAGGATGCGTCGCCGTCCCGCTGGTTGATCTTTTGCGGCTGCTCGCCCGGTGCGATGCCGGGGCGCGGCTCTGCGTCAGGGACGACCCGGCTGCCTGACCCCGAACACCGCCGTTCCGACGCGGACGGATGTCGCGCCGAAGCGGATGGCGATCTCGAAGTCCCCGCTCATCCCCATGCTCAGGCCTTGCAGGCCGTTGCGCCGGGCGATCTCCCGAAGAAGGGCGAAATGCAGCGACGGCTCCTCATCGGCGGGGGGAATGCACATGAGGCCGCGGACGGGAAGCTTCAACGCGTCGCGGCATTCGGCGATGAAGGCATCGGCCTCCGCCGGCAAAATGCCGCTCTTTTGCGGCTCTTCTCCCGTGTTGACCTGGATGAAGCAGTCGAGGCGCCGGCCGGTGTCGTCGAATTCCCGGGCGAGCGCCTGCGCAAGCTCGGGCCGGTCGACGGTCTCGATCGCGTCGAACAAAGCGACGGCGCGCCGAAGCTTGTTCCTCTGCAGGGGACCGATCAGGCGAAGCCGCGCGCTCGGGAACGCGGCCTTGAGGGCCGGCCATTTTTCCTCCGCCTCCTGCACCCGGTTCTCGCCGAACACCGTGTGGCCGGCCGCGAGCGCGGCGCGAACTCTTTCGATCGGCTGGACCTTGGCGACGGCGACGAGCGTCACGTCCGAGGGCGAGCGGCCGGCGGCTGTCGCGGCGGCCGCGATGGCCTGCCTGACGCGCTCGAGGTTTTCCGTGACGTCCTCCAGGGTCGCTGTCGGTTGAGGATGCGTTTGCGCTACCATGACAAGATCAATCGTGGACCGGCGGATGAGACTCTGAGAATCAAGGGATCGGCAGTGACCCTATCAGACCTCTTGCGGGCGCTCAATTTGTTGGGGGCGCCGCGCCGACGGCTTCGGGATCCTCGTTTGCCCGGCCTCATCCTGATGACCGACCCCGGCCGGACGCCCGACCCCGTCGCCGCGGCGGCCGATCTTCCGCGCGGCTCGATCGTGATTCTCCGCCACTACGGCGACTCCCGGCGGGGAGCGCTCGCGAGGGCGCTCGTGCGGTTCGGCCGGCCGCGTGGAATTCGCATCCTGATCGCGGGCGATTCGAGGCTCGCGCTTCGCGTCGGCGCCGACGGCGTCCATGTGCCCGAGTTCATGGTCAAGCGCGGCTTCCCCTGTTGGGCGTTGTGGCGGCGGCCCGGCTGGATCGTCACTGCCGCCGCGCATTCGTGGGGGGCGGTGCTCCGGGCGAAGCGGGCTTCCGTTGACGCGATTCTTCTCGCGCCGGTCTTCCCCACCGCGAGCCATCCCAAGGCCCGCTCGCTCGGTGCCATCGCTTTTGCGAAGATGGCCCGCCGGAGCCCGCTTCCCGTTTATGCGCTGGGCGGGATGACGTCTTCCCGCGCGAAGCGCCTTGCCGGGAGCCGCGCCGCGGGAATTGCCGGAATTCGCGGCATTGCCGCATTAAGGCCGACCGCCAGCTAAATCGAAGCGCGCCGGCCGCTCTGGTGCCCTGCTTTTCTTTGGTATACATACTTGAGCGAGCACCCTGGGGCCCATCCATCGAACGAGCCGCGAGAACGACCGCATGGACGCGAGGAATAACGCTGAGAGCAAAAAGCCGGCGATGCCCGCCGACTCGGGCGCGCGCTACAACTTCAAGGAAACGGAAGCCAAGTGGCAGCGCGTCTGGGAAGAGCGCCGGACCTTTCGCGCGTCCGAGAAGGCTCCGCGCCCGAAGTACTACGTGCTGGAGATGTTTCCCTATCCGTCCGGGCGCATCCACATGGGGCACGTCCGCAATTACACGCTTGGCGATGTCGTCGCCCGGTATAAGCGCGCCCGCGGCCTGAACGTCCTGCATCCGATGGGCTGGGACGCCTTCGGTCTTCCGGCCGAGAACGCGGCCATCGAGAACCGCGTCCATCCGGCGAAGTGGACGCGGGAAAATATCGCGGCCATGCGCCGGCAGCTGAAGAGCATGGGGCTCTCTTACGACTGGTCGCGCGAGATCGCGACCTGCGAGCCCGATTACTATCGCCACGAACAGAAAATGTTCTTGGATTTCCTCAAGGCGGGGTTGGTGTACCGCAAGGAATCCATGGTCAATTGGGATCCCGTCGAGAACACCGTGCTCGCGAACGAGCAGGTCATCGACGGCAAAGGATGGCGGTCGGGAGCATCCGTCGAGCGCCGCCGGCTCGCCCAGTGGTTCATGAAAATCACCACATTCTCAGACGAGCTCCTCGACGACCTTAAGACGCTCGACCGTTGGCCCGAGCGCGTGCGCCTGATGCAGGAGAATTGGATCGGGCGCTCGGAAGGAGCTCGGGTCAATTTCCCGCTTGCCGACCGCGCGGACCGCGTCGAGATTTACACGACGCGCCCCGACACATTGTTCGGCGCCTCGTTCATCGCGCTGTCGCCGAACCATCCGCTCGCGCAAGAGCTGGCGTCGAAGGACAAGGCCCTGGCCGCATTCATCGCCGCCTGCAACCACACGGGCACCAGCGAGGCGGCGATCGAGACCGCGGAAAAGCTGGGCTTCAAGACGGGCGTCCGGGCCGGGCACCCGCTCCGCCCCGGCCTCGAGCTCCCGGTCTACGTCGCCAATTTCGTCCTGATGGAGTACGGAGCGGGCGCCATTTTCGGCTGTCCCGCCCACGACCAGCGCGACCTCGACTTCGCGCGAAAATATTCTCTTCCCGTCATTCCCGTCGTGGCGCCGTCCGGCAAAGACAAAGCGAGCGTCGCCGTCGCCAACGAGGCCTACGTCGGCGACGGGACTTTGATCAATTCCGATTTTCTGGACGGCCTCCCGGTCGAGGATGCGAAGCGGAAGATCGTCGCCCACCTCGAAGAAAAAGGCCTCGGCGAGCGGGCGGTGAACTACCGCCTCCGCGACTGGGGCGTTTCCCGCCAACGCTACTGGGGCTGTCCGATCCCGATCATTCACTGCGGCGCGTGCGGGATCATGCCGGTGCCGGAAAAGGATTTGCCGGTCGTGCTCCCGGAAGACGTGAGCTTTGAGAAGCCCGGCAACCCCCTCGCCCATCACCCGACGTGGAAGGACGCGGCGTGTCCCAAGTGCGGGAGCCCTGCGCAACGGGAGACCGACACCTTCGACACGTTCTTCGAATCGTCCTGGTATTTCGCGCGGTTTTGCTCACTTTCCCCCGACACCGCCTTCGCGCGCACGGCCGTCGACTATTGGCTGCCCGTCGACCAGTACATCGGCGGCATCGAGCACGCCATTCTTCATCTCCTGTATTCGCGGTTCTTCACGCGGGCGATGAAGCAGTGCGGCTATCTCGGCATCAAAGAGCCGTTCGCCGGCCTCATGACGCAGGGCATGGTATGCCACGAAACGTACCAGGACTCTCGCGGAGCTTGGCTTTACCCCGAGGAGGTCCGCCGCGAGGGCGCCACGGTCGTGCGGGCGTCCACCGGCGAGCCCGTGGTGGTCGGCCGCTCCGAAAAAATGAGCAAGTCGCGAAAGAACGTCGTCGACCCGGAGGCCATCATCGCGACCTTCGGGGCCGACACGGCGCGCCTGTTCATGCTCTCGGACAGCCCGCCCGACCGCGATCTTGAATGGACGGACGCCGGCATCGAAGGGGCGTGGCGTTATATCAATCGCCTCTGGCGCATGGTGTTTCAGGCGAAAGCCACGATCGCGCCACCGGGCGCAGCGAAACCCGCGCAGCTCTCGGAGCGGGCGCAGGACGCGCGGGCCGCCATCCATCGGACCATCGCCGGCGTGTCGGGAGACCTGGAGCGCTTCCACTTCAACAAGGCGGTGGCGCGCATTCGCGAGCTCACCAACGCGATCGAGGGTCTCGGCGACGAGGCCGGCGCCGGCTCGGTCCTGCGCGAAGGGCTGGCGACGATCACGCTTCTCATCGCACCGATGATGCCCCACCTTGCCGAGGAAATGTGGCGGGGCCTCGGGCACGGGACGCTCGCGGCCGACACCCCATGGCCCGTCGCCGATCCGGCGCTTGTCGCCGAAGAGAGCGTCTCGATCGCGGTTCAGGTCAACGGTAGGCTGCGCGGGACGCTGGAGCTTCCCAGGGGCACGGACCGCGCGACCGCCGAGGCCGCCGCTCTGTCATTGGAGAACGTCGAGCGCGCGATCGGGGGCAAGCCGATCCGCAAGGTGATCGTGGTTCCGAACAGGATCGTCAATGTGGTGGTCTAAGGGCGTTGTTCTCGCCGTCGCGGCATGCCTCCTCGGGGCATGCGGTTTCCGCCCGCTCTACGGGGGAATCGGCGACGAGAACGTCGCCGAGGGCCTTCAGAATATCGAGGTCCTGCGGATTCCCGATCGCATCGGCCAGGAGCTTCATAACCAGCTTTTGGATATGTTGAACCCGCGGGGCCGGCCGGCGAACCCGACTCATACCCTTGAGATAAGGCTTTCGGAAACGACGCAGAGGCTTTCAGTCGAAAAGACGTCGTTCGCGACGCGCGCCAACCTTATTGTCCGCGCCGTCTTTCTGTTGCGCAACGCTAACGATCTTGAGCAGAAGGTGTTCTTTCGCGGCGATAGTACGTCGATCGCAAGCTACGACGTGATTACGGAGAAGTTCGCGACGATCATGGCCGAGAAGAACGCGCGCACGCGAGCCGTGCGCGTGCTTGCGCAAGACATCCGCCTTCATCTCGCCGCTTATTTCCACAACGCAGCGGAAAGTGCGTCGCAAGTAACGCCATGACGAAACTGTCCGGCGGCCGGTTGGCGTCTTTTTTGAAGTCTCCCGATCCGGCGGTCCGCGCCGTTCTCCTGTTCGGACCGGACCAGGGGCTTGTGCGGGAAAGGGCGGACACGATCGCCGGCGCGATCGTTGGGAATCTCGACGATCCGTTCCGGGTCGTCGTGTTGTCCGGAGCTTCCGTCAAGGACGAGCCTGCGCGCCTCCGGGACGAGGCCGCCGCGCTCTCGATGACGGGCGGGCGGCGTGTCGTCCGCGTGCGCGATGCGATGGACGGGATTGCGGCCGTCTTCGCCGAATTTCTGGCCGACCCGATCGGTGAGTCGCTGATCGTGGTTGAGGCAGGCGAGCTCAACAAGCGCTCGGGATTGCGGCGCGCGTTCGAGGAGGCGTTGCATGCCGCGGCGGTCGCTTGCTACGGCGACCGCCCGGGCGAGCTCGCCGATCTCGTGCGGGCATCGCTCCGGGAACGGGGTGTGCGGATCGCCGACGATGCGCTGTCCGCGTTTGTCGATCTTCTCGGCGCCGATCGCCTGATCGTCCGGAGCGAGCTCGAAAAGCTTGTCCTTTATGCCGGAGAAAAGAAGGAAATCGAGCGCAAGGACGTGGTCGCCTGTGTCGGGGACAGCGCCGAGCACAGCTTCGACGACATCGTTTATGCCACGTGCGAGGGCGACATGGCCGGTATCGACGAGTCGCTTTGGAAAGCGCTTGCCGAGGGTGTCTCCCCCGTAGCCGTGCTGCGCGCGGCACAGCGGCATTTGGCGCGAGTTCTTCTGGTCAAGGGATTGATGCAAGGCGGGGAATCGTACGAGCGCGCGACGGCAACGCTGTTCCCGAAGCCGCATTTTGCTTTTGAAGAACGATTTCGCGCTCACGTTCACCGGTGGGAACGCGAGCGGCTGGCGTGGTCGCTGGATCGTGTGTTGAGCGCCGAGCTTGCGTGTACAACCGAAGGTTTACCGCAGAGCGCGGTGTGCAACCGGGCGCTCATCGCGGTCGCCCAGGCGGCGAGCCGACGCAACGTTGAGCGCGGGCGCCGGTAAGGAACCCGGGTTAGACCAGCGCTCTTTGGTACTGACCCGTCCCCATGGTCATGGCCGGGCTTGTCCAGGCCATCCATGCCCTTGAACTGATTGTCTTTTTTAAGACGTGGATGCCCGCGACAAGCGCGGGCATGACGAGTCAATATTAGCGGCGCTTGGTATTAATCGTCGTCCGCAAGCTCGCCGCGCGTTGCTTCATTGACCCAGCTTCCGGGGACGGCCGCGCTCGGGTCGAGCGCAAACGGCGACTGGCCGTCCTTCGCTGATGGGGAAGGCCGCCGGACGGGCGGCGGTGCGACGTAAGGGTCGGGGCTCTTGGGGGCGGGCGCGAGAGGCGGCGGCGCCGGTTGCGCCGGCGGTTCTGCAGTGGGTGCCGGCGCTTCCATCGCGGGCGGCGAAGCAGGCTTCGGTTGGATGCGCGGCGCGGTCGCGGCCTGCGTCGGCCGCGGTGCGGCAGGCGCTGGCGTCGGAGGCACGGGAGGAGCATGTGCAGCCGGCGGCGGCGCCGTCGGGCCGGCCGGCTTAAGCTGCGTTCTGATCTCCGGTGGTTTGGTTGCCGGGCGCGGCGCAGGCGCTGCCGGAGCGACGGGCTTGAGCTTTGCTTGAATGGCGGGCGGTTGGGGTGCCGGGGCTGGCGCGGGGGCTGCCGGGGCAACCGGCTTGAGTTGGACCCGAATCCCCGGCGGCTTGGATGCCGGGCTCGGCGGCAGTGCGGACGGCATGGGCGGCTTAAGCTCCGCACGGGTCGCCGCAGGTGTGGGTGCCGGCCGCGGCGCGGGTGGGGTTAGCGGTTTGGCTTGCGGGGGAATCCCAGTGGGTGCAGAGGTCCGCGGCGGCAGCGCCGGCTTCAGCTCATTTTTTTCCGCTGTCGCCGGTGCACTGGTTTTAGACGCCGGCCTCAGCTTCACGGCCAGCTTTGGAACGTCGGCCGGCTTCGGCGGGAGATTGGACGGGAGAGCCGAACCCTCGGGTGCCTTCGGCGGCTTCGGTTGCAGTGCCGGCATCTCCACCCGCCGGGCTTCGGGTGCTCTCAGCCGCATCGGGGTTGCCTCCGGCTTCGCCGCGGCGCGAGCGGGTCCGGCGTTTGGGACGGACGGCCGCGCGCTTACCCCCTCTGAAACCTTGGGGCCGTAACTGAGACGTCGGAGGACGTCATCCAGCTGTTCGAGGGTCCCATAGTGGACGACCAGGCTTCCGCGTCCGCCGTGGTTTCGGATCTCGACCTTGAGGCCGAGGAGATTGGCCAGGCTGTTCTCGAGCGCAAGCGTGTCGGCATCCTTGCCTACAGGGGGCGTCGGTTCCGTGGGGCGCGGCTTCGATCGCGCGAGATTTTCTGTCTGCCGGACGTTGAGGCCACGCTTGACGATTTCCTGGGCGAGCTGCTCCGGACGCGGGGAGTTGAGCAGCGCCCGCGCGTGGCCGGCGGTGATCGCGCCCGAGTCGACCAGCTTTTTGACGGACTCGGGCAGCGCCAGCAGGCGAAGCGTGTTGGCGACGTGGCTTCGGCTTTTGCCGAGCACTTTCGCCATCTGCTCTTGCGTGTGCGAGAACTCGTCCATCAGCCTGCGGTAGCCCTCGCCCTCTTCGAGAGGCGACAGATCCTGGCGTTGGAGGTTCTCGACGAGGGCGATCTCCAAGGCTTCGGCATCGGTCAGGTCCTTGATGACGACCGGCACTTCGTGGAGCTTGGCGATCTGCGCGGCGCGCCATCTCCGTTCACCGGCGATGATTTCGTAGTCGTTCGGATTTTCCGGGCTTCGGCGGACGACGATCGGCTGGAGGATTCCCTTCTCGGCGACCGATTGGGCGAGGCCCTGCATCTCTTCGTCGTTGACCCGATGGCGAGGCTGATATTTGCCCGGGCGCACGAACTCGATCGGCACCATCTTGGAGACGCGGAGCTTGTCGAGCTGAGCGTAGTCCTCGGTGTCTTCGCCGAGCAGCGCGGACAGCCCGCGGCCGAGACTTTTTTGCTTGTCGTTCGACATCAAGGCGACACTCGCCGCTCTCGGTGAAGGACTTCGCTCGCCAGGTGGATATACGCCTGCGACCCCGGGCAGTTCAAATCATACAGGAGAACGGGGCGGCCGTGGGATGGCGCTTCCGACACGCGCACGTTGCGCGGAATCACCGTCTTGAAGACCTTGTCGCCGAAATAGCCGCGCACGTCATTGGCGACCGCATCGGAGAGATTGTTCCGCCGATCGAACATCGTCAACAGGACGCCCTGGATCTCGAGCGCCGGGTTGAAGCTTCGCTGCACCCGATCGATCGTGCGGACGAGGTGGCTCACGCCTTCGAGGGCGAAAAACTCGCATTGAAGGGGAACCAGCACCGCCGTCGCGGCCACGAGAGCATTGAGGGTGAGCAACCCGAGAGCGGGCGGGCAATCGATGAGGATGTATTCGTAATCGGCTGTCGCCTCGGCGAGCGCGTCGCGCAAACAATATTCGCGCCGTTCCACGTTGATCAATTCTATTTCGGCTCCGGAAAGATCCATTCCGGAGGGGACGATGTGCAGATCTGGGACACTTGTTTGAACGATGGCGTCGGCCAGTCGGGCTTCTTGCATCAATACGTGATATGAATTGATCGCGCGCGATTTATGATCGACCCCCAAGCCCGTGCTGGCGTTGCCCTGCGGGTCGATGTCGAGAATGAGAACTTTTCTGCGTACCGCCGCGAGCGCCGTCGCCAGATTGATGGCGGTGGTGGTCTTGCCCACGCCACCTTTCTGGTTTGCGATTGCGACGATCCGTGTAGGTGCTCTTGCGCCGGAGTCTCCGTCACCGTTCATGGGGAGCGACTCCCTTTATTTTCAGGACGACACCCGATGCGTCGGTTACGCTGGGTATCGACATTACATCAATCTGCCATGTTTTCTGGGATTCCGTCAATTCCTTGTGGACCCCCCTCCCCTTGTGGAAAAGGCAGATGGTCTGGGGGCCACAAAAGGGGGCTGCGTATCCGAGGAGCTGGGGAAGCGGCGCGCAGGCACGGGCCGTAATCACATCGGCCGGGACTGGGCGCACCTTCTCAACTCTGCCGGTGAGGATTTCCACCTCCACGCCGAGGACACGGGCGGCTTCCCTTAGGAAGGCGCTTTTGCGTGCATTGCTTTCGATGAGTTGGATTTTCCATGGGCCCAAGACAGCCAGAACGAGCCCGGGGAACCCTGCGCCGCTCCCGATGTCAACGATTGTTGTTGCCGTTTCCGGGATAAGCGATGCCAGTTGGGCGGAATCCAACAGATGACGCCTCCATGGATCGCGTAAGCTATCGCCCCCCACGAGATTGATCCGTGCTTGCCATTTTCCAAGGAGCTCAAGGAACGCGGACAGCCGGTTGAGGGGGTCTTCCGTTATGCCGGCCGCTCGCTGAAATTCCTGCGGCGTCATCGTCCGCGGCGGCTCGGCCAAGCGACCGGTTTTAGATCGGACCGACGATTGTTTCACGTGAAACGTTCTCGTTTGCCCTTAGGCTGCGGACTGGTTCTGGCGACGCCGGACGTGCCCCAGCAGTATGGTCAGCGCGGCGGGAGTGATCCCGGGTATTCGGGACGCGGCGCCGAGCGTGGCCGGTCGCGCCTCGCTAAGCTTGCTCCGCACCTCGGTCGAGAGGCCGGGTATCGCGCGGTATTCCAGACTGCTGGGGATAATGAGGTCCTCGTCCCGCCGGAAGGCCTGGATGTCGGCCTCCTGGCGCGCAAGATACCCAGCGTATCTCGCCTCGATTTCCAGTTGGTGCGCGATGTCGGCCGATATGGCTTGCAGCCCGGGCCACTTGTCTTTCAACCGATCAACCGTAATCCCCGGGATGGCCAGGAGCTCGCGAGCTGTGCGCTTAATGCCGTCCAGATTGATCGGCAAGCCCTTCTGCCGCAGCTCGCTTGGGGTCGCGACAAGACCGTCGAGGAGCAATCGGGCCGCCTGCAGGGTATCGCGCTTCGCGCTGTAGGCCACCTGCCGCTCCGTTCCGACGCAACCGATTTGGATCCCTTTATCCGTCAGCCGCTGATCCGCATTGTCCGCCCGGAGCAGGAGCCGGTATTCGGCCCGGGACGTGAACATGCGGTAGGGCTCCTGGGTTCCCCTTGTCACCAGGTCGTCGATCATCACCCCGATGTAGGCATCCGCCCGGTCCAGGACAAATCGCCCGGAACCGCCTGCCGACAGAGCAGCGTTGATCCCGGCAATGATCCCCTGCCCTGCGGCTTCCTCATAGCCCGTCGTCCCGTTGATCTGGCCGGCAAGGAAAAGGCCCCTTACCCGCTTGGTTTCGAGTGTCGGCCATAACTCGCGTGGGTCGATGAAGTCGTACTCGATCGCATATCCCGGTCGGATCATCTGCGCCTGCTCTAAGCCCGGGATGGTCTTGAGGAGCTCCAGCTGCACATCTTTCGGCAAGGACGTCGAGATCCCGTTTGGATAGACCGTCGGGTCGTCCAGCCCCTCCGGCTCAAGAAAAATCTGGTGGCGAGTCCGATCGCGAAACCGGACGACCTTGTCCTCGATGGATGGGCAGTAGCGGGGACCCACGCCCTCGATCTGGCCGGAGTACATGGGGGCCCGATGGAGATTGGCTTCAATGAGCGCGTGTGAGGCGGGGGTGGTGCCAGTGATATGGCAGGGCACCTGAGGGACCTCGATCCGGGACGTTAGGTATGAGAACGGGACGGGGGGGTCGTCGCCCGGCTGGGCCTCCAGGTCGCGCCATCGGATCGTCCGCCCGTCCAGTCGCGGGGGCGTGCCTGTCTTCAGGCGCCCCAACCGGAAACCGCACCGCTTGAATGTAAAGGCCAGGCCCACCGATCTCTGCTCGCCCACCCTGCCGGCTGGAATGCGGCTTTCGCCCACATGGATGAGACCGCGAAGAAATGTCCCGGTGGTCACGACAACGGATGGCGCACGGATAACCCGCCCGCTTCCCGTCCGCACACCGCCGATGGCACCTGACTCATCGAAAACGAGGTCCTCGACCGATTCGGCCACCAAATCCAACCCGGCGGTCTCGGCAAGGAGACCCTGAATAGCCGCGCGGTAGAGCTTTCGATCCGCCTGGGCGCGGGGTCCGTGCACGGCCGGGCCCTTGCTTCGATTAAGGACACGGAACTGGATCCCCGCTCGGTCTATCGCCCGGCCCATGAGCCCGTCGAGGGCATCGACCTCGCGGACGAGCTGGCCCTTGGCCAGCCCCCCGATTGCCGGATTGCAGGACATTTCCCCGAGGGTATTCAGTCGCTGGGTAAGCAGAACTGTCCGAGCCCCCGCACGGGCAGACGCGGCGGCGGCTTCACAGCCCGCGTGCCCACCGCCAATAATAATAACCTCGTATTCGCCCATGCCGGCAATTTACGTCGGAGTTGCGTTGGAGTCAAAATATAGTAGAACGGAAGTAACGGACACTTATTGCTCTATTTATTGGGGAACTACCTTATTGACAGCACTATCTGTGGTACGAAAAGGGCGTGACTGTTTCACGTGAAACACCCGATCGAAAGCGGTCAGCGACCTCCCTCTAAATGTTTCACGTGAAACAATTTTTCGATTCCGTTTTGTTCTCGGAAAACCCCACGCCGGCTATTTTCCGATGCAGAAATCCCGGAAGACAATGTCCAGCATGTCTTCCACGTCGACCTTCCCGGTAATGCGCCCGAGGGCCCTCGTAGCCAGCCGCAAATCCTCCGCCAAAAGCTCAGGCTCGTGACCCGCCAGAAAGCGCTCGAGGGCGGAAAGACAATCTTGTAGCGCTTCGCGATGGCGAGCCCGGGTTATAAGCGGGAGCTCGGTTGATCCACAAAGACCCGCCACGCGACTTTCAAGGGCCTCCAGCAGACTTTGAATGCCCTCCCCTGTTTTTACGGACGTGGTATATAAAGGTTGATTTTTGAAGGATTCCTGCCCGTTATGGGCCTGCAGATCGACCTTGTTGAGGACGACCATGGTTGTGTCATCCACCAAGGCGGATGTCTGGGCATCGGGCCACGCTTGAGCATCAAATACGGCGATTTTCAGATCGGCGGCCTCGGCGCGGGCCCGGGTCCGGCGGATTCCCTCCTGTTCGACAATGTCACCGCTCTCCCGAAGCCCTGCGGTGTCCGCCAGTATCGCTGGATACCCCCCGAGATCCAGGTGGACCTCGATGACGTCCCGTGTCGTCCCGGCAATGGCTGACACGATGGCAACGTCGCGCTTGGCAATGACGTTGAGTAGGCTCGATTTCCCCACGTTTGCCGCCCCGACGATGGCAATATGGACACCCTCCCTAAGGATCTCGCCACGGCGCCCATCGCGCAGGTGGCCCGCGATTTCCGCCTTGACTACCGTGGCGGCCTCCGCGACCTGCAGCGCGATCCCTGAGGGTAATTCCTCATCGCTAAAATCGATGGATGCCTCCAGATGCGCCAATCCCCCAAGCAGCTTCTGGCGCCATCGCTCATAGAGGTCGCCAAGAACTCCCTTCATTTGCCGCAAGGCCTGGCTGCGCTGGGCCGCCGTCTCGGCATCGATCAGGTCGGCAACGGCTTCCGCCTCGGTAAGGTCCAGCTTCCCACGCTCGAACGCCCGCCGCGTGAACTCTCCCGGTTCCGCCAAGCGAAGGTCCGGGCATTGGGCGAGCGCTGCCAGGACGCCTTCAGTGACGGCGCGGCCCCCATGAACGTGAAATTCAAGGACATCCTCGCCCGTGTAGCTGGCCGGGCCCTGGAACCAGAGGGCCAAAGCCTCGTCCAGAAGAGGCCCTTGCCCCGCCTCGCCGCCTTCAAAGACATGGATCGGCGTCGCCACTCGGGCAGGTAATGGAGCCGCACGGCCTGTAAGCCGCTTCGCGGCTTCGGCCGCTCCGGGACCGGAGACCCTGACAATGGCAATCCCCGCGCGCCCGCGACCGGTCGATAGAGCGTAAATTGTACCGCCCCGTATGGTGGACATTTTGGCCCTCAACACCACATTTAGTGGCTAGCACTACATATTGGGTTAAATCGGCTGTACGGCATGCGTTATTGCGTGGAAAACCGCCAATTTTCTTCGATTCGGCCGGTTAATGACGGCTTAAACATTCGATTCGGACTCGTTTCTATCCGCCTTCGGCCACCCGCAGAGCCTGTGCAAACGGCCACGATTCCAGGGCACCACCCTGGCTCCCCGTGCGATGTATCTGTTGCAATCTCCGACACATCCTCCAAAGTACACTGCAAACCCGGCGTGCGGCGGCGGGAGCCTCCCGCCACCCGTCGCGCCCCACATCCCCGGACCCGCGCCATGACCGCCAACATCCTTGCCCGCGAAACCAGCCCCTATCTGCTCCAGCACAAGGACAACCCCGTCCATTGGCAGCCGTGGGGCGCCGAAGCCCTCGCCGCCGCGAAAGAGTCCGATCGCCCCATCCTGCTCTCCGTCGGCTACGCCGCGTGCCACTGGTGCCATGTGATGGCCCACGAGAGCTTCGAGGATCCGGAAACGGCCGCCGTCATGAATGACCTGTTCGTCAACATCAAGGTCGACCGCGAGGAGCGCCCCGATCTCGATTCCATTTACCAGACCGCGCTCGCGATCATGGGTGAGCAGGGCGGCTGGCCGTTGACCATCTTCCTCACGCCCGAGGGCGAGCCCTTCTTCGGCGGAACCTATTTCCCACCGACCGCCCGCTATGGGCGCCCCGGGTTCACGGATGTGCTGAATTCCATCTCCAACGCCTACCACCGGGATAAGGACAAGGTCAAAACCAACGTCACGGCCATCCGCCAGGCCCTCGATCGCATCTCCAAGCCGGAGGGGCAGGGAACGCTTTCGCTCGCCGTGCTCGACCGCGCCGCCGCTTCGGCGCTCGGAGCCGTCGATCCCTTGCACGGCGGAACCCACGGGGCGCCGAAATTTCCGCAGCCGTCGTTCTTCAAATTTCTCTGGCACGCCCATAAGCGGACACGCTCGCCGATGTTTCGCGAGGCCGTCACGCTCACCCTCGACAATCTCTGCCAGGGCGGCATCTACGATCACGCCGGCGGCGGCTTCGCCCGCTACGCGACGGACGAAGTCTGGCTCGTGCCGCACTTCGAAAAGATGCTCTACGACAACGCGCTGTTGATCGAGCTTTTGACCTACGCCTGGATCGAGACCGGGAGCCCGCTCTATGCGGCGCGGGTGGCCGAGACGGTGGCGTGGGCCCTCCGCGACATGGTGTCGGCGCCTGCCGGCCGTGCCAACGCGTTCGCCTTCGTCAGCGCCTACGACGCCGACAGCGAAGGCGAGGAGGGGAAGTACTACGTCTGGAGCGCGGCCGAAATCGACACGCTTCTCGGCGCCGATGCGTCGCGGTTCAAGACGATCTACGACGTGACACCGGAGGGAAACTGGGAAGGTCACACGATTCTGAACCGCCGCGTGCCCGACGGGCTCGCCGACGCGGCCACGGAGGCGATGCTTGCGCGCGCCCGCGCGAATTTGTTGGCGGTCCGGGCGAAGCGCGTGCCCCCGCTCCGCGACGACAAGGTCCTCACCGATTGGAACGGCCTGATGATCGCGGCGCTCGCCCGCGCCGGCAGCGTCTTCGGCCGTCCCGAATGGGTCGAGGCGGCAAAGACGGCGTATGCCTTCGTCCGCGAGAACGCGTCCGCCGACGGACGGCTGCGTCATACCTGGTGCGCGGGCCAAGCCCGCCACCCGGCCGTGCTCGACGACTACGCCAACATGAGCCGGGCGGCCCTAGTGCTGGCCGAGGTTACCGGGTCGCCCGACGCCATCGCCGACGCCAAGGCCTGGGTCGAGGCGGCGAATGCGTACCATTGGGACGACGCGGGCAAGGGCTATTTCCTTTCGGCCTCCGATACGCCAAACCTCATCACGCGCTCGAAGTCGGCGCAGGACAATGCCGTGCCGTCGGGCAACGGGACCATGCTCGAGGTGCTCGCCCGCCTCCATCATTTGACCGGCGACGCCGCCTATCGCGAGCGGGCCGAGGATCTCGTGCGGCTCTTCTCGACCGCGGAACCGCAACAGCTGATCCACCGGCCGGTCCTGCTGATGGGGTTCGAAATGCTTGAGCGCGCGACCCGGGTTGTCGTTGTCGGCGCGAAGACCCACGGGGAGACCAAGGCCCTTGCCGACGCCGCGCTCCGCGCCGCGCCGCCGACGCTCGTTCTCACGCAGATCGCGCCGGGCGCCGCGCTCCCCGCCGGACACCCGGCCGCCGGCAAGGATGCGATCGGCGGGCAGCCCACCGCCTACGTGTGCGTCGGCCAAACCTGCGGTCTTCCCATCCAGGACGGGGCCGCGCTTGAGGCCGCGCTGCGGGCGATCTAGTCTTCCGGCGAGGGCCTGCGCCTTCTTCGCGCGGCGCCCGAGGCAACGCCGGGGACGCGCCGTGCCGAAAGCGATCCGCATTCACGAAACGGGAGGCCCGGAGGTGCTCCGGTGGGAAGACGTTGATGTCCGCCCGCCCGGCCCGGGCGAGGTGCGTATCCGTCACACGGCCGTCGGCGTCAACTATTCGGACGTTCTTCACCGCACCGGTTTCTACACTTACGGCGGCAGCCTGCCGATGATCCTCGGCCGCGAAGGCGCCGGCGTCGTCGAGGCGGTGGGGCCGGGGGTCGAGCATCAACCAAGAGGGGTTGCGCTCAAGCCGGGGACGCGCGTCGCCTACGGCGGCGAACCGGGCGGGTCCTATTGCGAGGCCCGCGTCATCGCCGCCGACCGGGTGGTGGCGCTGCCCGCCGGGATCGACGACCGGATCGCCGCCGCGGTGATGCTGAAGGGCCTCACCGCGCAGTATCTTTTGCGCCAGACGTACCGCGTGAAGCCGGGCGACGCGATCCTCGTCCACGCCGCCGCGGGCGGGGTCGGGCTCTTGCTCTCGCAGTGGGGGAACCGCCTCGGCGCGCTCGTGATCGGAACCGTCGGCTCGGAAGCGAAAGCCGGGCTCGCCCGCGCCAACGGCTGCGACCACGTCATCCTTTACGACCGGGAGGACGTGGCCAAGCGCGTGCGGGCGATCACCAAAGGCGAGGGCGTGGCTGCGGTGTACGACTCGGTCGGCAAGGCGACCTTCACTGCCTCGCTCGACTCCCTCGCACCACGGGGCATCTTCGTCGCCTACGGCGAGGCTTCGGGCGAACCCGACCGGCTGCGGCTCATGGAGCTGCGCGAGCGCGGCTCGCTCTTCCTCACGCGCTGCACCCTCGGCGATTACACCAAGCGCGCGCAGGATCTCGCCGCCATGGCGGAGGAGCTGTTCCGGGAGATCGCCGCCGGACACGTGCGCCCTCTCGTGCAGCAAACCTTTCCGCTGCGCGACGCCGCCGAGGCCCACCGGCAGCTCGAGTCCCGCGCCACCACCGGCGCGACGGTCCTCATCCCCTGACGCCCGTCATGGCCCATCTCACAATCGCAAGCCCGCTCGGCCCGCTCACCCTCTTCGAGGACAAGGGCGCCCTGGTCGCGGTCGAGTGGGGGACGGCGCCCTCCGCGGCGGCGTCGTCGCCCTTGTTGCGCGACGCCGCGCGCCAGCTCGCCGCCTATTTCGACGGACGTCTCCAGGTCTTCGGCTTGCCGCTCAAGCCCCGGGGCACGCCGTTTCAAGTCCGCGTCTGGGATGCGATGGCGCGGATTCCGTTCGGGCAAACCCGGTCCTACGGCGCGCTCGCGCGCGGTCTCGCAACCGGGTCGCGCGCCGTCGCCTCGGCCTGCGGCCGCAATCCGCTCCCGATCCTCATCCCCTGTCACCGGGTGATCGGCCAGGGCCCGGGCGGGCGTCCGCGCGTCGGCGGCTATTCGGGCGGCGAGGGGCCGGAGACCAAGCGCTTCCTGCTTGGCCTCGAAGGCGTGACCGTGGTCAACTGACCGCCCACTCAGCGCCACTTCTCGACGGAGGCACCGATGACCAAGGCGATCCGAATCCACAAGACCGGCGGACCCGACGTGCTGAAATGGGAGGACGTGGAGGTGGGCGATCCCGGGCCCGGTCAGGTGCTCATCCGTCACGCGGCGGTCGGGCTCAACTTCATCGACACCTATCAGCGGACGGGGCTCTATCCGCTCCCGGCCTATCCGGCCGTGCTGGGCATGGAGGCCGCGGGCAAGATCACGGGCGTGGGGCCGGGCGTGACCGACTTCAAGGTCGGCCAGCGCGTCGCCTACGCGAGCGGGCCGACCGGCGCCTACTCCGAGGAGCGCCTGATGCCGGCCGACCGCGTCGTCGCGCTGCCCGACGCGATCGACGACCGGACCGCCGCAGCCATGATGCTGAAGGGGATGACCACGGAGTACCTCATCCGCCGCACCTATCCCGTCAAGCCGGGCGACGCGATCCTTCTCCACGCGGCTGCCGGCGGCGTCGGCCAGATTCTGAGCCAATGGGCGAACCACCTGGGGGCCACCGTCATCGGCACCGTGGGATCGGAGGAGAAGGCGAAGCTCGCGCGCGCCCGCGGCTGCCGCCACACCATCCTCTACACCAGCGAGGACGTGGCGAGGCGCGTGCGCGAGATCACGAAGGGGGAAGGGGTCGCCGTCGCCTACGACTCCGTCGGCAAGACGACGTTGCAGGGCTCGCTCGACTCGCTGCGCCCGCGCGGGATGATGATCAGCTTCGGGAACTCATCCGGCCCGATAGGATCGTTCGATCCCGGCGAGCTTCAGAAGCGGGGCTCGCTTTTCTTCACCCGGCCCTCGCTCGCGGCCTACACGGCGAAGCGCGACGACCTCTTGGCCAGCGCAAAGGCGCTGTTCGACGTGGTCAGCGCGGGACACGTGAAGATCTCGGTCAACCAGACTTATGCCTTGAAGGACACGGCCCAGGCCCACCGCGACTTGGAGGGGCGAAAGACGACGGGGTCGACCGTGCTGCTGCCGTAACCGCTCGCCGCGCGCAACAAAAAACGCCGTCTCCCTTTGGGGAAGACGGCGGTTCCGTTCTTAAAACGACGCGCTCGCGTTACGTATTCATGGATTCGAAGAAGTCGGCGTTGTTCTTCGAACCCTTGATCTTGTCGAGAAGGAAGTCCATCGCGTCGGTAACGCCCATCGGGACCAGGATGCGGCGCAGCACCCACATCTTGGAAAGCGTCGCCTTGCTGACCAGCAGCTCTTCCTTGCGGGTGCCCGATTTCGTGATGTCCATGGAGGGCCACGTGCGCTTGTCCGCGAGCTTGCGGTCGAGGATGAGCTCCGAGTTGCCGGTGCCCTTGAACTCTTCGAAGATCACTTCGTCCATCCGCGAGCCCGTGTCGATGAGCGCGGTCGCGATGATCGTGAGCGAGCCGCCCTCTTCGATGTTTCTGGCCGCGCCGAAGAAGCGTTTCGGCCGTTGCAATGCGTTGGCGTCGACGCCGCCCGTCAGCACCTTGCCCGACGACGGCACGACCGTGTTGTAGGCGCGCGCAAGCCGGGTGATCGAATCCAAGAGGATGACGACGTCGCGCTTGTGCTCGACCAGGCGCTTCGCCTTCTCGATCACCATCTCGGCGACCTGAACGTGGCGGCTGGCCGGCTCATCGAAGGTCGAGCTCACGACCTCGCCTTTGACCGTGCGCGCCATGTCCGTCACCTCTTCCGGGCGCTCGTCGATCAGCAGCACGATCAGGTAGCACTCCGGATGATTCTTGGCTATCGCGTGGGCGACGTTCTGCAGCATCATGGTCTTGCCGGTGCGCGGCGGTGAGACGATAAGCGCCCGCTGGCCCTTGCCGATCGGGGTGATCAGGTCGAGAACGCGGAGCGTCGGATCCTTCATCTTCGGATCATCGATTTCCATGGTCAGCCGCTCGTCCGGGTAGAGCGGCGTCAGGTTGTCGAAGTTGATGCGATGGCGGACGTTGCCCGGATCCTCGAAATTGATGTGGTTGACCTTGAGGAGGGCGAAGTAGCGCTCGCCGTCCTTGGGCGAGCGGATCTGGCCTTCGACAGTGTCGCCGGTGCGCAAGCCGAACCTGCGGACCTGGCTCGGCGAGACGTAGATGTCGTCGGGGCCCGGGAGATAGTTGGACTCGGGCGAGCGCAGGAACCCGAAGCCGTCCTGCAGGATCTCGAGAACGCCGTCGCCGAAGATGGCGATGTCGTTCTCGGCGAGTTGCTTCAGGATCGCGAACATCATGTCCTGCTTGCGCAGCACGCTCGCGTTCTCGATCTTCAGCTCCTCGGCGAAGGCAAGCAGGTCGGCGGGGGTCTTCGCCTTAAGTTCATTCAAATTCATGCGTGGCCATCATCGTTGTTCGCGGGGCCGAGACGGAATCCGACGGTTCGGTGAAAAGGGCGGAGGCCTAGCGGGCCATCAACATTCGTGGGCGGGATGGTCGAAAGGGATGCCCCGTTGGGGGGCCGAAATCCGTTGCCGGCGAATGACTTTCCGCTGGATTTCCGTCGGAATCGACAGATGTTAAAAGCATGACCCAAGAAGCCCCGGCCTGTCAAATGAAGAATGGCGGCCGGGCGCCGCTTCGGGCCTTTCCGTCGCGTGCATTCAGAACGGCTTCACAACCGCGAGGACCACGATCGCGATCATCAAGACGGTCGGTATCTCGTTGGCCACGCGATAGAATTTCGCCGAATGCCGGTTCTCGTCGCGCTCGAACGCGCGCCGCCACCGCTCCATGCCAGCGTGCGCGGCCACCAGTCCCGTGACCGTCGCAAGCTTGGCGATGAGCCACCCTTCCGACCAGGCCGTCGGGCCCCAATCCACGATCAAGAGCCCGCCGAAGACGAACACGGCCGCCATCGCCGGCCGCATGATCGCCTTCATCAGCCGCCGTTCCATGACCTTGAACGTCTCGGACAGGCCTGAGCCCGGCGCCGCATCGGCATGATAGACGAAGAGCCTGGGCAGGTAGAGCAGCCCGGCCATCCAGGCGATCACGCTGACGATGTGCAGCGCCTTGATCCAGAAATATGCGGTTTGCGAGAACATCAGCGCGCCGCCGCCATGTCGAAGCTCCTGATGGGACACGCCCCCAGTTGTTCGCAGGCGTGCGCGCCAGCGCCCGGCCCCACGGGCCGTTTCGCCGCGCGCGCCTGGCCGACCAGGCGGGCGAGGGCGCGAATGAACGCCGGGTTGGTGCCGAGCGCGGGCACCCGGACGTACTTCGGGACGCCCGCTCGTTCGGCAAGCTCGCGATAGAGGATGTCGAGCTCGACGAGCGTTTCCGAATGCTCGGAGACGAAGGAGATCGGGACCACCACCACGGGGACCCGGTCGCGCCCGGCCCGCCGAAGCTCCTCTTCCGTCGACGGCCCGATCCATTCCAGCGGCCCGACCCGGCTTTGATAACAGATCGTCCAATCAAGCCCCTGGAGACCGGAGGCGTCGACGATTCTTTTGGCCGTGCGTTCGATCTGCCGTTGGTAGGGATCGCCGCGCGCGACGATTTTTTTCGGGAGGCCATGGGCGGAGAACAACACACGCGGCGGCCCCGCCGCAGCGGCCGTCTGATGTGCCGCCTGGAGCAGCCCCGTGTGCGCGTCGATGAAGCCGCCGTCCTCGCCATAGCAGCAGACGGCGAAGGTCGGCACGTCGAGGCCGGCGGCGCGCGCCGCGCGCCGCCACGCGGCAAGCGACGAGCCCGTCGTCGTGGTCGAGAATTGCGGGTAGAGCGGCAGCAGCACGACGTCGTCCGGCACGAACATTTTCACGGCTGCGGCCGTTTCCTTGCTCATCGGATGCCAGTAGCGCATGGCGACGAACACCCGCGCTCCGCCCGAAAGACGGCTCTCCAGTGCCTTCGCCTGTTCGCGCGTGAGCTCGAGAAGGGGCGATTTCCCGCCGATCCGGCGGTAGATGTCCTCTGCGACCGAAGCGCGCCGCCAGGAGATCAGCTTGGCCAGCGGCCAGCGCGCGACGGTCGGGAGATCGATGATGGCCCGGTCCTTGAACAGATTGAACAGAAACGGCTGGACGGCTTCCGGCGAGTCGGGCCCGCCCAAGTTGAACAGAACGACGGCCGTTTTCGACATCGCCGCCCCTTCCAATTCCAGGCGCTTACGCTCGCGCCCGACGACGCACGATGTCGATCGCCCGCTGCACGTGACGGATCGGCGTTCCCGGAAGGATTCCATGACCGAGATTGAAAATGAACGGGCGGTTGCCGAGAACGTTCAAGATCCGCCTGATGTCACGGTCGAGGGCGTCGCCGCCCGCGACAAGCAAATAATTGTCCAGGTTTCCCTGCAGCGTGCAGAGCGGCTGCAAGGTCTTCCGCGCCCAATCCAGGGGAACCGCGGTATCGAGGCCGAGGCCGTCGACTCCCGTCTCCTTCGCGTACTCGCGGTAGAGCGGTCCCGCGCCGCGCGGAAATCCGATGATCGGGACGTCCGGAAATCTTTTTTTCAGCCGCTGCACGATCCGGCGCGTCGGACGGATGACGCAGGCCCGGAACTGGGTCTCGTTCAGGATGCCGGCCCAGGAATCGAAGAGCTGAACGACATCGGCGCCATGTTCGATCTGCCGGGTGAGATGGATGATCGTTGCATCGACGAGCGTATCCATCAGCGCAGCGAAAAGTTTTGGCTCCCGGAACATCCACGTCCGGGCGACCGGAAAATTCGTGCCTCCGGACCCCTCGATCATGTAGGCGGCAACCGTCCACGGCGCGCCGGCAAATCCGATGAGCGCCGTCGCGGGATCGAGTTTCTGCTTGAGGCCGGCAATCGCCGCATACACCGGCGCAAGGCGGGCATCGATGCCTTGCACGCGCAGTTTCTTCAGCGCCGTGCGCGCGCGTATGGGCTCAAGGACCGGCCCGTGGCCCTCGGAGAATTCGACCTTGGCGCCGAGCGCGTGGGGAACGACCAGGATATCCGAAAACAGGATCGCCGCGTCGAAACCGAACCGGCGAATGGGCTGCAAGGTCGCCTCGATGGCCAGTTCAGGCGTCAAGCAGAACGAGAGAAAATCGGGTGCCTGCTTCCGCAGCTTTCGATACTCCGGCAGATATCGCCCGGCTTGCCGCATGAACCACAGCGGCGGGCAAGCGGACCGAATGCCCTTCAGGGCAGCAAGGATTGGAATCGATGAGTGGCTGGTCGGCATGTAGGCGGCAAAATAGAGACTATTCGACCGCACCTCTATAGAAGACTTAAGTTAAGATAAAGAGATAGTGGTAGTTGTAGTAGACAAAATGTAGAGGATTAAAAGATGTCCCGAGACTTTTCCGAATCATGAACATGTCGCTCGGTTGTCTGGCAGGAAATTGGGGGTAAGACGAGACAAAGATCCTGGAAGCTATGTTCAGAGCAAGTCTCCGCCGATGTCGGAACGGGTGCAAAGCGGGGATAGAGGATCGATGTCACAGGTCGGGACGCACACTGTCCCCCCTTATGGACATAATTGTCCCGCTGGGCACGGTCGGTGTAAGCAGGGACTGAAGACGCGTATAGAGTGGGAGAAATAGATTCATCCACGGGTTTTCCCACGCTTATCCCCACCCAGGAGTGGACATCCGGTTTAGCCTGCATTTCCTGCATATGAAGACATTCCACGTTCATCTGGTGTCGGACTCGACGGGCGAAACCGTCGGTACCGTGGCGCGCGCCTCGCTCGTGCAATTCGACGACATTCAAACAGTCGAACACGTCTGGCGTCTGGTCCGTACGGACGTTCAAATGCAGGAGGTCATTACCGCGATCGAGCGAAACCCGGGCTTCGTGCTGTTCACCCTGGTTAGCAAGGAACTCCGAAAGATTCTCGAAAAGGGCTGCCGGCGTCTGCAAGTCCCCTGCGTTTCCGTTCTCGATCCCATCGTCGCCGCCCTCGCGGCTTACCTCGGCGCCGAAATCCATGCGCGGCCGGGCCGCCAGCACGTCATGGACGCCGAATACTTCAGTCGAATCGACGCGATGGATTTCGTGCTCACCCACGACGACGGTCAATCGACGACCGATCTCGATGCGGCCGATGTCGTTCTCGTCGGCGTCTCCCGGACATCGAAAACGCCGACCAGCATCTATCTCGCGAACCGCGGAATCAAAACGGCGAACGTGCCGCTCGTCCCCGGCGCAACGCTCCCGCCGGAGATCGAATCGGCCAAGCACCCGCTCATCGTCGGCTTGACTAAGGATCCGCGCCGGCTCGTCCAGATCCGCCGGCAGCGCCTCAAGTTATTGAAACAAGACGAAAATACAGATTATGTCGATATCGAAATGGTCTCCAAGGAGATCAAGGAGGCGCTGCGCTTGTTTGCCAAGCACGGCTGGCCGGTGATCGACGTGACGCGCCGCTCGATCGAGGAAACGGCGGCGACGATCATGGAGCTCTACAACCGTCGTCGGGAGCAAGTGCACTGAACGGCTCCCGCAAACCCGCTGCGACGGATGGACGGCGCATCGTTCTTGCATCCGAAAGCGAAGCACGTCGGGCCATCCTCCGCGGGGCCGGCGTCCCCCACATCGCGGTATCCGCCGGGCTTGACGAAGGCCCCCTCAAGACATCGCTTCGGGCCCGCAAGGCGAGCGCCGCGGAAGCGGCCGTCGCGCTCGCCGAAGCGAAGGCGCGGGCCGCCTCCCAGGGGTGTCGGCAAGATCTCGTCATCGGTGCCGACCAGATACTGGAATGCGAGGGAGCCTGGCTCGACAAGCCGCGCACCATGGCGGACGCCCGCCGCCAGCTTCGTGAATTGCAGGGGCGAACCCACCGGCTTGTCAGCGCCGTCGCCGTCGTCTCCGAGAGCTTGCTTCGCTGGAAGCATATCGCGGAGGCGCGGCTGACGATGCGCGCGTTCAGCAAGGCGTTCCTCGATTCCTATGTGACGGACGCCGGCGACGATATTCTCCAATCCGTGGGTGCCTATCGGCTGGAAGGCGTCGGCGCTCAGCTGTTCGAGCGCATCGAAGGAGACTACTTTACGATTTTGGGATTGCCCTTGTTTCCGCTCCTTGATTTCCTGCGGAGCGAGGGCGCGTTGTTGCGCTGAAAGGGCGTTGTCGGCCATGGGCGAACGAAGCGGGAGCACCGGCGCGCTTCGCACGCTGAGCGGGAAAGCGCGCCTCGCGGGAGTCCTCGGCTGGCCCGTCGCCCACTCGCTGTCGCCGCGGCTGCATGGATACTGGCTGCAAGCGTACGGCATCGACGGGGCCTACGTTCCTCTCCCGATCCGGCCGGAGGATTTCAAGGACTGCGTGCGCGCCCTCCCGCGCATCGGGTTCGCGGGCGTCAACGTCACGGTGCCGCACAAGGAAGCGGCGCTGGCGGCGGCCGATCATCGCGACGCCTGGGCAGAGCGCGTGGGCGCCGCGAACACGCTTATTTTCGATGTCGGTGGGCGGATCGAAGCGACGAACACGGACGCCTTCGGATTTCTCGAAAATCTTCGGGCGGCGATTTCGGGGTGGACGGCGACGGCCGGCCCCGCCGTTGTTCTCGGCGCGGGAGGCGCCGCGCGCGCGGTCGTTGCCGCGCTTATCGAGGCCGGCGCGCCCGAGGTGCGGCTCGTCAACCGGACACCGGCGCGCGCGAAGGCCGTGGCGGCCCACATCGGCGGCCCGACCCTCGTAGTGTCGTGGGAGGAGCGGTCGGAGGCTCTCGCGGGCGCCGCGCTTCTCGTCAACACGACCGTTCTCGGCATGACCGGAAAACCGGCGCTCGACCTCGCGCTCGAATCCCTGCCCTCAACTGCGGTCGTCAACGATATCGTTTATGTTCCCTTGGAGACTCCGCTTCTCAAGACCGCCGCGAAGCGCGGCAACCGGGTCGTCGACGGGCTCGGCATGCTGTTGCATCAGGCGCGCCCGGGCTTCGCGGCCTGGTTCGGCGTCGAGCCCCGCGTGACCCCGGAGCTTCGGGCCCACGTTCTGGAAACGATGAACAGGTGATCGCAGGTTCCGGCCGATGCTGATCGTGGGTCTCACCGGGTCCATCGGAATGGGCAAGACGGCCGCGGCCGGGAATTTCCGCAGGCTCGGCGTTCCCGTCCACGACTCCGATCGCGCCGTGCACGCGACTCTTCGCCGCGGCGGACCGGAAACGCGCGCGATCGGGCAAGCCTTTCCGGGTGTCGTAAGAGGAGGTCTCGTCGACCGCGCCGAGCTTGGCAAACAGGTGTTCGGCGACCCGGCCGCCCTTTCAAAACTGGAGCGCATCCTTCACCCGGCCGTTCGCAAAAGTCAGCGCCGGTTCCTGGAACGCGCGGCCCGCCGGCGCGCACCGCTGGTGGTGCTCGATATTCCGCTTCTCTTCGAAACCGGCGGCGACGCCGTGTGCGATGCCGTCATCACGGTTTCCGCGCCCGCGTTCCTGCAAGGGAAGCGCGTGTTGAGCCGGCCGGGAATGACGCGGTCGCGCCTCCAGTCCATCCTGAAGCGCCAGTTGCCGGACCCGGAAAAACGGCGGCGCTCGGACTTCGTGGTTCAGACCGGGCTCGGTCGCGCCCACAGCTTGCGAGCCATCCGAAACATCGTCAAAGTACTACGCAGGATTCGCGGCCGGAAATGGCTGCCGAGCCTGTCGCTAAAAGGTCGTTGAGGGGAGACGGCGGTCTTGCGCGAAATCGTGCTCGACACGGAGACAACCGGGCTCGACCCGACCGTCGGCCACAGGATCGTGGAAATCGGCTGCATCGAGCTTTTCAACCATGTGCCGACCGGCCGGACGTTCCAATGCTACGTCAATCCGGAGCGCGACATGCCGAGCGAGGCGGAGTCCGTGCACGGCCTCACTTCGGCCTTCTTGGCGGAGCAGCCCTTGTTTGCCGACGTGGTCGGGAAGTTTCTTGAGTTCGTCGGCGATTCGCCGCTCGTGATCCACAACGCGGACTTCGATCTCGGATTCGTCAATGCGGAACTGAAGCGTCTGCAGATGACACCCCTCGCAGTCGCACGCGTGACCGATACGGTCGCTCTTGCGCGGCGTAAATTTCCGGGTGCGCCGGCGAACCTGGATGCGTTGTGCCGCCGCTATCAGGTCGATTTGACCGACCGGACCCTCCACGGGGCGCTGAAAGACGCGCGGCTGCTTGCCCAGGTTTACCTCGAGCTGGTTGGCGGCCGTCAGCCTGGGTTCGCTCTCACCGCCGAGACGGCGGCGCCGCGGACCGAAGGGATTCGCGTTTCGCGGCCGTCACGGGCCCACGCGCCGACGGCCGAGGAAACGGCGGCTCACGCGCGCTTTATCGAGCGCCTGAAAAAACCGATCTGGAGTTCCTGAAAACGCCGAGAATTACGCCGGCGTCGCCGCGGGTGCCCCGGATGCAGGCGCAGCGGCACCGGCCGCGCGCCGCTGCAGCTGATTTTGATACATCGCGGTGAAATCCACGGGGCCGAGCATCAGGGGCGGGAACCCGCCGTCCCGCGTCAGGTCGGCGACGATGTTGCGCGCGAACGGAAAAAGCAGGCGCGGGCACTCGATCAGGAGCGTCGGCTCCAACAGCTCGCGCGATACGTTCACCGAGAACAAGCCCGCATAGACGACCTCGACGATGAAAGCGACGGTATCGCCGACCGAGCACTTGGCGTGGACGTGGAATTGCACCTCGAAGGCGCTGTCCTGAATCGGTTGCGCGCGAACGTCGATATTCACGGAGATATCGGGTGACGCCTTCTGCATCAGCGCAAAAACGCGCGGCGCGTTCGGCACCTCGAGGGAGGCATCCTTCATATACTGCGCATTGATGACGATCGGCGCCGGCGGGCGGGCGCCCGTGGGCTCGGGACCTGGCGAGGCCGCCTGGGGCCGAATGCCGACGGAGGGTTGCGGGCCGAGTCCCGCGGGGGCGAGGCCCGCAGGGGCCGCCGGTGCCGGCCGTGGCGCCGCTGCGGGGGCGGCAGGCGGCGGCGGCGCGCTCGGGGCCGCGCGCTCGGGAGCCTGCGGCTTCGGCGCTGCGGGAGGACTTGCCGGCTGACTTGGCTTGGCCGCCTTGTCCGCCGAACGGTTGTTACGCCCCTTACGCGCCACGTTGAATCTCCCCGTTCGAAACAATCTCTGTGGCTATCACGGATCACCGGCGAGAACAACCGAGCACGCCCCCGGGGGTAACGATCAGAGGGGTTGCCCTTTTGCCTGCGAGGGCGTATCTACCAAGCATGCGGCGGAGCTTCCGCCGGCTGGACGCGGACGATTTTGCCACGCGAAGAAATCCCGCGCCTGTCGCCACGCACGGCGCACTCGCAATAACCCGGTGACGTACCCGCAACCCACGCGGATCGTCCAGGGGCGGAATGCATGGGCGAAGGCTTTCAATTTATCGACATCGTCTTTTTCGCAATGATCGCAGCCTTTCTCGTGCTGCGGCTGCGAAGCGTCTTGGGCCGCCGTGACGGTCACGAAGGCGGTCACCCCGATCCGTTTCGCCGGCCCGCGCCATCGGCGCAGACGCGGCCCGACCGCGCGGACGAGAAAATCATTTCTTTGCCTGGCCGTGCGCGCGGCGATGATGATGCGGCGAGCGGCAAGGAGACCGCCGGGGATGCGACGAGCGTCGCCCTCGCGGAGATCGAGCGCGCGGACCCGACGTTCAGTCCTCAACAGTTCGGCGAAGGCGCAAAGGCCGCGTTCGAGATGATTCTCGGCGCGTACAAGAGCGGCGACGTTGCGACGCTGAAAAAGATGTTAAGCGCCGAGGTATACTCCAACTTCCTGGGCGCCATTCGGATCCGCGAGAAGGCCGGCGAGACGCTCGAGGACACGCTCGTCGGCATCAAGAACGCGGAGATCGCGGAAGCGACCGCAGATATTCCGACGGCGACGGTCACCGTCAAATTCGTGAGCGAACAGATTCACGCGACCCGCGACGAAAAGGGCGACATCGTCTCGGGCGACGCAAGCGCCGTCACCGAGGTAACCGACTTTTGGACCTTCAGCCGTGACACTCAGTCCCGCGACCCCAACTGGACGCTGGTCGCAACGCGCAGCCTCGACTAATCCGCTCCGCTCGTATTTCTCTCCGACCATCGCGGCCGTCTGCGCGTCCGCGCTCGCGGCGTGCGTCATGGCACCGAAAGCGCCGGCGCCGGACGTGCCGCTCCCTGCGAAGCTTGTCCTGGAATCCGTGTCGCCCGCAACCGTTCCCGGCTGGACCGATGACCGGCATGCCGAGGCGCTCCGGCCGTTCCTCAAATCCTGCGAGCGCCTCGCACGCCTTCCCCCTGAGCGCGCGCTCGGACCGGACGGTGTCGCCGGACGCGTCGCCGACTGGCTCCGGGTGTGCCGCGACGCGGAAGCGCTTTCGAGCGCCGACGATGCGACGGCCCGGAAGTTCTTCGAGTCGGCGTTTGCCTTCTACCGCGCGACCGACAACGGGAAGCCGGCCGGGCTCTTCACCGGATACTACGAGCCGGAGCTGCGCGGAGCCTGGCGGCGGGAGGGACGCTTCCGGGTTCCCCTCTACGCCCGCCCGTCCGATCTGATCTCGGCCGACTTGGGCGAATTCCGGCCCGATTGGAGCGGCCAACGCATTGCCGGGCGCGTCGTCGGCAACCGGTTTGTGCCGTACGTCTCGCGCGCCGAGATCGAAGCCGGCGCGCTCGCGGGGAAGGGTCTCGAGCTTCTCTGGGTCGACGACGCCGTGGATGCGTTCTTCCTCCATGTGCAGGGCTCCGGCCGCGTCGTGATGGACGACGGGCGCGAGGTGCGCTTGGGCTACGCGGGCGCGAACGGACATCCCTACGCGTCCATCGGGGCAGAGCTGATCCGGCGCGGGACGCTCGCGCGGGAAGACGTGACGATGCAATCGATCCGGGCGTGGCTGGCGGAAAATCCCAATGCCGCCGGCGAGCTCATGGCGAAGAATCCGTCCTACGTGTTCTTCCAGATCAATTCCGGCGAAGGACCGCTCGGAAGCCAGGGGGCTGCGCTCACGCCGGGCCGCAGTCTTGCCGTCGACCCTAAATTCATTCCACTCGGCATTCCGCTTTGGCTGGATACGCGCGACCCCGCGGATGGCCGCGTTCCGTTGCGGCGCCTCGTCGTTGCGCAGGACACCGGCGGCGCGATCCGCGGGCCGGTGCGCGGAGATCTCTTTTGGGGCGCGGGCGCCGCGGCGGCCGAGCGCGCGGGCCGCATGAAAGAAGAGGGTCGCTACTTCCTCCTGCTGCCCAAAGACCGCACGAACTGACGGGTACCGCGACGGCCGCGGGCGGTTGCGTTCGGGGACGGAAACCCCCATTCTTTCCGAATGGCATCGCCCTCAGAGACGGCCAAGCCGTCCCCGCACGTCGCGCTCTTCGTGACCTGCCTCGTCGATCTGATGCGGCCCTCCGTCGGGTTCGCCGCGATCAAGCTGCTCGAGCAGGCCGGCTGCCGGGTGAGCGTGCCGGAGGCGCAGACCTGCTGCGGCCAGCCCGCCTACAACTCGGGCGCGAAAGCGGACGCGCAAGCCATCGCCAAGGCGGTGATGAAAACGTTCGCCGGCTTCGACTACATCGTCGCGCCCTCGGGATCGTGCGCGGGCATGCTCCGCCTGCACTACCCGGAGATGTTCGCGGGCGACGCCGCGATGGAAGCGGAGGCCCGCGCATTCGCGCCGCGCGTTTACGAGCTCACGTCCTTTCTCGTCGACGTGCTCGGATGGAAGGACGTCGGCACGACCCACGCGGGGTCCGCCACGTATCACGATTCCTGCTCGAGCCTTCGCGAGCTCGGCGTGAAAGCGCAGCCGCGCCGGCTCCTCGCCGAAGTCGCCGGGCTCGATCTTAGGGAGTCGAAGGAGGCCGAAACCTGCTGCGGCTTCGGCGGCCTCTTCTGCGTCAAGTACCCGGAAATTTCCGAGCGCATCGTCGACAAGAAAGTGGATGACGCGCTCGCGACCGGCGCCGGGACGCTGTTGGCGGGCGATCTCGGCTGTCTTCTCAACATCGCCGGCCGGTTGAAGCGGCGCGGCTCTCCGATGAAGGTTCGGCACGTGGCGGAAGTGCTGGCCGGAAGCGAGGGTGCCCCGATCGGCGAAGATTCATCGGTCCGGTAAAGGGCTTAATCGCGTGGAATCGACGGCACGGTCCTTCAAGGAAAACGCCCATCACGCACTCGGCGACGCGCGGCTCACGGAAGCGCTCGCCCGCCTGGCCCATGGGTTCCCTGCCCGCCGCCGGGACGCCGCCGCGCGGCTTCCCGAATTCGACCAGCTTCGCGATGCCGCGCGCGACATCAAGGACCACGTGCTCGATAACCTGGACGTCTATCTCGACCGTTTCGAGAAGCAGGTGATCGCGAGCGGCGGCCGTGTCCACTGGTGCCGCGATGCGGTCGAAGCGCGGGACGCGATCCTGAAGATCTGCCAAGCGGCCGATGCCCGCACGGTCACCAAAAGCAAGTCGATGATCGGCGAGGAGATCGCGATCAACGACCATTTGGAGGCGCACGCGATCGTTCCCGTCGAGACGGATCTCGGCGAATACATCATCCAGCTTCGCCACGAGCCGCCGAGCCACTTGATCGCGCCCGCGATCCATCTCTCGATGGACCAGGTGGCGGACGCGTTCCGCGCCCATCACACCGATCTCGATCCCGCCCGCCCGCTGGTCGAGCCGCGGGCGCTGCTCGACGAAGCGCGGACGCGGCTGCGCGAGCGCTTCCTCAAGGCCGACGTCGGGCTCACCGGCGCCAACATGCTGATCGCCGAGACGGGCTCGATCGTGATCGTGACGAACGAAGGGAATGCCGACCTCACGTGTTCGCTCCCGCGCGTCCATATCGCGCTCGCGAGCATCGAGAAGATCGTGCCGACGCTGGAAGACGCGGCGACCATTCTCCGCGTTCTCGCGCGCTCGGCGACCGGCCAGGAGATATCGGTCTACACGACGTTCGTGACGGGCCCGCGCCGCGCGGACGACGCCGACGGGCCGGAAGAATTTCACGTCGTCCTGCTCGACAACGGGCGCTCAGCCCTGCTCGGGAGCGAGTTCCACGAGATGCTCCGCTGCATCCGCTGCGGCGCTTGTCTCAATCATTGCCCGGTGTACGGCGCGGTGGGCGGCCATGCCTACGGGTGGGTCTATTCGGGACCCATGGGCGCGGTCCTCGTTCCCGGATTGATCGGGCTTCCGGAGGCGCAACATCTCCCGAATGCGTCCACGCTCTGCGGGCGATGCGAAAGCGTCTGCCCGATGCGCATTCCCTTGCCGAAGATGCTCCGCCACTGGCGGGAGCGTCAGCATGCGACGCACGAGAGTCCGGCCATCGCCCGCGCGGCGCTTAAAGTCTGGAGCTTCCTCGCCCGGCATCCGGCGCTCTACCGCGCCGTCTTCGGCCTCGGCGTCTCGTTCCTTGCGAGCCTCGGCCGGCGGAAGGGACGTTTCCGCTGGTTGCCGTTTGCCGGCGGCTGGACGTCCGTTCGCGACCTGCCGGCGCCGGAGGCGAGATCCTTCCTGCTTCAGTGGCGCCAACGCAACCCAGGGACGCGCACCTGATGTCGTCCCGCACCGACATCCTCGCCAACATTCGGCGATCGCTTGCCCGGAAGCCCCGCGTCACATCGCAAAGCCCGGCGGACCGCCTAGCTGCGCTTCGCCCGGGCGTGCAGCCGAGCCGCGGCCGGCTTCCCGCCGACCGGCGTCTTGCGCTCTTCATGGCGGAGGCCGTGCGCGCCGACGCCACGGCCGAAGCGGTCGCGTCCTTCGCGGACGTGCCCGGCCGCGTCGCCGCCTACCTCGCCCGCCACAATCTCGGCGCCGCGCTCCGGGTCGCGCCGCTCACCCGGAGAGACAACATTCCGTGGTCGAAACAACCCTTGCTGACGCCCGACTTCGGGCCTCCGAGGCCTGAGGATTCGGTCGGCGTCGGCGCCGCCTTCGCCGGCGTCGCGGAGACCGGTACCCTCGTCATCCAGTCCGGCCCGGAGAGCCCGACCCGGCTCAATGTTCTGCCGCCGACCCACATCGTGGTCCTGCGCGCGAGCGCCATCGTCGGCACCTATGAGGACGTTTGGGCGCGGCTGCGGACGGAGCGGGCTTCCAAAGACGGACCAACAATGCCGCGGACGGTCAACTGGATCACCGGGCCGTCCCGCACCGCCGACATCGAGCAGACGCTCCTCTTGGGCGCCCACGGGCCGCAACGCCTCCATATCCTAATTGTTAACGACCTGAAGGATACTGTCGCGGATGGAGGATTCGAGCGTGGCTGAACGGGAGCGGCAAACAAGCCGGGCGCGTGCCCCGGCCGGGCGCACCGGCGCTCCGGTGGACCAGGATGTCTGGCGCGCGTTCACGCAAGGGATCGCGCCGATCAAAGGGCGCGAGCGAGCGCCCGCAGAACGCGCTCCGGTCGTCTTGAAGATCGAACCAAAGCCGGCGGTGCGAAGGGCCGTGCCGGTGCCGCCGCCTCCCCAACCGAAGGCGCCCGCGCTCCCGGAATTGAAGCCGGGCGCTTCGCCGGGCGTCGACCGGCGGACGGCCGACCGGCTGCGTCGCGGCGAGTTCGCGATCGACGTCGAAATCGACCTGCACGGGCACACGCTCGAAGAAGCGTATCGCGCGCTCGCGATCTCAATCGAAAAGGCTTCTGCTGCCGGACACCGCTGCGTTCTTGTCATCACAGGCCACGGCGTCCGATCATCTGCCGGGCGCGGCGCGTTGCGCGAAGCCTTGCCGCGGTGGCTGAACGAGCCGGCCCTGCGCCCGCGCATTCTGACGCTCGCCCCGGCGCAACCGAAGCACGGCGGGCAGGGGGCATTCTACGTTCTCTTGAAACGGCGGCGGGGGCAGATCGGGAAAGAGGTGGGGGAGAAATGACACCGTTCGGATTGCGCGTGCGCGAGCTCAGAGCGAAGCGCGGCATCATGCTGAAAAAGATGGCCGAGGATCTGGGCGTTTCGTCGGCCTACCTCTCGGCGCTCGAACACGGGAACCGCGGCGTCCCCGGGCCCGGCATGATCCAGCAGATCTGCGGATACTTCGATCTCATCTGGGACGAGACGGAGGAGATGAAGCGGCTGGTCGCGCTCTCCGATCCGCGCGCGGTGATCGATACGGCCGGACTCAACCCGAAGGCGACGGAGCTCGCCAACCTGCTCTCCCGCCACATCGGCGACCTCGACGATTCCGCGATCGATTGGGTCATCGCCGAGATCCGGAGCAACCTGTCGCCCTTGCGCGGGCCCACGCACTGAAAATCGAGAGGATGATCGAGATGGATGGAATCGCTCTCCCCTCACCCAGCTTCGGGCCTTCGCCGCGCCGAAGGGCTTCGGCCCCGCAGGCGGGTAAGGCGCGGCCAGTGCCGCGCCAACCCTACGCAACCCTCTCCCCCCGTCTCACGGGGGGAGAGGGGAGGGTGAGGGGGGCGCTTCAATCCGATTTGATTCCGCTTTAAAGAATATACTTGCTGAGATCGGCGTTCTTAGCGAGCTCGCCGACGCGCTCCTGCACGTCCTTGGCGTCGATCACGACGGCCTCGCCGCTCCGCTCGGAAGCCGTGAAGCTGATGTCTTCCAGCAGCTTCTCCATCACCGTGTGCAGCCGCCGCGCCCCGATGTTCTCGATCCCGTGATTGATCTCGGCGGCGAGGTCGGCGATGGCGCCGACGGCGGCGTCGGTGAACGTGAGGTTCAGGTTCTCCACCCCCATGAGCGCCCGGTATTGCTTGATCAGGCTCGCTTCCGGCTCGGTCAGGATACGGACGAAGTCGTCCCGCGTGAGCGCCTTGAGCCCGACGCGGATCGGAAGCCGGCCTTGCAGCTCCGGCAGGAGGTCGCTCGGTTTCGACACGTGAAACGCGCCGGACGCGATGAACAGGATGTGGTCCGTCCGCACCGCACCGCGCTTCGTCGTCACCGTCGTCCCTTCCAGCAGGGGCAGGAGATCGCGCTGGACGCCCTCGCGGCTGACGTCGGCGCCGATGCGCTCCCCCCGCGACGTGATCTTGTCGATCTCGTCGATGAAGACGATGCCGTTGTTCTCGACGTTTCCGATCGCCTCCTTGATCACGCGCTCCTCGTCGAGCAGCTTGTCCGCTTCCTCCTGCACGAGCACGCGGTAGGAATCGGCGACTGTCAGGCGCTTCGCCTTCGTTGTCTGGCCGAACGCGCGGCCGAGGATGTCGTTCAGGTTGATCATCCCCATCTGCGCTCCCGGCATGCCCGGGATGTCGACGACGGGAAGCCCGCCGACGCCTGCGTCCTGAACTTTGATCTCGATTTCGTGATCGCCGAGCTTGCCTTCGCGCAAGAGCTTGCGGAACTTCTCGCGCGTGTCCTTGCCCGAGTCTTCGCCGACGAGGGCGTCGAGCACCCGCTCTTCCGCCTGCAGCTCGGCCTTGGCGGTGACTTGTTTCCGCATCCGCTCGCGCGTCATGCTGATCGACGATTCGACGAGGTCGCGGATGATCTGCTCCACGTCGCGTCCGACGTAACCGACCTCGGTGAACTTTGTCGCCTCGACTTTGAGGAAGGGCGCCTGCGCGAGCTTCGCGAGCCGGCGCGAGATCTCGGTCTTGCCGACCCCCGTCGGGCCGATCATCAAAATGTTCTTCGGCAGCACTTCCTCGCGGAGGCCGTCGCCGAGCTGCAGCCGCCGCCAGCGGTTGCGGAGCGCGATCGCAACGGCGCGCTTGGCGTCGGCCTGGCCGATGATATAGCGGTCGAGCTCCGAGACGATCTCGCGGGGGGTGAACGACGTCATAGGGATTCGACGACGATGTTGGTGTTCGTGAAGACGCAGATGCCGGCCGCGATCTCGAGGGCGCGCCGTGCGATCGCTTCGGCATCGAGCTCCGGGCGATCGATGAGGGCGCGGGCGGCGGCGAGGGCGAAATTCCCGCCCGAGCCGATCCCGATCAGCCCGTCTTCCGGCTCCAGCACGTCGCCGGTTCCGCTCAGCATCAGAGAAACGCTCTTGTCGGAGACCGCCATCATGGCTTCCAGACGGCGGAGATAGCGGTCGGTCCGCCAGTCCTTGGCCATCTCGACCGAGGCGCGGGTGAGCTGGCCCGGATACTGCTCGAGCTTGGCTTCCAGGCGCTCGAACAGCGTGAAGGCATCGGCCGTCGCGCCGGCGAATCCGGCGATCACTTTGCCGTCGCCCAAGCGCCGCACCTTCCGCGCATTCGCTTTGACCACGGTCTGGCCGAAGCTGACTTGCCCGTCGCCGGCGATGACGACGCGGTCTCCCTTGCGGACCGCGAGGATCGTGGTGGCGTGCCAAAGATCGCGCGTCTCGGTTGCCATGAAAATCCCGAAGGATGACGCGCCCGACGGCGCGAAAAAAGTTGGGGACGCCAGCGACTATATGGGTTTCTCGGGGGGCGCGGTCAAGCGCGCTGGCTGGCCCTCCAGAGGAGGCCTCGCCGCAGACGGGGCGCTGGCGGTCCCCAAACGTTCCTGATACAAGAAGGCCGCGAGCTAACCCTTTGGTACGGAACCCCGATGCGGACCGCGAGCGTCAAGCGTGCAACCAAGGAAACGTCGATCGCCGTCAGCGTGGACCTGGACGGCAAGGGCGTGTATCGGGTTTCGACCGGCATCGGCTTCCTCGACCACATGCTGGAGCAGCTGTCGCGCCACAGCCTCATCGACCTGACCGTCGAGGCCAAGGGCGACCTCCACATCGACTTCCACCACACAACCGAGGACACGGGCATCGCGCTCGGCGAGGCCGTCGCCAAGGCGCTCGGCGATCGCCAGGGAATCGGCCGCTACGGCTTCGCCATGATCCCGATGGACGAGACGCTCACCCGGGTTTCCGTCGATGCGTCGAGCCGTCCCTATCTGATCTGGCGCGTCGGTTTCACCAAGCCGAAGCTCGGCGACATGGACACGGAGCTGTTCAAGGAGTGGTTCAAGGCGTTCTCGCAATCGGCCGGTCTCACGCTGCATGTCGAGAACCTGTACGGCGAGAACAACCACCACATCATCGAGTCCTGCTACAAGGGGCTTGCCCGAGCGCTGCGCCAGGCCGTGGAGATCGATGCCCGCCGCAAGGACGCCGTTCCCTCGACCAAGGGCGTGCTCGGCGGCTCCCTTTAGGTCCGACGATTTTTTAACCGACGGCAACGTCATGCATGTCTACACCATCCACGTCCGCCATCACGGGCTCGACCCCGATCGCGATATCGTTCTCGTGAAGGAAGGGTTTTGCTGGCCCGCGTTTCTGCTCACGTTCACATGGGCCTTGTGGAAACGGCTCTGGGGAATGGCCATCGCCATCGCCGGCATCTACATCGTGGCGAGTGGATTTATCTACGCGCTCGAGCCCGACCCCATCAGCGAGGCCGCGCTCGCGTTCGCCTTTGCCGGCGTGATCGGGTTCGTCGCGAACGACGCGCGCCGTCGCAAGCTCGCGCGCGACGGCTATGCGTTCGAGGGCGTCATCGCCGCGGCGGACCTCGAGGTCGCCGAATATGAATACGCGAGGCGCGTGGAATTGCCGGCATGACGGTTGCGATCGTCGATTACGGGTCCGGCAACCTCCGCTCGGCGGCGAAGGCGTTCGAGCGCGCAAGCCGTGAGGGTGGGCAAGATGAGCCCATTCTCGTCACCAGCGATCCCGATGATGTCCTGAAGGCGAGCCGGATCGTTCTTCCGGGCGTCGGCGCCTTCGCCGATTGCAAGCGCGGGCTCGCGGCGCTTCCCGGCATGATCGAGGCGCTCGAAGAGGCGGCGCTGAAGAAGGGGCGTCCATTCCTCGGCATTTGCGTCGGCATGCAGCTCATGGCCGAGCACGGGCACGAGCATGGCGTGCATGAGGGGCTCGGGTGGATCGCCGGCGACGTGGTACCGCTGTCGCCCGGGGACCTCGGTCTGAAAATCCCGCACATGGGATGGAACAACATCCACATGCACGGCTCTCCTCATGCTCTCGTTGAGGATATCGATGAGGGCGCGGACGTCTATTTCGTCCACTCCTACGCCCTTGCCTGCCGGAGCCGGAGCGATGTCGTGGCGAGCACCCGATACGGGACTGAAGTCACGGCCATGGTCGCGCGCGGCAACCTGGCAGGGACCCAGTTCCACCCGGAAAAAAGCCAGCACGTTGGGCTTAAGATCATTTCCAACTTCTTGTCGTGGGCACCATAAGCCCGCCCTCTCTGTAAGGCCAATAGAGTGATCTTCTTCCCGGCAATCGATATCAAGGACGGCCAGTGCGTCCGCCTGCTGCGCGGCGATTTCGCGCGAACGACCGTCTTTAACGACCAACCATTTGAACAAGCACGACTTTTTGCGAACGCAGGGTGTCGGTGGCTGCACGTGGTCGACTTGAACGGCGCCTATTCGGGACGGCCGGTGAACGCGGAAGCCGTCCTCTCCGTCCTCAAAGCCGTCAATGTCCCGGTTCAATTGGGTGGCGGAATCCGGACGCTCGATACGGTCGATTACTGGATCGGGCAAGGGATCACGCGGTTGATCTTAGGTACAGCGGCATACCGGGACCCGGAAATGCTGCGCGAAGCCTGCCGGCGTCACCCCAAACGCATCGCCGTCAGCATCGATGCCCGCAACGGCTTCATGGCCGTCGATGGATGGACCAAGACGACGGATGCCCGGGCTGCCGATATCGCGCAGACCTTCGCCAAAGCGGGCGCCGCCGCCATCGTTTATACGGACATCGAACGCGACGGCGCGCTCGAAGGCCCGAACGTCGAAGCGACACTGGCACTTGCGCAAGGCGTGCCGGTGCCGGTGATCGCTTCCGGCGGTATCTCCTCGATGGACGACATCCGCCGGCTCAAAGAACGTGCGCCCATGCTGGAAGGCGTCATTTGCGGGCGCGCGATCTACGAGGGCCGGGTCGATATCAAGACGGCCGTGGACGTTCTCGGGCCCTCTTGATGTGTGACGCGAAGTCCCGGACGATTGCAGAGTCGTTTCACGGGATTGCGCGCGTGAGATCATGCTGAAGGTGAGAATCATCCCCTGTCTTGACGTCCATCGCGGCCGCGTCGTGAAGGGCGTCAACTTCGTCAACCTGGTCGACGCGGGCGATCCCTCCGAGCAGGCAAGCGTCTACGACAAGGCCGGTGCGGACGAGCTGTGCTTCCTCGACATCACGGCGAGCAACGAGAACCGCGATATCCTGCTGGACGCGGTGCGCCGGACGGCGGAGGAATGCTTCATGCCGCTGACCGTCGGCGGCGGCGTCAGGACCGTCGACGACATCCGAATGCTGCTGCTCGCCGGCGCCGACAAGGTCTCAATCAATACCGCCGCCGTGACGCGGCCCGAGTTCGTCGCCGAGGCGGCGGAGAAATTCGGCAATCAGTGCATCGTCGTCGCGATCGACGCGAAGCGCGTAACGCGGTCGTCCGCCGGCAGCGGGTTCGAAGTGTTCACCCATGGCGGGCGGCGGGAAACCGGCCTCGATGCCGTCGCCTGGGCCGTGCGCATGACCGGGCTGGGCGCGGGCGAGATCCTGCTTACGTCCATGGACCGCGACGGAACGAAACAGGGGTTCGATCACGCGCTGACCCGCGCGGTCGCCGACGCCGTGCCGGTCCCGCTGATCGCTTCGGGCGGTGTCGGCACGCTCCAGCACCTGGTCGACGGGGTGACTGCGGGCCATGCCTCGGCCGTGCTCGCGGCCTCGATCTTCCACTTCGGCACCTATACGATCGATCAAGCGAAGACGTATATGAAGGCGGCGGGGATCCCGGTCAGGGACGCCCGATAAGGGCCGGTGGGGGCGATGGCAAAAGAGCTCACGGCGCGGAACAAGGACGAGGCGCAAGTGCTTGATAGCCTTTTCCAACTCATTCATTCGCGCAAGGGCGCGAAGCCGAAGACGTCCTATACGGCAAAGTTGTTCGGCAAGGGTATCGCGAAGATCGCGGCCAAATTGGGCGAGGAATCGGTCGAGACGGTGATCGCCGGGATCGGCGAATCGCGCGCGCGGGTGGTCGCGGAGAGCGCCGACCTTCTTTACCACCTGCTCGTGTTATGGGCGGCGCGCGGCGTGAAGCCCGCCGACGTGTGGGCCGAGCTCCGGCGGCGCGAAGGCGTTTCCGGCCTCCAGGAGAAAGCGTCGCGCACGAAAGGGCGCAAAAAACCGAAATCGAAAAGGGGATGACCATGACATACGATTCAGGGAACGTGTTCGCCAAGATCCTCAAGGGCGAGATTCCGTGCAAGAAGGTCTACGAGGATACGCACGTCCTCGCCTTTCACGACATCAACCCGCAGGCGCCGACCCACGTGCTGGTCATTCCGAAAGGCGCTTACGTCTCGATGGACGACTTCTCGGAGACGGCGAGCGATGCCGAGCTCGCGGGCTTCGTGCGCGGGGTCGGCAAGGTTGCGCGGCAGCTCGGGCTGGTGGAGCCCGGCTATCGGGTGCTCGCCAACCACGGCCGCAACGCGAACCAGGACGTGCCGCATTTCCACCTGCATATCTTCGGCGGCCGCAATCTCGGACCGATGCTGAAGCGCCCGGAGTGACGCGCCTTCAAGGAGATGGGCGGCGATCTGCAGGCAAAAGCTCAATAGTACCCCACAAGCCACTATATATCCAATAATTTAGGTCCAGAGACCCCCATCTGTGGTATAATCCCGATTCGTCACAGGATCGCTGGGGGATCATGGACGGCGCATTTCGACGGCGAATCACGCAGCGATTGTTCGTAAATTTTGACGAGGCTCGGCGATGAGCCGCGGGCGTCCTTCAACCGGCTCCGGCGGCACCGAGGCCGTCGTGCTCGAGGCCACGTCGGTCGCGCCCCTCCTGTTGAAGGGAAGCCAGCTCCTCCTCACCGGCCGGTTCGTCCGCCAGGGATCGGATCTCCTGATCGTGGCGCCGGATGGGAAAGCGGTCCTGATCCGCGACTTCTTCACCCTCGATTCGCCTCCCGACCTGATCAGCGAAAGCGGCGTCCGCATCTCTGCCGATGTGGCTGCCCGGCTCGCCGAGACATTCGGATCTTCGGGTGTCCCTGCCGGAGACCCCCGCCTGGGCTCCGTCGGCAGCGTCGACTCGGTCCGCGGCGAGGCTTCGATCGTTCAGGCGAACGGCGCGCGCTTTCGCGCCGAGCCCGGAACGCCCG